>DAHUZZ010000049.1:299-758 GCA_027314915.1 Thermoplasmata archaeon | reverse complement strand
CCGCTCTTGGCGGTCTCCGCCGGGTCGGTGGTGCACGCGCGTAGGATGCTTTCTTCCCATCGCGCTCGGTCCAAGCCCCACTGCTTGGCCCGTCCTTCCGTCGCGAACCCAATGGCCACCCGGCCACCGCGAAGCCCGGACTTCCGGGCGGCCTGGTACCAGGGTGAGAACCAGGCGAACGCCTCGTCGAACGTCCTCTCCGGAGTCTTCTCGATGCGGTCGGTGTCTCCCGGGCCCCAGAAATGGACGTACACATCCGCGGCTTTCAATGCCGCCCACTCGGGGGCGCTCGCCTTGCCGAGGAGCTTGCTCTGCTTACGGTCGATCGCGCGCCACCACGCGTCCTCATCCTCGTGGATGTGGAGGGTCTTGCCGCCCACACGACGGATCTCGTCGATCGTCGCGGTGGCTATCGGCAACGTGTGGTCCCACGACTCGATGACCGCGTTCTCTCCCGGG
>DAHUZZ010000049.1:0-289 GCA_027314915.1 Thermoplasmata archaeon | reverse complement strand
GGATCTTGAGGTACCGGGTCACGATGTTCCGGGCCGCGTCTCGGTGCAGCTGCGAGGGGAGTTCCGGCATGGCCCGGGGTCGAGCCCGCCAGGGCTACATGTAACCTGCGCGAGGTCGTGAAACGGTGGGCACTTCGCAGCGACCCGCGGTCGGGCCGCGGCTGAGATACCCATGGCCTCGCCCTCTGGGCAGGCGAACCCCCGGTGGGCCGAGTGTCTGGGCTGACCCCGGGACGTACGTCGCAGTCCCCCGGGTCCGCTCCCCGTCAGAGACCGAACCGTGGACGCG
>DAHUZZ010000048.1 GCA_027314915.1 Thermoplasmata archaeon | reverse complement strand
GCCTACGCCGTGCTGGCCGGTCGGGGGGTCCCGTCGGAGGAGGACCTGACCCGGGGCCTGCTCCATGCCATGCGCGGCCGGATCCGGGCGCGGAGCGGAGATTCCTTCCTCCAGAACTCCCAGCGGATCGGGGAGTTCGTCGAGCACCATGCCCCCGAGGTGCTGCGGCAGAGCTCCCTCGTCTACTGGTGCCGGTACTTCCGGTCCGTCCTCCGGGAGGACCGGGCCGAAGGGCAGGCGCTCGTGGCCGAAGGCCGCCGGCTGCTGCCGGATGCCGCGCTCCGGGCGGAGCTCGCGTCCGACGGTCCGAACTTCCCGCGCTTCCGCGCGTTCGTGGCCTTCGTGCGGGACCGCGAGCACCCCGCCGCGCCCGTGACCCCCCTCGAGGCGGCGATGGCCGAGTTCGCCCTGCTCGACCGCTTCTCGCTGTTCTCCTGCGAGGAGGGGACCGAGGACGACGTCCGCTAGCGACCGACCCCTGCTTCCGGACTGCGCCCGCGCCGACGAGGAGCTCTCCTCGGACGACCTCTTCGATCGGGTGGACCGGGCGGCGCTGATCCGCTCCCTCGCCGAGGAGGGGATCGAGGGGGCGCGCGCGCTCTTGCGGCAGACCGCGACCGGGGATGCGGAGCTGGCGCGGCGGATCGCGGCGCTCCGCGAGCAGCTCCGCCGGCAGGCCACCCGGAAGGTGGCGCGTCTCCTGGACCGGTACGACCGGCAGGCGGAGGAGCTCGCCGCGGTCCGCGTGCGGAACGAGGCGCTCCACCGGGAG
>DAHUZZ010000047.1 GCA_027314915.1 Thermoplasmata archaeon | reverse complement strand
GCCGAGCCCCGGGCGCGGAGCCGGGCGACCGCCGTCGGGACCGGGAGGTCGAGCAGCACGACCCGATCTGGCGGGACGGTCGCGACGAGCGACAGCGCCTCGATCCGACGGCGGCCCCGGGGCCCGAGCGCGCTCCCCTGGTAGGCGAGGGTCGAGTAGAACGAGCGATCGGTGACGACCAGGTCGTGGGTCGCCAGCGCCCGCTCGAGCGCGGGACGTGCGCGGGCCCGGTCGACGGTGAAGTAGACCGCGCCGATCCAGGCGTCCCGGCGCCCCGCCCGCTGGGCGACCCGCCCGATCTCGGGGTCGCTCGGTTCGCGGTGCCCGACCGCCCGAAGCCCCCGTCGCCGGGCCGACCGGACCAGCGCGGCGGCGAGCGTCGTCTTCCCCGCGCCGTCGATCCCCTCGATCGCCAGCAACTCGCCGCGGCGGGACCCGGTCATCGCCCGCTCCGGCCGAGCTCGGGCCGCCATCCGTAGACCTGTTCGATCGACGTTTCGAACGGCCGGCGGAGCCACTCGGCGGCGGACGGATCGGCGCGCAGCGCCGCTTCGGCGCGGCGCGGGACCGTAGACAGATCGAGCACCGCCCACGGCCGCGCGTGGTCGTCCTGGAAGTCCGTCTCTAGGAACCACGGCGACGGGTCGGCGCGGACGTCCCGTACGATCTCGCGCCGGGCGAGGTACGACGGGACGATCCCGGCCCGCTCCGTCACCCGCGCTCGGGCGTAATGCTTCACGATGCGGCCCGGCGGTAGGCCCGCCCGGCGGCCACGGTCGGCGAGGTCGGC
>DAHUZZ010000046.1 GCA_027314915.1 Thermoplasmata archaeon | reverse complement strand
CCCGTCGCCGAGCCCCTTCGGGAGGTGGTCCTCCGCCTCCGTCACGAACAGAGCCTCAGCGTGATCGACATCGCAGAGCGGTTGCGCTCGGAGGGTCGTCCCGTCAGCTTCCACACCGTCTGGCTCCTCCTGCGGGAGGCCGGGGTCGGGCGGCTGCCCCGACGCACCGCCGAGCAACGGGGGCGACCTCCGTTGCTCTCGCCGCCGGTCTCCGACATCGGCCAACTCCGCCTCCGCCCGGGAGTAGAGATCGAGTGCCGTACCCCCCTCGTCTTCCTCTTCGCGCCATTCTTGGACGAGGTCGGCTTCGAGGCGCTGGTCCGCCAGGCGCGCTATCCCGGCTCGGCGATGATCCCGGCCCGGGCGTATCTCCGCTCGTTGCTCGCCCTCAAGCTACTCGGCCGTCCGAGGCACAGCCACGTGATGCCGATCGCCGACGATGAGGGACTCGGGTGGTTCGCCGGACTCAACGTCCTGCCGAAGACCACGGCCCTTTCCGACTACTCCTACCGGGTCGGAGACCGCCCCCATCGGGCGCTGTTGCGGGGTCTGGCTCGGGCTCGGAAGGCGAGCGGAGCGTATCGATGGTTGGCCCGACAGCTCCGGGGGTTCGAGAGCGCCACGGCCGCCACGCTCTGGTCGCAACTTCTCGACCGACGAGGGATCGTCGAGTTGACGATGGACGAACTGATCATGAGGGTGCGGCGATTCAGCCGCGCACCCGTGCTGCTGGAGTCGAGGGTCGGTCGGAACCCCACTCCGGTCTCGTGGTTGGGTGGACGGCGGGTCCGTCTGGA
>DAHUZZ010000045.1 GCA_027314915.1 Thermoplasmata archaeon | reverse complement strand
CGAGACCGGGGGTGGGGGCGGCTGCTCCCGAAACGCCGAGTAGAGGTTCCTCGGAGGCGGGGGCGGGGGCGGCTGGGCTTGGAAGGTCGAGTTCAGGTTGTAGCCCGCCACGGGGTCGGCTTGTCCGGGCACCCATAAGAATGGTTGCGTAACGCCTCCGGCCTAACCCCATGCGAACGAAGGCGTGCCTTGGCGTGCTCCGTCTGGACGTTGTGGCGACGACACCGCGGCTCGAGGTCTACGTGAGCTACGACGGGCTCGGCGGCCTCTCCGGGCGAGCCATCCTCCGCGACCTCATGGAGGAGCTCGCCCGGCAGGGCATCGATGCGTGGGACGCCTTCATCGCGGCGGCCCGTTCCCGTCACGTCGGCGACGTCCACATCTACTTCAACGACTACGTCAGCTACGGGATCGGCGGGGGCGACGCGACCGCCGAGTTCTTCTTCGCCCGCTACCTCCTCCGTCACCGGCCCCGGGCCGAGGGGCAGGAGGAGGAGCTGCTGCTCCACCGCCAGATGCCCGTGCTCCCGGCGGACGGCTGGCAAGGCGAGGTCGAGCGCTACTCGCTGGAGACTCCAGCGTAACGCCCCGGGGGGAGAGTAGGTGCCCACATGGCAGCAAACGAACCCGCCAGCGAAGCCCAGCGCCGAGCCCTGACGAAGTGGGGCGTGAGCGAGAAGGCCGCGAGCGACCCCGGCCTGACCAAGCCGCAGGCTTCGGCCTGGATGGATGAACTCGTGGGAGTCCACCGGGACGGCCGGCCCGCCCGGGAAGGGCTCCACCACGTCCCGCCCGCCG
>DAHUZZ010000044.1 GCA_027314915.1 Thermoplasmata archaeon | reverse complement strand
TCTCAGCGATTTGCCCGAGTTGAAGCTTGGGCGACGCCCTGCTTTCGGAACCACCCCGTTCGTGATCCGTGTACCCGCCCGTCTCTCAAAGACTCGAAAGTTGTACACGACGTTCGGTAGTCAGGAACTCGCTTCTGCCCTTCTCGGCTACCTTGACGAGAGGCGGTCACGAGGCGAGTCTCTCGGGCCCGACTCACCCTTGGTTACCGTGGACTCCTTTGCGGCCACGCACGAGTTTCAAGGCAAGAAGGGCGTCGGTCGGTTTCTCACGACTAAGGGTCTCGTATTCGAAATTCGTGCCGCTCTCGCTGGCGCTACGCCGAAGGGGGTATCGTGGAGACCGTACGTCCTTCGCTCGTACTGCTCGACAAGGCTTCTGTTGGCGGAGGGTCAAGGGAAGATCGGGCGGGACCTACGAGAGGCTATTCTCGGCCACGATGGGGGGGTCTCCGCGCGCTACAACGTCGGGAAGGTTTGGGGAGTCGAGCTTCTCGATGAGGCCCGCGAGGCCTACAAGAGGTGCGAGCCGTTCCTTTCGACACAGAAGGTAACCCGGCAGCCCGACGAAACCGAGCTCAAGAAGGCGATCTTGGCGGTGTTCCTACCCGAGGACGAGGTCGCCAAGCTGGACGTGGGCAAGCTCTCGTCTGATGAAGTACGGGAGCTCGTCGCGCAGCGGGTCGGCGGGCCGCCCAAACGTACGACGGCCTCAGCTCGGCCACTGTCTGTTCCCCAGACGCCCCCGTACGGAGGCAAGGAAGCGGAGGAGTCTCCACAGTGTCCCGTGGAGGATGTGATCCCGGTCTCGGAGGTAAAGGACCGGCTGGCCCACGGTTGGAGA
>DAHUZZ010000043.1 GCA_027314915.1 Thermoplasmata archaeon | reverse complement strand
CGGGCAGGGTTTCGATCAGCGCCGTGACCTTGATCGACTCGGCCGCCAGACCCAGCGCGCGCTCGACACAGGCCAGCACGTCCTGCCACAGCGCGGCCTCTTCCATGGCCTCCAGCTTGGGCAGATAGAGGTACGGCCCGCGCTCGCGCTGCGCCAGGCGCTGGGCGTTGTGGAACAGGAACAGCACGGCGTCGAAGAAGGCGCCGGCGATCGCCGCGCCGTCGATCTCGAGATGGCGCTCGGGCAGGTGCAGGCCGCGCGGGCGCAGCATCAGCAGCGCCGGCTGTTCGACCAGCCGGTAGTCGCGGCCGTCGGGCGCACGGTAGGCGATGCTGCCCGCGACCGCGTCGCGCAGGTTGCGCTGGCCGTCGATCAGGTTGGCCCAGGTCGGCGTGGTCGAGTCCTCGAAGTCGGCCATGAACACGCGCGCGCCGCAGTTCAGCGCGTTGATCACGGTCTTGCGCTCGGTGGGTCCGGTGATCTCGACGCGGCGGTCCCACAGCGCCTCGGGAATCGGCGCCACGCGCCAGTCGGCGGCGCGGATCGCCGCGGTGTCGGCGCGGAAGTCCGGCAGCGCGCCGGCGTCGCAGCGCGCCTGGCGCGCGCGCCGCAGCGCCAGCAGTTCGCGGTGGCGGGCGTCGAAGCGCCGGTGCACGGCGGCCAGCAGGGCCAGCGCGGCCGGGGTCAGCAGGTCCGGCGCGGGCGCGCCATGCAGGCGCGGCGGCGCGGCGCGAACATCCAGGCGATCAGCGGGCAGGTCCATGGCGAGGCTCCGGTGGTGGGCACTCGCAGGCTAGACACCGATCTGTCACATTGACAAAGAAAATGCTCCAACGTAAAGATTTGA
>DAHUZZ010000042.1 GCA_027314915.1 Thermoplasmata archaeon | reverse complement strand
TCCCGTCCACCAGGACGCGGTATCCGGTCTCGGGAGCGGCGTCGCCGGCCCCGTCGGGGAGGCCCCGCCCCGGGTGGTGCCCGGGGTTCACCGACGGGGGCCCCCCGGCCTGCCCCTGCCACGACGGCAGGGGAAAGGCGGCGCTCACACCTCCCCCGGTCGCCCCACCCAGCGGCTGATCGTTCCAGACCACCTCTGATACCACGGACCCGGCTGAGGCCGTCAGCCGGGTCCCGCCGCAGGCGAGGACCAGCGGGCTGGCGGCGGGATAGTCGACATGTGCCAGTCCGCCAGGGACTCCGTCCGACGAGCCGCTGTCGCCGGCGGCGACGCAGACGGTGATCCCGGCGAGAGCCGCGTCCTCGAAGGCGTGCTCAAAGGCGGCCCGGGTGGCCGGGGGCCAGTCCGCCTCCGGCCCGCCCCAGCTGATCGAGAGGATCGAGGGCTGGTTCACCTGGTCATGGATGGCGGCCTGGATGGCGGCGAGGAAGCCCTGATCGGTGTTGGGGCCAAAGTACACGGCCAGCCGGGCGCCGGGCGCCAGCGCCCCCGCCACCTCGATGTCCAGGGTGACCTCGCCGTCGGGACCCTGGGGGTCACCGGTGGGTCGATCCGCCCCCCCCGCCACCACCACCGGCACCACCTCCGGCGCCGCCACCCCCAGGGAGGAGAAGTAGGCGCGCACCGATGCCGGGTCGTAGCCGCCGCCCAGCTCCAGGAGCCCGACGCAGCCGGCGGAGCCCGGGGCCGAGGGAGGGAATTGGTAGAGCTCGCCCAGCGTCACGGGCGAGTAGCTGAGCGGCGCCGCCTGGGCCAGGGGGACGCTCGGATCCGGAAGCGGGAGAGGGCGGAAGTGGGGCCGAGCCCACGGGCGCGGGTCGGTCCCCAGCACCGCCACGATGGCCCGGTGCAGGTCTCC
>DAHUZZ010000041.1 GCA_027314915.1 Thermoplasmata archaeon | reverse complement strand
GAACTGCTTGAGATGGACGACCTCGGCGGCGGCGCCCAGGTGCTCGAGCGCCACCCGGAGCTCCTCGTCGCAGTTCGTCCCCTCGATCGAGAGGAGCGCGACCGGTAGTCGCCGACGGGCCACGGCCGGGGAGCGGCCGGGCTCCCTTAACCGTTCGCCCCGAGGTCGGCCACGGCCGGGCCGAGCGGCGGGGGGAGCCAGTGCCCCATCACCCGCGCGCCGGCCCGCACCGGGCGGCCCCCCGGCGGCAGGACCGCGAACCCCTGCGCGCCGGCCATGCTCGATATCGACGACGAACCGTGGTACGTCGTGTAGGCCCGTCCGTTCCGCAGCGCGAGCGGCACGACCGTCGCCATCGTGGGGGACGGGTCGAGCCGCCCCGCCCCGAGGGGCACCGCGACGTCCGTCCAGTCCGGGCCAGGGCGTCGGGCGAGCCGTCGGAGGAGGGGGCCGACGAGCCAGAAGCTGTTCGCGAGGCAGGAGGACGGGTGGCCCGGTAGCCCCAGGAGGAGGCCGCGGTCGGTGGCGGCCGCGAGGGTCGGCTTCCCCGGCCGGACGGCGATCCCGTGGAACAGCAACCGGCCGAGGCGGGGGAGGACCCGGGGGAGGAGATCGTGCTCCCCGACGGAGCTGCCGCCGGTCGCGAGCACCAGGTCGGCCGCCCGGAGGGCGGCGCGGAGGGTCCGCTCGATCGCCGCGGGATCGTCCGGCACCGGCGCATAGAGGCGGGGTTCTCCGCCGAAGGCGGTGATGACCCCCGCGAGCGTCACGTTGTTGCTCTCGTAGATCGTCCCGGGCCGGACGGCGCCCCCCGGCGGGACGAGCTCGTTGCCGTTCGGCACGACGGCGACGATCGGACGGGCGTAGCACGGCACCGTCGGGATCCCCGCGGCCGCGAGCGCCCCGACCGCGACCGGGTCGAGGCGACGTCCCGCCTCGA
>DAHUZZ010000040.1 GCA_027314915.1 Thermoplasmata archaeon | reverse complement strand
GGCGCGCGGTCGCTGGACCCGGCGGTCGCCTACGACACGGTCAGCTCCGAGCCGATCCTGTCGGTCTACGAGGCGCTCATCATGTACAACGGTTCCCAGACCGGGACCGGCCCGTCGTCCTACCTGCCCGTGATCGCGGGATGCGTTCCCGGGCCGAACAGCGCGTCGTGCCAGAGCACCTACGGGTCGACGCTCTACACCTCGGGCCCGGACTCGTGGAACTACACCTTCCCGATCGTGAACAACTCCATGTTCTACGACTACCACACGGGCAAGAGCTGGTCGGTCTACCCGTCCGACGTGGTCTTCTCCATCGCCCGGACGCTCTCGTTCGCTGACCTCCCGAGCGCGGGGTCGAACAACGGCTGGATCCTGGCCCAGTCGCTCCTGCCGGGCCTCAACAGCAAGGTCATGGCGGCGAACCCGGCGTGGGACAACGGTATCCACTCGCCCTACAACAACACCCCGCAGGCGATCTTCGCCTCGATGACGGTGAACGGCACCGGCTGCCCCACGAAGGCCATCTCGGGGGCCCCGACGAACGGCTGCGTGACGTTCCACGTGAACGGGAACGACCAGAACTGGCCATACTTCCTGGAGTTGATCTCGGACCAGCTCGGCTCGTCGATCGTCCCGTGCGGCTGGTTCAGCGCGACCGACTCGACCGGTGGCAACGCGGGCATCCCGTACTGGACCGAGGGCAACATCTCCGGGACCGGCGACCACCCGTGCCTCCTGCCGGGCGGTGCGACCTCCACCAGCCAGCCGTCGTTCACCTCGGCGGTCGCGGCGATCCCCGCCACGGGCTGGGACAACTACCAGTTCGTCGGCTCGGGGACCGGCAACCCGAACGGGATCGGCAACCCGATCAAGGACATGGTCGGGAGCGGCCCGTACTACCTCAGCGGCTACCAGATCGGCGCCACCTACTCGCTCGCGGCCAGCCCGAGCTACAACCCGAACGCGTTCTGCACGTGGGCCAACTGCATGCCCCTGCGTGGCCAGACGTCGCAGAAGGTCGAGGTGGT
>DAHUZZ010000003.1 GCA_027314915.1 Thermoplasmata archaeon | reverse complement strand
CCATCCGACCGTGGCTCATCGCTTTGTGCTTCGACGCGCTCGCCTTCACCTTCGTCCCGTCCAGGGCCACGCGTTCCATCGCCACCAGGCCCGCCTCTTGGCACATCCGGAGCACGTCGAGGAAGAGGCGGTCCATCTGCTTCAGGTTCCGCAGACGGAACCGGGCGAGCGGGGTGAAGGTAGGGTGCTGGTCAGCGGCGAGGTAGCGGCAGGCCACGTCCTCGTAGGTCGCCCGGGCGAGCCGCCGAGAGGAGACGGTGCCCACGCAGTAGCCGTAGAGCCAGAGCTTGAGCATGAGGGCCGGGTGGAAGGCCGGGTTGCCTCCTTCCTGGTTCTCGTATCCCTCCACGAACGGGGCGAGGTCAATCTCGTTCTCGACGACGTCCGAGATGAAACGGGCGATGTGGTCCTGAGGGAGCCACTCCTGCAGGTCCGGGGGAAGGAGGAGGGCCTGACGCACATCGTAGCGGCGGAAGACGGGGCCTTTCTCAGCGGACATGCCCGCCGATAGACAAGGCCGGCTATAGTGGACATGCTTCCTTCCGCATGCCCACTCGGAAGGTCCATCGTCGGCGCGCCTTGTCCCCTCCCTCGAGGCGCGCCATGGAATCTATCGAAACGTACGTCGGTCTGGATGTCCACCGGAAACTGGTCGTGGCTACTGCGCTGAACGAGCGCGGCGAGCAACTCGAGCAGGCGAAGCTCACCTCTGCCCCTCAGGAGCTGATCGACTTCCTCCGCCGTCTTCCCGGCCACAAGCATGTCGCCATCGAGGCGTGCGCGATGTGGGAACCCTCCTTCAACACCGCCGAGGCCGCCGGGGCCGAGGTCACGCTTTCCCATCCCCTGAAGACGAAGCTCATCGCCGGGGCGAGCCTCAAGAGCGACAAAGTGGACTCCGAGGCACTCGCTCGCCTACTGCGCTTGGACGCCCTCCCGACGTCCTTTGCTCCACCGCCGGAACTGCGACGGCTAAGAGGTTGCTACTGAATAAGTGAGTTATATATCCGGGAACCGTCTCTCGCTCGGGCGTGGAGCTCGCGGCCCTTCGGGCCAAGTATGACTCTCTCGCCCCGGAACTCACGGAGAGGTCCCGACGCTTCTGGGCGGCGACGGAGGCGCTCTCCCTCGGCCACGGAGGGATCGGGCTCGTCGCGCGCGCCACTGGTCTCTCCCGTTCCACGATTTCCCGAGGTCTCCAGGAGGTCCGGTCCGGGGAGCGGCTGGAGCCCGGGCGCATCCGACGGCCCGGCGGGGGGCGCACGCCCACCGCCCGGAAAGACCCGAAACTGGTTCGGGATCTCGAGGCCCTTGTCGAGCCTACCACCGCGGGCCGCCCACAGTCCCCGGTTCGGTGGACCTCGCGGAGCACCCGGCGCCTGGCCCGCGAGTTGCAGGCGCTCGGGCACAACGTCAGTTCCCATCTGGTAGCCGACCTGCTCCACGCCGCCGGCTACAGCCTTCAGGGGAACCAGAAGACGAAGGAAGGGACGCGTCACCCGGACCGTGACGCCCAGTTCCGCTACCTGAATGTCGAGGTGGTCCGACACCAGCGACGTCACCAGCCGGTGATCTCGGTGGACACGAAGAAGAAGGAGCTCGTGGGGGACTTCAAGAACGGCGGACGCGAGTGGCGGCCGCAGGGCCAGCCCGAGCCGGTCCGGGTCCACGACTTCCTCCTTCCCCAGAAGGGGAAGGCGATCCCCTACGGGGTGTACGACCTGAACCGCAACGAGGGATGGGTGAGTGTCGGGATCGACCACGACACGGCGACCTTCGCGGTGCGCGCTATCCGACGGTGGTGGGAGGTCATGGGCCGCCCGTCCTACCCCCGCGCCACCTCGCTGCTCATCACGGCGGACTGCGGGGGGAGCAACGGGGCGCGGGTTCGGCTCTGGAAGTGGGAGCTCCAGCAGTTCGCCGATCGAACGGGGCTGAGGCTGACGGTGTGCCACTTTCCTCCAGGGACGAGCAAGTGGAATCGGATCGAGCACCGCCTGTTCTCCCACATCGCCATGAACTGGCGAGGGAAACCGCTCGTGAGCCTGGCGGTCATCGTCAGTCTGATCGGGGCCACCACCTCGACGGCCGGACTCTGGGTCCGCTCGGAACTCGACAAGGGGCGGTACCCCGAGGGGGTCAAGGTCTCCGACGAAGAGATGGCGCAGGTTCTCCTGGAACCTCACGAGTTCCATGGGGACTGGAACTACACCATCCGACCACACCGGGCTCGGATGAAATGAGTCAGTTATTCAGTAGCGACACCTAATACATTCCCGTTCAAGCGAGGGCGAACCGTGAACGATGCCGCGGGACCTCTTCCCGCCAACCCTGGGCTGACTCTGACTGGCAGCGGAGGTCCACGACCTGCGCCGCCCAAGCCCAAGTCGGACCGATCGGACTCGGACCGTGATCTGCCGCGGGGGGGGAACGAACCAAGCTCTCGCCGCCTGCCGGGGGCCCCCGTCGGCGTCGGAAGGGACGCTTGCGCGAGAATCGGGTCGGGGAATGAGCCTTAAATAGGGGCGTTCGGGTTCATTGCCGTGGAAGTTGTGAACCCGACTGAGGAGATCACCCTCGACCTCTTGGCGCATGGTCCCTCTGGCGCCGACCACGCTCTCCTCTCCCCCGCCGAGCGATTCCAGCCGGGGTCGAACCTGGGTCGAGGGCGGCTCCTCTCGCCCTGCGGCTCCGTCCCCGCGTCCCTCTTGTCTTCGGGGTCCGAGGACTTGGTCCTACAGCGCGAGATCGAGATTCTGACCGAGGAGGAGGGTGACGGGGTGGTCTGGCGGATCGCGGAGCTCCAGCTCACGGCGCGGGCTGCCACCGATGTCGCCGCGGAGGCGGCCATGCTCGAGCAGATGAAGCTCCTCCGGGACGAGTACCGCGACGAGCCAGACGCCGCCCTAACGCCCGGTGCCCGAGACCTTAAGCGCCGCATCTTGGAGATTTTCGGGTGAGGCGTGGCCCAGCTTCCACCGAGGGATCTACTTCGGGTCCTCGGGGAGCTGGGGTTCCGCGGTCGAGAGGGAGGGGGTCATACGATATGCGTGCTGTTTGTCGGCGACAAGAAGACTCGGATTCGAACGGTCGTAGACCGACACGGAGAACCTTTCGGTGAATCGATGATTTCACAGATTGCGCGGGAGCTGGGCCTAAGTCGTCCTGAATTCGATCGTCTACTCGCAGGAGATATCGATCGGGCCGAGTACATCGCAATCGTTACGGCGAGAGGTCGAACTTGAGCGAATCGGAGAAGACACAGATCGACATCGCCGAGCCATGGTTGCAGTCTATGGGCAAACCGACGCGGCGGACAAAGTTGCAAGTGCCTGGCGGAGTAGAGATTCCCGGGCTCGAGATTCACCACGGCAGCTTCGTCTTGGTGGCGTACTCGCCCCCCGGTGAAGAGTCCAAGTTCCTCGTGGTGAAGATGTTCGCGAACCTCCCCGCTTCACTCCGCGGCCAGGTGGGTCGATTGGGGGATGAGACGAGGCGCCAGTTGACCGACGACGTGTTCGAGCTACTCCAGGCGAACCCGAGATCAGGCTACGCGGTGATGCCTCAGGGGGTCGCAGAATTCTCGAGAATCGAACAGATGTCTCTGGAGCAAGTCATGCGTCTGGACCAGTCCGACAATCAGTCCTTCAATCGCTTGGCGGACGCCGTCCAAGAGCTGGTCTCGGGCATGACCCGAATCGGCAGGCGAATCGGCTCGTATGTCGAACTTCCGAAGCAATCGGGATCTTCCCGCGCGGGCGACAGCCCGAGCGAGATGTTTCGATAGCCCCTTTGTCGAAGGCTAGGTCATGATCTCCCCGAGCCGAAATCGAAATCTGTAAAGTACAGGAGTCGGATCGAACTAAAGTACCCGTCAACCGAGCCTGACGAATCGCAGCAGATTCGCGCGTGTCCGGGTAAGGAACTGCGCCGCCACATAGATTTGAACCTATTAGACAATAGCCCCGAGCGGATTCGAACCGCTGTCGCCGGCTCCAAAGGCCAGCATGCTTGGCCACTACACCACGGGGCTAGGGCGGGGAAGGAGAGCGCCCGCTAGATAAGGCCGCCCGGCGGGTGGGCGAGGTACGGACGGGACCGGGCGCCATTCTTGTACTGGCCGGTCATCCCGCCCGCATGCGCGGGACCAAGATCCTCGCCACCGTGGGACCCGCCTCGATCGCGGTCCCGACGCTGAAGGCCATGTTATTGGCCGGGGCGAACGGTTTCCGCCTCAATTACTCCCACGGGTCCCCGAGCGAACACCAGCAGTGGCTCGAGCGGATCCGCCGGGTGGCGCGGGCCCACGACGAGCCGGTCGCCATCGTGGGCGACCTGCAGGGGCCGAAGATCCGGATCGGCGACCTCACCGCGCCGAGGCTCGTGCTCGCCGATCGCGGCGAACTCACCCTCGACGAGCGACCGGCCCCGGGCACGGCCCAGAGGATCCCCGTCTCGCTGCGCGGCATCGACCGCTACGGACAGGCAGGCGATCCGATCCTCCTCGGGGACGGGTCGATCGAGCTTCGGGTCAAGCGGGTCGTGGCGGGCGGGCTCGAGACGGAGATCGTCCACGGCGGGCTCCTGACCCCGCACGCGGGCCTCTACCTTCCGCGGGCCCGACTGCGGGCGACCGTGCTCGGAGCCAAGGACCGGCTCGACCTTCACGACGCGGTCACCGGTGGGGTCGACTACATCGCGGTGTCCTTCGTCCGTAGCGCCGGCGACCTCCGGAAGGTGCGACGCGAGATCGACCGGCTCCGCCCTCCCCGCGGTGCGTTCTCGCCGGTCGGCCTCATCGCGAAGATCGAGCGCGCGGAGGCGCTCGCGAACATCGATGAGATCCTTGACGAGGCCGACGCGATCATGGTGGCCCGCGGTGATCTCGGGATCGAGGTCCCGCTCGAGCGGCTCGCGCTCGAGCAGAAGGGACTCGTCCGGAAGGCGAACGCCGCCGGCAAGACCGTGATCGTCGCGACCCAGATGCTCCTCAGCATGGTGAGCTCCCCCCGGCCCACCCGCGCCGAGGCGACGGACGTGGCCAACGCGGTCCTCGATGGCGCGGACGCCGTCATGCTCTCGGAGGAGAGCGCGGTGGGTCAGTTCCCGGCCGAGTCGGTCGCCTGGCTCGACCGCATCACCCGGGCCACCGAGCCCAGCCTCGAGGCGTCCCGCTTCGACTTCGACCCCGACCCCTCGCTACCGCCGGAGGCCCACGTGGCCGGTTCCGCCGTCGAGCTGGCCGCACGGACCCGCTCGGTGGCCATCGCGACGCCGACCCATTCGGGGAAGACGGCCCGACTCGTTTCCCGCCTCCGGCCCCCCGTGCCGATCTGGGCATTCACGACCTCGGAGGAGGTGCGCCGGCGCCTTGCGCTCGCCTGGGGGGTCCGGTCCTACCGCTCCCCGATCCACCAACCGCTCCTCGACGCCCGGGAGCTCGCCGTGCGGGTGGCGCGCGCGCAGGGGCTCGGCCGCGGCACGCTCGTCCTCACGGCGGGGTACCCGCTCGAGGGGCGCCCCACGAACCTGGTCACGCTGGTGGAGCTGGGGCCCGAACGGGCGGCGTCCGGACGCCGCGCGAGGGCAGCTCCTGCCGCTCGACGAGGAGCAGGAGCGGGAGCGGCGCCACGGTGAGGAGGGCCATCGCCGCCCAGGCGACGGCGTAGCCCGGACCGCCGGCCAGGAATCCGAAGAGGACGGCGAGGGCGCTCCCGACGAGGACCTGGACCGAGTTGAGGAGGGCGACGGCGAGCGCCATTGCCTCCCCTCGCCCCTCGGCGAGGTAGGTGGGGATGAGGTAGATGACGGTGAAGACGAGCCCGTCGAAGAATCCGAGGGCGAGCATCGCCGGGACCACCAGGGGCAGCGGGGCGAAGGGCACGGCGAGGACCATGAGCCCCGTGAGCGCTCCGAAAAGTGCGGCGATCCGCCGCGGGTCCCGGGAGCGCTCGGCGAGCCAGCCTCCCACCGGCCCGCCGGGAACGGAGATCAGGACCACCGATGCCGCGATCGCGGCGGCGACCCCGACGCCCCACTCCGGCCGCGCATCATGGGCGAACTGGACCATGTCCTGGGCGACGACGAAGACCGCCCCCCAGAAGCCGGTCAGGGCGAAGGCGAGCGCCCAGAGCGACCGGGAACGGAAGACGCGGAGGCTCCGGGCCCAGAGCTCACCCGGCCTCCGGGCGAGCTCGCCGGGCGGATCGGGCGGCGCCGCGACCAGGACGAGCACCGCCATGGGGAGGAGCAGCACGCCCCCGACCCCGAGGGCGAAGGGCCACCCGAACGCCGCCCCGGCGACCGCCCCGCCGAAGATGCCGAGGCCCGCCCCGATGGAGAAGGCGCCATTGTACCACCCGATCATCGGGCCGCGCTTCCCCGCAGGATAGTACCGGGCGAGGAAGCTCAGACCGGGGGAGAAGAAGAACGCCGCGCCCACCCCGGCGAGGAACCGCGTCGCCGCGAGCGCCGTCACGCTCGGGGAGAGCGCGCTCGCGATCCCCGCGACGCCCATCACGAGGAGCCCCGCGACGGAGACGACCCGGGAGCCGAACCTCAGCGCGGCGATGCCGGCGGGCACCTGGAAGATCCCGGCGCCCAGGAGGAACGCGCCCAGGACGACCCCGAGCGCCGCGGGCCCGACCCCGAATCCGAGGCCGATGAGCGGGAGGACCGCCCCGATGTTGTACCAGGTGAACGCGTAGACGAGTCGCGAGGCGAAGAGCGCCGCCGTGATGCGGCCCCGGGGGTACCGTCCGCTCAGGATCCCTCCGCCGGGAGCTCGCCCCGGCCGCGGAGGTACCGGAGGAGCCCTTGGGCGGCCAGCTCGTAGCTCGAGACGAGCGGGACCCGCGGGTCCGGCGCGCCGCCGCCCGAAGACCGCTCGGACCGGTCGAACTCCTCGAGCGCGCGGGCGACGTGGGCGACCTCCGGTCGCTCCCGGCCGGCGGCGAGGGCCACCGCCTTCCACGCGAGGACCCTCCGGCGGTAGTCGGCGAAGACCGGGCGCCCGGCCGGCACCGGCCCGAAGTGGGCGTACCAGAGCGCGTCGGGCGCCTTCGCCTCCATGCGATCCAGGCTCGCGAAGAGCGATTCGAGATCGAGGTCGGGGGGCGGGATCGCCGGGCGGGCTCCCGAGCTGCCGCGAAGATGGACGCCGGCGGAGTCGCCCGTCAAGACGGCCCGCGTGGCGGAATCGAAGTAGGAGAGGTGGTGCCGCGCATGGCCCGGGGTCGCGAGCACCTCGAGCTCCCCGCCCCGCAGGGGGAACCGCTCTCCCCCGTCCAGGGCGACGAGCCGGTCCCGGGGGACCGGCAGGATGGGGCCCCAGAGCGGGTCCGCGGCCGCGCCCCAGGCGCGGCGGGCGCTCGCGATGAGCCGCGTCGGGTCGACCAGGTGCTCGTAGCCGGCCCGGTGCACGTAGAGCCGGGCCCGTGGCAGGACCTCGGCGACGGCCCCCAGCCCGCCCGCATGGTCGAGGTGGATGTGCGTGACGAAGACCGACCGGACCTCCTCGGGGGCGACCCCGGCCCGTCGGAGGCCGTCGAGGAGCCCCCCCCGCACCGTCGTGGGTCCCACCTCCACCAGGGCCCAGCCGTCGTCTGCCGGCAGGAGGTAGCTCGCGATGAGCCCCTCCGTGTCCCGGAACCCCAGATCGAGGAGGAGCCGGCCCCCGCCGAGCTCCTCCGGCCCGGTCGCCACCATCTCCCCCCGTTTCAGAGGCTCACGTAGCCGAAGAAGAGGGCGAACATGTACCCGGCGAGCGCCGCGGCGGCGGCGAACGAGGCCGCCCAGATCCCGAGGTTCCAGCTCAGCACCTTGCGGCCGTCGAGCGGCCCCACGGGGATCAGGTTGAAGGTCGCGAACCAGCCGTTGAAGAACGAGAGGAGGAGGAGGTCGTTGAACAGCGTCGGCGAGCCCCCGACGCGCAGGAGGACGAGGGCCGCGCCGAAGAAGGCGCCGCCCTCGACGAGGTTGGTGGTCGGTCCGGCGAGGCTGGTCCATCCCCAGTCCCGGCGGTCCCCCATCCCCTGCACGACCGTCGCTCCCGGGGCGGCGAAGAGGAAGCCGAAGAGCGAGGTCACGACCGAGAGCAGGAGGCCCATCGGGCTCATCCGGAACTCGGCCCAGTAGCCCCGGCGCTGGGCGGCGACCTTGTGCGCGAGCTCGTGGAAGACGAATCCGGTGAGGGCCGCGGTCGCCCCGAAGGCGACGGCCGCGTAGAGCGCGCTCGAGTACGCCGCGCCGGGGCTCGCGAGCGAGAAGCGCGACGAGATGATCGTGATGTCGAAGGTCAGCACCGCCGCCGCGATCAGGATCTGGAGGATCTCGGTCCTCGAGGTGGCGAGCCGCCCGGTCCTTGCGTACGGGTTTGCGTAGGTGTACGAGGTCGCCGGCGTGTACTGCCAGCCGCTCATGCCGCCACCCGCGAGATCGGGTCGCGATACCGCTCTCGCGGCATCGGTGTCCGGGGCTCCCGCCCGTCCAGGAGATCCGCCAGCAGCTCGAGCCCGTGCCAGAGCCGGGGGCCGGGCCGGCTGAAGTACGCCTCGTCGGCGACCCAGATCGTCGCCCCGGGGATCGAGCCCAGCGCGCGCTGGAGCCGGGGCAGGGAGAGCTCGCGCAGCGTCCGTTCGACGGGGAAGCTGCAGGGGCTGATCACGAGCAGGTCCGGGGCGGTCTCCGCGAGCGCCGGATAGCTGGTGGTCCGGCCCGGCGCCCCCGGCGCGGGTCCGGACACGGGAGCGGACCCGGCGATCCGGAGCATCTCGGGGGCCCACAGACCCGGGAGGATGGGGGGATCGATCCACTCGAGGACCACCGCGCGCTTTCCCCGCACGTGGGGGTGATCGCGGACCGAACGCTGGCGCGCTTCGAGGTCGGTGACGAGCCCGCGCGCCGAGTGCTCCGCGCCCACGGCCGCGCCGATCTGGCGGATGCTGTCGAGGATGCCGCCGAGCGTCGTGGGGCTCAGCGACAGGATGCGGGGGTGGATCCCCGCGGCCCGGCACGCCCGCTCGACCTCCTCGCCGGTGACCGAGCACACTCCGCAGAGGTCCTGGGTCAGGAGGAGGTCGGGGCGGAGGGAGGTGAGCAGAGGGAGGTCGAGGGTGTAGAGGCTCTCCGCTCGACCCCGCGCGGCCCGGACCCTCGCGTCGATCTCGGCGGAGCCCGAGGAACGGTCCTCGACCCGGGCCCGCATCACGACCGGGAGGCGCGCCACTTCCGGAGGAAAGTCACACTCCGCGCTGCGTCCCACGAGATCGGGGCCATGACCGAGCGCGTGGACGATCTCGGTCGCGCTCGGGAGCAACGAAACGATGCGCACCGCCGGCCCCCGCGTCGTTCGACCCGGAGCGGGCTACTTAGCTTTGCGGCTCCGTCGGCCGGCCGACCCGCTCCGTCGTCGCGAGTCCCCCGCCGCCGACGCGGACCGGGCGCGGCCTTTCCGAGCGGGGACGGCGGGCGCCGTGGGAGCGGGCTCGGGAACGCCGGGGGCCGCCGGCGCCTCCGCCTCCCCGTCCGGGATCCCGGGGCCGCCCGCGCCGGACGGCTCCACCGCCGGGGTCGCCACCCCGGCGGGCACCGGGGATGGGGTCTCGGCGCGAGGGGGCGGGGAGAGCCCGAGATGCTCGCAGAGCTGCCGCTCGCGGTCCGGCGCGAGCCCCAGGCTCCGAGCGTGCGCCCGCTCCTCGGACGCCCGATGGGCGCTCCCCGACTTCTCGAAGGCTACGGACAGCAGGAACCTCAGGTAGGCGTCCTCGGGGACGGTCTCGAGCATGCGTTCGATCTCGTTCCTCGCGGCCTCCCAGTGCTGGTGGTCGACGAGCGCCGCGACGAGATGGGCGCGCACGGAGAGCCGGGTAGGGTCCTCCGCGAGGAGCTCCCGGTAGGCGGCCACCTCGAGCTCGGGATGACCCTCCGCGCCCTGCACGGCGGCCAGCCCCAGCCGGGCCTCGAGGTGGGTCGGCTCCGCCGCCCGGACGGCCGCGTAGGCCTCCCGCGCCTCCGGGAGCAGCCCGAGGGCGAGCAGGGAATGCGCGATCCCGATCCGCGCGGGCAGGAACTCGGGCTTGAGCTCCGCGGCCTGGCGATAGAACCGGAGGGCGATCGCCGGCACCCCCCACTCCGACCAGGTCCTCGCCCGGCCCATGAGGGCGTCCAGAAGGTGGGCGCTGGGGAGGAGGCGGGCCGCCGGCGCCGGTCCGGGTCGGGGTTCCTCGCCGAGGAAGCTCCCGAGCCCGAGCGAACGGGCGAGCTCGGAGAAATGCCCGCCCTCGACCACCGTCGCGCCCGCCCGCTGGAGCGCCTCGGTGAAGGCGAGCGGCAGGCGGCCCCGAGCGAAGAGGATGAGCCGCTTCCCCCCGCCCGGGCTCTCGGTGATGAACCTCTCGACCGTGATGAGGGAGAGCCGGGCCGTGTCCTCGATGAAGGCGTAGAGGAAGCCGTCGGTGGTCCGCAGGAGCACGCCTTCGGGGATCTGGCGGGAGGAGCCCATCTGCTGGCCGAACGCCTCGGTGAGCCCGGCGATGAGCTCGGCGAACGCGACGTCGGCCATCGGTAGGACGACCGACGGCGGCACGATTAACCTGACGCTTCGACGGAAGAGTTCGACCGGCCCCCGCGCCCACGGTCCGACGCCTCTTAAATACGGTCGGGGACCGGCGGAGGGAGCCATGACCTTCGACGAGCTCGGTCGCTACATCCCCCGGATCGAGGCGGAGCTGAGGAAGAGCTACGCCGAGGAGAAGGCCGCGCGACCGGAGTTCTCGAACTGGACCGACCTCCTCGAGGAGTTCACCCTGCGCGGCGGGAAGCGGTTCCGCGCCCTGCTCGTCCTCGCCGGCTACCAGATCGCGGCGCACCGGCCTCCCACGGCCGTGATCCCGGCGGCGGCCGCGCTCGAGCACTTCCAGAGCTGGATGCTCATCCACGACGACATCATCGACCACGCGGAGACCCGGCGGGGAGGCCCCACGGTCCACCGCGAGCTCGAGACGGAGCACACGAGGAGCCGATGGACCGGGCCCGCCGAGGGGTACGGCCAGGGAGCGGGCATCACGCTCGGCGACCTCCAGGAGCCGTACACGGTCCATGCGCTCCTCTCGGTCCGGGCCTCCGAGCGCCGGCGGTTGCAGGCGGTCGCCGAGTACGTCCGGATGACCCGCGACACCGCCTACGGCCAGATGCTCGACATCCGGTCGAGCGTCCGACCGGTCGCGGAGGTCTCCGAGGAGGACGTCCTCACGGTGCACCGGCTCAAGGCGGCGGTCTACACGGTCGCCTCCCCCCTCCGCATCGGCGCGATCCTCGCCGGAGGGAGCCCCGCGCTCCTCGGGGCGTTCGAAGCGATCGGGCTCGACCTCGGGGTCGCCTTCCAGCTGCGCGACGACGTGCTGGGGGCGGGGTTCGACGGCGGCCAGTCCGGCAAGAGCGCGAACGACATCCTGGAAGGGAAGCGGACCCTCCTCATGGTCCGCGCCTGGGCCGCCTCGGATGCCGAGGGCCGGCGGGAGATCGAGGCGACCCTCGGGAACCCCCAGGCCACGAGCGACGACGTCGAGCGGGTCCGGGACCGGATCCGGTCCTCGGGAAGCCTCGCCTACTCGGAGGGCCAGATCGACCAGCTCGCCCGCCGCGCCTTCGCGCGGATCGGCCGGACGCGGGCGCTGCGGCGCGAGGACCGGGAACTGCTCACCGAGATCGGCGGGCGGCTCGTCCACCGCGCGACGTAGGCGCGCGGGGCCGGGATCACTCCGGGCCCGAAGGCGCGCGGTTGCCCCGCTCGCCGGCGAGGCCGGCCGCCTGGAGCTGTTCCGAGAGTTCCCGTTGCATCGAGGTGTAGCGCTCGCGGAGGCCGTTCTCCTGCCGCTCGAGCGCCTTCACCCGCACTTCGAGCGTCTCCTGGTCCTCGGAGAGCATCTCCTCGACCTCCTTCCGGCCCTTGGCCCGGATGAGCAGCCCGCCGATGGGGCGGTAGATCGTGGCGTCCTCGGGGAGCGCCTTGAGCTCCTCGAGCGTATGGGTGGTCTCCCGCATCTTCATCTCCATCTGGAGCCGCTGCTGGCTCACGCCCGAGAGGTCCTGCTGGAGCCGCTGGAACTGCTTCAGATCGTTCTGGAGCTTGGCCGGGATCGCCACGGGGCGCCGACGCCGGCCGTCGCTGATAACGGCTTCGGCAGCCTACGGCGCCGGCGCGGGATCGGGGTCGGGGCGTCGGCCGGCCCGCTCGGTGCGCTCGGCGAGGGAGATCCAACCGAGGTAGGTGTTCACGGCCGCGCGGGCCGCGCCCGTGTCCCGGGCGGTGAGCCGGATCCGCACCGTGTCGGGGTCCGGTCGGTCGACGACCGCCCGGGCCCGGGGGACCTCGCGGGAGGCCTCCGGCAGGAGGGCCCGCAGGAGCCGGTCCGCTCCCGCGGGGGTGGCCCGGCGGACCCGGATCTCGCCCTGCCACACCGGCCCGTCGCTCATCGCGCGAGCTGCCGCTCGAGTTAGGCGACCACGCGGTCGGTCTTGGCGGCGGCAGCCTGCACGTAGGTGCCGGGGTCGAGGCACCGGGCGATCTCCTCGGGGGTGAGGTGGTCCCGGATCTCGGCGCTCTCCGCGGCCCGGGTCGCGAGCGGCGCCCCGCGCCCCCGCGTCAGCTGGCGCAGGAGCTCGTGGGCGCGGCTCCGTGGCACGCCCTTCGCGGCCAGCGCGAGCATCAGGCTCTCGGTCATGGAGGTGCCTTCGCCCGCCGCGAGGAGCTCGGCCATCCGGGTCCGGTCCACCGTTAACCCCCCGAAGACCGCGACGAGCTTCTGGAGCATGTCGTCGGTGAGCAGGACGGCGTGCGGGACGACGACCCGCTCGTTCGCCGAGTTCGCGAGATCGCGCTCGTGCCAGAGCGCCATGTTCTCGAGCGGGGGCAGCGCGAAGGCCCGGACGAGCCGGGCAAGGGAGGTGACGTTCTCCGAGGTCATCGGGTTCCGCTTCTGGGCCATCGTCGAGGAGCCCACCTGCTTCGCCTCGTCGAACGGCTCGGAGACCTCCGCGATCTCCGTCCGCTGCAGGTTGCGGACCTCCGTGGACAGGCGCTCGCAGCTGCCCGCCACGAGGGCGAGGA
Organism: Thermoplasmata archaeon; assembly: GCA_027314915.1. Taxonomy (GTDB): domain Archaea; phylum Thermoplasmatota; class Thermoplasmata; order Lutacidiplasmatales; family UBA184; genus JAKIVR01. The sequence goes on along the minus strand of DAHUZZ010000003.1, from coordinate 131,506 downwards.
AGTTCGTGAACTCCGCGATCCGGTCGCGCGAGACGATCTGCGTCGGCGCCTCGTCCGCCCGGAGGGAGAGCCTCCGCATGACGCCCGATTCGACGGCCGCGGCGTGGTCCCCGAAGGAGGCTCCCGTGCCGACCGCGCCGGCCATCTTGCCGCAGGCCAGCCGGGGACGGAGCTCGTCGAGCCGCGCGCGGTGCCGGAGGATCTCCGCCGCGCCGCCCGCCATCTTGTAGCCGAAGCTGGTCGGCACCGCATGCTGGCCGTGGGTGCGCCCGACCTCGGGCGTCGCGCGATGCTCGCGCGCGAGGGCGAGGAGGACCCGGGCCAGCTCGGTCAGGTCCTGCCGGAGCACCCCGAGCGCTTCCTCGTGCTCGAGCGCCATCGCCGTGTCGGTGATGTCCGCCGAGGTGGCGCCGAAGTGGACCCAGCCACCCCCGGGACCGGAGACCTCCGCGAGGGCGCGCGTGATGGCCATCACATCGTGCCGGAGCTCGGCCTCGAGCGCATCGACCCGCTCGAGCTCCACCCGCCCGGACCGGACGGCCGCATGGATCGCCTCGGCCGCCTCGCGGGGCACCATCCCCAGCTCGGCCTCCGTCGCGGCGAGCGCCGCCTCCACCGAGAGCGCGCGCGCCAGCCGGCGCCGTCGCGAGAAGAGCTCCCGGACCTCGGGGCGACCGTACCGGAACTCGAGGGGGCAGAACAGGTCGGCCGTCGGTTCGGGCACGCCGCCGCGACCCGAGTCGCCGTATTTAGTGTTGCGCGACGGAGCGGCCCCCGCCGCGCAACGACCGTTCCCTTATGCCCCCCCGGTCGTCGCGGGAGCGCCGATGCCGGGGGAACGGGTGGTCGTCGCGCTCGGTGGCAACGCCCTCGCCCGCGCGGGCGGTGACGGGAGCTGGGAAGAGGCGGTCGCCGAGATGCGGCGGGTGGTCCCCGCCCTCGCGGAGGTCGTCGCCCGGGGGCACGAGCTCGTCGTGACGCACGGCAACGGCCCGCAGGTCGGCATGCTGCTCCGCCAGAACGAGCTCGGCCATCGGGAGGTGCCGAGCCGGCCGCTCGACGTGCTCGGCGCGGAGACCCAGGGGCAGATCGGGTATCTGATCGAGCAGGAGCTCCTGCCGGCGCTCCACCGCGCCAAGGCTCCGAGGGATGTCGTGGGCTTCCTCTCGCGCATGGTGGTGTCGCCGCGGGATCGCGCGTTCCGGCACCCGACGAAGCCCATCGGGCAGTACTACCCGGACAGCGAGGCCCGGCTGCTCCGGAAGTCCCGGGGGTGGACGCTCGGATTCGATACCGCGCGCGGCGGATGGCGACGCCTCGTTCCCTCGCCGGCGCCGATCCGCTGGGTGGAGGCCGATACCTTCCGGGCCTGGCTCGGCGCCGGGCTCGTTCGGAGCTGCGTTCCCGTGGTCGCGGGCGGGGGCGGGATCCCGGTGCTCGACCGGGGCGCCGGACGGTACGAGGGCGTCGAGGCGGTGATCGACAAGGACCTGGGCGCGGCGGTGGTGGCGCGGGCGATCGACGCCACGACCCTCGCCATCGTGACCGACGTGCCGGCGGTGGCGGTCGGATTCCGCAAGCCGTGGGAGACGTGGCTCGGCGAGCTCTCCGCCCGCCAGCTCCGGGCGTACGTCCAACGCCGGGAGTTCGGGGAAGGGACCATGGAGCCGAAGATCCGCGCGGCGCTATCGTTCCTCGCCGCCGGCGGACGCCGGGCCATCATCACCGATGCGGCGAGCCTGGGCCGCGCGCTCGCCGGCGAGGCCGGAACGCGGATCCACCGGTAGGTCCGGCCCCGACGGTCGGGGGCGGGGGGGCGCCCCTCGGGACGCGACCCAGCGCGCGATCCGCGTGCCGTACTGCAGCGCCCGCTTGGGACGGTCGACGAGGTGCTCGGGGATCCCCTCCGCGCGCGCGAGCGACCGCAGGAGGAGCTTGCGCGGGCCCGGGGGGAACCCCAGCTCCGGCGGGAGGTCGAGCACCCCCCGGGAGAACCCGGGATCGAGGTAGGGCGCCGTGAGCCCGATCCCCCAGCGTCGGGCGAGCCGGAGCGTCGAGGGCCAGTCCCGGTCGAGCAGCTGCGCCAGGTCCTGCTCGGCGCGCGCGCGGGCCGCTTCGGGACCGAGTCCCTCGAAGTGGTGGTAGCCCCCGAACAGCTCGTCGGCGCCCTGCCCCACGGCGATCGTCGCGTGGGCGTTCCGCTCGAAGGCGAGCCCCAGGGCGAACAGGACGCTCCGCAGCGGCTCGCGGGCGGTCGCGACCTCGGGGCCCCAGTCGTCCCACGCGCGCTCGAGATCGGGATCGGAGAGCGGCACCCCCCTCCAGGGGAGGTCGAGCGCCTCGGCGGCCGAGCGGCCATCCTCCAGGTCCGGGGCGCCCCGGCGCCCGATCGTGCAGAGCTCGACCCGCGCGAGCGGCCGGAGGAGCTGGGCGAGCACGACCGAGTCCACCCCGCCGCTGAAGAGCAGGACGATCCGCCCGTCCGCGGGCACCGACCGTGTGACCGCCGCCCCGAGCGGGACCCTCAGGCGCCGGACGACCCCCTCGAGCTCCTCCATCTCCGTGGGTCCGGTCCCGCGCCCGCGGCGCATCCTCATATGGTTCTTGACGCCACCCCGGGGCGGGCCGGAGATGCCAGAGCACGTGGACGACGGTCGGACGTCGCCGCCGGTCCGGTACCGGGCGGTGTTCGCCGACCGGGACGGCACGCTCAACCCGGACTTCCACTACCTGAGCGATCCCGAACGGTACGAGTTCCTGCCCGGGGTGATCGAGGGGATCCGGCTGCTCCGGCGGCACGGCTTCCGGGTCATCTGCGTGACCAACCAGTCCGGGGTCGGACGCGGCTTCTTCAGCGAAGCCCGGCTCCGGGAGATCCACGCCCGGATCGATGAGCGGCTCGCGAAGGCGGGCGCTCCGCTCGACGCCTTCTACTACTGCCCCCACCGGCCGGAGGAAGGGTGCGCCTGCCGCAAGCCCGGCACCCAGCTCTTCGAGCGGGCCCGGGCGGAACACTCGCTCGACCTCGCCGGGTCGGCGATCATCGGGGACCGCTCCATGGACATGGAGGTGGGGTCCCGGCTCGGCCTCCTGAGCGTGCTGGTCCCGGAGCGGGGCGTGGAAGCGGAGATCGAGCGCGAGCTCGGCGCGCACGGGGTGCACCCCGACCTCCGGGCCGGCAGCTTCCTCGGGGCCGTCCACCTCCTCCTCGGTCGGGGCTAGAAGCGCTCCCCGGGTCCGCGGGTCCCACCTTCCCGCGCCCGGCCATAACCTAAAGTGGCGGGTTCCCTCGCACGTCCCCATCCCATGGTCCTGTCGTGGGAGTACGCCGCGGTCGGGGTCGCGGCGACGGGGCTGCTCGCGGCGGCCGCCGTCGCGGCGGGGGCGCTCACCCGACCGGCCGGCGCGCTCGCAGCCGTCTTCGGCTCGGTCATCGTGATCCTCGCAGGATTCCCCTACCTCGCCCTGCTGATCCTCTTCGTGGCGGCGAGCTCGCTCGCGACCCGCTACGGATTCCAGGAGAAGAAGCGGCGCGCCGTCCAGGAGGGCTCCGCCGGCGAGCGGGGCGTGGACAACGTGCTGGCGCACATCGTGCTGCCGACGGCCCTGGTGGTCGTCTCCGCGAGCGCGCCCGCGGTGCTGCCGTCCGCGCTCCTCGCCTTCCTCTACGCCGGCGCCATCTCCTTCGGGGCGGCCGACACCTTCGCGAGCGAGTTCGGCGTGCTCGCGGGACGGGCCCGGAGCATCCTCACGTTCAAGCCGGTCCCCGCCGGAACGAACGGCGGCATCTCCCTCCTGGGCGAGCTCTGGGCGTTCGTCGGCGCCGCCACCACCGCCACGGTGGGGTTCCTGCTCTTCGACGCGTTCGCCGCGCCCAGGTTCTCGGTCCTGCTCCTGATCGCCGGCGTGACCGCCGCCGGGTTCCTGGCCTGCCAGGTCGACAGCGTGCTGGGCGAGACGCTCGAGAACCGGGGGTACCTCTCCAAGGGCGGCACCAACCTCCTCGGGATGCTGAGCGCCGTCCTGATCGCCCTCGCCCTCGCGAGGGGCGCGGGGGTGGGCCCGTGAAGGTACCGTCGCATCCCCCGCCCCGCGCCGTGGTCCTCCTCTCGGGAGGGATGGATTCGGCGACGTGCCTCGCGGAGCTCGCCCGGGACCGGGAGGTCTTCGCGCTCACCGTGGGGTACGGGCAGCGCCATGGGCGCGAGCTCGCGAGCGCCCGTGCCCTGGCGCGACGGTTCGGCGCGAAGGATCACCTCACCCTCGAGCTGCCCCTCGCGGAGATCGCGAGGTCGGCGCTGACCAATCGCCGGATCCCGGTCCCGCGGGATGGCCGCCCCCGCCACCGCATCCCGGCCACCTACGTGCCGGCCCGGAACACGATCCTGCTCGGGCTCGCGCTGGCCTACGCGGAGACGGTCGGGGCGGGAACGATCGCCCTCGGCGTCAACGCGATCGACTACTCCGGGTACCCGGACTGCCGGCCGGAGTTCCTGCGGGCGTTCGGCCGGCTGGCCCGGCTCGCCACGCGGGCCGGCATCGAGGGTCGGCCGATCCGGATCTACGCGCCGCTGCTCCGGCTCTCGAAGGCGGAGATCGTCGCGCGGGGGGACCGGTTCCACGTCCCGTGGGAGCTCACCTGGAGCTGCTACCTCGGGGGTCGGGCCCCGTGCGGCCGGTGCGACGCCTGCCGGCTCCGCGCCCGGGGGTTCCGCGTCGCCGGTCGGACGGACCCCTTGCTCACGCGCGGGCCACCGAGGCGGCAGAGCTCCCGCCCGGGCCGCCGAGCGACGGGCCGGCGATCGCGTCGTACGTCGACTTGATCCTCAGGACGCCGAGCAGCACCAGGGCGAGCCCGGCGACCGACACGACCTCGGCCGGCCACAGGACCGCCGAGATGGAACCGAGGCAGCCCAGCGCGGCGCCCACGAGGATGAACTCCTGGCCGGTCCGGAGCGAGTCGGACACGAGGCGCGGGTCCACGGCCGCGAGGGCCTCGAGGAGGTGGCGCGTGCCGTGGTAGTAGACGAGGACGAAGAGGGCGCCCGCCACGAGACCGACCACGAGGCTCGCCGCGGCGGCCGGGATGGCGGAGTAGCCTCCCGCGTAGAGCGCCAGGTCGCTGATCCCGATCGCGATCCCGACGAGGACCGCCCCCAGAACCGCGGCGAGGAAGGTCACGAGGGTCCGTCGGTCCTCGCGCACCGAGGCGGCGAGGTGGACCGCCCGGTCCCCCTGGGCCTCCCGCTGGGCGCGCCGCAGCGACCCCACGCCCCGACGCCATGCGATCAGGCCGGAGAGGGCGTAGTAGGCCCCGACCAGCACGAGGAGGATGATGGCCGCGGTCGCCGCGTCCGCCACCACGCTCGTGATCGGGACCGTCCAGGTCACGCCGTAGGCCTGGACTGCGGCCGGGGCGTGCCCGAGCGCCCGGGCCATGTCGAGGACCAGGGTGAGGAGGGTCACGCCGAGACCGAGCACGAGCAGGGTCTCCAAGCGCCCGACGGCGCGCGCGAGGTACGGCACCGCGACCGCGAGGGAGGGGGGCGGGGTCGGACCGGGAGGGTTCGGGACGGCGGGAGCGGCCATCGCTCCCCCCGCTCAGATCGGGGCGCCCGGCGCGGGGGGGGAGTGGCGGATCCCCCATCCCACCCAGGCCGCGCCGTTCGCCGCGATGAAGACCAGCAGGGCCGCGATCACCAGCACGCCGCTCTGGACGACCGTGAACGAGGAGGCCCCGAAGGCGAGGTAGAGCAGGATGAAGATCACCAGGCCGAAGAGGCTCGTGATGCTGACGGCCACGCGCCAGCCGAACCCCTCGTCGGCCGGGGTCGCGCGGGTCGGCAGAGCGCCGTGGGTCGGAGCTTCGGACTCGGGCATGGTGCACCACCGGCCGGGGTCATCGGCCGCGCGAGTATAGGGCCCCTGTCAAGTGGCCTTGACCGCGCGCTCGGCCCGGGAAACTAGCGGCTCGAACGGGGACGCCCCTCGCCCCCGGGCGGGGTCGGTGTGCCGAGGAGGACGAAGAAGAGCAGGAGCGCGAAGGCGGCGAGGACGATCCCGAAGAGGAGCGCCGAGGGCCCGAGCCCGATCCGGTCCGCCGCGAGCCCCACGCCGATGGTGGGGACCGCGAGCGCAAGGTACCCGACGACGAAGAAGGCGGAGAGGATCTCGCCCCGGAGGGCGACGGGCGCGATCCGGTCGGCGAGCGTGACGGCGCCCATGTAGGCGTAGCCGACCCCGATGCCGAGCACGACGCTCGATCCCGCGAGTAGCACCACCGACGCGAGCGGGAAGGCGAGGAGGAGCCCGACGACCGCGGCGATGATGAGCGGCAACCCCACGAGGAGCGCCCGTCGGTCGCGCACCTGGCCGAGCCCGAGCTGGATGAGCGCGGCGGATCCGAACATCAGCGCGACGAGGATGGCCCCGTCGGTCAGGTTCTCCGGGCCGAGCAGGCCGCGGAGGAGCGAGGGGGCGAGGGCGCCGAAGAAGCCGTAGAGCGCGTAGCAGGCGGCGAGGCCACCGGCCGCGATCCCGAACGGCAAGCGGAGGGAGGTCGGGACGCTCAGCCGCTGCACCCGGACCGGGGCGGTCCCGCGCACGACCGTCTCGGGGGTGCGCGCGACGACGATCGCTCCGAGCACGCTCGCGGCGACGAGGGCGAGGAAGACGTACCGGGCGGGGCCGGACCCCGCGAGGAGGAGGAATCCCGACAGGAGGACGCCCACCGCGACGCCCCCGAAGTTCGCGGCGACGGAGACCCGGGCCACGTGGTGCTGGTCCGCGTTCGGCTCGAGGGCGGCCATGTGCGCGGTCGCGGTGCTCGTCGTGGCCCCCACGGCGAGCCCGGAGACGACCCGGGCGACGATGAGGGTCCCCACGCTGTCCGCGGCGAGGAAGAGCAGTCCGCTCACCGCCGTGAGCAGCATGGCGAGCTCGAGGACCGGCCGGCGGCCGACCGCATCGGAGAGCGGGGCCACGAAGAACATCGTGAGGAGCACCCCGGCCGTGTAGGCCCCGAACACGGTGGCGAGGACCCCGGTCGAGAAGACGAACTGCGACTCGAAGATGGCGTACCACGGGGTCGGCAGGCCCGCGCCGAACGACGTGACCGCGAGCGCGTAGGCGATCCACCGGAAGGGTCCCCGGCTCGGTCGGAGGCCCGGCGAGGCCGCCGGGGAGATACGGCCCGGGGGGTCGATCACCGGCCCCGCGCGGTCCCTCGCACGCCGTACTTCCGGGCCACGTCCGGGGGCAGCGGCGGCCAGGTCAGGTCGAGCGACTCGAGCGCGTCCACCAGGATCTTCGAGACGGCCCAGTTCCGGAACCACTTCTTGTCGGAGGGGATCAGGTACCACGGCGCCCACGAGGTGCTCGTCTTCGTCAGCATCTCCCCGATGGCCGCCATGTACTCCGCCCAGTGCGGACGGTCCGCGAGGTCGTTCGCGCTGAACTTCCAGTGCTTGGTCGGGTCCTCGAGCCGCGCGCGGATGCGGTCGCGCTGCTCCTCCTCGCTGAGGTGGAGGAAGAACTTGAGCAGCAGCGTGCCCTCCTGCGTGAGCTCCCGCTCGAACTCGTTGATCGCCCGGTAGCGGCTCTGCCAGCGCTCGGCCGGGACCAACTTGAGCACGCGGGCCGCGAGGACGTCCTCGTAGTGGCTGCGGTTGAAGATCACGATCTCCCCGAGCGCCGGGGCGGATGGATGGACCCTCCACAGGAAGTCGTGGTCCCGTTCGACCGGAGTAGGGGCGATGAACTTCGCCACCCGCACGCCCTGCGGGTTGACCCCTTCGAAGACGTGCCGGATCGTGCCGTCCTTGCCGCCCGAGTCGAGCCCCTGGAGGATGATCAGGACCGATCGGGAGTGGCAGGCGTACAGGAGCTCCTGGAGGGCATCGAGCCGCTCGATGTGCCGCGCCGACTCCTTGAGGGCCCGGTCCTTGGAGTCCCCGAACGCGGACGTGTCGCTCGGGTCGACGCGGTCCATCCGTACGGGAGCGCCGGGTCGGATCCGGAGCGTCCGTTCGGCTTTCGACATGGATGTCGCCGACCGGTGCCGGGACGATGAACCTACCGACAGGGCCGGTCCCGGGGCCGTCGCACGCACCGGGGGGGTAACGACCTCTCCGTTCCTTCTCCACGTCGGTCAGCGGGCGGACCCCGTCGTGCCCTACCGAGGTCCGGGAACCAGCTCCCGCCGGTGACGCTCGACGAGCGGACCGGGACCGTCATCGAGCGGGAGGCCCAGCCGCCTCCCGCCGCGCCCAACCCCCCTCCGCGTCGTTCGGTGGTCGAACTCGAACCTCCGAACCGCACGGGGTGGTACCTCGTGCTCGCCGTGGTCGTGGTGGCGATCGCGGCCTACCTCGTGGTGGTCGCCCACCTCGGCTACGAGCCCGCGACCGGGGTCCGCCCGGTCGGGCGCGCCGGAGGCGGAGCGGGCCCGCTACTTTTTTCAGGATGGGCCCTCCTCGTCCCCTCCGACGGGGGGTCCCCCTCCCGCACGTGCATGGACGAGAGCCCGGAGGTCGTCGACCCGTCGGCCTCGGAGACGGTCCCGCCGCCCTCGCGGCGGAGGTGGCTCACGATCGCGATCATCCTCCTCGTGGTCGTCGCCGGCCTCGCGACCGCGGTGCTCTACGGCGGCGTCCTGCGTCCCGCCTCCGCGCCGAACCCGAACGGATCGGTCCCGCCTCCGGGCGGCAGCCTCGCCGGTTGGGTGACGCTCCTGTCGGAGAACTTCACCGGCCGCAATGTGATCGTCGGCACCGTGGGGATCGTCGGCCCGGACCGCGTCGTGGCGGGCTCGGAGGCGAACCTCTCGGTCGAGGTCACCCCCGTCTGCGAATCGGACGGCTGCGTCGCGAAGGTGGACAACATCCAGCTCACGAACGGGTTCATCCTCCGCGGGTCGAGCCCGTCCTTCCCCGCGACGTTCGACCACGCGGTCGCCCGCACCATCACGATCACGGTCGGGGTGCCGAGCCTGGCGGGCTCCTACGCGGTCCTGGGCACCGTGATCGGCTCGACGCCACCGGGCCCGGTCTCGCTCCCCGCGATGAACTGGACCGTGACCTACCAGGGCAACGCCTCCGGCTACCTCCAGGTCCGGGCGGCGCCGCCGCCCGCGCAGGTCGTCCCGAACGCCACGTTCGCCGTCCACCTCGCCCTCCAGTCGAACGACTCCATTCCCGTCGAGGTGGAATCGCTCGGCGTCCTCGGCCCGTTCGCCGTCAAGAGCTCCTACCCCGGCCTTCCGTTCGAGCTCGGACCGAACGGCTCGGTCAATCTCACGGTGGAGCTCGGGGCGCCGGGGCCCGGCACCTATTCGATCCACGGCTCGGTCTCGAGCGGCCCGGCGCCGGTGGTCGTGGTCGCGTTCGTCGGCTACGAGCTCATCTACGACACCAACCCGTTCTTCACCGTCGGGCCGAACTTTTCCGCGCCCCCGGCCTACCTCGCGCCCGGGGCGCAGATGATCCTCAGGATGTTCATCTTCAACGCCGACACCGTGACCCACAACTACCAGGTGAACGGGGTCCTCAGCCCCTGGCTCCTCGCCTCCGTGGCGCCCACCGGCGCGTTCGCCGTGGGGGCGGACTCGACCGGGGTCTGGACCCTCACGATCACCGCTCCGACGACCCCGGGCAGCTACGACCTCACCGTGGTGGTGGAGAACACGAGCTGAGCCGCGGCGGGCGCCACCGCCCACGGCCGCCCCGGCGCGGGCGCCGTGCGGTACATGAGTATGTTCAACAATGTAGGACTATATATTCTACCGAATCGCTCCTTATCTGCGTCGTCCGATTGATGGGGGCGTGACCCGCGAGGCGCCCACCGGGGGACTCGATCGGGCCATCCTCGCGCCCCTCGACCAGGCCAAGGTGAGCCGCTTCCACTGGAGGACCGTCCTCATCTCCGGGATGGGATTCTTCACCGATGCCTACGATCTCTTCGTGATCGGCGTGGTGGTGGCGATGTTCGCCTTCTACCAGCCGTTCGCGATCCCGGGGATCCTGGTGTCCCTCCCGTTCTTCGGGCAGGTGGCCCCGATCACCGGCATCGCCCTCGTGAGCGCGGCCGCGATCTTCGGGGCCGCCGTGGGACCGTTCATCTTCGGCCGCCTGGGCGACCTCATCGGTCGCAAGACGATCTACGGGCTCGAGATGCTCATCCTCGTCGCGGGCGCGCTCCTGTCGGCGCTCGCGTGGAGCTTCGCGGCCCTCGTCCTGTTCCGGTTCATCCTCGGCATCGGGATCGGCGGCGACTACCCGATGAGCTCGACCATCATGAGCGAGTATGCGAACGTGAAGAGCCGGGGGCGGCTCGTCGGCACCGTCTTCGCGATGCAGGGCTTCGGCCTGCTCACCGGGGTCGTCCTCGCCCTCGGCCTCCTCAGGACGTTCCCGCACTCGCTCGATGCGATCTGGAGGGTCCTGCTCGGCGCCGGCGCGATCCCGGCCGCCGCGGTCTACGTCTGGCGCCGACGCCTTCCCGAGACTCCCCGGTTCAGCCTCCACGTCGAGGGGAAGGCGAAGGAGTCCGCGCGGGTCGTCGGGGGCCTCACGGGGGTCGAGGTCGTCGCCGGGGCCGAGTCGGTCCGAGCCCCGCGCGGCTCCTACGTGGGATTCCTCACGAGGTTCTGGCCGTTGATCGTGGGCACGGCCCTCAGCTGGTTCCTCTTCGACATCTCGTTCTACGGGACGAGCATCTACACGCCGACCATGGTCAGTGCGCTCAGCCTGGGCTATTCGCCCGGGCTGAGCCACGTCCAGCACCTGATGGTCGCGGAGGAGTACACCGCCCTGATCACGCTCGCCTTCACCGTGCCCGGCTACTGGATCTCGGTCGCCCTGATCGACCGGGTGGGGCGGCGCACCCTCCAATGGGTCGGCTTCGCGGTGATGGCGATCGCGTTCGCGGTCCTGGGATTCGCGCCCGGGGTCATCGCGCTCGGGGCCCCGTTCGTCGCCATCTACGGACTCACGTTCCTCTTCGGCAACATCGGCCCGAACACGACCACCTTCGTGGTCCCCACCGAGGTCTTTCCCACGCAGTACCGGGCCACGGGTCAGGGCTTCGCGGCGGGTTGGGGCAAGATCGGGGCGTCGATCTCGACGCTCTTCTTCGCGGCGCTCATCGGCCTCTGGGGCGATGCGGGGATGATGCGGTTCCTGGGACTCGTGGCGGCCATCGGGGTGGTCGTGACCCTCGCCCTGATCCCCGAGACCAAGCAACGCGCGCTCGAGGAGACCTCGGCCCAGCCGGAAGAGCCGGCCGCCGGCGCGACGCACCCGTCTGCGATCCAGCCCTCCCACTGACGGGCGCCCCGGCGGCGGGTTCCATCGGGTGAAGTGCGAGGACCTCCTAAACCCCCGCGCGAGGACGCCGCCCGCGATGCGCTACAGCACCTACCGCGCGATGGGGTACGTCGGGATGATCGTCCTGCCGGTCGTGTCCTTCGTCCTCTTCTGGGGGACCCTCGGGCTGCTCTGGGCCGTCGGGCTGACCGTGCTCCTCACCGCCGTCTTCGTTCCGCTCCAGTTCCTTCAGTTCTCCCGCATGGAGGACGCGATGGCGGAGAGCGGCGGGGTGATCGCCCGGGGCGTCCTCCCGCTCTACAACGTGGTGGACGACGAGCTCCCGCTCGGGAGCCTGGGGCCCGATTCTCCGGATTCCGTCGACCTTCCCCCGTGCCCGTCGTGCGGCGCGTTCCAGAGGTCGTTCGGGGGAGCGTTCTGCGCGGCGTGCGGGGCGCCGATGGCCAGACGGCCGGCGACGGGACCGATCGCCTCCGCGCCGGCCCCCGGCACCCGTTCCTGATCCGGCCGGCGGCCATCCGCCGGACCGCGGGACCGGGCCCGTCGTTCGGGCCGGCGCGCTTCACCTGTCGTCCTCGCCGGAGGGCTCCCCGGGCCGCGCATCCTCGGCCGTTTAACAAATGTATTAGTAGTCGTTGAACTCTGTTAAACGCGTGCGAGAGGCCGCGCCCACCGGCGTGACGCGATTCCTCGGCGTTCGGTTGAGCGACGAGGAGGCACGGCGGCTCGACGAGTTCCGTCGGAACCGGGGGATCGAGAGCCGGTCCGACGCGATCCGAGCGCTCCTTCGGGAGAGCGAGGGGACGGCCCGGCCGGCCCCCGAGCTTCCCCCGACGGTGCAGCACGAGGTCGAGGAGCTCGTCGAGGACGGTTGGGCGCACGATGAGGAGGGGGCGCTCACCCTCCTCACGACGCTAGGGATGCAGGAGTTGAGTCGGCTGCACGCCGACCGGATGCCCGCGCTGCGCGGTGCCGCGCGGTCCCATCGGGACCGGCATCTCTCGCGTCGCAAGGCCGATCGCGAGGGACGGGGGCTCCTCGAGCGCTAGCCTCCGGGCAGGCAACAAACCATGGAAACCTTGGGCGTGGCGTGGGCGGAGCGGAGCGGATTCATCTGCCGATTGTGCCGGCAGGACGCCAAGCATAATGAGGTGCTGCACATCTCGTACTGCCCCGTCCACGGGCTCTCATCGCCGCTCGATGCGCTCGTGTTCCGCACGGAGTCGAGGTACCCACGGCGCGTCTCTACACCCGCACCGGCGATGCCGGCACCACCGGTCTGGTAGGCGGGGTCCGCATCGAGAAGACCGCACCGCGGATCGTCGCCTACGGGACGTTCGACGAGCTCGCCGCCCAGCTCGGGCTCGTCGACGCCCAACTCCCCGAGGGCTCCCGGGCGCACCGGGAGCTCCTCCTTCGCCTGGAGCACGAGCTCTTCATCGCGATGAGCGAGCTCGCCACGCCCCCCGGGCGTCCACCGCCGGTGCAGCGGATCGGGGCGCGTCACGTCCAGCGGCTCGAACGGGACATCGACCGGCTCGAAGCGCGAGCGCCCCCGCTCACGAGCTTCGTCCTCCCGCGGGGGGCGCCGGCCGCGGCCCAGGCGCACGTGGCCCGGACCGTCGCCCGCCGGGCCGAGCGCGAGCTGTGGCGGCTCCACGCCGCCGAGCCGGTCGGACCGGAGATCCTCCAGTGGACCAACCGCATGAGCGACCTCCTCTTCGCGCTCGCGCTCGTCCTCAACCACGAGGCGGGCGTGGAGGAGACCCCGCCGGACTACGCGACGTAGCCGGGCCGGCCGGAGGGATCGAGGTGGAGGTCGGCGTCGTCGGCAAGCCCAACGTCGGGAAGTCGACGCTGTTCAACGCGCTCACGCTGCTCGACTCCGCGATGGCGCCGTACCCGTTCACCACGGTGAAGGCCCACCGCGGCGTGGCGGCGCTCCGCGTCGCCTGCCCGCACTCCGAGAAGGGGACCCCCTGCACGCCGGGGAACGCGGCGTGCCGGGACGGGACCCGCTGGGTCCCGGTGAGCCTCATCGATGTCCCGGGGCTCGTGCCCGGTGCGCACGAGGGCAAGGGGCTCGGCCACCAGTTCCTCGACGAGCTCCGGGCCGCGGACGGCTTCTTGCAGGTGGTCGACGCCAGCGGGGGGACCAGTCCCGAGGGCGTCCTGTCGGCGCCCGGCAGCTACGACCCGGTCGACGAGGTGGGCTGGCTCGAGACCGAGCTCGTGGCCTGGATCGACGGGATCCTGGGCCGGGACTTCGACCGGTCGGCCCGCTCCGTCGAGCTCGAGGGGGCGAAGGTCGAGGAGTTCCTCGGAAAGCGCCTGACCGGGCTCGCGATCCCGCCGGCGGCCATCTCGGCCGCCCTGCGGCAGGTGACCGTGGACCGCGGCCACCCTTCCCAGTGGAGCGCCGAGGAGCGCCGGTTCCTCGCGCAGGAGCTCCTGCGTTCGGCGAAGCCACGGCTCGTGGCCGGGAACAAGGCGGACAAGAGCACGCCGGAGCGGATGCGCGGGCTTTCCGAGGCGATCGCCCCGGTACCGCTCGCCCCCACCTGCGCCGAAGCGGAGCTCACGCTGCGCCGGGCCCAGCGGGCCGGGCTCGTGCAGTACACGCCCGGCGACCGGGGGTTCACCGCGACGGACCCGGGCCGCCTCTCCCCCGCGCAGGGGAAGGCGCTCGAGGAGATCCGGCGCCTCGTCGGGACGTGGGGGAGCACCGGTGTTCAGGAGGCGCTCGAGCGGCTCGTCTTCGAGCGGCTCCAGCGGATCGTGGTCTTCCCCGTCGAGGACGAGGGCCGGTGGACCGACTCGAAGGGCCGCGTGCTGCCGGATGCCTTCCTCGTGCCCGCGGGCACGCCCGTCCGGGAGGTCGCCTACCGGGTCCACACCGATCTCGGGGAGAACTTCATCCGCGCGATCGACGGCCGGACGCACCGCGCGCTGGGAGCGGAACATCCGGTCGAGCACCGCGCGGTGCTCCGGATCGTCGCGCGGAAGTAGGGGGGCCCGGTCACCCGGTCCCCGTTCCGCGGTCGGCCGGTCCCACGAGCTCGACGCCCCGCAGGGCCGGCCGCACGAGGTAGGCGACGCCGCCGGCGCGCGTGATCCGCCGGGAGGCCTCGAGCTCGCGCCCGAGCTTCGGGAGCACCACGATCGAGCCGCCCGCTCCGGCGCCGGTCACCTTGCCGCCCTCGCAGGCCGGAAGAACGGCGGCGAGGAGCTCCTCGAGCCGGGGATGCGAGACCCCGACCTGCTGGAGGAGCCCGTGGTTGCGGTTGAGGAGCGCGCCCACCTTCTCCCGGTCCTCCTCGCCGACGGCCGCGATCCCCTCGTGGGCGACCTGCTCGAACTCCTCGAGGAGCCGGGGCCCGTCCTCCTGCCGGAGCCGTTCTCCGACGGCGCGGACCGTGGCGCCGGTGTCGCGGGGGATCCCGGAGTAGGCGATGAGCCAGCTCCAGGCCGGGTCCGGGACGCGGTGGACCGACCAGGTGTGGCGGGCATCGCGCACCTGCCACAGCGGCCGCCCGGCGGTGCTGTTGAGGGTGAGGTAGCCGCCGCCCACCACGGCCGCGGTATCGCCGGGGCTGCCGACCCCTTGGGCGCCCTGCTCGATCTCGAAGGCGATCTGGTGGAGCCGGGCACGCTCGACCCCGCCGTCCGCCGCGCAGAGGACCGCGGCGACGGCCGCGACGAACGCGGCGGAGGAGCCGAGCCCGGCGGCCCGTGGGATCCGCGAGACGGCGGTGAGGGCGAGCGGCGGACGACCGCTCCAGAGCGTCTCGAGCGCGCGGGAAAGGTAGGGGTTGTGCTCGAGCGGGGTCCGGTCCGCGTTGAGCGTCGTGGCCGGGGCCGCCCGGACGCCGATCTGCGTGTAGAGGTCGAGGGCGAGGAGGAGCTCGGGGCGTCCGTGCACCACCGCGTGCTCGCCGAAGAGGATGCACTTCCCCGGTGCGCGGGAGCTCGAGGGCAGCGGGTGCGCGGGGATCCGCCCGCCGATCTCGGCGGCCGCCTCCTCGTTCATGGGGAGCCGGCCCGGGGCGGGGCGACCAGCTTCTTCCCGCGTGGCTGGGGGACGATCACCTGCTCCGCGCCGGGCCACGGCCCCGGACCCGGCGTGCCGAGGAGCCGATCGAGGAGGATCGCGAGCGCGGCCACCTCGCTGTGCGGCTGGTGTCCGACGGCGACGTTGAGGTCCGCCATCGCGAAGAGCTCGGAGGGGACCTTCGCGCCTCCGACGACGACGAGCCAGGATCGCGTTCGCTTGAGCCTCGGGAGCGCCCGGTCGAGGGGTTCTCCGTACATGGTCAGGTGGGCCACGTGACCGCGGGCCGCGGCGAGCCGTGCGCGCCAGTCCTCGACGCCGATCACCTCGAAGCTCCCCCCCCAGCGCCTGACGATCTCGGCGACCCGTTGGGAGAGCTCGGGGTCCGGTGGGCTCAGGTACATCCGTTCGGCGCCGAGCGCGCGGGCGGCGAGCGCGAGGTGCGTCGAGAGCCTCGGGTCCCGGCCCGGCCGGTGCCCGATCCGGAGGACCTCGATCCGCCGGCGCGGGGCGCTACGAGGGGCTCGGGGCATTGAACCGTTCGATGCGATGCCCGCGGTACTCGAGCTTGTCGGAGCGCTTCACCAGCCCCTTGAGCCGGGTCGCCGACATCCCGAGCTCCTCCGCGACGTCGCTGAAGAACCGTCCGGTGTCCCCGACGGAGTCGTAGATCTTCTGCTCGAGCTTCGCGTACTCCTTGTCCTCCATGCTCGCGATGGAGAGGATCTCGCTGATCTCGGCGAGCGGCGCGGTGGTGTTGATGTTGATCGTCGAGTAGTAGGAGTGGAAGCTCTTGTCCGGCTGGCGGCGCCCCTCGCGGGCGACCCACCGGGTGTCGACGAGCTTGAGCTTCTCGAAGAAGATGAGCGCCTTCGAGCCCTCCTTCCCGAACTCCCGGCCGACGTCGTCGGCGGTCAGCCAGCTCTCGCTCAGCCGCTGCAGGAGCTTGAGCTTGACCGGAGTGTCCACCGCCCGGAGGATGGGCACCAGTTCGCTCACTTCGTTGACGACCTTGATCCGATGCATGACTGCTGACACTGCTTACGCTCCCCCATCTTCCCGCGTCCCCGATTGGGCCAGGAGCGCACGTCGATACCGTGCGTACCGGTCCTGGGGGGAGAAGCGAGCGGGATGCGGGGTACCGACCGCCCCGCCGCAGGCGGGGCAGGCCCCGGCGAGGGTGAAGCGGCGGCAGACGCGGCACCGGTGGAGGAGAACGTCCGACATCAGCGCGTGAACGTGCCCTCCCCACCGACGCTCTTGATCTTCGCGAGCGCCGCCTCGGTCGCGTGGCGGAGCGTCTCCTCCGCCTGCTTGTACTGCGTCCCCTCGACCCGGATGCGGTACTTGGGCGCGCCCACGTACTGCACGGTCACCGACTCGGGGTCGGCCTTCTCCGCCTCGAGGAGGGCGGCGCGCACGTGCTCGACCCCGTCCGGGGAGGGATCGCGCACCTCGAGGGTGCCGGAGATGGAAACGTGCGGCGGGGTCAGGTTCTCCTGCGCCACCCGCAGGAACGCGGTCACCCAGGCGGCCTTCCCGTGGTCCTTCTGGAACTTCTTCGGGTCGGCGGAGGCGACCTCGAAGGCGTGGAAGAGGGAGCCGTAGCGGTCGACCAGGGTGCCCGCGAACTCGGGTTCCGTGGTCTCGAGGTCGATCTTGAGCGGCTGGGCGACCAGCACGAGGAGACGGTTCGCCCGTTGCTCGTTCTTCCAGCTCTGGATCTTCTCCCGGCGCTGGTGGTCGTTGATCCGCTTGAGGGACAGGTCGACCTGGCTCTTCGCCGGGTCGACCCTCAGGACCCGGGCGACGATCTTCTGGCCTTCCCGGATGTGGTCCCGGATGTACTTGACCCAGCCCGTCGCGACCTCGGAGAGGTGGATGAACGCCTCGCGGTCGTTGAACTCGTCGAGCTTGACGAACGCTCCGAAGTTCCGGATCGAGGTGACGGTGGCGACGACGAACTCGCCTTCGGCCGGGTACTCGGCCCGGGGGGGCATTCCTGCGAGGACCTCCCTACGCCGCCTGGGCGTCGCGGAGCTTCTCCGCGCGGAGCTCCGCCTGGCCGCCCGTGGGCGTCGCCAGCGTCGCGCCGCAGACGGTGCAGTTCACCGTCGTCGCCGGGCGGCTGAAGATCGTCTGCTCGCCGGAACAGTCCGGGCACTTGACGACCCAGAAGGGGGAGGGACCTTTCACCATGCGTGACCTCACTTGTGCTGCTCGACGAGCTCGAGCTGGCCCGCCCGGAAGCTCGCCGGCTGCACCGTGTACTTGCACTTCTGGCAGCGGTACTTGAGCCAGACGCGGCGCACCGCCTTCGCCCGGCCCTCGGGCTTCGGGCGCGGGAAACCACCGTACCCGCGGGTCGCGCGCCGGAAGCGGCGCTGCCCCCAGGCGAGCTCGGAGGCCATCTTCCGCTTGACCTTATCGACGTCGTGCTTCGTGTGCACCCGACACTTCGGGCAGTAGGTCGAGACCACCTTCGGATAATGCATCGGCCTCGGCCGAGACGAATTTCGTATATAGGCTTGTGCGCCGAGGACCGGACCGCCCCGCCCGCGCGGGCGCCGGGGGACCGCGCGGGAGGACTCCGGGCGGTTTCTCGCCGGAAGCTCCGGCCAAGCTTTATGTAGGGTGGTCTGCTCGGCGCCCGCGCCCTCGAGGGTAATATGGCCGATCGAACGTCGCTCGAAGTCGTCAAGGAGGTCCTGGAAAAGGCCCCGGAGCGCTCGTTCGCCGAGAGCATCGAGGTCGCGGTCAACCTCAAGGAGCTCGACCTGACCGTGCCGAAGAACCGGATCGAGGAGGAGGTCCCGCTGCCCAACGGGCGGGGCCGCGCGGTCAAGGTCGCCCTCTTCGGTACGCCCGAGATGATCCAGAAGACCCGCGGCGTGGCCGACCTGACCATCGCGGCGAGCGAGCTCGACGAGGTCGTGAAGGACAAGAAGGCGGCGAAGAAGCTCGCGAGCGACGTCGACTTCTTCCTCGCGGAGGCGCCGCTCATGCCGACCATCGGCCGGCGGCTCGGCGTGGTGCTGGGCCCGCGCGGCAAGATGCCGCGACCGGTACCGCCCGGCACCGACCCCACCAACCTGATCAACGCGATGAAGCGCTCGGTGCGGATCCGCTCGAAGGGCAACCGCACCTTCCACGCCCCCGTCGGCACCCGCGGGATGCCGGCGGAGCAGATCGCCGGCAACCTCGACGCGGTGCTGAACCGGATCGTCGGCAAGCTCGAGCGGGGCCGCAGCAACATCGAGAGCGTCTACGTCAAGTCCACGATGGGCCCGTCGGTCCGTCTCTGGTAGGAGGATTCGGAAGATGCCCGGTCGCACGTCGGTCCGTCCGGAGAAGGCGGAGCGGGTACGCCAGTTGACGCGTACCATCGTCGAAGCGCCCGTGACCGCCCTCATCGGGATCCGGGGGGTGCCCGCGGCCGCGATCCAGGGGATGCGGCGCGGGCTCCGCGCCCAGGGCAACCCGATCGTCGTCGCTCCGAACAGCGCGCTCCGGCACGCCCTCCAGGCGGCGGTCAGGGAGCGGCCGGCCCTTGCCCCGCTGCTCGACCACGTCACCGACCAGACCGCGCTCCTCGTGGCGAAGGCGAACCCGTTCGCGCTCGCCCGTCAGATGGACCGGACCCGCTCGCCCACCCCGGCGCGGGGCGGCGAGACGGCGCCCGGCGACATCTTCGTGCCCTCCGGGACGACGAGCTTCAAGCCCGGCCCGATCGTCGGAGAGCTCCAGCACGCGGGCTTCCCGGCGGCCATCGAGAAGGGCAAGGTGGTCCTCAAGAAGGACGTCACGATCGTCAAGGCCGGCCAGGTGATCTCCCGCGAGGTCGCGGGGCTCCTCACCCGGATGGACATCAAGCCGCTCGAGGTGGGGCTGAACCTCCGGGCCCTGGTGGACGGCGACACCTTCTACCCGCCCGCGGTCCTCGCCATCGACCTGGACGAGCAGCGGGAGGAGCTCCTCCGCGCGCACCGCCGGGCACTCGGGCTCGCCCTCGAGATCGCGTGGACCACGCCGCTCACGATCGAGCCGCTCCTCGTCCGGGCCCACCGCCGGGCGCTCACCCTCGCCATCGAGTCGGGCTTTCCGACCAAGGAGAGCCTGCCGCTGCTCTTCGCGAAGGCGATCCGCCAGGCCAAGGCCGTGAACGCCGCCACCGGGGCGGCAGAGTGAAGGTCCCCCAACGTTAGGACAAGGAATCCGAGGAGGAAACGAACATGGAGTACGTGTACGGTGCGCTACTGCTCAACGCCGCCGGCAAGCCGATCGACGAAACGGGACTGAACGGCGTCCTGACCGCCGCCGGGCTCACGCCCGACGCGGCCCGCGTGAAGGCGCTCATCGCGTCGATCGAGGGCGTGGACCTCAAGGAGGTCCTCGCGAAGGCGGAGACCGTCGCGGTCGCGGCCCCGGCCGCCCCCGCCGCCGAGAAGAAGGAGTCGAAGGAGAAGAAGGACGAAGAGAAGAAGGAAGAGAAGGGGGTCTCCGAAGAGGAGGCCGCCGAGGGTCTCTCCGCTCTCTTCGGCTGAACCGAACCCCTTCCGATCGCCCTCGCCGGGGCCCGGGCGGCGCACGACTTAAGTGCGCGGCCCGGTAGTCCACGGCGAGGGACCCCACCCATGGCGCCCCACGAGTTCTGCGGGGTCGTGGGGGTCTCCCTGCCGGGGCGCGGAGCAGCCCCCTACCTCTACCGGGGCCTCCGCGCCCTCCAGCACCGCGGCCAGGAGTCCGCGGGGATCGCGACGAGCTCCCACGGGAAGCTCCACACGCGCAAGGGGATGGGGCTCGTCCACGAGGTCTTCACCGCCGAATCGCTGGGGAGCCTCCGGGGCTCCCTCGGCATCGGCCACGTCCGCTACTCCACCACGGGCGGTTCCGGGATCGAGAACGCCCAGCCGCTCGCGCTCAAGCTACGGGAGGAGGACGCGGCGCTCGCCCACAACGGCGACCTGGTCAACTTCGAGCGGGTCCGACGGCGGCTCCAGGCGCAGGGGGTCGAGTTCCTGGGCAGCGCCGACTCGGAGACCATGGCGCAGATGATCAGCGTCGAGTACGCCCGGACGCGGGACCTGGAGGCGGCGATCCGGCGCGCCCGGCACGAGCTCATCGGCGGCTACGCCGTGGTCCTCGTCGTGGGCCACCGCGTGATCGCCTTCCGCGATCCGCTCGGGATCCGGCCCCTGGTCCTGGGGGAGCTCGACGGGGGCCACTGCGTCGCGAGCGAGTCGGTGGCGGTCGAGCTCATGGGCGGGCGGCTCCTGCGGGACGTGGCCCCCGGCGAGATCGTCACCCTGGAGCGGAACGGCGAGGTGCGGACCTCGCCCGGCGCCACCAACGGCGAGACGGCGCACTGCATGTTCGAGTGGGTCTACTTCTCGCGGCCGGACTCGGTCGCCGAGGGCCAGCCCATCTACAACGCCCGGACCCGGATCGGCGAGCGGCTCGCCCGGGAGGCGCCCGCGACGGCGGACCTCGTGATCCCCGTGCCGGACTCCTCGCGGCCGCAGGCGCTCGGCTTCTCCTCGGTCTCGGGGATCCCCTACGCCGAGGGGCTCATCAAGAACCGCTTCGTCGAGCGGACCTTCATCCTGCCGGACCAGAAGCGGCGCGAGGAGGAGGTCCGGGTGAAGCTCCACCCGGTGCCCGGCATCATCCAGGGCAAGCGGGTGGTGCTCATCGACGACTCGATCGTCCGGGGCACCACGCTGCGCGAGATCGTCGCGATGGTGCGGGCCGCCGGGGCGGTCCAGGTCGACGTGCGCATCGGCTGCCCGCCCATCGTCGCCCCCTGCTACTTCGGGGTCGACATGAAGGAGCGCCGGGAGCTCGTCGCCGCCGGGCGCACGGAAGAGGAGGTCGCGAAGGTGGTGGGGGCCGACTCGGTGCACTACCTGTCGATCGCGGGGCTCGTCGACGCGCTCTCCATGAAGGCGGAGCGGCTCTGCCTCGGCTGCCTCACGGCGCGCTACCCGGTCGAGGTCCCTGTCGAGCGGCAGCGGTTCCAGAAGTCCCTCGAGGAGTTCTAGCGCCGTGGCCGGCGCGGTCCTGCTGCGGGCGGGACGGCACCTGAGGTGGGTCGGAACGGAGGGCCCCCTCGGCCCCGACCTGCTCCTGGGCCCGGATCCCGAGGAGGCCGCCCGGGCGACCGCCGCGCCCGAGCTCCGGCTCCCCGCCGCCCTCGCGGAACGGGTCGCCCGATCCCGGCCCCGGGACCCGGTCGCCGCCGCCGACCCCGGCCTGCGCGGCCCGGAGCTCGGCCGGCTCGACCTCGCCGAGACGGCCCGACGGCGGGCGGCCCGCGAGCGGGGCTGGCCGGCGCTCACCCCCGCCGACCGGGAGTTCTACCTCGCGCTCGCGCGGCGCCGGCTCGAGGAGCTCCTCGAGGACCCGGTCGAGATCCTGGTCTCCCTCGCCCGGGAGGAGGAACGGCTCGAGCGCGCCCGGAGGAAGGAGGAGAGCGCGGCCGAGCACTTCCTCGCCCCGGCGCACGGAGCCCTCGAGGAGTACCGCGCGTCGTGGGAGGGGTTCCGCACGGAGCTCTCCCGGCACCACGCCCGGCTCGAGGAGGAGCTCGCCCGCCAGGCCCGGGAGGTCGCCCCGAACCTCGCCCACCTGGTCGGCGCCAAGGTCGCCGCCCGCCTCATCGCCCAGGCCGGGGGGCGCGCCGCGCTCGCCCGCCTGAACTCCTCCAAGCTCCAGCTCCTGGGGAGCCGTCGCCGTCCCGGGCCCGGACGGACCCCCCGGTACGGTCTCATCTTCCGGGCGGACGGGATGGACCGCGTGCCCGCGGCCCGGCAGGGAGCCTACGCGCGCTCGCTCGCCGCGCTCGCGGCCCTCGCGGCGCGGCTCGATGAGGTCCGGCCGGTGGACCGGAGCGAGCGGCTTCTCCAGCGCCGGGACCGGCGGATCCGCGAGCTCGCCCGGGGTCGCGGATGAGGCGCCCCGCGGAGCTGCCGGCCGATGACCGGAACCCGCGCCTTCTGAGGCAGCCGGTCGGAACGCGGTTCGCCTTTTTCACCCGGAGCGCCGGGGCGGCGGACGCGGTGGCCGGCGTCCGGGTGCTGGCGCGCGCGGACGGCCCGCTCCGGGCCCTCGAGCCGGCCCGGTCCAAGCTGGGGGCCGCGCTCGCCAAGGGGTACTCGGGGTCCCTCCCGGGGGTCGGGGAACGCTGGCTCTACCTCGGGGCCGCGAGCGGCACGACGGCGTCGTTCGTGGCCGACCTCGTGGGGCCGGCGGGCGCGGTCTTCGCCGTCGAGAAGAGCCTCCGTCCGTTCGCGCGGCTCCTCGAGGTCGCCGAACAGTATCCGAACCTCTACCCGATCCTCGCGGACGCCCGGCGTCCGCTCGAGTACGCCCACCTGGTCCCCCCGGTCGCCGGCATCTACGCCGACGTGGCGCAGTCGGACCAGGTGGCGATCGTGCTCGCGAATGCCGCCGAGCTCCTCGAGCGGGGCGGCCGGGTCCTGCTCGCGCTCAAGACCGCGAGCATGGGGCGGGAGCGTACGCCCGAGGAGCACGTGGAGGCGGCCCGTCGGGCCCTCGCCGAGCAGTTCGAGTTGGACGATCCGCTCTCGCTCGAGCCGTTCCACCGGAGGCACTACCTCCTCGCGGGAGGAGGGTCGGCGCCCGGTCCCCCCGCGCGGGGCCGCGAGCGGACGCGGCTCCTCTGGTCTCCGCGCCGCGGTCCGCGCAGGATCCTCCCACGGGGCGCCCGCCCGTCCCGCGGCCGACGTTCCGCCGGCGAGGGCCCGTTCAGGTCCTGAGCCGCCGGGCGACCGCTTCGAGCGCGAGGGGGCTCGCGGTGGCTACCCGCTCGTTCCACCACCGGTTCAGATCGAGCCCATCCCCGTCGGACCGGGGGACGACGTGCAGGTGGAGGTGCAGCACGCCCTGCTCGCCGGCCCGTCCGCTCATCAGGAACAGCGTCTCGCCCTGGGAGCCGAGCCGCCGCCGCTGGAGCTCGGCGATCCGGGTCCCGAGCGCCAGCAGCTCGGAAGCCTCGGTGCTCGAGGCATCGGTGAGCTCGACCACGTGGCGCTTGGGCACGACGAGCGCGTGGCCCTCCCGCAGGGGGCCGATGGTCAGGAAGGCGAGCGCCGAACCGGACTCGCCCACGATGTGCGCCGGGGCCCGGCGGGCCACGATCGAGCAGAAGACGCAGCCCGGGGGTGGGGCCGGCGCGCGCGCGGGGCGGTCCACGGTAGCCCGAGGTCGTCCTGCGTCCATAATCCCTTGGGAGCCCCCGCCCCGGGGTCAGCTCATCCCCCGGGCCGGGAGCCCCGCTGGATGACGATCGTGATCAGGTCCTCGTCGGCGAGGAGGTGCTCCCGGCCGACGGTCTGGCCGGGGAAGCGGGCGCTGCGGCCCCAGACGAGGGCGGACTTGAACTGGACGCCCAGGTCGGTGGGAAGGCGCCGGAGCAGGTCCTCGACCCGGTCCCCGCGACGCAGGATGATGGGCTCCTCGAGGTCCGCCTCGCGGCCGGGGGGCTTGAGGTACACCCGGATGAACTCGAGCGCCTTCCCCACGGCGTTGACGAGCTCGGCCATCCCCTGACGGGAGCGCGCGGAGACGAACACGGGCACGAAGGGCTTGAGCCGCGCCTTGAGCGCCTCCATCTCGGGGCGGGTCAGGAGGTCGGACTTGTTGACCCCGAGGATGGCCCGGACGTACACCCGGTTGCCGGCGAGCACGTCGATGAGCTGGTCCGCGGTGGCATCCTCCCGCAGGATCACGCTCCCGTTGTGGATCCCGAACTCGCGGACGATCTGGGCCGCGATGCCGTCCGCGAGGTGCGTGATCCGCACGGTGCTCGAGACCGTGACGCCGCCCCGGTCGGCCGGGGTCACCACGATCTTGGGCGGTCGCCCGTTGATCCGGATCCCGGCGTTCTCGAGCTCATCGACGAGGCCCTTGAAGTCGGTGTGATCCTTGTCGATCAGGAAGAGGATGAGCTCGACGGACCGGACGACGCTCAGGACCTCCCGGCCGCGCCCCCGCCCCTTGGCCGCCCCCGGGACCAGCCCGGGCATGTCGAGGATCTGGATCGACGCGCCCTGGTAGCGGAGCATGCCGGGGATGATCGAGAGCGTCGTGAAGTCGTAGGCCCCGATCTCGCTCTCGGCGCCGGTGATCGCATTGAGGAGCGTCGACTTGCCGACGGAGGGGTACCCGACCAGGCCGACGGTCGCATGGCCGCTCTTCCGGACGGCGTACCCGAGTCCCCCGCCGCCTTTCGCGTGCGCACGCTTCTCGCGTTCCAGACGGAGGACCGCGAGCTTGGCCCGGAGCCGGCCGACGTGCAGCTGGGTCGCCTTGTTGTACTGGGTGGAGCGGATCTCCTCCTCGATCTCCGCGATCTGTTCTTCGAGCGACGACATCCGCGTCCGTGGACCGCCCCGACGGGAGCGCCGGGCTACTTGAACGTGTCCCGGCCGCGCGCCCCGCACGGGACGGGCATCGTCCAGCGTTCGTCGGCGGCGTCGGGCACTTGGGGCAGGTCGGCGAGTCGCCCGCCGTGGCCCTTGCCACGCTCCCCGCCGAGGTCCGAACCCCCACGTGGGGCTGGCGGTTCCGCCCGCATCCCCGAACGCCGTCCTTCGAGGAGGAACGGCGGTTCCGGGACCAGATCCGTTCGGCGCTCCGGGTGGCGAGCGGAGGCGCCTTCGGGTTCGCGTTCCGCTGGACCTCGGGACCGACGGGAGGGGTACGCGCGACGGCCGGGGACCCCGCGGCAGCCGCCTGGTTCCGGGAGACCGTCCTGCCGGCCTACCCGCCGGGCCACTGGGTCGTGGACACCGTCCGGGACGATCCCTTCGCTCCGTCGGTCCGCTTCGGCGGCCTGGCCGGCCCGGTCGCCCTGCCCCTTCCGTTCGCCGTCGACCGCCCGCCGTGGTCGGATGCCGCGCTGCTCGGGTTGACCGCCGTGGCCCCGGGGGTCGACGTCGTCTGGGAGCTGCGGCCGGGGCGCGTGCCGAACCGGATCTCGCCGCTCTACGCCGAATCGGCCCCGACCGCGGCCCGGGCGGCGGGGCCCGTCCGGCCGGCGCTCATCACGGCGTGGGAACGCGCGGTGCGGGAGGGCAGCGAGGCGCGCCGGAGCGCGCTGCCCTGGGGCGCCCGGGTCGAGGTACGAGCGCGAGGGGCGAGCGCGGAGCTCCTGGCCGATCGGGTCGCGGGGATCCTGAGCGCGACCGTCCGGCTCGAGGGGGGGAACGGCCTCCGGTTCCTCCGCCCGATGCGGGGGTTCCGCACCCGCCCCGGGTGGATCCTCCTCTCCGAGCCCGAGATGGCGGGCATCTTCCCCGCACCCTGGGTCCGGAGCGCCGGGGGTCCGGAGTCCGACCCGATCGCCGGTGGACTGCCCTTCGGGATCGGCAGCCGGGGGCGGCGAAGCCAACTGCCGATCGAGCCGGACCAGGGGCGGCATGTGCTCATCCTCGGCGAGACGGGGATGGGAAAGAGCAGCCTCCTGATCCGGCTGCTGACCGGGGCGGTCCGCTGGGGATCGGTCCTCCTCCTCGATCCGATCGGCGACACCGGTCGCCGCTTCCTCGCGGGTCTCACGCCGGAGCTCCTCGACCGGGTCACCTGGATCTCGCCCACGGAATCGCCGGTGGGCCTCAACGCGCTCCGACCCGTCCAGGCGGCGGCCGGGGGGGCGGGCCCCTCCGATCGGGCGCTCCACGAGCTCGTCGCCGCCCTGCGACGGGTACGGGGCCAGCACTTCTCCGACCCGGGTTTCTGGGGGCCCCGGATCGAGGAGGTCCTGACCCGGACCCTCGCGCTCGCGGCCCGGCTCCCCCGGGGCACCCTGGTCGAAGCCCACGAGCTCCTCGCGCTGGAGCGCTCCCTCCCCTTCGAGGTGCCCTCCGGGCTCCGTGGCGCCGTCGAGTCGTTGCGGGGGCTCGCGCGGGAGCGGCCCGAGGAGGTGGCCGGCAGCCGGCGGGTGCTCGGGGAGATCGCCCGGAACCGGGTCCTCCGCCGCATGCTCTGCGATGCGGGGGCGCGCTACGAGCTCAAGCAGGCGGGGGAACCCCGGAGCATCACGGTGATCACCGGCGAGGCGCCCGTCGTCGGCGAGGCGACCGCCCGGCAGCTCCTGTCCGTCGACCTCGCGCTCGTCTGGAGCGAGCTTCTGGCCCGGCCGCGGCCGGAGAAGGTGTTCCTCGCGCTCGACGAGGCCCAATGGTACGCCCACGATGGCCTGCTCGAGCTCCTCCGCCTCGGACGTCGGGGCAACATCCACGTCTGGACCGCGACCCAGGCGCTCCGGTCGATGGGGCCGGAGCTGCACGAGGCGCTCGTGACGAACAGCGCGGACCTGATCCTCTTCCGGGGGGATCCGGAAGAGGCCCACCGGTTCTCGCGCTGGGCCGAGCCGCTGACGGTGGACCGGCTGAGCGGGTTGCCGCGCGGACAGGCCGCGGTGCTCATCGGGAAGGGGAACTCCGTCGACTGGGTCGCCATCCGGCCGCTCCCTCCCGCCGAGCTGGGCGCCGAGCGCCGGGGCCGCGCCCGCCAGCGGACCCTCGCGCGCTGGGGATCCGTCGCCGAACCGGAGGAGACCTCTCCGGCGGCCCCCCCCTCGCCGGGCCCGGCCCGAGGAACGGCCGAGCTCCGCCCCGACGCGAGCCTCCGCACCGCGCTCCTCTTCGTGCGGGAGCTCCTCGGCCAGGAGCCTCCGGGCCATGTGCTCCCACTGTCGTTGCCCCGGCTCCGGGAATTCCTGGGTCTCGATTCCGAATCCGGCCGGGCGCTCGGCTCCGAGCTCAAGCGCTCCGGGCTGCTCCTCCGCAGCACGACCGACCCCGCGGGGACGGTCTGGTGGCTTCAGGCGCCGGAGCACGGGGAGCCGGGGATCCCGCCCCCCACGCCGGAGGAGCGCCCGGGGCTCGAGGCGCTCCTCCTCCGCCCCGCGGTCGGAGATATACGGCGCGACGGTGACAAAGGCCATTAGCGCGCGGCACTCCCATTTTCCGGCATGGCCGCGGGCGATTCCGGCGCCGCTCCGGCGGGGACGGCTCGCGACCGGTGCCCGACCGGTATCGAGGCGCTCGACAACATCCTCGAGGGCGGGATCCCCCGGGGCAACACCGTGCTCGTGGCCGGCAGCGTCGGGACCGGGAAGACCACCCTCTCGCTCGAGTTCCTGATCCACGGGGCGGAGCGCGGGGAGCGCTCGCTGTTCCTCTCGGTGACCGAGCCCACCTCGAAGCTCATCGAGAACATGCGCTCCTTCGAGTTCTTCCGTCCCGAGCTCATCACCTCGGGGAAGCTCCTCCTGGTCGACATCCCGGTGCTCTACGACAAGCTCGGGCTCGACCACGAGGAGATGCGGCCGGACGAGATCCAGCTCTTCCTCCAGACGCTCGAAGGGTTCCTCACCGAGTCCAAGGCGGAGCGCGTCGTGCTCGACTCGCTCACGAGCTTCGCCTACCGCATCCAGCGCGAGGAGCGGGTCCGGGATTTCATGCTCAAACTCTCGCAGATCCTGGCGGCGCACAACTGCACCACGCTGCTCGTCTCGGAGATCGGGCCGGGCGCCGGCCGCTACTCCCTCCGGGGGGTCGAGGAGGCGATCGTCGACGGGCTCTTCCTCCTCGGCAACGCCCGGCGGCACGGTGACATCCTGCGGGTCCTGCAGGTGATCAAGATGCGCGGCACCCCCCATTCCCGGGCGCAGTACGTCGTCGAGATGACGCCCATCGGCCTCCTGCTGGCGCCCCACCTCAAGGGCGGCCTCACCGAGGAAGGGTAGGCCGTGTCGCGCGAATCGGACCTCGGCGACCGCCTCCGGGAGCTCTCGGGCGGGAGCGCGGTCGCGCTCAAGCTCGCGCCGGAGAACTACGCCGACAACTACCTCCTCGCGCTCAACGCGACCATCCAGGGCGGGAACGTCGAGGTGGACGGCCACACCATCTACGTCTCGGTGACGAACCCCGCCTCGCTCATCTGGACGATCGCCCAGGCGCTCGACGTTCCGGCCGACCGGCTGAGCTTCGTGGACGCCATCAGCCACATCATGATGGACTTCCGCAACCCCCTCGAGAACGCCTCCTACATCGAGAGCCCGCGGATGCTCGAGAACATCATGCTGCGGGTCGAGTACCTGCTCAAGAAGCACCCGAGCAAGCGGCCCGTGGTCATCATCGACTCGGTGAACGCCCTCGCGATCCACAACCCCCCGGCGCTCCTCAGCGAGTTCTTCCACATCCTGCTCAACAACCTCAAGGCCCGCCAGGTGCTCACGGTGCTCCTCGCCGTGAGCGAGGAGTCCGCCACGTTCGTCGACCAGATCCTCGCCCTCACCGTGGACGAGACGATCGAGGTGCGCGCCGACTCGGGAGGGATGTGAGCGGCGGACGCGTGCCGATCTTCGACCTACCCGAGCTGGATCGCCCGCTCGAGTCCGCGCTGCCCGCCGGCTGGCTCGGGCTCATCGAGGACGACGGCGGCGGGCTGGGCCACCTCCTCGCGAAGCAGGCCGCGCACGCCGGCGCCGCGTCCGTCCCCGTGTACTACTACGCGACCCACGAAACGGCCGCCGAGGTGACCCGGGCCTTCGACGCGCTCGGGTGGGAATCCTCCGGGGTGAACGTCATCGACCTCGAACAGGAGCTCTGGTCCGACCTGCTCCACCGTGAGCTCGCGGTCGCGCGGGCGCGCGCCAAGGGGCTCACCCTGGCCGAAGCGCAGGTGGAGGTGGGCGGCGCCGCCCCGCGACGGGCGCCCCCCGCGGTGGGGGGGCGGCTCGTGACCGACATCGCGCCGCTCGACGGCCCCTTCCGGTACGTCCTCGACTCGATCGATCCGCTCCTGGACGAGCTCGGCGCCGCCGGGGCGGAGCGGTTCGCGCGCCAGATCCGCGAACGCGCCGCGGCCGTGGGGGGCAGCGCGCTCGTCGTGGTCCGTCCCGAGGTGCCCGAGCTCCGCACCCTCGCCTTGCTCGAGCTCGTCGCGGACTTCGTCCTCGCCTCCGAGCTCGAGGAGCAGGAGAGCGTGATCGCGCCCAAGATCATCGTCCGCAAGGTCCGGAACCACCCCGAGCTCGCCCGCATCTACCGCGCCTCGGTCGGAGAGAAGGGGATCGAGGTCGTGCCGCTCTAGGGCGCGCCCGAGCGGCGCGACCTCCGCGGAAGGACCGGGTCGGCCCGCCGATCGGCGGGGTGGTTTCGTCCGCGTAAGCAAGGCCGCCGCGCGCGCCCGAATCGTTAAGTGTCGCCCCCGTGTCGTACCGACGAGGGGAATCGCGTGGAGGATGTGGTCATCCGGATCCACGAGCAGGTCAAGCTCAAGGATCCGATCCTCATCGAGGGGCTGCCCGGCGTCGGCAACGTTGGAAAGCTGGCGGCCGACTACCTGAAGGAGAAGCTCCCCGCGAAGAGCTTCGCCACGGTCCATTCGAAGTTCTTCCCGCCCCAGGTCTACGTCAACGAGGACGGCACGATCCGGCTCGTGTCGAACGAGCTCTCCTACTACCGTGCGCAGGGTACCGGCCAGCGCGACCTCATCCTTCTGGGGGGCGACTACCAGGGGATCTCGCCCGAGGGCCAGTACGAGCTCACCGAGCGGGTGCTGAGCCTCGTCGGCGGGATGGGGGTGCGCGAGCTGTACACCCTCGCCGGGTTCGCGCAGGGGCACTTGGTCGAGTCGCCGCGCGTCCTCGGCGCCGCCACCAACTCCGCGAAGGTCGAGGCGATGAAGAAGCACGGTGTGGTCTTCTCGCGCAACGACCCGGGCGGGGGGCTCATCGGGGCGAGCGGCCTCTTCCTCGGGCTGGGCCGGCTCTTCGAGATGGAGGGGGCCTGCCTCATGGGCGAGACCTCCGGCTACTTCGTCGATCCCCGCAGCGCGGAGGCGGTGCTCAAGGTGCTCATGAAGATCCTCAACCTCGAGCTCGACCTCTCGGACCTCGAGGAGAAGGCGCGCGAGATCGACCGGATCGCCCAGAAGATCCACGAGGCCGAGCAGAAGCCCTCCGGCCCGCAGCCGAGCGCCCCGCGCGAGGACCTGGGGTACATCGGCTGAACCGCCCGGGGCCAGAGGAGGGGACCGGTGCCCACGCTCCTCGAGGCCCTCGACGCGGCGGCCGAACCGGACGGCTTCGTCCGGTTCGACCGGTTCGTCGAGCTCGCGCTCTACCATCCCGAGCTCGGGTACTACGCCCGTCCCGGCCAAATCTTCGGGAAGGAGGGCGACTTCTACACCGCCCCCCGGGTGGCCCCCGTGTTCGGCGGGGCGCTCGGCGACCGCCTCCTCGAGCTCTGGGGGCGATCCGGGCGCCCTCCGGCCTACCGGATCGTCGAGCTGGGGCCCGGGGACGGGCAGCTCGCCGTCGACGTACTGGCGGCCGTGGACCCTCGCCTGCCCGACGGCGCCGACTGGGTCTACACGGTGGTGGAGCGCTCGGGCCGGTTGAGGTCCTCGGTCGAGTCCCGTCTCCGCGCGCTCGAGCTCCGCCACGTCCGGGTCCGGTCCACCGACGCGCTCGCGACCGAGGGGACCTTCGACGGCGTGGTGATCGCGAACGAGCTGTTCGACGCGCTCCCGCCCCGCCGGCTCCGCGCCCGCGAGGGTTCCTGGGTCGAGCTCGGGGTGCGTCGTCGCGGCGAGGAGCTCGAGCCCGCCGAGCGCCCGGTCCGGCCGGCCGAGCGGCCCCCGCGCCTGCCCTCCGACGCGGTCGAGGGCGCGACCTACGAGTTCGCCCCCCAGGGGGAGGCGCTCCTCCGCCAGATGGCCGACCAGCTCCGGAGCGGGGGCGTGATCCTCCTCGACTACGGGGAGGACGAGGCGCTCTGGACCCGGCGGCCCTCCGAGGGGACGCTCGCCGCGATCCGGGGCCACCGGGAGACCGGCACGCCCCTTGCGGCGCCGGGCGAGCACGACCTCTCGGTGTTCGTGAACTTCACCCGGCTCCGGGCCGCCGCCCGGGACGCGGGATTCGTCGAGCTGGCCTATCGGCCGCAGGCGGAGGCGCTCACCGCGTGGGGGCTCGAGGCCCGGGCCCGGGCCTACCTCGCCGACGCCGCAACCTCGGAAGAGGCGGTGCGCCGCCAGCTCGCGGTGAAGAACCTGCTCTTCGGCTTCGGGAACTTCCGGGTGCTGGAGCTCTCGACGCGCGAGGTCCCGGCTAGCGCGCCCCGCGCCGCGGCTTGAGCTCGCTCGGGGCCGCGCCCGCCCGCGGACCCCCCATCTCCTCCGAGGCCTGGATCGCCTCGGCGAGCTGGCCGTCGATCAGGATCCGGGCCAGGTCCGGCGCGACCGTCAGCACCTCTTCGGCCCGGAGCTCGACCGTCTCGCCCCCGAACTCGACCGGCGGGGAACCCTTGAGCACCCGCACGAAGACGGTCGTCGGGGCGCGGGACGGGGCCCCCAGGGGCGGTCGTGCGGCGGGCTCGGGGGGGGACGGGTGCGGCGGCGTCGGGGCCCCCGACGGGCCGGCCCCCGTGGGTTCCAGGTACGGTGCCGAGGCGGAGCGGAACTGCCGGAGCACGTCGACGAGCCGGTCGAACTGCGCTCGCTCCTCGGGCAGGGCGTTCGCGAGCTCGCGCATCCCGCCCACGGACGCCTGGAAGGCCGCGGAGAGGAGCTTCGAGCTGCGCGCCTCCACGAGATCGCGGGCGACCTGGAGCGCCCGGGAGTGGGTCTGCCGCGCCACCTCCCCCTTCTTGCCGGAGGGGTTCTCGCGGAGCTCGTTCTCGTAGACCTTGCGCGTGTCGGCCAGGTAGGCGGTCGCCTGCGGGTAGAAGTCCGGCGGGAGCTTCCCGAGCCCCCGGCTCGCGCCCTCGGCGCGCCTCAGCTCGAGGAGACGGCTGTAGAAATCGACCATCGTTCGGGGGACCGCCCTGCCGAGGGGGATAGCCCTATAGGCGTTACCCCTTTCGTGGCCCCGAACGCTGGCGGGAGCTTCCGCCGGCGTCCCGTCGATGTCGAGCGGCGCCGCGGTCCGCGTGACCTTCCCGCAGTTCTGGCGGGTCTGGCGCGACCTCCTCTCGGCCATGCAGCGCTCCGGGACGGTCCTGCTCGTGGAAGGGGAGCGCGACCGCCGTTCGGTGGAAGCGCTCGGGGTGGACCGTTCGGTGGAGCTGGTCCACCGGGGGCGCACCCTGCCCGATGTGGCGCACCGGCTCTCCCGGTCCACGCGGGAGGTGATCGTCCTCACCGACTGGGACACCGCGGGCGGGCACCTCGCGCACCGGCTCGAGCAGCTCCTGACGGACGGGCGGCTCGGCGTGGACCTCGAGTTCCGGCGCCGGATCGGGGTCGCGCTGCGCGGCGAGGTCGTCCACCTGGAGGGGCTCGGGGGCTGGGCCCGGCGGCGCGCCGAGGAGGAGGGCACGCCGCTCGAGGAGTGGCTCGCCGACCCGGACCGCGCCCTCTAGGGGATCACCTTGCGCTGGGTCCGGCGCTCGGGCCGCCGGTTGCGTGTCCGCGACGGGCGCATCCGCTCGGCACCCTTGCCGCGCACCCTCAGGCCCCGGTTCGACTTCCCGGCGCTGGTGAGGCCGCGGAAGACGCGCCCCTTGTGGGTCGGGGCGACGATCCAGTTGATCTTGGGATCGCTCACGATCTCCGGGTGCTGCGGGTCGACCAGGATCACCTCGTAGAACTTCTCCTTGCCGTCCTCGCCGACCCAGTAGGAGTTGAGCACCTCGAGGTTCGGGTAGTGCTTCGCGGCGCGCTCCTCCGCGATCCGCTGGATCGACTTGTTGAGCGTCATCCGGAGGATGCCCTTGTGCTTCGGGCGGCGCCCCGCGATGATGGCCCGCTTGCGCTGCCCTCCGCGCCGGACCCGGACCCGGACCAGGATGTAGCCGCCCTTCGCCCGGTAGCCGACGGCGCGGGCCCGGTCGATGCGGGTGGGATGCTCGAGGCGGGTGACGGTGTTCTGGCGCCGCCACAGGAGCAGCCGTTCGTGCCGCTGGTCCGCCCCCTCGGGACCGAGGGTCCGGCGGAACGAGGCCGCCACGTGCTCGTACATCGACTGGGCCATGGTGGTCGCGGGGGACCTGAGGACGGTTTATAAAGCTTAGCTCGGCGCGGCGCGGACCGGGGGTTCACTCCCGGAGCAGCCCGCTGAAGGAGGCCACGAACTGGTCCACGAGACGATCCTGGAAGCTCACGCGGTAGGCGCGGAGCAGCTCGCGCACCCGGTCGGGCCGCTGCGCGCGGTACCGTCGACCCTCCGGGGAGGGCTCCGCGAGCACCGTACCTCGCTCGATGAGCAGGTTCAGGTGGAAGGAGACGGTGGATTTCCCCACCTCGAGCTCGTCGCCCAGTTCGCGGAAGGTCAACCTCTCCTTCCGGGCGAGGGCGATGAGGATCGCCCGTTCCGTCGGGCTGCGCAGCGACTGGTGGAGCTTGCGGTCGTCCCAGGTGACGTCCGACGCGAAGTAGTAGTCGCGCCAGCCGCCCCGCTCCCGGCGGACCGCCCCGGCCCGGACGAGCCGCTCGAGATGGTAGGCGGTCTCGCCCCACCCGAGGATCAGCCGCTGCTGGAGCTCGCGGCCGCTCAGCCCGGGGTGGTGCGCTACCTCCTCGACGATGCGCTGCCGCGTGGGCTGGAGCGTGAGCTCATCCATGCTCGCCGGCCCCGCCCCCGAGGCGGGCCTGGAACAGGGCCACGTAGAGCACCGCCACCGCGAGGACGATCAGGAAGAGGGGCGCCGGCTCGACGGTGAACGCCTCGTCGAAGGCCCCGAAGCTCTCGCTGAGGATCGAGAGCACGCCCGTGAGGCTCAACGTGAGGAACGCGATCCCGATGAGGAAGAATCGGCGGTCCTCGAAGCGCCGCGCTGCCGCCCAGGCGACGCCGGTGAGCACCCCGGCGAGCGCGACGAGGACGATCGCGAGCCCGCTTGCGAGCCAGTCCACCGACACTCGGGCCACGCTCCCGGGGGAGAGGTCGGGTCGCACGGCATAATGAGCCGTTCGGTGAAGCGGAACGGACGCTGGGTCGCCGGCCCGGGGCATCGGCCCCCCGTCCGGGCCCCCGGTTCGGGCCTTGCGCCACGCCGTTCGGACGTTGCGCCAACCCGTTCGGAGGTTGCGCCAAATCCGATAGACCCCCCGGGCGCCACGAGGGGATCGGAGGGAGCGGAACCGGACCCCACGGTGCGGCCGCCGGACCTCCGAACGCGGGAACATGACAGCGAACGAACGAACGGGAGCGCGAGAAGAGACCACGCCGAACACGAGAAGCGGACCACGGCGAGGCGTCGTGGCGGCCGGGATCGCCGGGGCATTCGCCGTGGTCGCGCTGTTGCTCCTGGTGCCCTCGCTGAGCGCGGCCACGACGCCGATCGCGTCGTTCCAGGCGCCCTACACGGGGGCCAAGGCGGTGCAAGTCCGGGACCCCTCGGTCCAGGGTTGCGGGGCGAACCTGACGGTGTGGACGCCCACCCGCTTCGTCCTGACCACGGGGACCGGGACCGGAGCGGTCGCCGCGCAGGCCGGGCCGTGCGCGAGCGCGGACTCGCAGGCCAGCTACGACGGGACCGCCGGCCTCTCCGGGCTCGGCTTCGTCGCGGGCGTGTCGGGCAACCGGACGGTCACCGCCTCCTGGGTCATCACCTGGAGCGGCTCGGCGACCGTGAGCCCCAAGGCCGCGGCCTCCGGCGGGGATGCCACGGTCGAGATGTCCCTCACGACCAAGCTCGTGGACCTCACCGCCGGGAAGACCTACCGCGGTCGGAGCGTGCAGATCCTCCAGAAGGAGCTGCAGACCGCGAAGTCCTGGACCGGCGGTGCGGTGGACGCGAAGTACAGCGCGACCGTGGGGTCGGTCCCCCTCGTCGCGGGGCACCACTACGCGATCTACGCGGTGATCGAGTTCAGCGTCGAGTCGTCGGTCCCCCAGGGATCGCCGGCCGGCAGCACCGTCACGACCGCGCTCGACCTGGCCTCGACCGGCCACGGGGCGATCCTCACGTCGGTGCACGTCGCGTAGATCCCCCGGCCACGACCCGGCCCGGGCGCGCTCGGCCCGGCCGGGTCGAACCCCTTCCAAGCCGCTTCGAACGACTCCGGTGGGGACGGCCCGGCCCCAGGGCCCCGCTCCTATCGGGGTCGATGGCCGGTCTCAGTTCTCCGCGGGCGCGGCCGGGCTCGCGCGGTCCCCGCGCGGGATCGGCCCGCTCGGTGCCGTCGCGGCCGGAGCCTGCCAGGGCAGCCGCGAGGTCGGAACGAGCTGGACCTTGGCCGTGCCGTGGCTCTCGGTGCGGACGGTCCGCTCCAGGTGGAGGATGAGCTCCCGGACGAACCGGTCGGTCGCGGTCCGCTCGGTATCGACCACCTCGACCGGGGCCTCCCAGGCGCCGGCGGCGCCCCCGCTCGTGGGGGAGAACCGGATCGTGACGCGCTTGAGCGACCCCGGCACCGCCGGGTTCATCCGCTTGAGCTCGCCCCGGACGACGGAGCTCGCGGGGTCCGCGATCTCCTCGCGCTCCACGACGTAGCCCTGCTCGGTCAGGTAGTCGGCGAGGTAGGCCGCGAACCGCTCGCGGCCGATGCCCCGGGCCCGGATCCACTCGGCGTGCTCACTCATGGGGATGCCTCTTCGAAGGACGCTCGAGGCTCTTGACGAAGCCGAGCAACATCCGGTACTCGGCCTCGGTGGGCGTCGAACGGCCGAGTACCCGGCGGAACAGGAGCAGAAGACCCTTTCGCTTGTGCACAGGGTAGCCGGTGCGCTCAAGTAGCCCACCGATCCGGGTGAGGAAGAGCTCCTTCTCCCGCCCGTTGAGCTCGAGGAGCTCGGGGGCGGGGGTGCTCTCGGGATCCTCGGGTCCCTTCGCGCGGTGCACGGCGTAGAGGACCACCGCCACGGCGTGGGAGAGGTTGAGCGTCGGGAACTCCCGGCGGGCGGGGATGTGGACCAGGAGGTCGCACCGGGCGAGCTCGGAGCGGCCGAGGCCGTTGTCCTCGGGGCCGAAGAGGAGCGCCACGTTCCCCTCGAGGGTGCGGAGGATCTCGCCGAGCCGCTCGGGGGAGACCGAGCGCCTCAGGTAGGAGACCGACCGTCCCGTCGAGAGGTCGGTCGTCCCGATGACGAAGTCGGCCCCCCGGACGGCCTCGTCGAAGGTCGGGACGATCCGGGCCGACCGGAGGAGCACCCCGCCCGCCATCGCCCGCCGGTGCGCCTCCGGTCCCAGGCTGGCCCGGGGGGCCACGATCGCGAGCCGGTCGGCGCCGAAGTTCCGGGCGGCGCGGGCGACCGCGCCCACGTTCCCGTCCTCCTTGGGCCGGACGAGGATGACCTCGAGCCGCACCGTCACGCGGCGGTCCCCTCGGCGAAGAGCCGCTGGACCATCCACTCCGCGTCGAAGACCCGGAGATCGTCGTAGCCCTGGCCGACGCCGACGAACAGGATGGGCTTCTTCGTCACGTACGTCGCGGAGAGGGCGGCGCCCCCTTTCGCGTCCGCGTCGAGCTTGTTCAGGATCAGACCGTCGACGCCGAGCGCCTCCTGGAACAGCCTCGCCTGCTCCACGACATCGTTGCCCGAGAGGGCATCGCCCACGAACACGGTCAGGTCCGGCTTCACCACGCGCCGGATCTTCTTCGCCTCCTCGACGAGGTTCACGTTGGTGTGCTGCCGCCCGGCGGTGTCGATGAGGACGACGTCGAGCCCCTTCGCGCGGGCGTGCTGCACCGCGTCGAAGGCGACGGCGGCCGGATCGCTGCCCTCGGTCTGCCGGACCACGCGGATGCCGAGCCGCTCGCCGTGCACGAGGAGCTGCTCGATCGCCCCCGCGCGGAAGGTGTCGCCGGCCGCGATCACCGGGCGGATCCCCTGGCCGGCGAGCCAGTGGGCGAGCTTCGCGACCGTGGTCGTCTTCCCCGTCCCGTTCACGCCGACGAACAGGACGACGTAGGGCTTCCCGGGGCTCGACCGGATACGGCCCGGCAGGTCGAAGGGGGGTCGGGCGAGGAGGCCGCGGACCGAGTGCTCGAGCGAGGCCTTGATCGCGACCTCCGCCTCGGCGCCCATCCGGAGCTTCTTCCCCTCGAGCCGCTCGCGGACGTCCCGGCAGAGCCGCTCCGCGACCGGCAGCGCGACGTCGGACTGGAGGAGGAGGATCTCGAGCTCATCGAGGACGTCGCGGAGCGTCGCCTCCCGGATCCGCCGTCCGAAGATGGACTCGGTGAAGTGGTCCTCCGGGTCCGGCCCCCCGGCCGACGCGGTTCCCGGGACCTCCCCCTGCTCCCGCGCGGGCGGGGGCGTCCCCGGGCCCTCGGGCGCCGGCTCGTCGGGCTTGCGTCCGAACAGCCGGGACCTAATCGATGCCCACATCGTCCGAGGCGCCCCCGGCCGGCCGCATCTGGGTCAGGGCCTCGACGCGGCGGCTGACCGCGTTCATCTGCTCCTCCAGGGTCCTCATCTGCGACTGGAGGCCGTCCGCCGCCTCCTCGATCTGCTTGGTCCGCTGGGCGAGGATCTCGACGGCCTTCGGCCGTTCCATCTCCGCCACGAAGCCGGAGCCGATCCCGAGCAGGACCGGACCCGTGCGATCCGGCCGGCCCCGGATGTACGCCTCCCCCCCCAGGGGCAGGAGGACCTCGGAGTCGTCCGAGGCGGCCTCGAGCCCTTCGAGCGACTCGCGCGCCCGGACATGATCGGCGTGCGACGCGGCGAGGACCTGGTGCTGCTGCAGCATCTGGCCGAGCTGGTTCCGGTAGGCATCCAGGCGGGCCAAGTCCTCCTGGACCTGTTGCTCGACCTCAGCGGGGGCGATCGGACGTCCGGCCATGGATCGACCGCGCTAGCCGGCGTGACCTATAAGGGTCACTCGAGGCCCGCGATGGTGCCGTCGTCGCGGAGCGTGATCTGCTCGGCGGCCGGATGGGCCGGGAGCCCCGGCATGGTCAGGATGCTGCCCAGGGCCGCCACGGTGAAGCCCGCGCCCGCGAACGGATAGAACCTCCGCACCCGCACGTCGAAGCCGGTCGGCGCCCCGCGCACCTTGGGGTCGTCGCTGAGCGAGGTCTGGGTCTTCGCGACGCACAGCGGTCCCGGGTCGAGCCCGAGCGGGAGGAGCCCTTCGAGGTCCCGCTCGGCCTCGGCCGAGGGGAGCACGTTCCGGCCGCCGTAGAGCTCCCGCACCAGCGTCGCCAGCTGGGCACGGAGGGGATCGGAGGGCGCGAGGATCGGCCGCGCCGGCCGGCCCCGGACCACCGCCTCCTCGACCCGCTCGGCGAGCTCGATCCCGCCGGGGCTGCCGTCGGTGAACACCGTCGAGACGGCGAACGCCGCCCCGTGCTCCGCGCAGTAGGTCCGGACGAGGGCCTCCTCCGCGGGTTCGTCGCCCGGATGCCGGTTCAGCGCGACCACCACCTCGAGCCCGAACCGGCGGAGGTTCCCCACATGCCGTCCCAGGTTCGCCAGCCCGCGCTCCACCGCGGCCGCATCGGCGGTCCGTCCGTCCGCGCCCCCGTGGTATCGGAGGCCGGGGACGGTGGCCACGAGCACCGCGGCATCGGGGAGGAATCCCCCCACCGGGGAGACCAGGTCGACGAACTTCTCGGCCCCGAGCTCCGTCGCGAACCCGGCCTCGACGGCGGCGAAGTCCGAGTGCGCGAGCGCGAACCGGACCGACGCGACGCTCGTGGTGCCGGGTCCCAGGTTCGCGAACGGGCCGGCGTGGATGAGCGCCGGGGTGTCTTCGGAGGTGCCCACCAGGTTCGGTTCCATCGCGGGTCGGAGGATGGCGGCCATCGATCCCTCGGCGCGGAGGTCCCGGGCGCGCAGCGGGCGACCGGTCCGGTCCCAGCCGACCAGGATGCGCCCGAGCCGCTCCTTGAGGTCACGGTACCCGTGCGCGAGCGTCTGGATCGCCGCGGTCTCGGAGGCGGCGGTGATGACGAAGCGGTCCGGCCGCTCCGGTCCGGAGCTCGCGCCCAGCCCGACGCGCACCTGGCGGAGCGCGCGGTCGTCGAGGTCGACGGTCCGGGGCAGCTCGATCCGCGCGGGGTCGAACCCGAGCCCGTTGCCGGAGTGCAGATGGTTGTCGATCATCGAGGCGAGCAGCCCCTGGGCGCTCGCGACGGCGTAGAGGTCGCCCGTGAACCCCAGGTTGATGCGGGCCGCCGGTTCCACGGTCGCGCGGCCGCCGCCGGTGGCACCGCCCTTCAGCCCGAAGACCGGCCCCAGCGAGGGCTGCCGGAGGCAGGCGACCGCGGCATGCCCCCGGCGCGTGAGCGCCATGCCGAGGCCGATGGTGGTGACGGTCTTGCCCTCCCCGTTCGAGGTCGGCGTGATCGCCGACACCAGGACCAGCTTCCCGCGCCGGCCGCCGAGGGGGACGGTGCCGTCCGGGGAGAGCGCGATCTTGGCCGCCCCGGGCCCGTAGGGGACGAACTCCCGTTCGGAGAGGCCGAGGGACGCCGCGACCTCGCCGATCGATCGCATCGTGCGGTCCGGCCCCGGTGCTACGTCCGGCGAGGTTCCGGGACCGTCCGGGGCGGGGAGCCGTTCAGGCCGAGGTCACCGACTCGATCCGGATCAGGCGACGGGCCACGCCGTGGCAACCCCCGAGCTGGGAGACCGCCCGTTCGCGGGCGGCGGCTTCGTCCTTCGCGGGGAGCCGCTTCGAGAATCCCTGCCAGTATCCCCGCCGGGCCAGGTATGAACCCTTCACGAGCCAGGTCGCCATCGGGCACCGTCGCGGCGGCGAGCGTTGTCCGTGCTTAAGGGTTTGGACGCGGATCTTCGGGGCTCGGCGGGGGTCCGCTCGCCCCGGAGCCCTTCGAGCGCTCGGCCCGGCGCCGCATCCATTCCGCCCGGAATCGGAACCACGCGAGCTGCCGCGCCTCGAGCGCGCGGCGGGAGGCCTCGAGGTCGAGCGGGGCGCGGGCGGGCGGGGGCTCCGCCGCAGGGGGTGCCGGGGGAGGCGCGTTCGTCTCGGTCGGCCGGGGGGCCTCCAACGGCGCGTCGTCGTCGAGGCGGGCCTGGCCCGTCCCGCTCACCCGGCGAGCTGCTCGACGTTCCGCCATCGGGTCTCGACCTCCTCGTCGGTCATCCCGACGGTCGGGGAGAAGAGGACGCGGTCGCCCCACCGGGCCCGGGCGCTCGGGTACGCCTCCACGGGGAGCGGGAGCACCATCCCATCCGCCCGGGTCGCCTCGGCAAGACCCTCGAGCGCCCCCTCGGCGGTGGGATCGGGGCCGGCGAGGCGGAGCTGGGGGTCGAACCGGGAGAGGACCTCCCGCGCGAAGGGCTCGCCCTCGGGGGTGAAGACCAGGGCGCACCGGCACCCGCGCTTCATCATGAGGAAGGCCCCGAGCGCGCCGCGGGAGCTGTCGACCAGGGCGACGACCCGGCCGGCGACGCCGAGCGGAAGCCCGCCCGGGCCCTCCTGCCGGTCGAGGTAGAGGTAGGTCCGGGGCCCGCGGACCTCGACGTGGAGCTCCACGTCCGGATGCTCGAGATCGACCTTGAGCCCGCGGTCCGGCCACCGCTCCAGGACCTGGCCCCCGAGGTCGCGGGCGAGCTCCTGGCTCGTGAAGGGGTGCTGCCCGGTCCGGCGCGCGCGCACGGCGAAGCGGGTCCCCGTGCGAAGATGCGGCTCGGCGAGGTCGAGGAGCGACCGGGCGATCCCCGCGACGTCGGTGTCGAGCTCGGTGACCGCGCTCACCGAGGTGACCCCGAAGACCCGGCGGAGGATCCGGATCGCCCCCTCCGCGTCGTCGGCGTAGACGTACAGATGGCCGTGGTCGGCCCGGAGCCGGCAGCTCGCGCCGGCGGCGCGGAACTGCTCGAGGATGTTGCGGCCGAGGGTCCGCTCGAACTCCCGTCGTACCGGCGGGGACTTGAGCGCGAGCTCCCCGTACCGGATGAGCACGACCGGGGGCACGGCACCCTTAAGTTGGCTCCCTCGCTTGAGCGTTACTCCCGAGTATGGCGGACGCGACAGATGGAGCGCCCGTCGCGGGGCCGGACGATCCGTGGGCCCCGCTCCGCGCCCGGGTCCTGGAAGAGGTCGGGGTCCGCCTCGAGCACCGCGGGGCGGTCCTCGATCCCGGCTGGCTTCTCGCCCAGCTCGAGGCCCCCGCGCAGCCGCCCGCGGACCTCGCCCTCGCGCTCCACCGGCCCGCGAAGTCGCTCGGCCAGCGACCGGACGAGCTCGCCCGGGCCCTGGCGGAGGAGATCTCGGCGCTGCCCGGGTTCGAGCGGATCTGGGCCGCCGGGGCCTACCTCAACTTCGCCGCCGACGGCGCCGCCCTGGCCGAGGCGACGCTCGCCCGGGTCTTCGCGCTCGGGGCCGGCTACGGGCACGGGCCCGCGGAGCCCGGGGCCGTCTCGGTCGAGCACACGAGCGCGAACACGACCGGCCCGTTCCACATCGGTCGGGTCCGCAACGCCATCATCGGGGACACGCTGGTGCGGGTCCTGCGCGCCCGCGGCCACCCCGTGACGTCGCAGTACTACGTCGATGACGTGGGCCGGCAGGCCGCGATCATCACCTGGATCTGGTCGAAGCCGAGGGCGTCCTGGCCGCCGGAGATCGCGGGCGACCCCACGGAGGTCGGCGAGGCCGCGCCCACCAAGGAGGACCACGTGCTCGGTGCCCCGTACCCTGCGGCGGCGGCCTACCTCAAGTCGCATCCCGACGCGGCGGAGGAGGTCCAGGAGCTCAGCCGGCAGCTGGAAGCCGGCCGGGAGCCCGCCGGCCATCGCGCGCTCGCCGAACGGATCCTCTCCGGGATGCTCGCCTCGCTCGCCCGGCTGGGGATCGGATTCGACGAGTTCGTCTGGGAGTCCTCGTTCCTCCACGACGGATCGGTCGAGGCGGTCCTGGGCCGGCTCGCGAAGTCCCCCCACCGGTTCGTCGAGGAGAACGGGGCGGAGTCCATCGACGGCAGCGCCTACGGGCTCCCGAAGGACAACCAGCACATCATCGTGCGACGCTCCGACGGCACCTCGCTCTACGTGACCCGGGACCTGGCCTTCCACCTCTCGAAGTTCGCCCGGTTCCCCCGGGTGGTCGACGTCCTCGGGGCGGACCATCTCCTCCACGCCCGGACCCTCGAGGCTCTGCTCGAGGAGATCGGGGAGCCCCGGCGGCCCGAGTTCGTCCTGTACGCCTACATCCAGGCGCCCGGCGGGGGCAAGATGAGCACCCGCGGCGGCACCGCGGTGTGGCTCGATGATCTGCTCGGCGAGGCCGTGGAGCGCGCCCGGGGCGAGGTCCTGAAGCGGCGCAACGACCTCTCGGAGGCGGAGGTCTCCGAGATCGCCGAGAAGGTCGGCGCGGGGGCGATCCGCTACTCGATCCTCCGCGTGGCCCCGGAGAAGGCGGTCCAGTTCCGGTGGGAGGAGGCGCTCTCCTTCGAGGGCAAGAGCGGGCCCTTCCTCCAGTACGCCTTCGCCCGGGCCTCGAGCCTCCTCCGCAAGGCGGAGCGGGCGGGCGGACCGTACCCCTACTACGTCGCCGAGCTCTCCACGGAGTGGGAGCGGGCGCTCCTCCGGACGATCGCGCGGCTGCCCTCGGTCGTGAGCTACGCGGCCCGCTCCGGGCACGTCCACGCCGTGGCGACGTTCGCCCACGACCTCGCCGAGGAGTTCAACCGGTTCTACAACGAGGTCCCCGTGCTCAAGGCGGAGACCGGCCGGGAGAGCCGCCTCGCGCTCGTGGCCGCCGGTCGGCAGGCGCTCGGCAACACCCTCGAGCTCCTCGGGCTCGAACCGCTCGAGCGGATGTGAGCGGCCCCTAGCTCGTCGCCGGGTTCGTCGGGACGACCGTCGAGGTGCAGAACGCGCACCGGGTCGCCGCGACGGAGATGTCCGAGAAGCAGGCGGGGCACTTCCGGGTCGTATCGGCCTCCTTCTTCGCGTACCGCGCCTTCGCCTTCTCGTAGGGGTAGATGAAGATGAAGAAGATCACGGCGAGCAGGATCAGGAACGTGACCAGGGCCCCGAGCAGCGACCCGAACAGCAGCTGGCTGTTGTTGACGGTCACGATCCCCAGGCTCTGGAAGTTCACGTGGAAGAACGCCGCGACCACGGGGAGGATCAGGTCGTTGACGATGGCCGTGATCAGGGCGGTGACCGCCAGCGCGACGACGAACGCCGTCGCGGTGGCGATGAGGTTGCCCTTGATCACGAAGGTCTTGAAGTCGTCCCATACCCCCATACTACTCCAATCCCTCTAGGCGTCAAACTCCCCAGAAAAACCTTGTATTTACACCCCTCGTTGCGCGGCGGGGCCCCCCGCGCCGCCTCCGACGTGGGCGGGCCCGAGGCAGCGCATGGATCCGGTACCGGTGGGGAGGACGGGGACGGCCGCCCCGCGCCGGCTGCGCGGCACCCCCCTGACCCTCCTCGGCTACCCGGCCGAGGGGAGGGTGAACCCGCAGTTCCTGGGGATCGTTCCCGAGTCGTTCGCCCGCGTGTACGTGCCCCCGGGCCTCGCGCCGCTCCTTCGGGAGAGCCCGGTCGAACGGGGGGAGTTCCTCGAGGACGACAACCGGGGCGCGGTCCGGCCCGACCCGATCGCCACCCTCGACGGCGTCCCGTACTATCTCTCCGTGAAGGGGGTCGGGTCCGCGTTCGATCCGTTCGCGGACCGGCCGCTCGACCTCGCCACGGTGCTCGAGCTCACGGAGGATGCCGAGACGCGGCGGCGGCTGAGCGCGGCTCCGACCGGGGCCCCGGCC
The DNA here is from genome assembly GCA_027314915.1 of Thermoplasmata archaeon. Classification (GTDB taxonomy): domain Archaea; phylum Thermoplasmatota; class Thermoplasmata; order Lutacidiplasmatales; family UBA184; genus JAKIVR01. The sequence continues at coordinate 87,457 of DAHUZZ010000003.1, read as the reverse complement.
CGGTTCATCACCGGGGAGCTCTGGCTCCGGGGCTCACCGTACGGCGGGCAGGGGCTCGGGCACGCGAGCCAGGCGCTGAGCGTCTCGGAGCGGGCCGATCTCACCAACCTGAACGGGTTCCGGATCGCCCCCGTGGTCCGCATCTCCTACCTGCCGCCCGAACTCGAGGCGGCCGTGCGGGGGATCCACTGGTACCGGCGGTTCCCCGGCCGCATCGTCCAGGAGCTTCGCCTGGTCCCGTCGAACGTGCGGATCTACTTCCACGCGCGCACCACCGTCGGCGCCGACGCGGCGGGCGTCTTCGACCAGTTCGGCGTGGATACCGCCGCCCGCGCCTACGGCTTCGAGGTGAACTTCATGAGGAGTGCGCTCGCGATGCTGACCCTCTTCGCGCGGAGCCTCCGCCGGGGACCCGCGCCGGAGGAGTTCCGCGGCCTCGACTACCACGACGTCTGGCTCGACAAGGACGCCGTCCTCGCCCCCGACGGGACGGTCCACTTCGTCGACCTCGAGGGCATCGAGGAGGTCACCGTCGGACGCGCCGCGGTCCGGGAGAAGATCGAGGACCAGATCTACCGCTCGCTGTACGAGGGCATGTTCGCCTACGAGCAGCTGGAGGCCGAGCGGAGCCGGCGCTTCGGCCCCGGCGGCCCCCGGAAGGGGCGGTTCGAATCGCTCCTCGAGCGCGCGCTCGCGACGGACCCCTTCCTGCGTCTCCGCCGGGCGCCGGGCCGCCTGGAGCTCGAGGTCCGCAACGCGCTGTCCGAGCGAGAGCTATATCTTACGTTCCCGATACTCGACCTCTAACGTGGCGAACTGTCAGGCCGTCTACGACTTCCTCCTTCAGGCGAGCCAGCGGCAGATCTCGACCCCGTTGCCGCCGGAGGACCTGAGCGTCCTCGAGGCCGCCGGGCTCCTCCGGCAGCTGACGCCACCGGCCTACGCGGAGCTGGGGGCGCGGATCGCCGGCACGTCCTCGGGGGGCGGGCTGGACGGCGCCGGCAACGCGCTCCGCGCCGAGGAGGCCGCGCGGGCGGCCAAGGCGCAGGAGGTGGCGGGCGAGGTCCGCCACACCCACTCGATCCTGTTCCACCTGGCGGGCGGGAAGCACCGGGCCGCGGACGCGGCGCGGCTGGCCCAGGACGAGCAGGCGCTCGCCGGGCTCGACGCGGAGCTCCGGCAGCGCGAGGCCGCGTTCGCCGATCTGATGTCCGCGAAGTCGATCTACGATGCCGCCACCGGCTACCCGGGGGGGTACGTGGCCCTCACGGGCTTCGGTCTTCTCCAGATGCGCGAGCTCGGGCTCCGCCTCTACCGGGTCTCGGACAAGAGCTTCGCCGACTACTGGAAGCAGTCGCAGGACCTCGAGCAGGAGCTCGAGACGAACGCCCTCCGCAGCTCGGAGTGCTTCGGTACGGTCGCGAGCGCGATCCCGGGGGCGGACCGGTCCTACCTCTGGGCGATCTCGATCGGGCTCGCGCGCCAGACCGCGGAGCCCGCCGCTTCGGTCCAGAAGTTCCTCGAGACCTACGGCCAGCTCGGCCCGTTCTCGAAGAACGACGAGAACCGCCTGATGGCTTCCGAGATCCTGACGGCGGTCCCGCGGCCGCTCGACACGGTGCTCCCGCAGCTCCGGGCCCTGGTCCCGGCCGTCGAGCAGCTCGGCGTGCCCGCGGCCTCCTCCCTCGGGATCGCCTCGGTCCTCTGCTTCGCCCAGCGGACCGACGGCTCGTTCGCCGTGCCGAACCTCGAGCGGTTCCTCCGGTCCACGCCCTCCTACGAGGCGGCGGCGTTGCTCGCCATCGTGAACCTTCCTCCGGACGCCCTCGCCGGCAAGTTCCAGGCCTGGCGGGGCAAGTTCACGCAGTGGGGCTACACCGCCTCCGAGGACGTCGAGCTCGCCTCGGCCTACCTCACCGTCTCCGAACTGCCCCCCGAGGGCACGGACACGAAGCTCGCCATCCTCCTCCGGGGGATCGGCGCCTACCTCGCCTACCCGCTCGTCGCGGCCGCGATCGTGGCCTCGGTGCCGGTGCTCGAGGCCAACGAGTCGTTGAACCTGATCGAGAGGGCCTACGGGATCATCGGCCGGCGCGCCGCCGCGCTCTCCCAGGCCGAGCTCATCTGCCTCGCCGTGCGGATGGTCCACGAGATCCGGTCGGAGACGATCACCGAGCTCGACGCGACCCCCCGGGTCGTCCCGCCCCCCGCCGGGCTCGCGGGGCTGGCGGGCCCGAGGTTCTTCTTCCTGCCCGTGCTCGTCACCCACGGGGCGTACTACTCCACCTTCAGCGGCCTCGGCGGGGTGCACCCGGGCCACATCCACTCGATGGGGGGGTTCAGCGGGTGATCCTCCGCGCGCTCCTCGCGGCGCTGCTCGTGGCCCTGCTGCTCGGCAGCCTCGGTGCGGGGGCCCACCCCGCGCCGGCCGCGCACCATCTTCCGGCCGCGGGGGACCGCTTCGCGTACTCCGAGGTGGCGGTCGTCGGCAACGGCACCGGCAACTACACGGGCTACCAGGACGGCACGTTCACGAACGGCTCGATCTCGGTCTCGGGGGTGCTGCCGAACCAGACCGCGGCGGCGTACTACTCGAACAACAACTCCTGGCGGGACAACCAGGGCGACGCGGAGCACTGGAGCTCGAGCGGCTCGTTCACGTTCTCGCCGGTGACCTTCCGCTACGTGAGCGGCACGGACAACCAGACGGGCTACACGCGGCCCTACGTCTGGTTCTACATCGACAACACGCTCGGGACCGGCGGGCGGTTCGTCCTGTTGAACACCCCCATGAGCGTCGTCACCACGAACGCCTCCTTCCCGGTCGGCGTCACGTCGACGGGGTACGCGCGCACCCTCTTCGGCGAAGGCAACGGGTCCTACCAGCGGAACGACTCCTACGGCCTGTTCACCGCGAGCTACACGTGGAAGGCGTTCTTCGACCCGGCGACCGGCTACATCGTGGGGTACGTCTACACCGAGCAGGACCGGGACGCGAGCGGGAACGGCTTCGACCTCATCGATCGGCTCGTCGTCACCTCGACGAGCTACCCCCTGACCGCCGCCGCGGCCCCGCCCCCGCCGACGTCCGGGAGCTCCTCCGACCTGCTCCTCTACGTCCTCCTCGCGGTCGTCGTCGTGGTCCTCGTCCTCATCGTGGTGGTCGTTCTGGCCCGGCGGTCCCGCCGCCGGTCGCTGCCCCAACACTCCGCGGGAGGACGGGTGCCCTACGCGCCGCCGCCGGGGGGCCCGCCCCCGCCGGCGATCCACCTCACGCCCTCCGACCAGCCGGCCGTCCAGCAGGTGGTCGTCCGCGAAGAGGTCAAGGTCAACTGCCGGTACTGCGGCGCCCTCGTCAGCCCCGGCACCCCGACATGCCCGCGGTGCGGCGCGCCGCTCGGCTAGGGCGGCCACGGGGCGCTACGTTAGGCGCGTGAGGAAGATCTCCCCGATCGCCGAGAGCCCGGCGCGCTCGGTGGGCACGAGCGACCCGGTGTTGCCGGCCGCGATCTCCGAGAGGACCGACCGGGCCCCGTGCTGGTAGGCCCAGATCTTCCGGGCGCGGACGAGGTCCGTGGCGATGCCCAGCCGACGGTACCGCGGCCGGACCGCGAGCGAGTGGAGCCGGGCGTGCGCGCCGACGACCGAGACCCAGCCCGCGCCCGCGAGCTCCCCGCCGTACTCCACCTGCAGGCACCCCTCGCTCGGCGGCGCGCCCTCGAGCCAGCGCGGGTTGAGCCGTCCCTCGATCTCGTGGAGGAGGCGCCCCACCCGGGGGTACTCCTCCGGACGGGTCCGCCGGACGGCGTGGCGGAACGGGTAAGCGGCGTCCTCGGGCCCCGCCGGTCCCCGGAGGAGGCGGAACGGCTCGGCGTGGGCCGCGAGCGGGAACGGCGCAAAGAGACCAAGGCCGTGGAGCGAGCCCGCGACCTGTCCCGCCAGCTCCGGGTCCTCGGTGAAGAGGGTCCCCAGCCGCTCCACGGGATCGAGGAGGAGGAGCCCGGCCACGCGCCCGTCCCGCTCCAGGAGGCGGACCTCGCCGCCGCTCCTCAGCTGCTCGCGCGCGAAGTAGGCCAGGTACGGCCGGAACGGCCCCGAGAGCTCGCCCGGCAGCTCGCGCTCGACGGCGTCCGGCCGATCGAGGGCCCGGGTCCGGTAGGGAGGTGCGTCGGTCGTCGCGGCCGGCACGCGGCCCGGGCAGATGAGCTCCGCCCGGGAGCCGGGCGCGCCGGCCGTCCCCCGATGGGCGAGCGCTTAAGCGATGTGGGAACTACCCACATCCATGGTCGGCCGCCTGCACCCGCTCTGGGCCGTCGCGATCGCGATCCTCTGCCTCACGGCGGGCCTCCTCGGCGGGTACCTGCTGCGGGGGTCCCAGGACGGCTCCCCGATCGGCCCCCCCAGCCCGAACTCGGGCTCCCCCGTGCTCTCGATCACGGCCGCGGGGACCCTCGGCACCACCTTCCCCGTGGTGGCGGGGCGGGTGGTGAACGAGAGCCCCGGAGCGCAGGCCCCGACCGCCGCGCAGACCTACGAAGGCAGCCTCGCCGCGCTCGACCAGATCTCCGAGGCGCACGGGCTGTACGATGTCGCCGCCGCGGCGGACTACCACCTGATCCCCGAGCTCCTGAGCCCGCGGTACGCCACCTGGGAGGCGCTCTTCGCCTCGACGCCGGAGGTGCTCGCCTACGATCCATCGGTCCCGGCGCTCGCCGGGATCAACTCCACGAACTGGGCCGGGAAGCTCCTCGCGCTCCCCGCCGGGGAGTACGTGGGCTTCGCGAACGCCTCGAGCGATCCGAACGGTTACAACGAGATCTTCGTCCTCGAGCTCGAGGGGATCCTCGTCGAGGGTTCGTCGGGCGCGGTCTACGGCCACTTCTTCTCCGGCCCCCCCGGCGGATTCGCCCAGGCCGACCCCGGCACGGTCCGGATCGAGCCGGAGACGGAGGTCGCGACGTTGCTCTCCGAGCACGTCGTGGTGGCCTACATCACCTACCGCTCCTACGCCCTCGAGCACCACCTGGACTTCGTCAACTTCGACCCGCGCGTGAACTTGGGCGGGTTCAACTCCTCGCTCCTCACCATCTACGCGGAGGCCTCCACCACCATCGAGAACGCGTCCGGCGCCTCGGTCGTCGTGCACGGGGCGCCCGTCGCCTTCGCGATCACGGTGCCCACGAACGCACCGAACGCGACGCTCGGCGAGCTCTTCGTCGAGACCCTGCTCTCGCCCGCCGGGGCGGCCCTCCTCTCCCAGATGGGGTTCGACCCGATCGTCCCGGCCTACGGCTGGGGCTCGGCGGCGCTGCCCGCCACCCTCCAGCCGGAGGTGGTCCCGGCGCCGAGCTCGCTCGGCCTGCCCGGCTAGCGTCGGGGGAGTCCGCCCATGCCCCCACGGTCCCGAACCCACCTGAGCGCCGGGCTCGGGCTCCAGATCACCCTCGCCGCCGCGCTCGTCGTGCTCCTGTTCTTACCGCTCCTCGCCCTCTTCCGGGCGACGAGCTGGGGGGAGCTGGTACAGGCGGCCGGGGATCCCGCGGTGCGCGCGTCGCTCGGCCTCACCCTCCTCGCCTCGGCCATCAGCCTCGGGCTCGTGCTGCTCTTCGGGATCCCGACCGGCTACCTCTTCGCGCGACGGCCGTTCCGGGGGAAGCTCCTCGTGGAGTCGTTCATCACGCTCCCCACCGTGCTGCCCCACGTCATCGGGGGGCTCGCGATCCTCCTGCTCGTCGCCCCGGACAGCCCCCTCGGCTCCGCCCTGGCCCGCTACGGCTTCCCGCCCGTCGAAACGATCTGGGGCGTGGTCATGGTCATGTTCTACGTGAGCGTCGCCTACACGGTCCTCGCGAGCGAGGTCGCCTTCCGCGCCATCGACCGCGGGGTCGTCGAGGCGGCGCGCAGCCTCGGCGCGAGCCCCTCGGAGGCGTTCGCCTCCGTCGTGCTCCCCGGGGCGCTGCGCGGGATCCTGGCCGGCGCGCTCCTCTCCTGGGGTCGCGGCATCAGCGAGATCGGCGGGTTCCTCCTCGTCGCCTACGCGGTCTATCCGACCGGGCCCTACGCGGGGCCGGTGACGAGCCCGCTCTCGGTGTTCATCTTCAACCTCTACCAGATCGGCGACCTCTCCGGCGCCGTCGCCGTCTCGGCGCTCCTGGTGCTCCTCGCCTTCGCCATCTTCGCGGGGGCGCGGTGGGCGGCCCTCCACGGTTCGGAGACCTGGCGCTGGGTCCGGTCGGTGGGATGAGGGCGGTCGAGGCGCGGGGGCTCACCGCACGGCTCGACCGGTTCCAGCTCGGACCGATCGACCTGGCCCTGGAGACGGGCGAGGTCCTCGCGCTGCTCGGCCCCTCGGGGGCGGGGAAGACCACGTTCCTCCGGGCGATCGCGGGGTTCCTCGACCTCTCCGGGGGCACCCTGGAGGTGGCCGGGCGTCCGAGCGGCGAGCTCCCTCCCGAGCGCCGCGGGATCGGCTACGTTCCCCAGGGCCTCGCCCTCATCCCCCACCGGACCGTCGAGGCGAACCTGGCCTACCCGCTCGAGCTGAGGAGCGACCGCGATCGCCCAAGGAAGGTCGAAGGGCTGCTCGCGGAGTGGGGGCTCACCCGCTTCCGCCGACGGTACCCCGCCGAGCTCTCGGGCGGGGAGCGGCAGCGCGTCGCCATGGCCCGGGCGATGGCCGCCGAGCCGGAGCTCCTCCTCTGGGACGAGCCGCTCGCCGCGCTCGACCCCGCGGCGCGGCACGAGCTGGTCGAGGTCATCGCCGCCGCGATGGCGAAGCGGAAGCGGAGCCTGATCGTGGTCACGCACGACGCCGAGATCGCCTTCTCGGTGGCCGACCGGTTCCTCCTCCTCGATCGGGGCCGGGCGGTGGTGGACTGCGATGCGCCGACCCTCGCCCGGAGCCCCCCGACGGCGTTCGCCGCGCGCCTCGTGGGCTACGAGAACGTCTGGGAGCTGCCGGGGCTCACGAGCCGTCCGGAGAGCGGGCTCCGCTCCTGGCTCCTCGAGCGGTCGGGGGAGGGCGGCGTCGCCTTCACCCGGGAGGCGATCTCCATCGAAGGGCCCGGGGAGGCCGGCGGATGGCCCGGACGGGTCCTCCGGAGCCGATGGACCCCGGCGGGACCGAGCCTCGCGATCGATGCCGGCGGGATCGTGCTCGAGGCCGCGGCCCGCGCGACGGCGGTCGTCCCGCGGCCGGGATCGGAGGTCCGGGTATCGGTCGATCCCGAGCGGACCGTGCGCCTCCCCATCGCCTCCGTCCCGGGGGTTCCGTGAGGCGCGCGGAGCGGCTCGTGAGCCCGCTCGATGTCGGCCTGCTCGTGGCCATCGAGGAGGAGGGGAGCATCGCGGCCGCCTGCCGACGGCTCGGGATCGGCCGGGACCGCGGGATGTACCGGCTCCTGAGGCTCCGGCAGGCGCTCGGCGCGCCGGTGGTCGCCTCCGCGCGGGGGGGTCGCCGCGCGGGCGCGAGCCGCCTCACCGAGCGCGGCCGCCGGCTCCTCCGCTCCGCGCGGCCCTCCTCGGACCTCGATCCCCGCGCCCCGACCGGCCCGGCGCCGCTGGAGATGGGGGTCTTCCGGGGGCGGGCCCGCGGGGGCGGAAGATCCCCGCGGATCGAGATCGCGGGGGGCCCCGTGCTCCAGGTCGGGTTCCCCGCGCGCGAGGGCCGTTGGGTCACGGTCGGGATCGACCCGGAGATGGTCGTCGTCGCCCGACGGCGGTTCCCGAGCAGCGCCCGGAACGCCCTCGAGGGCGAGGTGGAGGAGATCCGCCGCATCGATCCCATGCGCCGGCTCCTGGTCGTCCGGGTGGGGAGCGCCCGCTTCCTCGCCGGGATCACCCCGCCGTCGGTGCGGGCCCTCCGGATCCGGCGCGGGAGCCACGTCGTCCTCTACGTGAAGGCGGTCGCGATCCACCCGCTCGGCGGTGCCCTGCCGCCGTAGCGCGGGGAGATGGGGCGCCGCGGAGCGCGGGGTCGATCGGTCCGACCCTCCGGTCGTCGTCGGGTGCCCGAGCCCCGGGCGAGCTCCCCTCGCTCGGACGAACTTAGATATGGTACCTTCCGCATCCGGACGACGTGAGCCTCCGGAGCTCGGCCCGCCGGGGCCGAAGAGTGCTCCTCGCGGGGGCCGTCCTCCTCGGGATCCTTCTGGTGGTGCCGGTGAGCTTCCCCGTGGCCACCGCGTCGGGCCTGGTCCTCCGCCCCGCCGCGTCCGGGAGCGGGACGCTGTCCGGGAACGTGACCTGGAACGGAGGGTCCGTCGCACGCTACGACACTCCGTCGGCGGCCCTCGAGATCACCTTCGACCACCCGATCGACGTGCGGTACTACTGGAACACCTCGACCCCTACCTCCCCACCGGTGACCGTGGGGACCGCCCGGCTCCAGATGTTCTACTTCGGCATCGCCCTCTCGACCCGCGACGTCGTCGAGCAGAGCCCGGTCCCGGGGCACACCGGGAGCCTGGACATGAGCTGGGATCCGGGGGTGCTGCAGTGGACGCTCGCGGGCGTCTACCTTGTCACGGCGAGCCTGCTCGACCCGAACGGCTCGACGCTCTGGAGCCAGAACTTCTGGATCCACGCGACGGCGCCGTACGGGATCCTCGCGGTCCTCCCGATCCTCCTGGTGCTCATCGGTCTCTACGAGCTGTACGAGGTCGCCATCTCCGGCCGGTATGCCCGTCGGGCCCCGGCTCCGAAGAGCGCTCCGGCGGAGTCCCCGCGATCGCCTCCCGGCCCCTCCGGCGCACCTCCCGGGGCGGCGGAGCCCGCCGCGACCCCGCCCGCGGAGCCGGGGACGGCCGGCGGCGATGCCCCGTCCCAGGAGTCGCCGTGAGCGCGCTCACCCACGGCATCGGGAGCGGCATCGCCCTCGGCATCGTCGGAGCGCTCCTCGCCCAGCAGCTCGGCTTCATCGAGCTGAGCAATATCGGCCCGGCGCTGATCTACCTGGTCGGGGGCGCACTCCTCGGGGCCGTCGTGTTCGGAGCCGTCGGCTGGGCGCTGGGCCGGCGGGCGCTCGCCCGGTCGGCCCCGCCGCCCGACGCAGGGACCTCCGACTGACCGTTCACGGCGCCGGCCCGAGCCCCCTCGTCAGGACGGAGGGGTCTCCCGGGAGGAGCCCGGGATCGAGCGGGACCCAGACGGCCACGTTCTGGAACCGCGCGAGGACATCGATCGCCTGCACCAGCTCGCGCACGGCGTCGACCCCGTGGAGCGCGGCCAGATACTCGATCTCCTCGAGGATCACGGTCCGGATCCCCCCCGGACCCAGCTGGCGCTCGAGCTCCACCCGGAGCCCCGGTAGGTCGGAGGGCCGGATCGAGTTCGGCCGATCGGCGGTCGAAAGCCACAGGAACCGGACGTCGTGGTCGGAGCCCGCCGACTGGAGGGCGCGGGGGAAGAGACGCCCCACCCAGAGCCCCGGCGCGCCGGGCGAGAGCGCCCGCAGGAACCGATCCCAGGCCTCGTCCCGGTTGGGGGCCAGCAGGAGGTGCACACCGGCCGGCGGGGTCGCGGGGTCAGGGGGGCCGGCCGTCCGGGCGCCGAGGCTCGCGTCGACGGGGACGCCCGCGTCGGTTCGCGGAACGGCGCCGTCGGGTACCGGGGCCACGGGAGAGGGTGCCGTACGGGCCGGAGGGGTCATCGGAGCTACGACCGTGGCCTGAGGGGGCGCTTCCCCGACCTCGATCCGCGGGGCGGGACCGGGCACCACCCCGGGCACGCTCCGGGCGGGCGCGATGCGCGCGAGGAACTCCCGCGCGACCCAGGGCCCGAAGCCCGGCAGGCTCGCGAGTCGGTCCAGGTCGGCCTCGGCGAGCTCCGCCCGGGATCGGAACCCCGCATCCCAGGCGGCCGCGACCTTGGCCGGCCCCAGAGGTCCGTCCGCGGTGACCTCCGAGAGATCGGCCTCGAACGCCGCGAAGTCAGCTCCCCGGCCGTCGGCCTCCTCACGGGTCGGCGCCCGCTCGATTGCGCCCCGGGGCACGGTCGTTCCCCGGGAAGGGGGTTCCGGCCGCCGGGCACGGGGCGGTGCGGCGGGCCGTCCGGGGATCCGGGCCCGGAAGGATCGTCCGGGGCCCATCCGTCCGGTGCTCGTCTCCCGGGCCACGAACTCCTCCGGAGCGCTCGCGATCCGTACGTTCGCTCCCTTCAGGCGCTCACCCAGCCGCGGGAGGTACGGGCCGAGTCCGGCCGCGCCGGAGGGGTCGGTCCCGAGGAGGATCTCGGATCCCGGGGGAAGATCGCCGCCGGTCCGGCGCAATCGCCGCTCGAGGTGGCCGAGCACCCGTTGTGCGGCCGGGGGCAGTCGCGCGGGCCGGTCGCCCCCCGGAGGGGTCGGCGGCTCCACGAGGATCTCTCCGTGGGACCAGGGCACCGAGGCGAACCGGTCCGGGAGCCGCTCGAGGACGCGCACGAGCGCCGGGGGGATCCGGATCGAGGTGTTCTCGAGCCCCACCGTGAGGCTGTCGGCACGGACGGCCTCCCGGACCCGGCGCGGGTCCATCGTCGTGAGCAGCTGCACGATCTTCCGATGGTAGGCGGGGAACCGCTTCCGGACCTCCTCCTCGTCCGCGAGGATCGAGTACTCGAGCCCGGTCCACGGCTCCCTCGGCGACGCGAGCACGACCTTCGCGGCCCCGAGGAGCCGGGCGCCCAGCTCGGGCTCGGGAGCCAGGCGCTGGGCGACCTCCTCCGAGTCGGCGGCGAGCACGACCTGCGGGACGCGGGCGTCCTCGCCGAGACCGAGCCGCCGACGGGCGGAGCGCATCGTCCGGGCCGGTTCGAGCCAGGGCCCGACGGCCGTCTCCGCCGCCTCGTCGAGGAGCGACAGCTGGACCGGCGCGATCCGGCCCTCGAACAGGCTCGCGCCCTCCCCCAGGATCGCCCGATGGATCGCCTCCGTCGTGCGGGGATGGATCGGACCCCAGAGCTCGCAGAGCCGGCCGTAGACGTGGTCGAGCACGTGGAACAGCGCGTTCCGCGCATCTGCCCCGGCGCGATCGTCGAACCGGCCCGCCGCCGCCCGCAGGTAGTCCTCCCGGAAGTCCCGGTCGTAGAACCGTGTCGATCGGGCGTAGGCGGCGCCCCATCGGCCCTGATCCATCAGCCCGAGCGCGTCCCGCCGCATGCGCTCGAACGCCGAGAGGAGCGCGCGGTCCTCGAGCAGGAGCTCGGAACGGTAGGCCGTGATGGGGTGCGGGTCGGGCGGAACGCCGGCCCGCGTGGCCGCGTCGAGGAAGCGGCCGACGTCGCTCCAGAGGTGACGGAGGCGGTCCCGCTCCTCCTCCCGCGCGGTCGCCAGGTCCCGGCGGTCGGTGGGAAGGAGGGCGGCGCGGACGATCGCGGCCCGGTCGGCATCCGAGGAAGGGTCCGGGTCGGCGGTGCCCGTCCCCCCGCGCACGAGGACGACCCGGCTCTCCGGGGGCCGGAGCTCGGTGGCGTGCCACGCGAGCAGTCGGTGCAGGAGGGCCGGGACCCGGCGTCGTTCCGGCAGGTGTAGCCAGAGCGGGCCCCCGACGGGGAGCGGCCCGAGCTGGAGCGCTTCCGAGAGGGCGTCCGCGAACTCCGGCAGAAGGGCGCGGCGGACCGCGACCGGGCGTTCGAGGCCGCAGGGGCAGAGCTCCGGGCCGGGGAGATCGAATACCCGACCGCACGCGGGGGATTCTGCCAGCGCCGGAGCGGCGGGGTCGCCCGAAGGCTCCGAGCCGCTCACGGGCCAGAGGAGCCCGGCCGTGGGGGCGGGGAACGGCTCGCCCGGCAGCAGCCGACCGAACCGTTCGCGTACGGCGTCGGGGATCCGGTCCAGGTCGAGGCACCACGCCCGGCCGCTGCGCCACACCACCTCGGTCCCGCACTCAAGACAGTGGGGTCGTCCCGCCGCCCGGAGCGGCCGGGCGAAGAGCGCCCCCGATTCCTCCAGGTCGCGCAGGATGCACGATCCCGCGGTCGCGAGCGGCATCCCCGCGTAGGCGCTCGGGGGCGCCTCGAGGATGTCCCCGTTCGGGGCCAGGACGGACCGTGCCGGTAGGCGGAGCTCCCGGGCCACCCGCCCATCGGCCGGGCCGTGCGCCGGCGCGAGCGCCACGATCCCCGTTCCCCACGGCTTCACCGCGGAAGAGGCGAGCAGCGAGCCCGACGGGGCGGGAAGATCGGCCAGGAGCGGCATCTCCTCCCCCAGGGGGTGCCGGTAGGGCCCCCCCGCCCACTGAGAGCCGGGGCGCTCTTCCTCCACGCTCGCCTCGCCCCGGGGAAGCCACCGCACGAGCTCGGGAAGGGCATGCCGCGCGACGAGCACCGACTGCGCGGTACCGCGCCGGCGCCAGGCGACCCGGACGTACGGTCGGTCCGGGTGCAGCAGGATGGCCTCGGTGGCGAGGAGCTTCCATGCGGCATCGGTCCAGACGAGCGCGGAGAGCGGGGGATCGCGTCCGAGGAGCGGGAACGTCGCGACGGTCGCCGGGCGGAGCGACTCGCGGTAGGCGATGCGCTCGGGCGTGAGGTTCCGGCCGCACCGCGGACAGACCCGGGTCGGGAGGTCGCGGGCGACGAACAGCCCCTGGGCCGCCAGGGCCGTGAGCGGCCGCGACCGATCGCCCCCCGGGGCCGGGTCCCGGAGCCCGCGGGGGAACCGCCGGCCGAACCAGATCCCGAGCCGGTCGGGCGCCTCGTGCCCGGCGTCCGCGGCGTCGAGCGTGAAGGCGAGCTCCCGGACCGATCGTCCCGTGAGGAGGAGGTAGCGGAGCCCGATGTCGGCAGCGACCTGGGCCGCCCGCACCGCGGGAGCGAGGGGACCCGTCGCCGGAAGGGCGGGCCCCTCGAGGGTGACGGTCCCCGGGGGCGCCGGGCGCGCCGGATCGGTGCCGGCGGGGAGGTGGCGCGCCCGCCAGTACTCCTCGGCCTCGTCGTTCAGCCGGTCGTCATCGTACTCGACCGGTACCGTGCGCATGGGGGGGGCCGCGGGGCACCCGGGGCGAAGGGTACGATGCGGATCGTCGGCCATGAACCTATGCTACCGTCGGGGAGGATCGTCGCGAATCGGCCGACATCCTTTTCCCCCCGCCGGCGTGACCGCGGGCCGGAAGTCGCATCGATGGCGTGGACGCAGCAGGAGGTCCGGGAGCTCAAGGAGGGGCGGTACATGCTCATCGACGAGGAACCCTGCCGGATCCTGAGCATCCAGACCTCCAAACCGGGCAAGCACGGCGAAGCGAAGGCGCGCATCGATGCCGTCGGGCTCTTCGACGGCTCGAAGCGCAGCGTCGTCTTCCCGGTGAAGCACAAGGTCCAGGTCCCGATGATCGGGAAACGCCAGGCGCAGGTCCTGAGCCTGACCGAGGTCGAAGTGCAGCTCATGGACCTCGAGACCTACGAGACCTTCTCGCTCCCGCTCGACGCCGAGATTCGGGACCAGGTCAAGCCCGGCAACGAGGTGCAGTACCTCGAGGCGATGGGCAAGCGGCGCATCACCCGCGCCTAGGGCGCGCCGGCCGGCCCCGGCGAGGTCGGTCGAGCCGCTCCGGCTCCACCTTTTATATCGGTGGGCCCGCATGAATTCGTGGTCCTAGGCTGCTCCGGGCGGGGAGCCGGGATGCGACGCTCCGGAGGCGATACTTACGACGGGCTCGGGAGGGATGGGGTCGCTCCCGTCATCCCGGCTCAGCAAGATGCTCCAGGAGAAGGCGGAGACGCTCAAGCGCCGACGCCAGGTGGCCGAGTCGACGGCCCATCAGGCGCAGGAGCACGCGAAGCTGCTGCGTTCCGCCGGCCTTGTGCTCCCGGAGGCCGAGACCCGCGAGGCGGCGCTGCGGGAGCACCTCAAGCATTCCGACTGGGACGGGGCCGAGGGAGCGGCCCGGAGCCTGCTCGTCTACCTCGAGAACGAGGGCGGCCCGCCGATCCTCGGGCGCCGTACCGAGCTCAAGGCGCGCATCGCGCGGCTCGCCTCCGGGAGGTTCCCGGTGGCGCCGGAGGTGCCGACGTGGCTCGACGAGTCCGAGGCGCTCCAGAAGGAGGGCCAGTGGCGCCAGTCGATCGAGAAGCTGCTCGCCGTCCAGGAGGCGGTGGTCGCCTCCCAGGCCAAGGACGTCGACTCCCTGGTGGCGCAGATCCGTACGCTCGTCGAATGGGCGCACGCCCCGGCCGACCGGGCCGCCGCGATCCTGGACCAGCTGGGGCCGGCGCTCGAGGGCCTGAGGGCGGGACGGACGGAGGACCCGACCCCGCAGATCGTGCGCGCCATCGACGAGCAGCTCCCGGCGGCCGCCACCCAGTGGAGGTCGATCCGGGAGGAGGCGGCCGGGATCCTCGCGGCCGCCCGGGAGCTCGGGGTTCCCTCCCAGTCGCTGGAGTCCGCCCTCGAAAAGGACCGCGCCGCCTTCGTGTTGGACGCGCCCTCCAGCGCCCAGGCGCTGGCCAAGGAGGAGTCCCGGCTCGTCGGGGCCGTTCGCGATCGCGTGGTCCAGACGATCGAGGGGTTCCGGGCGCTGCTCACCTCCCTCGGGGAGTTCGGCATCGACCCCGCCGAGGCGCTCACGCGGCTCGAGACGGTCTTCACCCCCGTCCCCACCCTGCCGGCGGCCGAACTCCCCCGCGCGCTCGCCGAGGCCCGCAGGGTGGTCGAGGAGCCGGTCGTCGGCCTCGTGGCCGGCCTGCTGGAAGAGGTCCGGCCCAAGCTCGTCGAGGCCCGACGGCTCGGGCGGAACTCGACGGAGGTCTTCGCGGCCATGAACCGGGCGCGCGAAGCGCTGAGGCTCCGCATCTACGGCGAGGCGATCGCGGCGAGCCAGGAGGCGGTGGAGCGCGTCTCGGCGCTCACCGAGGACCTCGAGGCCGCCCGGGACGAGCTCCAGACCGTGACCGGGCTGCTCGACCACCTGAGCAGCACCGGGTTCCCCCACGAGGAGTACCGACCCGCGCTCGCGGAGGTCCGGGAGCACCTCGAACGGGTCGAGCTGCCCGCCGTCGAGGAGCGGCTCCGCGTCATCATCCAGCAGGTCGGGGCGGCCGCGGTCCTCCACTTCCGGACCCAGATCTCCGACCTCGAGCGGCTCGGCCAGCTCGCGACCCAGCTCGGGTTCCTGCCGTCGGAGTTCGGGGACCACCTCCTCGCCGCCGGCAAGCACCTCGAGGAGGGCGAGATCCCCGAGGCGGCGACCGCCTGCGCGCGGCTCCAGGTGGAGCTCCGCACCGCCGCCCAGCCCTATCTTGCGAACCGGCTCGATGAGATCTCCAAGGGGCTCGCGGAGATCCCCGACGGCGCGCTCGTGGACCCGGTCCGGCGGCTCCTCGCGGACGCCGACGTCGGGCTCCGGGTGAAGGAGGACCTCAAGGGGGCCTTCGACACCCTCCGGCGGGCCGAGCGGGAGTTCTCGGTGGTCTCGGCGCAGCACGCCTCGAGCCTCGTGGACGGCCTCGAGGAGGAGCTCCGGGTCCTCACCGAGATGGGCGGCAGCGGGGAGGAGATCCAGCGGCAGATCGACGAGGTCCAGCAGATCTTCAACATGGGCGACTTCGTGAAGGCGTTCCGGGCCGCCCAGGATATCCGGAGCCGGGCGCACACCCAGCAGCTCCTCCGCAGCGAGGAGGCGATCTCGCATGCCAAGCTCGCCCTGGTCGAGCTCTCGAAGATGGGTCTCGACCCCTCGGCGCTGAAGGCGAGCCTCGAGGCGGCCCAGGGCAGTGCCCGGGAGGGGCTGTACCCCGAGTCGTACCGCTCCGCCCAGAAGACGCTCGATTCGGCGGCCAAGCTCAAGACCACCGCCCAGGCGATCCTCGACCGGATCCGCGCGGCCACCGAGCAGTGGGAATCCCTCAAGGATTCCGGGGCGCCGGTGCAGCCCTACGCCGAGCAGATCGCGCTGGCCCGGACGGCCTGCGAAGGGCTCGAGTTCGAGCGCGCGGCCCGTCTCGTCGACGAGCTGCGCGCCGCGCTCGGCCGCGAGCAGGCCCGGTTCGAGGGTGCGCGGTGCCTCGACGACTGCGACCTGATGGTCGAGGACCTCGGGCGGCTCGGTCTCCCCGTCGAGGGGCTCCCCGGGCGGATCGGAGGGATCCGGGACACCCTCGGCTCCCCGGCGCCGGAGGAGGCGTGGGGACGCGCCCGCGCCCTCGAGACCGAGCTCGTTTCGAAGCTCCGGCCCGTCCTGGAGGAGAACCTGCGCAGCCTCGAACGCGACGTCGAGATCGCCCGCACCGTGCCCCTCGATGTCGAGCACGCCGCCGAGTCGCTGGGCGAGATCCGCCGGAAGCTCGCCGCCCCGATCCCCGTCGGCGTCGCCGAGCTCCTCGACGCGGGTCGGGCCAAGTTCTTCGAGACCAAGGGCTTCCTCGAGCACGCCGAGCGCGCGACGAAGCGCGCCCGGGAGGAGCTCAACCGCGCCGAGATCGTCCGTGTCGACGTCCGGCCGTTCCGCCCCCGGCTCGAGCGGGTGGAGCGCCACCTCTCCGAGCGGGATTACGCCCGGGTGATCGAGCAGGCCTCCCACCTCGAGCGCGAGATCGCCCAGGCGATCCGGCAGCAGGTCGCGAAGACGCTCGCCACCTTCCAGGGGACGCTCGCGGCGGCCCGGAAGGAGAGCGCCCTCACCGCGCTCGCCGAGAATCTGCTCGAACAGGCGCGGACCGCCCTCGAGGCCGGGGAGCCGATGGAAGCGCTCACGCTGGCGGCCCGCAGCGAGGGGGAGCTCGAGCGGGCGGAGCTGCAGCTCAAGATCGCGAGCTCCTCGCTCGAGCGGCTCGACCACCGCCTCCGCGCCGCCCAGCGGACGGGCCTCAACGCGCCCGCCTCCGTCCAGGCGCTGGAGGAGGCCCGCGCGGCCTTCGGGGCCCGGGAGTTCCCCCGCGTGCTCGAGCGGTGCCTCGCCGCGAGCGACGCGCTCGCCGCCGCGACCGAGCTCGAGCGGCGCGGCCGGGACAGCCTCGAGTCGGCGGAGCGGGCGATCCGCGAGGCCGGCGAGATGAACGCGGAGCTCACCGATGTCCTCCCGCTCCTCGAGCGCGCGCGCGTCTTCCTCAAGGCGGGCGAGTACGATCGGTCCATGCGCCAGTCCCTCGAGGCCGGCGACGCGGCCCGCTGGGCGATCGAGCGGCTCTACGCCGGCCCCCTCGCCGAGCTGCAGGAGCTGGGCGAGCTCGTCCGGTCCGCCGGCTCGGAGGAGGACGCCGTCGCGGTCCGGTCCGCCCGGCAGGATGCCGAGGCGGCCGTCAAGATCCGGGACTGGAAGCGCGCCTCGGAGACGCTCGCCCGGGGCCGGGAGCGCTCCTACCTCGCGCTGGACCGGGCGGTCCAGTCCGCCGAGCGCTCGCTCCACGTGGTCTACAGCCTGGTGGCCGCGCCCCCCGAGCCGGAGACCACGCACCGGGCCGCCTTCGCCGAGCGGATCCGGGCGGAGCGCGCCGAGCGGAACTTCACGGTCGCGCTCGACCTCCTCCGGGAGGAGGAGGCGCACGCCCGGGAGCGGGTCAAGACCGAGCTCGCCCGGAAGATCGCCGAGCTCAAGGAGCGGCTCCTCATCGGGGAGAAGATCAGCCTCGACACGACCCCCGTGATGGAGCTCTTCAGCGAGGCGAAGCTCGCGCTCGAATCGGGCACGCTCGAGGGCGTCGCGAAGCTGGTCGAGAAGGGCGAGGCCACCCTCGAGACGCTCGTCACGCGCCGCCTCGACGAGAAGCTCCGGGAGGTCGAGACGGAGCTCATCTTCGCGCGCGAGGGGCTCCACGTGACGCTCGGCCCCGCCGCCGAGAAGTTCGAGTTCGCCCGGAAGCGGCTCGCCGAGGGGGCCGCCGTCGAGGCGGGCCGGGCCCTGCTGGAGGTGGAGGAGGAGCTGAACCGCCGCAAGGCGCTCCACCGCGAGCTCACGAACCTCCACTTCCTGGTCGATGCCGCGCTGGGGCGCGCCGTCGAGCGCCGCATCGATACCGCGGAGGCGAGGAAATGCCTCTCGGAGTCGGTCCGGCTCCGGGCCACGGACTACGGACCCGCCCTCGAGAAGGCGCGGGAGGCGCTCCGGCTGCTGCACGAGGCGATCCAGAAGGTCGATGGCGGGGACGGCCCCGACGGGGTCCCGCCGGCCCGCGCCGACACCCGGGCGTGAGCTCCCCGTTCAGGGGGGCGGAAGGTACGACCCCGGACCGATGGGGGTCGGCACGGGCAGGGGAAGTCCCGGGATGGCGCGCGGCGGGCCGAGCGGCAACCGGTCGTACTCGACGGAGTGCTTGATCCCGCGGCGGCGCAGGAGCTGGGAGACCCGCTCGGTGATCTGGACCACCTCCTGGCATCGGGCCGGCTTGAGGAAGTAGAACTCGGCCCGTCGCTCGGCCGGGATCGGGAAGACCAGCCGCATCCCCGCGGCGTCCTGCCGGTTGTAGCCCGCGGGCTTCCGGTTCGCCCGGATGTCCCGGAGGTTCTCCTCGAGGAGGACCTCGGGCAGGAGCGGCTCGGTCTCCTTGAGGAAGGGCCGGTTCGCCTCGACCACGCGCTTGTGGATCTCGGGGTAGGCCCGCACCAGATCCTTGTAGGACCCGCGCGCGTCCAGGATGATGTGGCCGCTGCGGGCCTTGACCGGAGGCGACACTACGCTTCCTAGCACGTGAACCTACTAAGCATTACGGACGCACCGTCCGGGAGGCTTCGTCCCCTCGCCCGGGCGAGCTCCCAGCGCCGGGCGCGCCGCGGCGAAGAACTCCGAAAGCCTCAAAGAGCGGCCCCGCTACCCCGCGCTCGGCGCTCCCGTAGTCTAGTGGTCAAGGATAGAGGCCTCTCGAGCCTCTGACGCGGGTTCAAAGCCGCGAAGGCCGACCGCCTTCGCGGGGAAACTCCCGCCGGGAGCACCTACTTTTTGGGGTAATACCCCGTTCAACGCATCCATTCCGCCTCCATGAGGGGTCAACCGGGGGCTGCCCGTGAGCGCCCGCGGCGTTCGCCAGAGCGACCGCGGAGTTGGCGGCGGTTCGAGGGTCCTGTGCCCGATCTGCGGCGGTCCGCCGCCTCGATGCTTTACGTCCCGCGCCCGCCTGCGCGCGCACGCCCGGAACACCCATCCTGAGGCGGACGCCTGGGCCATCTCGATCGCCGCGCCCCGGGTGCCCGTGCGCCAGATCGGGGGGGCAGTCGCATGACCGGCCGCCTGCCCCGGCCCAAAGCGGAGCTGCGCCACCGGAACGTTCTCGCTGCGGTCCGGCGCCGGCGCGATCTCCGCCGCGACGGGGAGCGCCGCCAACGACAGCACGATCGCGATGAAGCCGCCCGAGCGCTCGCTCGGCCGCCCGGGGCTAGAGTACACGAACCCCGGCCACGCGTCGTCGAGGCCTTCGATGATCCCTCGCGCCCGTTGACCTGCAGTCCGAAGATCCACCTCTTCGAGGAACCGCACGGCTCCTGCACGTGCGGCAGGGAGGCGCGGCCGTGATCGGTGACGCGGCCCTCCCGGTCGTCTTCGTCCAACGGGATCGCGACGGGTTCGCCAGCTTCCGGTGCCCATGGTGCGGGTCGATCCACCACCACGGCAAGGGTGACGGCTCGAGGGCCAGCCACTGCCGGGACCCGAAGGCCCCGTCGAGCTACTACATCAAGACCGCGGGGGCGCCGTGACCGACCTCTCGGTCCCCGAGCGCTTGCATCGCCTCGGGATCCCGCTCCTGGAGGTCCGCGCCGGCAGGAAGGCCATCACGCGCCTCGGCTGGGCCGATCCCCACTACGACCCGGAGTGGTCCACCGTCAGGAACCACATCCTGCAAGGCGGGAACGTGGGCGTCCGCAGCGGCCCGGCGCCCCGGATGGACCCGGCCATCGGGACCGGGACCGTTTGGATCGATGACGACATCGGGCACGTGCCGGGGCCCGAGCGCACCCCGGAGATGGTCGAGCGGTCCGCGCGGATCAGGCGGTTCGCCGAGGCCCACGCGTTCATCGGCATCGAGACGCCGACCGGCGGGTTCCGCTACGGCTTCGTCTCGTCGACGCTCTACGAGTCCGACGGCCAGGCCGTGCAGGTAGGCGGGTACGCCGTCGAGCTCTACTCGATCGGGCCGGAGGGCGGCTGCCGGAACTCGGTGATCCCGCCGAGTAGACTCTACGAGAGGCTTGAACCGCCCAAGCCCGGGCGCATGTACGTCCGTCCGGACTACGCCCTGCTCTGGTTCCGGGACCCCGCACCCGGCGAGCTGGACAAGAACCAGGAGGAGTTCGCAGCGCTCTTCGACCGTCTGCAGCCGTGGAGGGCCCAGACGGGAGGGCGGATCGCGAAGACCCGGATCGGCTCGCCCGCGCCCTCGGTCCAGGTCGACACCGCGATCGCCGCCCTCCCGGCCTACGCGGCGGTTGCCTTCCGCGACGGGATCCGGCAGCCGGGGGGATCGGTCGACCGGTCCCTCACGGAGTGGACGATCGTCCGCGCCCTCAAGGCGGCCGGCATCACGGCGGAGGTCGCGCTCGGAGTGGTCCTCCGGTCCCCCCACACCAAGACCCCCTCGGACCGGCGCGGGGCCGCCTACTTCCGCGACCAGGTGTGGGACCGACTCCAAAGCCCGGCGCCGACGCCCACGCGGAGCCGGAACCAGATCAACCTCGAGGCGCAGCTCCGGTCCGCCGGCGGGGTAGGGACGTGGGCGGAACACGCCCTCCGGAAGCTCGGGCCGGCCCCGCCCGACGGCTGCGCGTTCCCCCGCGACGCCGTCGCCGAGGCGATCTACGGCCTGCGCGAGGACCGCCTCTACCCCGTCCCCGGATTCGTCCCGCTCCGCGACCGGCGCCCGGCGGTCGACGGGAAGCCGTGCGGCGTCCTCGTCAACGCGATCCCCGCCGCGGACCCCGCGATCTGGAGGGTCGACCCGAAGTCGTTCATTTGGACGCTCGCCCAGCGCCTGTTCGAAGCCGCGCCCTGGCTCTCCCGCGCCTCGCCCAAGTTCATCTACACGCTCGAGCGCCCGCGCGTCGTCCCGATCGACCAGGCCGCGGGGGAGCCCATCGGCCGCGCCTTGGCGCTCGCCTCCCACCGCGAGCTCTCCAAGGACGCCGCCGAGGACCTCCACCGGATCCCCGGGGGGTTCGACGGGTTTACCACATACTACTCCTCTCCGCGCTCCGACGTCGTCGTCGTCCTGACCGACGTCCCCCGCGAGCGGTTCCGCCGGAAGACGCAGCTCCCCTGGACCGAGGCGACCGTCGACGGAATCCGTACCCGACCGATCCGCCCTGCAGCAGGCCCCGACGACGCCCGCCGGTTCCTCACCGAGGCGTGCAGTTCGATCCTGCGCTTCTTCCCCAAGCCCGCCACCGCGCACTGGTGGGCGCGGATCGCGGCCGTCTTCAACGAGACCGGCAAGCACTTCATCCGGTCTTGGGGGCGCGCGCGGGCGGAGCGGACCGTGCCCCCCGCTGGTCTCGGCAAGACCGCGCCCTGTCCAGGCGCGGATCATCACGCCGACCAGGGCGGACACGCAGCGTTCCCGATCCTGGGACGGGGCCGGTTTGTCAGGCTCGTGACGGGGATCGGGCTCGACGCCGCTGTGGCCCAACTCCGGAGCCAGACCCTTCGCGATCTCCACGCCCGCGCCCTCGTCGTAGCCCCCGCGATCCCCGTCCCGGGGCCTCCGAAGCGGTAGCGCCCCGCTGGGAGTCGCACCTTCAACCACGAGCGGTGACGCCCGCCGCCACGTTGCCCGGGCGGAGTCTACACGATCAACCCGAACCCGCTAGGGAGCGAGGCACCACATTCACGGCGATCGCGAGGACGCCGTGAGCGAGCAGCGGTCGTCCCATCCAATAGCCCCTACCCCGTCGTACTACTATGGGTTGCGTCGAGGCGTTTCGTCGCGATCGGGACGCGTGCGGGAGCTGCCCTCGGTCTGCGGGCCCGTGAGACCGAGAACTTATCAGGGACTCGACCGGATTCCCGCACATGGAGGTCGAGGTATGGCCCGCGAGTCAGATCGTGTGGTTGGCCGGAGCGGGGCGCCGACGGACGGCACGAATCCTGGCCGCCATTCTCTTGATCAGCGGGGCCATGACGCTGTACCTCTGGTCGGTCGCTCCGTTCGGAGGTCCCAGCAGCTTCGAGAGGTACCTGTGGACACTGCTGGAGTTGCTGTATGCGCTTCTCCTATCTCTTGGGTTCGTCACGATCGTGTGGACGTTTACTGCCGCTTACCCCGAAAGAATCACCATCGCGACGGACGGCATCCGGGTCCATCAGAGGAGCGCGCGGACAGGACGATCTCTGCCGTACGAGCCAGATATCAGTTGGAATGTGCTGGCGCGTACTTTCAGGTTCATCGAAAGACGCCAAGACGACCAAGCGCAGTCCGACGCAGGTCTCCTCACCATCGAACGGTCAAGGCTGACTTGGGGCGGCCTAACACGAGCCGATCTCGAAGCGATCATGGCCCTCGCCCGAGAGCGCGGCTACGCCCTCAGTGTGCGGCGTGACGCTGTCCGTACCGTCTACACTGTTGTACGGGCCCCTGCTTCGACCTCGAGCTAGGTGCTCGGGTGATCGGGCATCCCCCGGTGGTGCTGCCTATTCCGGGCGGTAGAGGCAGAAGTCGTACCGGACGGCGGGTTCTTTGGCCCGTACTGCCTGCCTTCCTCCCGTGCCCGACGCAAGTAGGAAGAACCGATCCCCCTACCGGTCGGGCGAGCTTAGCCTCACCACCGAGGAGTTCGACCGGGTCCTGGACAACGCCCCCACCTTCGCCGACCGGGTGCTCCTCGAAGTCACCGTGTCGATCGGGATCCGGCGCGATGACGTCGTGGCGATCCGCCGGGAAGGCGTCGAGTTCGACGGCGACGTGGTGGTGATCTCGTACTACGAGAGCAAGAAGTCGCGCGACCGCCACGTCAGGGCCGGCGGGCGCGTCGTCACTGATCTCCGGGCCCACCTCCGAGACCTCCCCCACGGGACCCGCTGGGTATTCCCGGCGCGCAAGGGTAACCGCGGCCACCTCTCGGGCCGGGCGGCCTACGACATCCTCCAGCGGTCGCTCATCGGAGCGGGGTTGACCCCTCGGCCGTTCCACGTACTGAGGGCAACCTGCGTCAAGATCGCCCAGGCGAAGGGCTGGAAACCGATCGAGGTGGCGGAGTTGACTGGCGACACTCTCCGCACTATCGAGCGGCACTACGCGGTACCAACGGTGGGGGAGATGCGCGAGGCCGCGCGTTCGCGCCCTCTGCTGTAAGGAACTCTTGATCCATGTCGGACTCGCCCCCCTCATTCGAAACCGTCGACGTGTGGTTCGACGGAGCCTTGATACGCGATACAGAGGGGAACGTCCGTCTCTGGGGGTACGGCTACAAGGTATCGGGTGCCGGTCTGGACCGCGCCGACTCGCACGCATCCATCTTCGGCAACATGATAGAACTCGTAGCCCTCTTCGCGGGGATGGGCGGCGAGGACCGCTCCGAGGTCCCCTCGGTCATCCGATCGGTGCACGTTGCCGACCTAGAGGGCGCGTTCTCAGCGCTCCACTACCTGAGAGAGAGGGGCTTCGCCGGTCGGGTTCGAATGTACGGAGACTCGAAGTCCCTAATGGAGCGTCTCGCGGCCGGTTCCCCCGTACGGCCAGGTGTGGCCGACGCGCGGGCGATCGCCCACCGCGAGAAGCTCATTCGAGAGGTGGGCAAGGCGTTCGCCTCCGTGGACTGGTGCTGGGTCCCGGAGGACCAAAACCGGGAAGCCGACGCACTCGCGTGGGATGCGGTTCACGACGTCATCGAGCACAAGAAGCTCCTCTTGAAGTCGGCTAGGACGCATCCCGAACGCGGCGCGTTCGTTGCTCTGGGCGAGCTGTTCACACGCGCGGTCCTTCCCGGCCACGTGGCCGATACGGACCTTCAACAGATGCAGTGCATGTGCGGCCGTTGCCGCCCGGCTCACGAATGACTGGGACCCTTCTCGGCGGTCGAGTTCGCCTCGTCGAGCTGAGGACCCCCCCTTTTCCCGCAGGGGATCGGGCAGCTCGAGCTACGACCGTTTCCCTTTATCTCGGGTCCCCGTTCGCCCGGCCGGTGGGGCAAACGGAAGCGACGCCGTCCCAGACGGTGACCGAGCTCGCGGTGCGAAAGTATCTCGGAAAGAGCGACCTCTCGGCGATCCTCGAGAAGTCTGGCAGGTCCCCTAGCGGACCAAAGGACGAGCTGGCCGATCGAGTGCTCGCGGACTCGACGCTCTCCTTGGACGAGGTGTTCGGGCGGATGTCAGAGGAGGACATGCGGAAGCTCCTGCGCGATCTGGATCTCCCCCTTCCGGCGAAGAAGAGCTTCTTCCAGATGGACGCCAAGGACATGCTGATCGGCGAGAAGGGTCGGCTCCAGGCCCATTTGGTCGACTTGGGCAAGAAGCAGGGCTGGGCACCCAAACCGAAACCCGCCGCCACGGCGAGCGATTCGGCCCTCTCCGACGCGGAACGCACTGCCGTCGCGACCGCCCCGGCTCCCCCTCAGATCCGCGTCCCTGACCACGTGGTGGCGGCGCCTACCCCGTCGCACTCCGCGCCCGCCGCGTCCTCCGGTCCGGCCCCCCCGCTCGCGTCCCAACCAGACGTCGGCCAGTTCGATGACCTTTGCAAGTTCCTCGACTCGTACACCTTCACCAAGCACTGGGACGAGGAGATCAACTACGAGGCGGAGCTCGCCGGGGCCATTTCGGGCCACTTCCGGAGCCAGAAGGTGGTCCACCAGATGGCGGTAGGGGGAACTCGGGCGGACCTCGTCGCGTGCGGCGCGGTCATCGAGATCAAGTACCCGAAGACCCGGCAGCCGCTCCAAACGCTGACCGGCCAGGTCGAGGGCTACCAGAAGCTGTTCGGCAACAGGGTGATCGTGGTCCTCTGCACCGGGGGCCTCCGCGACACGCAGGCCTTCAACGACTCCGCGGGTTCGCTCACCGAACGCGGCGCCAAGGTCTACATCAAGTGACGTCGCGGCGGAACCGCGCGGTGGCCGGTCCGCGCGGCCCATCCGGGGGCACCGCGCGGGCCCCCCCCAACTCCTTATCTTCCGAACGGCGTCGCCCACGCCGGCGATCGACGGTGTCGAACGCGTTACCGCGCGGGCGGGGGGTTTAAGACGGCCGCTCCCGCAGCTAGACACATGGATCCCACGGGCGGGATCCGCGCGGAACAGACCGCGCGGCTCGACGCCGAGGCGGCGATCTACGCGATCCTCGTCTGCCCGGACGGCAAGAACGATTCGGGGAAGCTCACGTTCGCCGCGCCGGTCGACGGACGGACTAGACTCATGAAGGAGCTCTTCCTCGTCCAGGCCGAGACAGAACCCGGGCGGCGGGGGGAACTCGCTTTCGAGTTCACCGCAGGGCCTTACGGCCCGTCCTCGTACGCTGTGCAGCGGGAGCTGGAGCGTCTGACCGAGATGGGCATGGTGTCCCAAGAGAAGTCCGGGCATCAGGAGGCGGCCCGGGTCGGCCTGACCCAGGCGGGGTACTCCCGCGGCGCCGGTGTCTGGATAGGCCTCCCGGAAGAGACAGCCCAAGGCTTCTACTCCATCAAGTCCAGGTTCAACGCGGCTCCGCTCAGCGCTCTCCTCTTCTACGTCTACTCCAGCTACCCGGCGTACACCGTGAACTCCAAGATCAGGGAGGAGGTCCTCGGGTCTCCCCCCGCATGACGCCGCCGGATCCCGCGCTTCTGGGCGCGTTGGTCGTGGCGGCCATCGCGGGCGCCGCGGATCTTTACTTCCTGGGCGGGGCTGCACCCGCTCGTCAGTACGAGGCCGACAAGAAGGAGTTCTACGACGAGAACTGGAAGAAGTGCAAGGACCTCGACGATCTTGCGACCCAAGAGTTCGCACGATCGCTCGCAACTTCGGAACTTTGGAAGGCGATGCAGAGCGGCCGGGGGTCCGCTACCGGAACGTCCGCGGACGGAGGCGCCACGGTCCACGCGCTAGAGGAGATCATTCGACTCAAGGCCCCCGCTCTCCGGGCCGACCTCGAAAAGCTCCTAGCACAGGCCCGAGAGCGCACCGGGAACAAGGAACGGATCGAACGACTGAGGGTCCTGTACGACAAGTGCGCCTCGTACACCCGGCAGGGGTGGGCCGCCCTAGCGGTGCTTCTGATCGTCGCCTCCATCACATTCGCCGGTTATATCTCCGGATCTTCGGACTTCTCACAAACGGTGTACGTCCTCCTGATCCTGGCGGGGGTCGTGTCGGCCCTTGTGGTGTACGGCAACGCTCTCAACTGGCAGAACGCGAACAAGGACCTCGTGCGCTGCAAGAGCGAGATCGAGAACGCCATCCACAACAAGATCAACTTCGCGGAGCCACCGGTCGCCGGACTGCAGGAACCGCCCGCCTCGCCCCCGCCGCCGGCCGCCAAGCCCTCAGGGCTCGTCGCGACGCTGATGCCCGAAGGGTCCTCAGTGGTCTCCCGGACAGAGAGTTACAAACGGTACTAAGTACCGTACGCCACGGCACTCCTCAGCTCCTTGGAATCGACGGGATGCTGCTCCCCGCTTGGCGGCGGATCATCGCGCTCCTGCTCGGAGTGTAGGACCCGTGCCGGTAGGGCGCTCGCGCGCTGCTCCGACTTCGGCCCGACGGGGCCCCGTAGGAGCGTCCGGCCCAAGAACCCACCCCGGGGATCGGGCTACCAGGTGGACTTCCAAGTGTCGTTCTGGACGTCGTACACCCACGGGGCCCGGCACGACGAACAGACGTACCTTCGGAACCGAGGGATTCGCTGGCTGTAGAGGGGATGGCGCGTCGTCCCCTCGGACGCACGCGGCTTGTACGCCGGATCGAGGACGGCCCTCGGGCAACAGGGCGATCGCGGGCGCGCGTTCCCCGCCATCTCCCGCCCGCCGTGGCACACGCCCGGCGATCAGCCGGCGGTGGCCGCGGCCCGGAGCCCCACGGCGCGGATCACGAGGAACACCGCCACGCCCACAACCACCGGCACGAACCAGGCGAGCGCGCTCACTGGCCGATCCCCTCCTGGTGGGTGAGGACGATCGGGGTGGACGGCGGGAGGACGAGGCTGCCCGCCACGAGCGGGGCCCCGAACATCACCCCTCCGAACGCCTCGCCCCAGGCCGCCGTGCGCTCCGCCTGCTCCCCCGCGTTGACCGGGGGGATGCCCTCGATGGCGCGGGTGCCCTCGGGGACGTAGGGCAAGCAGTCCTCGGCGCGCATGGGCACGTGGCGGACGGTCGCGACCGCGGGGGCAGCGTCCGGCGGCCCAGGGAGGGGCCGCTCCTCGACCCACGGCGGCGGGACCTCCGCGTCGTCGAGACGCAGTACGCCGACCTGACCGATCCGGCGCTTCGAGCTGTACGTCGGGTGGATCACCACCGTCGGCACGGGGGTCGGCTTCGGGGCGGGCGGCGCGGGGCCTGTCGGCGCGTAGGTGACGGCGAGCGGGTGCGGCCCCAGGTCGACCATGCCGGCGGCGTTCGAGTGACCGATCCAGGGACCGCCCGGATGGTCGGCCGGGCGGATCGAGCGGTAACCCGACCGTCGGACCTTCGGATCGGCTCGCTTGCCAGGCACGGTCATCTCAGGGCGGAATCTGGAAGCCGAACAGCTCGCTCCTCGATCGAGGTGGGGCCGCCGACGCGGACGGCGTGCCGCCGGGGACCGATCCGCGATCCCGCGCGGGCGCCGGCGCCCGCTCGTACGTGTCGGGAACGACCACGCCATGGAACGACTGCCGTAGCGCCGGCAAGTTCCCGGGCGGAGGAGCGAGTTTCGGCGCATCGGTGTATCTGGCACTGCTCGGACCGGGGCGTGCGACGACGCCCCGGAAGTCCGTGAGGCGTTGGCGTCGGGCGATCGCGCCGCGGATGGCGTCCAAGATCGGGGTCGGCATCGTCGCCGGACCGGCGGGCTACCCCTAATACCCACCCGTCAGCCGATCCCGAGCTTCCCGCCCTCGAGCTCCGCCTCGATCACGGCCTCGATCTCCTTGACCAACGCCGCCGCGAGCTGCTCGCTCATCTTGCGTGGCGTATCCTGCTCCCGAGCGACCTGGACGCGGATCACGGGGGACCTCACCTTCTCGACGTCGACAGTCCGGACGATCATCGGCACGCTGATGCGCCTCCCGATCGTGAACGAGATCCTCTCGGTCAGGCGTGCTACGATCAGCTGCCGCCCGTCGCCCGGCACGGGCACGATGATCTCGACCAGGCCGATGACCGGGCCGGACCGGGCCTCGCGCGTGGAAGCCCACACGAGATCACTTCCCGCTCGCCCACTTCTTCCGGCGCGCCCTCTTGGCTTCCAGGGCGCCGACCCGGACCTCCACTTCCGCGAGCCTCAACTCGAGAGCCCCGACGCGGGCGAGCGCGTCGTCGAGCTTGCCCAGCTCGGTCTGGACCCTGCCGGCGACGAGGGCCAGGATCGGCCGCTTGGCGACCATCTCGGGGATCGCGTCCTCGCCCGGCGTCACGCGCCGCTCTCCTGACCGGAAGATCCGGGGACAGGGGTAATCCGTCGCGGCCCGGGGGTGGCCAGTTCGGCGGCGGCCTCAGGCGGCGCGATCCCTGCGGTAGCTTGGGCGCGCAACGAATCCAACCGGCGGCGGACCAGGACCAGGGCATCCCCGAGCTGGGCCATTTCCGGAAGCAAAGTTTCGACGTTCGGACCGTCGACGACGCCGCGGAGAAAACCGCGCGCGAGGTCGAAGGGCTCCTTCTCCACGGAGCCGTCGGGCAACCGCCTGGAAGTGTAACCCAACGTCAAGCACACGAACGTGTCGAACGCCATGAACGCGGAGGCGTTGGTCTCGCTCACGACCTCGGTCACGATCTCGGCATGCACCCCCGGGCCGAAGCGGAGGCACACCGCGGTGCCCTCGACCCGAACGGGCGAGGTCAGCAGGTTCAAGTCCGGCATCCGGACCAGGCGCGTGCCGCCGCGGCCGTCGTCGACGTTCTGGGTGACCAAGCGCGCCTGGGTCGCGTCGTTAAGCACGACGACCATCACGGTGACCGAACGGCCCGCGAGGGAGGGCGGAGGCGGCGGAAGCTGAGCTGCGGAAGCGTTGATCTCCGCCACTGCGACCCGAAGCGCCTTCCGCACGAACTCGGATCGGCCTGTCGCGGTGTTGACGTCGATCATCTAGTTGTACCGAAACGACGGGGTGCGCTGCGCAGGCGCCGTCTCCGGCTCGACCGCGGCGGGATGACCTCCGAGGCTCGCGGCGGCGAGCAGAAGATCCGCCTCGGTGGGAACCGTCGCGGCCAGGACTTCGGGCGGCGGGCCGTCGGGGTTCAATTCGACGGACAGCTTGCGAGCCCAGCCGGGCCCGACCTCCGCGACCAGCTTCTGCAAGAAGGCCTGACCGGCGCCGGACCTGGCCAACTTGTTGTCGGCGGTCTTGATCAACGCCGCCGCCACGCTCTCGTAGACACCGGCCTGGACATCGGTCAGCGACTTGGGACCGGCCGCCGGACGGGACCGCAGTTCGGCGAGCTGATCCTGGAGCGGCTTGATCTGAGCGCTAAGCTGGGCGGTGACTCCGTCGAGCAGCGCCCTCTGGTCCTTCTCACGCTTGAGGACGTCGAGCTCGGCGCGGAGGCGAACGACCTCCGGCTCGGCCGACGACGCGCCGCCGGTTCCGCCCACGAGCTCACGTTCGAGGCGATCCAGGCGCAACCCCTCGAGGCGCTCCAGTCGATCTGCTAGGAGCGCTTGGCGCGTCCGGGTGATCGCGTCGTCTTCGTCGCCCGCTGGGGACCAGGCGCCAGGAGCCAGCTTGCCGGCGTTCGGATCCACTAGGCTACGGTAGGTCGAAACGATTGAGCTGCTGATGTTCGGCCTGACACCCGCCCGGCGGATGATGGCCTCCAACTCCCGGTAGTCGGAGACCTTCCGTCCGGAGTTGAAGAACTGGATCCCGATCCCGGCCGCGATCCCATTGTCGACGCCGAACGTGAGGGCGCTCTTCATGAACGCGTCCTCGTTCGTCATGATCGAGAAGTTCCTGCCCAGCGCGATGCCGGCGCCGCCGTCGGGCGCCGGTGGCTGGATGTTCGAGAGGTCGAACGGATCGTTCCTGGGCGCAGGCCCTAGCGCTGCCATCGCCTTCTCGAGTCGCTCACGAGTGGACTTCGACAGCGACGGAGCGGGTGGCTCGTCCGGGGGGGCCGGCGCGGCGGGGTCGACAGGGCCGGTCGGAGGTGACTCCTCAAGGAGAGCGCGGACCGCGCGGACGGGCACCGACGAGTCCCTCGCGATCGCGCTCGGGGATACGCCCATGCCCGCCAGGAGCCGGATCCGGTCGGCCTTCGCCCGCGCCCTCTCCATGTCGGCGGAGGTCGCCGCACGCTCCGCGCCGACCCGGCGGTCCTCGGCGGAGCCCTCAGCGGCGGCTCCGCCGGCTTCGGCGGAATCCCCAGCGGCCACGGCGGTGTTCTGGGCGGAGGTCCCAGCGGTACGTGGCGAAGCCTTCGGCGGCATCGCCAGCGGAGATACCTCCTCTGGCCCTAATACCCATTCGACGGTACCGATGGTGGAGCGGCCCTCCGCTGGGGGATTCCGCCGTGATTTCCGCCGGCGCGCCGCCGCGATCTCCGCCGGGGAACGGTGGAGCCCCGCCGCGGATCGGATGGGTATTAGGGCCGGGCGAGCGTGGACCACCCGAAGCCGGCCACTTCCCCGGGGGGGATCCGACCGACACTCGCCCCCCCCGGGCGCCTCAGCCCCGTCAAGAAATGACGGCATCGGTCACGTTGAGTTTCGTTGGCCGATTCCCAAAGTTTCGCGCATGTTCTTGTAGGTCGACGCGCTTCCCGGAACGTCGGTCGGATGACGATCCAGACGGTCGCGAGCATCTCGACACGCAACGACGCGTGAAGTACGAGAATCTCGACCTACAAGATCCCGCCGACCTCGAGTATGCACTGAGCATAGCGATCAGTCAGGCTGCCCGAACTGCGGCGATGCCGATCGAACCAGCAACGCCGGGGATCGAGTTGATCCAGGAAGTCCGGGCCCATGCGGTCCGAACGCTACGGGCTCACCTCCGCCGGGCTCGCGTGCTGCTCGCGCGGGGACCCGAGAGGCCGAGGTCTCCGTCACGAAGGACAACCACCATTCGCAAGGCCGTGCGCGCCTCGACTGTCGCCCTGTCCGTCGGGCCTCCGCCGCCGAAGGCGCCAAGCTTGAATGGAACAACCTCTTCCTCCCTGTCAGTTCTGGAAACTTCGAACGATCCCGAGTACGTCGATCTATCGCTCGACAAGCAAGACGCGCTCGCGCTTCCTCCCGATCATCCCGCCAGAGACGCGATTCTGGGCGAAGCCGACAAGATCACCGAGGCGGAGTTCGAGGTCCTGGCCCCTCGGTGGCTGAGCCTACTCCGGAGGAAGCGGTAGGTGTACGCGTTCGAGGATCACCTGGCCGTCCGCGACGTGGACAGGTTCCCACTCGCCGGTGGCAGCGAGCCGGCGGGCCTCTTCGAGCGGTTCGCTCCGACGGCCCGGAGCCCGGGCCGGCGGGCGGAGCCTTTCGGCGACCTGGCGCCTGAGCTCGTCGGGGTCGGCGAGGAGAAGTCGGTCGAGCTGCTCTCCGCTAAACCCGAGACGCTCGAGGATTCGCCGGACCAGGCGGTCCTCCGCCTCGGAGTCCTCCCGAGCCGGAACCGTGGCAAGGAACTCGTACGCGTGGCGGTACGCGTCCCGGTGGTCCTTCAAGTAAGCCTCGTTGTGGCGGCCCTTCCCGGTCCCGTAGGGAATCTGCATCCGGAGGCGACCTCGCTCGTCGGTCGCGTGCCCCTCCCACGCGATCTTCCATTCGGAGGGGAACTTCCATTTTTGTTGGGCCCGCTCCAGCTGCTGGACGAAGTAGCTACGGGTAAGGTAGGGGCGGCCGACGAACCCGGAGCGCCGGAGCGGCTTCGAAGTGATGTTCCAGATCTTCTTCGTCGGGACGAAGAGATGCTTCGCGCCCCGGTTGTCGAGGAGCGGCGAATCCGGCCCGAGTTCTTCCCCGCCTTTGAGGCGTTGTGTGAGGTACGCGCGGATCGCTTCAAGGGCCTCGTTGCCGAGCCAAGTGAAGTAGCTCTCTTCGTCGCCTGGGAACCGGTCGTACACCGTGAGCATCGCCGGCCACTCCGGAACGACGATCTTGTCGCCGACCACGGTGAGGCCCTCGACGTCCCTGATCCGGAGGCCCTCGTCCCCGGTATAGGATCCGAGCGCCCCCGGCCGAACGCCCGAGTCCTTCGATATCGCGAGCACCATCCGGGCCCTCGGGCCGGCGGCGGCAAGCATCCGACCGACCTCCTCCTGAGTCGGAACGATCTCCTCACGGCGCCTGGTACTGGTTCGCGAACCCGCGATTCGTACCTTGGTGACCTTCGCCAAGACGGACTTGCGCCCGACATGCTCCAAGTAGGACTTGGCGGCTTTCCACTGCGTGCTCCGCGAGCTGGCTTCGATCGGCTTCTTGGTCCGCTCGCTGGGCGTCCGCGCCACGAGCGCGATCCACTTGTTGACCGTGCGCTGCAGCGCCATGGCGCTCATGTTTCTGAGGGCGGCGGGCGTCGTGCCGGCGACCAGGCAGAACCTGTAGAGCTGCCTCAGGTAGTTGTCCCCGGTGGCGGGGGAGTTGGTGTACAGCACGTCCCACCACTCGTGGACGAGAGGATCTTCGAGCCGTGTCTTCTTGGTCGAGGGGAGGGCGGTCGGCACCGGGAGGGAGATGTAGTTCGAGTATTACCCCCCTTTGGAGGGGATTCCCGCCGGGAGCACCTCCTTACTCGGTGGGTTTTACCATTCTACGTTCAAGCCCTCCCCAGGGTCCGCCGCGCGCGCCTCCGCCCTCGGCGCACCGTCGCGCTGGAGGATCCCGACCTCCGCCGCTGGTGGGAGAACCTCGCCCAGGGTTCCCGTGCGACCGCCGAGGTGCGTCTCCGCTCTCTCTCCCTCTTCTGCCGACTCATGCGGGTCCGCCCTCAAGCGCTCGCCTCGATGGAGCCTCCACGGGTCCGGGACCTCCTCCACGACGACGTCCAGGCCGAGCAGAAGCGCGGCCAGGCCGGCTCCTCGACCGCCGCCCACCTCAAGGGCGTCGAGTCGTGGCTCCTCCACCACGGCCTCAAGATCGACCTGCGCGTCAAGGTCCGGGACGCTCAGAGGGCCCCGACCCTCGCAGACGAGCGGGTCCCCCCCAGGACGAGCGGCGAGCCATTCTCAAAGATGCGACGCCCAGGAACCGCGTCATCTGTGCCCTCATGACGTTCTCCGGGGTCCGCCCCCACGTCCTCGGCAACTACCTTGGGACCGACGGCCTCCGACGCAAGGACCTCCCCGAACTCCGGATCGGCCGAGACGACGTCGCGTCCTCCCATTCCCCTGCCCTTGTCGTCGTCCGCCCCGAACTCTCGAAGGCGCGGCACGGCTACCTCACCTTCCTCGGGGAGGAGGGGTGCGGCTCCTTGCGGGAGCACCTTGCCGAGCGGTTGGCTCGGGGTGAGGCGCTGGGCCCGGAGACCGACCTGATCCATGTCCGGAACGTCGACAAGCCGTTCTTCCGGGCGCTGAACGTCTCGGACGCCGTCCGCACGGCGTTCCAAGCTGGCGGGTTCACCGGCCAGCGCCCCTAGGTCCCCCGCTCGTTCTTCGCGTCCCAAGTGCGGTTCGCCGAGTCCCAGGGGAAGGTGGCGCTCGCCTACACCGAGCTCTGGCTCGGCCACCAAGGGGACATCACCCAACGGCACGACACCCTCGGGCGGCCCCGCCTGACCCCGACGCCGGTCGAGGATATGCGGGACGCGTACCGACGGTGCGAGCCGCTCCTCTCCCCGTACCCTC
Source organism: Thermoplasmata archaeon (assembly GCA_027314915.1). Taxonomy (GTDB): domain Archaea; phylum Thermoplasmatota; class Thermoplasmata; order Lutacidiplasmatales; family UBA184; genus JAKIVR01. The sequence continues at coordinate 53,674 of DAHUZZ010000003.1, read as the reverse complement.
CGCTGAACCGGGTGACCACCCACGCGGAGGTCCTGACGACGATCCTCGGTGTGATGGGCTACAGCAACGAAGAGCTACGGCAGATCGACCCGGCCAAGTTGTCGTTAGAGGAGGCGCGCGAATTGATTCGGAAGAAGGTCCCCGGTGCGTCCGCTGCGCCCGCCGAGAAGCTGGTGAGCGTGGACGAGCTACCGGGATTCCTGACGGGAGGTTGGCAGATCGTTTCCGCCATGGGGATGGATCGGGCAGTCCTCCGCCAAGGCTGAACGGGCAACCGTCCGACCGACCCGGGAATCGAGGCCGGGTGTCCTCTACGTCTCCCACATCGGGCACGAGGGGTAATGAATCCGGGGTGGAGGCGGGATCGCGTACGTATTCTCGCGCGTGCGGCGAGTGAAGGCGCCCCTCATGCCGGCGACGAGATCTTCGCCCTCCGCCCAGTACCCGGTTCGAGGTACGGCGGTGCGACCGCGCGCGCTCTCCGCGCACACGGGGGCCGCCGAGGGACCGACCGGGGGAACCGGGCAGCGCCGGCCCCGCGATTCGAGGCCGGCCCGACGCCCATGGCCAAGGGCCACGGGAAGGGCAGGCGCGGCCCGCAACTCACCCAGCGGGATTCCCCGACGTCTCACCGGGGGAGCGTTCCTGCAAGCGAACCGGAGCAAAGGGCGACGAGCCGGTGGAGGAGGCGCCGCCTCCGGGTATCCAACGTACGCGCGCGGAGAGAAGGTCGAGCCGATCTTGGTATCGGAGCCCAGACCCCAAAGACCCTCCGCACACTGCGGAGCCGAGCGGAGGCGATGGTCGGCGCTCCGTTCCAGCGACCCGCCCGCCGAAGCCGAGGGGACCCCTCCGATGCTTTCTACGGAGGGATTCTTGCGCTCGGCGAGAGAGGTCCGCAGAGAAACGCCGCAAGAACCCGTGCGCAAACCTGAGCTCGCCATTCCGCGGTAATTCACAACGTCTACGGGGTCGGCGGCTCGCGCGACGCAGTGCATCGTGCGGGCACACGATAGCCCGGGCCTCGACTCGATCCGATGGTCGTCGTTCGTAACATTGGTCTACGATCTTCTTATCGGAACCGACATCCCAGCATACTGAAATCTGTGCCTCGGTCTTCACCGTCCCCTCATCCGCTCACGTCTCAGGTGCCGTTCGAAATCTGCCCGATCCCCGAGAGCCTGGAGTGCTTCGGACGGAAGTGGGCGCTGCTCGTCCTTCGGGACGTCGCCTTCCTCGGCGACCCGACCTTCGGCCAGATCCTCCGCCGGAATCCGGGCCCCACCCCCCCGCGCGTTGCCCCTCCAGCTTCGCAATCTTCTCCACGAAGGAGCGATCATCCGGGCCGCGGACCCACTGGACCGAAGACGCGTTCGCTACCACCTCATCCCCCGAGGGAAGGATGCCGCGCCGATCCTGGGAGCGTTGCTGCAGTACGGACTGCGTTACCACGCAGACCGGGTGTTCATCGACGGCAGGCCGTGCTCGCTCGGGAAGATCGACCCGAAGAGACAGGATTTCCTCTGGGGCTCTCTGCTAGCGCATGCCCGCGACGCAGAGAAGCCCCCGTGAGCTCGAAGTGAGCACGTACGACGCGACCCCCGAGCCGGTCTGCCGTGAGAAACTGAACCGCGGACGTGCGTCGTAGGTGCTCACGTCGGGGCAGTAGCCCGAACGAGTCGGCGCAGCAACCGAGGCGCATCTTCGCGGACGAGCTTCCAAAGTGTCCCCGGATCGACGTCCGCGTAGTCGTGGGTCAGCAACTGACGAACTCCTCCAATCCATTCTCTGTCCAGGGCAGGGTTTGCGTGGAAGAAGGCGTCCCCCTGCCGATCGAGGGATTCGAACGCCTTTCGGAGCTCGCCCTCGACCAATCGTCGAGTGTCGGGGTTCCCGGAGTCGAGGAACAACTCCCGACCCCGTCGTGAGTACTCGACCGCGTTCTGAAGGTGCTCGATCGCGAGGGCGAGCCGCTCGGTCGTTCGATCGGAGGTCACAGGGGAATCGCCTCGGCGATGACCTGGGGTTGGACCCACCAGTGAAGTGACTGTTCGGTAACCACGTCGACCCTGCGACCGAGCAGCCGAGTGAGCTCACGCTGGAGGGAGATGGGATCGTAACGGCGCATCACGGGGGATACCAACAGATCCACATCACTTGCGAGGGTGGCTTCCCTTCGGGCCACGGAGCCGAACACCCTCACCTCGCGAGCGCCATACCGTTCGGCGAGTCGGATGACGGCCGGACGTCGGTCCCCGATCACGGCCTCAATTCCCAGGCCCCCACCGAAGGTTGGGATCCGCAACCGAGGGGTCGCGAAGTAGGGCGACTTGCATCGGGGACAGATGCGGACCTGCACCCGCCTCGGGAACCAGTAGTACCCGCAGCGGTAACAGTGGGCGGGCAAACGAGGGGCCGCCATCGGCGAACGTAAGTTCTCAGTGACCTATAAAATCTTACGTTGGGGGACTGAGACCGACCCGTCCCGGAGGGGGCCCGGAAGCTGCCCCCAGGGCGCCCGGCCGTTCTTGCGTACCGGGAATCGACAGCTGGAATCACCAGGGGGATCGAGGGTCGACGAGGTCCGGCTCCGATTAAAACCGACCAGTCGGTTTATGTACGGCTGGCGTATTCCTTACCACATGCCCAAGATCTCCGAGGCCCGTCGGGCCGAGGTTCGAGACCGGATTCTTGCCGCCGCCCGCCGGGTTGTCGGTCAACGGGGAATCCACGAGACGTCGATGGACGATATCGTCGAAGCCAGCGGACTCAGCAAAGGGGCCCTCTACGGGCACTTCGAGAGCAAGGAACAGCTCCTCCTGGCCCTTCAGGACCTCACGCTGGAACGCCGGATCGAGGAAGTCACGAGCCGGTTCTCAGACCCGGCCTCTTCCACCGAGCGAATCAACCAACTGCTCACGACCTACCTCGACTGGGCACAGGCCGCCTCAACGGATCAGCTCCGGCTGAACCTCGAGTTGCTTCTATCGGCCGCGCACCGACGATCGCTCCGGAGCCAGATCGATGCCCGGTACGAGCGACATCACAAACTCTTCGCCGGGCTCCTACTTCAAGGCGTGCAGCGCGGAGAGTACCGCGCCGATCTCGACGCAGAAGGCACGGCAGCTATCCTGCTCGCCCTACTCGACGGATGTACCCTGGAGTGGGCGCTCGCCACGCCAAGAAGGAACCGAGCGCCCCGCATTCTTCGCTCGATCCAGAGCGCGCTGTTTGACGGTGTTTCACGGTCGTTCGCGCCGAGCCGGGGGCGCCGAGAGCCATGAGCCGCGAAGCTATCGACTTTGAGACCGACGCACCGATGGCGGGGCAGATGGAGGTTCGTTGGATCCATGGTTCCGCTTCGCCGAGGCACCGGACCGATCCACCGATCCAGGTGCATTCCTATGATGAGCACACGTTCGTGCTTCGCGAGAGCAAGGACGTTTCGTTCGAGGCTCCGTTCCTTTACCTTCTGTTCGGGAACCAACGGGCACTCCTCGTGGACACGGGAGCCACCTCGGACCCTGCACGCTTCCCCATACGAGTCGTCATCGACCGACTGATCAGCGGGTGGCTGACCCATCATCCTCGGGCGAACTACGAACTCGTGGTGGCCCACAGCCACTCTCACACCGACCACCGTGCGGGAGACGCTCAGTTCATCGACCGTCCCTTCACCCGAATCGTCGGGAAAGAGCCCGAGGCGGTTCGAGGGTTCTTCGGACTCTCTGAGAACCTGGACGCTGTCGGTCGGTTCGACCTTGGAGGACGCGTACTCGAGGTCTTTTCGATTCCCGGCCACCACCCCGCTTCAATCGCGATCTTCGATCGATGGACGGGGTTCCTCTTGACCGGCGATACGGTCTGCCCCGCTCGCCTGTACGCGTTCGACTTCGACGCTTTTCTCTGTAGCCTCGACCGGCTCGTCCGCTTCGCGGGTAGCCGCGCCGTGACCCGAGTCTTGGGAGGACACATCGAGATGTCCGATAGGCCGTTCCGTGACTATCCCGTAGGGGCCCGATACCAACCGCACGAGAAGGCGCTCACGATGACCGTGGATCGCCTCAAGGCCGTCCGCGATGCAGCCGAGGCGGTGAAGTCGAGGCCCGGCGCTCATGCCTTCGAGGACTTCGCAATTTACAACGGCCCAAGTACCGGCGCGCTGCTGAAGCAGATCCTCCGAGGAAAGTTCGGCAACCTCCGCTACCGTTTCGGTAGGCTCTCTTCCGGTTGAGAGCGAACGGAGGAGATGGAGCACGGATCCCGGGTTGCCGGAGCGGCCCTCGAAGACGGTGCGTGGACCGAGCCCAGAGACGTCATGGTAACAACCCATGAATAGTCAATAGGCTCCCCGCCGGGAGCACCTAGTTTCCTCGGGGCTCCCCCGGCCCTCGCTTTCGGGCCCCTCGGAGCGAGCGGACCTCCCGTCCAGGTTCGTCTCGACCGGCCGGGCCGGTCGGGTTGGAAGTCGAGAGCGCGACCGAGGAGCTCCGGGGAGAAGGCTACGGCGGGCCGGGGTCGGACCCGCCGGTCGGGGGCACGGGGCTCCGGGTCCTGGCCAGCGCCGCCGCTCCGAAGACGAAGGCCGCGAGGTAGACCACGAGCACGAGGTCGTACAGGTAACGAACGTCTCCCCCGTAGTAGGTGATCCCGAACAGGTACTGCGCGAAACCGGTGGCGGTGGCGAATCCGACGCTGCGGTAGGTGAAGAGATCGCCGACGAAGACCAGGGCCAGCCAACCGGATCCTACCACGCCGGCCGCGATCGCGCGCCGCGAGGGGACCGCCCTGAGGAGCACGGCGCCGACCAGATCCGCGAGGGCGGTCACGAGCACCACGTCCCAGGGAAGGAAGTAGCCGCTCGCTACCGCTCCGAGGTCGGTCCTCAGATTCGTATCGGTGAGGAGCATCACGCCGCTCAGGGCGAACGCGAGGGCGCAGAACGCACCGTAGATCCGGGCCGCAGGGGAGGTTTCGACCAGGGATCCTCCCGGCCTCGAGCGGCCCGCACGATATCTCCTCGGGACTAGCGAGAGGTGCACTCCGTTCTCGATGCGGTGAAGAGGCCCGCGACACGCTCCGCGCCCGACGTCGAACCGTGGGGATGGCCCGACCCGGTTCTTGCGCGACGGGGCGGTTCCCTACTCGGGGATGCAGGGCCCGTACAGCACGGGTAAAGGGGACGCTCGGCATAGGTGCCCATGGAAGCTGCGAACCGCAACCGTTGGATGGCGGTCGCGCTCGGGAGCGCCGCCCTGATCGTCCTGGCGGTGGCCCTGTATCTCTTCCTGAGCGCACACCACCTCGTTCCTCCCTCCCTCGATCGGTACCTGGTCGCCGCGCTCGTCGCCGTGGTGGGCGTCCTCTCGGTCATGCTCATCGGGCGCGGGCTGCGGCGGGAGTCGGAGAAGCGGCTCGGCCCGGACCGCGCGTATCGGGTGCTCGATGTGTACCGACTGGCCGCCTACGCCGTGGTCGCCCTGGTGGTCCTGTACGCCCTGGGCGTCAACGGGACCGCCCTGCTCGCCGGGGGGACGTTCGCGGGCCTCGTCATCGGGCTCGCGGCCCAAACCGCCCTCGGGAATGTCATCGCGGGCGTGACGCTGCTCATCGTCCGACCGTTCCGCGAGGGCGACCGGATCACGATCACCACGTGGCAGTACCCGTTCCTCGGCCCGGCCTACCCTCCCAAGTTCTACTCGGACGACCTCCTGGTCCTCGGCTTCACCGGCGTCCTTCGGTCGATCGGGCTCGCGTACACCGTCGTTCGGCGCGACGATGGGACCCTCGTGCGGCTGCCGAACAACATCGTGATCCAAGCCGCGGTGCTCGCCCACGACGTCGTGGAGCGCTGGGTCCGCACGAAGTACGAGGTCCCGCCCGACGTCGACCCGAAGGTCCTGCTGCCGCTCGCCGCGGAGCGCCTGCGACAGAGTCCGTGGGTGGCCCGCCCCGAGACGCTGCGGGTCAGCATCGGTGCGGCCACGATGGCGAGCTACGTGGTCGTCGTGGACGCGGTCTGCCACGGGGCGGTCGAAGAGCCGCCCCGAAGCGACTTTCTCATCGAGCTCATCCACCTCGTGGGCGGGCTGAAGAGCGGACCCGGACCCTCGCCGGGACCCGCGAATCGTCCGGCGCCGGCCCGGGGGAGCTGAGCCCGCACCCCGACCCGCGGGAGTCGATCGAGCCGAACGCGGGGTACCCGGGAAGGAACCGTTCGCCGAGGGCCGCGCACCCTGCCGGCGCAGGACGCGGGCGCTGCGGGATCCGGTTCCTTGCCGGATCGCCCGGAGCGGTAGGACGGGACTCGGTCGGGGGCCGGCTCACGAAGATCGTGACGGGTCCCCCGGCGTCTCCCGTTCCGGGGGCGGAGCGCCCGCCGCGGAGCCCCGGCCCCCTCGCCGGGGCCGCGACCAGGTGAGGGCCACCGCGAGCGCCGCGATCGGCACGATCGTGAGGTAGAGCCCGAGACCGGTGTAGGTGCCCGAGAGGAGGGCCGGGGCCAGGGTACGGGCCGGGTTGAGCGAGCTGCCGGTGAGGGGCCCGATCAGGTAGGTCGAAGCTCCCACCGCGAGTGCGGGCAAGAGGTCGCGCCAATGGTACCGGCCCGGTCCCCGATCCGCGAGCACGAAGACGCTCGCCACCAGCAGCGCGGTGAAGAGCGCCTCCCCCGCGAAGTCGAGCACGAGCGAGCTTCCGACCGGGATCGTCGCCCCGAGATGCTGCCCCGCACCGAGGAGGAGGAGGACCACCGCGCTCCCCGCGAGCGCGCCGAGGAGCTGGGCGGCCACGTGGCCGGGGACGATCCTCCAGGGTACCCGGCGACTGGTGGCCAGCGCGAGCGTGACCGCCGGGTTCAGGTGGGCGCCGGAGACCGGGGCGAAGAGCTGGATGGGGAGGAACACGGCGAGGAACCAGGCGATCGCCATCGCCCACTGCGGGATCCCCCCGATGCGGCCGGCCGCCACGATCGTCCCGGTGCCGATGCCGACGAGGAGGGCGGTCCCCAGGAGCTCCGCCGCCCACGGGCGGAGCGAGGCGCGGATCAACGGGTCCGATCCCCCGCCCGACCGGTCGACTCGGGATCGGCGAGGGCGAGCTCGGCCCGGAGCCCCTTCACCCGGGCCCGGATCTGGTCGCGCACGCCGCGGAACCCGGCGTCATCCAGCCGCGCGGGGTCCGGGAGGGACCAGTCCCGCAGCTCGAGGCCCTTGAGATGGGCCGGGCAGCTCGCGTCGTCGAGGCAGCCCATCGTGACGCGCACGCGGGCCTCATCCATCATCTCCCTCGTGAGGAGCACCGGCCCGTGCGCGGGCAGCGGCAGGCCGACCTCCCGGAGCATCGGCCCGGTCCGGGGGTTCGCCGCGGGGGCCGGTCGGGTCCCGGCGGACACGGCGATCCACCCCGGCGGCGGGTCGGCGTTGAAGAACGCCTCCGCCATGAGCGAACGGCCGGCGTTCTCGACGCAGATGAAGAGCACGGTACGGGGCGACGGGGTCATGACCTGGGACCCCCCGGGCCGTGCGGAGCGAGATCCCCTGCGTGGGGAGGCGACCCGGCGGGGCGCGTCTCGATCATCTGGAATCGTCCCTCCAAGAATTGACCCTCCCTTAAGACGCTGCTACCCACCCGCGTGGGGTCCCCGAGCTGACAACTTCTCCGCCCGGGACCGGTGACCGCGAGGTGACCACCGGAGGGTGCCGCTGGGGAGGGTCGCCTCCCCCTACCGCCGGCGATCCACGGGGGTGTCCGGCCCGGCCCGGCCGCGCCACGACCCAGGGCCGCGCGGTCCCGATCGACGCAGTGCGAGAAAGGCGAAGGAGCCGGACCTCCCCTTCCGTCGAGGTCCGGCCCCGTTCGAGCGGCCACGGCCGGGGTACGGCGCGCCACGCCCGCGCACGCGGCCCGCGGCGGCCGTGCGCCGGGTCCTCGGGCTTATTTGGGGTCGACGTGACGTCCCGTCCGAGCCCCTCATGCCCCCCACCCTCGCCGAGCACCTCGCCGCCCACGTTGCCCCTCAGGTCACGGCGCAGCTGCAACCGCGGCTGTCCCACCCGCTGTTCGGCGGCCTCCTTCGGCGGTACCTTCCTCAGACCTGGTGGTTCGTCAGCCCCGGGGCAAGCGCGACGCTGCACGTCGGCCCCGACGGCCAAAGCCAGGCGTTCGAGGGCTCGGTCGGCCCTCCCGACGTGGTGATAAGCTGGACCGCCGAAGCGTTCGACGCGGTCCTCGCCTACCGGGATCCGAGCCGGGTCCCGCCCGGGTCCGGGCGCCCGAATGTGGAGAAGCGCACCCCGAAGGGAGCCGCGGCGTTCGACTACCTCCGGAGCCGTCTCGGCCTGTAGGACCGCGGCCGGTCCGCCCGCCGGGAGCCTGAGCCGGGCCGCGGCGCCGATCTCCTCCGACCGGGCCCCCGCCCGGCCCTTATTCCGAGGGACCGGAGGGGGTCTCGCGGAGCCGACGCACCGTTTCGCGGAAGAGGGACCGAATGGCGTCGGGATCGTTCCCGACCGAGCTCCAGAACTCCCAGGGGAAGACGACGAGGCAGCGCGTGGGCTCCAGCGCCTTCACCGTCGCGGAGCGGGGCATCTCGTCAATCAGCGACATCTCCCCGAAGTACTGACCCGCGGCCAGCGTCGCGACCTGGCGGCCGCCCTTCTCGATCGCGACCTTCCCGCCCGTGATGAGGAAGAAGCCGGTCTTCGTTTCCCCCTCCTTGACGATGGTGTCGCCCGGCGGGTAGCTCCGGTCGGTCGCGGTCCCGGCGAGCGTGTTCATCTGCTTCTTGCTGAGCTTGGAGAAGAGGGGCACGGGGCGCAGTCGGGCGATGATGGCGTTCGGATCTTCCAGTCCCGGCATGGAGGTTGCCCTTCGCGGGCCACGGGGCCGCCTCGATAAAAACTGTCCTCTCGCGGGCGTCCCGCCCAAGGTGGTTCCCGCCGCGTCCGGGGCGACGGGGGCGACCCCGCGACGCCGCGCCGCACGTCGCCCGTCCAACCGTCGGGCAGGCTCTAAGCCAAGGAGTGCGTCCCGCGGGACGAGGGAGTGCGTGAGCCCGAGGTTCCTCGTCATCCTCAGCGACCGGGACCCGGTCGCCCGAGGGGTCGCGGAGCGCTGGGGCGGCCTCCCCACCGCGTGGGGCCACGTCGAAGGCACCCCGATCCGCCGGCTCACCGACGAGGTCTGGACCCTCCACCGACCGGGGTGGCACGTGGAGGACAACGGGCTCGACGAGCTGCTCCCCGAGGTCCTCCGGTCGGCGCGGGTCCCGCTCCTCTTCGTCTCCCTCCACCGGAGCGAGACCGGGCCGCGCTGCTTCACGGTCCATCCGCTGGGCAACCTCACCGGCTCCGCGGAGGTCGGCGGCTTTCCACGGACGCTCTCCCCCACGGCCCCGCGGCTGATGGCCTCGGCCCTGCGCCGCCTCCGGGAGGCGGGCGACCGGATCGGGATCCCGGCCACCTACGAGGCGACGCATCACGGGCCGGCGCTCGGGCACCCCGCGTTCTTCCTCGAGGTGGGCGGCGGCGAGGACTTCGACCGCCCCGCCCCGGAGGTCCTCCATGCGATCGCGGAGGCGATCCCCACGATCGAGGAGGATCCCGTCGACCGCGTCGCGCTCGGCGTCGGAGGAGGCCACTACATGCCCCACTTCGCGGACCTCGCCCTGCGACGGCATTGGGCGTTCGGGCACCTCATCCCGCGGCACGCGCTCGGGGCCGTCGAGCCCGACGTGGCGCGCGCGGCCTGGGAGCTCACGCCGGGGGCCGAAGGGATCCTTTACGCCCGGGCGGCCGACGCCGAACGCGGCGCATGGAACCGCCTCGGGGGCCGATTGCGCGATCAGGATGCCCCGGGACGCGCCGGGCCACCCTCCGGATGATCCGGCGGCTCAGATCACTCGACCGCTTCGCGCTTCGCGCTGCGCTGGAACATGACGGCCCCGCTGCGGTAGACCGCCTTGCCCAGCCTCAGGTCGCGGACCGACGCGACATGGGGCGCCTTCTCGGCCATCATCATGCTCTCGATGACCTGACGGAAGAGCGCGCTCTGGTTGATCTCCGGATGGCGCTCGAGGAACGCCGCCTCTTCCGGCGTGATCGTGATGTTCTTGCGGAGCATGCCGATATTTCGCACGGAAGGGGGCATCGTCGGGCGCAGGGGCTACTTGCTCTTAATGATGCGCTTCCCCTCGATGCGTATGGACCCCTCTACGGACGGATAGCTCCGTCGGAGGTTCGCCCCAGGGGACCCGCGAGGACGGTCGCGGCGCGCGCGGGATCCAGCCCCCGCTCGGCGCCCTCGCGGACCTCGCGGGGCGAGATGGCGCGGATGCGGTCCGGCCACTCGGAGTAGAAGGTCGTGGGCAGGTGGTAGTAGGCGACCTCGGTGGCGAGCTCGTGCGCCGAGGCGGTGGTCTCGACCTGCAGGTGGAGCGAGCCGATGTAGCTCTCCCGGACCCGGTCGAGCTCCCCGCTCGGCGGCTCGCGCCGCGCGAGGATCCGGGTCTCCTCGGTCAAACGGTCGAGCACCCTCGGCGCCTTGGCGGCATCGGCCCCGGCCTGCGCGATCCAGTAGCCGCCCCATCGCATCGACTCGAGCGAGCTGCTCGCGTGGTAGACGAGCCCTTCCTTCTCCCTCAGACGCTGGAACAGGCGGGAGATGACCGGCCGGCCTCCCAGGATCTCGTTGGCGAGGAAGGCCGCCGGATAGCCGGGATCGTCCCGGGCGAGCGTCGCTCCCCCGACCCGGATCTCCACCTGGCTGCCCCCGGGGACGTCCACGCGGTACGGCGCCGAGGGGGCGGAGGGCCGGGGGAGCGCCGGCGACGGGGCCTGCGGTCCGCCGTCCCAGCCCTCGAACGCCCGGTCAAGCAGCGGTGCGAGCCGGTCGAGCGGCTCCCGGCAGGTGGCCGCCACGACGCTCGCCCGGGCGGTCCGGCAGGTCCGGTGGAACCTCCGGAGGTCGTCGCGGTCGATCTTCGCGATCGACGCGGGCGAGCCGAGCCCGGTCTCGCGGTACGGATGGCCCTTGGGATAGATGCGTCGGAACAGTTCGCGCTCGGCCCGGCGGTCCGGCTGGGTCCGTTCGCGCATCTGCCGCTCGACGATCTGCCGCCGGAGCCGCGCGACCTCGCGCGCATCGAACCGGGGGCGGATCACGGCGTCCGCGAGGAGCGGGAGGAGCTCCTCGAGCCGGTCGGCCGGACCCCAGAGCGTGATCTCCGAGCACTCCGGGTGGCAGTCCGTGACGAGGCTCGCCCCATGCCGATCCAGCTCGCGGGCCACCTCGAGGCGGCTCCGCGTCCCGGCGCCGGCGGTGGCGAGCTCGGAGGCCATGAGCGCGATGCCCGCCTGCGCCGGGGGCTCCAGGCCCCATCCGGCCGGCGTGACGACCGTCAGGGCGAAGCTGGCCGCGCCGGCGGGCGGGCCCTGGCGGACGAGCTCCGCGCCCCGGTCGAGGCGACCGGCCTCGAACCGGAGGGGACCGATCTCGTCAGCGGGCACGGGGCGCCTCCGGGGTCGGAAGGTAGCGCACGACGACCCGCGAGTCCGGCCGGAAGAGGCGGGCGGCGGCGTCCCGGATCGCCCTCGCGGGCGTGCGGAGCAGGCCGCGGAGGAGCCGCGATTCGAACCCGGGGTCGCCGAGCTGGGCGAAGTAGCCGAGCCGGAACGCGGTCCGCGTGGGGCCCTCGTAGGCCAGGCGTGCGGAGGCGCGGATCTTCTCGCGGATCTCCGCGAGCTCCCGCGGGGTCGGGCCCTCGGCCGCCACCCGGCGCATCTCCTCGGCGAGGACCTCCTCGACCCGCGAGAGGGTCACTCCGGAGGCCGCCTGGACATGGAGGACGAACAGCCCCGGATGCTCCCGGGGGCGCCACTCGCTCGAGGCCCGGACCGCGAGGCCGGGCTCGACGAGGCTCCGGTACAGGCGCGCCGACGGGTGCTCTCCGCCGCGCCCCCAGCCCGAGCCGGAGAAGAGCCGGGTCTCGCCGCCGAGCAGCGTATCGAGGAGGAGGAGCGCCGGCGTCTGGGGGTCCCGGATCCCCGGGGTGCGGTAGCCCGCCATGAGGAACGGCGTGGTCCCGGGGCCGGTGAGGGTCGCGGAGCGCTCGCCGCGCTGGGGCGGCTCCACCGAGCCGACCCCGGGCCGCTCTCCGGTCGCGGGCAGGCCGCCGAACCTCCGGCGGACCTCCCGGGCGAGCCGGCGCGGCTCGAACCGGCCCACGACCACGAGGGTCGCGTTCCGGGGGCCGTAGAACCGCCGATAGTAGTCGGCGAGCCGCCGCGCGTCCATCCGCTCGATATCGGAACGGAAGCCGAGCGGGTCCCAGCGGTAGGGATGATGGCGGAAGGCGAGCTCGTAGAGCTCCTCGTCGGCCCGGAACTCCGGCCAGTTCTCGTTCCCGTCCCGTTCCGAGAGCACGATCGAGCGTTCGCGCTCCACCTCCGCCTCGGTCATCCGGGCGCGGGTCATCCGGTCGGCCTCGATCCGGATCGGGACCATCGCGTGCTCGGCGGGCACCGTCGTGAGGTAGGCGGTGAAGTCGACGTCGGTGAAGGCGTTGAGCTGCCCGCCGACGTCCATCACGGCCCGGTCGATGACGCCCTTGGGGAACCGGGGCGAGCCGTTGAACATCATGTGCTCGACCCAGTGGGAGGCCCCGGTCGCCCCGGGCCACTCGTTCTTGGAACCCACCCGGTACCAGACCCACACGCTGACGGTCGAGGCGCCCGGCCGGGGCGCGAGCAGGACCCGGAGCCCGTTGCCGAGGCGGAACGCCTCGACCGGACCCCCGGGCCCGACCGCGGTCGCCACGGCCCTCCGAGCGAGGGGGGTTATAAATCGTGACCGCGGGCGGAGGCCTCCGGCGAAAAGGGTATGACCGGGCGGCCCCCATCGCGCCCCCGTGCACCCGGTCCTGAGGCTCGTCCGGATCGGGAACGTGCTCGTCTCCCTCGTCGGGACCGTCGTGGGGGGCTGGGCCGCGGCGGGCGTCGGGCTCTCGCTCACCGAAGGGAGCTATGTCGCGCTCCTCCTCGCCGCCGTCTCGACCGCGTGCGTCACCGCGGGGGGCAACGTCCTCAACGACCTCCTCGACCGGGAGTCGGACCGGGTGAACCACCCGGACCGCCCGCTCGTCAGCGGGGAGATCTCGCCGGGCACCGCCCGCGGGATCGGGATCGCCCTGTTCGTCCTGGCCGTGCTCGTCGTCCTGCCCCAGATCCCGACCCGTCCGCTCCTCGGGGTCATCCTGGGGATCGCCCTCCTGGCGCTCTTCGGCTACGAGCTCCGGCTCAAGGCGGTCGGCATCGCGGGCAACCTCTTCGTCGCCCTCCTGACCGGGCTCGTCTTCCTCTACGGGGCGGCCTCGGTGGGGGCGCCGGAGCTGGTGGTCCCGTTCGCCCTGATGGCGTTCTTCGCGACGCTGAGCCGCGAGGTGATCAAGGACATGGAGGATGCCGCGGGGGACGTCGACCGGCGGACGCTCCCCCGCACCCGGGGGCTCCCGGTCGCCTCCGCCGTGGCCCGGGGGGCGGTCGCGGTCGCCCTCGTGCTGAGCCCGCTGCCGTTCCTCTACCTGGTGCCGCTGACGAGCGTCGTCGGCATTATCTACCTCGCATCGGTGGCCGCCGCGGACGCGCTGTTCGTGGTCTCGGTCGCCCGGTTGCCCGAGCGGCTCCACCAGGCGCAGCGCGTGAGCAAGTACGCGATGACCGTGGCGCTCGTGGCGTTCCTGGTCACGGCGTTCCGGTAGGGGGGTCGGTCGGCGCGGATGGTCGGACGGGTCCTCACCTACCTCCGGGAGCGGCTCGCCAAGGGCCCCGTCCACCTGACGCTCATCGATCCGGAGAAGTCGCCCGGGCCCGTCGCCGCCCGGCTCGCGCGGGGGGCGGTCGACCTGGGGAGCGACGCCATCATGCTGGGCGGGTCCACGGGGATCTCGAACGCCCGCATGGGCGAGGCGGCCCGGGCGGTGCGCGCGGCCGTCTCGGTCCCGACGATCATCTTCCCCGAGGGGCCCGCGTCGCTCTCGCCCGACGCCGACGCGATCTACTTCATGAGCCTCCTCAACTCGCGGAACCTCGACCTGGTGATCCGGGCCCAGGCCCGCGCCGCGCTCGCGGTCCGGGCGATGCGGATCGAGCCCATCGCGCTCGGGTACCTCGTGGTCGCCCCGGGGATGCGGGTGGGCGAGGTCGGGCAGGTCGACGCGGTGGCGCGCGACGACCTCGCTTCCGCGCAGGGGTACGCGCTCGCCGGGGAGTTCCTCGGGATGCAGATGATCTACCTGGAAGCGGGCTCGGGGGCGCCGCAGCCGGTGCCGGAGGAGATGATCCGCGCCGTGCGGAGCGTCCTCTCCGTCCCGCTCATCGTGGGCGGGGGGATCCGGACCGGGGCGGACGCCGCGCGGCTCCTCTCCGCCGGGGCGCAGCTCCTCGTCACCGGCACCGTGACCGAGGAGGAGCGGCTCGACGGGGGGCTCCAGGAGATCCTCTCCGAGGTGAGGCGGGCCCGTGCGCGGTAGGCTGCGGCCCGCCCCGACGGACCGGGGGGCCCGCTACTCGCGGTTCATCCCGCCCGCGCCCCGTCCGGCCGTCGCGTTCGCGCTCCAGCTGATCGCCGCCGTCGTGCTCGGGCTGCTGGCCTTCGCCGGCGACCCGCCGCTCCTCCTGCTGGCGGGGATCCTCGGCGTCTTCTTCGCGCCCGCCCTCCTCGCGAGCCTGCTGACCTCGCCGTTCGCGCGCGCGCTCGGGGGGCGGATCTCGCTCCGCCGCTCCGCGCTCCTCGCGCTCATCAGCGAGGGGCTCGCCTTCCCCTTCCTCCTCGTGTGGAGGATCCTGGTATCCGCCCTGCCCGGGATCGGGCTCCCCGAGGTCGAGTGGATGATCCTCGTCGGGCTCTCCGCCGGGCTCTGGTTCCGGCACCTGAGCCTCTTCGGGGTGTCCCGGCCGCACCATGGCCTCTCGCTCCCGCCCGGGCTGCTCCAGCCGGTGTTCGCGCTCCTCTTCCTCTTCGCGCTCGTCCCGCCGGATGCGGCCCTGATCGCCGGCACGGTGGCGCTCCTTTCCCTCGGGTTCCTCTGCTCGGTGGAGCTGCTCGCGATCTCCGACCGGCCGATCCGCCGGGAGTTCGGTTTCTCCGGCGTGGGGCTCCTCCGCCCGCTCATGGAGCATGTCTCGATGCGCGACCCGTGGGCGACCCGCCAGCTCGAGAACTTCTTCGGGCAGAAGGCGATCCTGGCCGACCTCAAGGTCACGCTCCTCGCCCTCACCGCCGGCGATCGCCGCCTCGCGACGATCGCGCTCCCGACGGTGCACCCGGGGCCGTTCGCCGCGGTCGGCGCGAGCGACCTCCCGCGCAAGATCGCGACGGCGCTCGGGGAGTCCGCCGGGATGGTCTTCGTGCCCCACACGCCCTGCAACCACGACCTCGACCTGCCGGGCGAGGCGGAGGTGGACCGGATCCGGCTCGCCCTCCAGGAGCTCTCCGGCCGGCTCGCACCGGTGGAACGGATGCGCGCGAGCCCGCTCTTGAGCCCCTCGCCGACCTCGCTGGTCCGGGCCCAGGTGCTCGGGGACGCCGTGCTCGCGCTCATCACGCAGGCGCCGGCGGCGAGCGACGACATCGACTACGCCATCATCGCCCCCTTCTACGGGCGATCCTACGCGGGCGAGCGGCCCGTCGTCGCCTTCATCGACTGCCACAACTCCTACGAGAACGACACCGGCGACATCACCTTCGGATCGCCGGTGCACGGCCAGCTCGTCCGCGAGCTCCCCGCGGCGATCGAGGCGGCGCTGGGCGCGGCCCGGCCCGGCCCGGTGCGGGCCGGCGTCGCCGCTCGGACGGGCTACTCGGTCGCGCTCCACGGCATCGGGCCCGAGGGGATCCGGGCCCTCGTCCTCGAGGCCGCCGGGACCCGGACCGCCTACGTCCTCATCGACGGCAACAACCTGCTCGTCGGGCTCCGGCAGCAGATCCTGGACGCCCTCCGGGACCGGGTCACGGCCGCGGAGGTGATGACCACCGACAACCACGTGGTGCACGAGGTGGACGGATCGGTGAACATCCTCGGGGAGCGCTACCCGGCAGGCGACCTGATCCACGACATCCTCGGCGTCGTCGACGCGGCGCTCCGCGAGCTCGTGCCGGTGACGGTCTCCGCCGGTTCGACCGAGGTCCCCTCGGTACGGGTCCTGGGGCCCGGTTACACCGCTCGGCTTTTGACCTCGCTCGGGGACACGATCTCGGTGTTCGCGAACGCCGCGGCGCTCACCTTCTCCCTCCTGGTCGCTTCGTCGCTCCTGGTGGTGGCGCTGCTCGTATGAGCGGGTCGGCGGGGCCGGCCCGCTTCTCCGGTGACTCCGGGACCCGCCTGGCGGAACGGCTGGGGGATCCGGAGGGGCTCCAGCTCCTCGCCCGGCTGGTCGCGCTCGCCCCCACGAACCTGGAGGACCCCGCCCACGGCCGCTGGGAGAAGCCGAACTACCCGGTGGTCGCCGAGGAGCTCGTGCGGGTCGCCCGCGGCTTCGGGTTCGGGGCGCGGATCTACGATCCCATGTCCCGCGGGGAAGCGGCCGGGCTGCACGGGATCGCCCGCCCCAACGTGATCGTCGATCTCGACGTGGGGGCGCCGGAGCGGGTGCTCATCCTCGCGCACTACGACGTGGTGCCCGTGCCCGTCGAGCAGCTGCCCCGATGGCAGAGCCCGCCGCACGTGCTCACCCTCCGGGAGGACGGGCGGCTGTACGGCCGGGGGTCGAACGACGACCTCGGCAGCGGGGTCGTGGGCGGACTGCTCGCGCTGCGGCGGCTCGCCCGGGAGGGCGGCTCGCCGCGGAACGTCCGGCTCCTCCTCTGCTGCGACGAGGAGACCGGCGGCTCGGGAGGCATCGAGGCGATCAAGGCCCACGACGCGTCGCTGCCCGAGTCGGACCCGAGCCGGATCCTCCGGGCGGAGGTGGCGCTCATCCCCGACGGGAGCCCGCACGTCTGCGCCGGCTCCTCCGGGGTCCTCTTCTTGGACGCCGGCTTCGACCGGCCGGTGGGCTACTCCGCGGTCGTGGCCTACGGCGTCTCGCTCGTCCGGCTCCATGAGCTCGCCCGGGAGTGGAGGTCCGCCTACCGCTCGCCGGACTGGCCGGAGCACGCCGCCCCCGAGCCCGTGATCACGGGCCGGGCGACGGTGACCCGGTTCGATCTCGAGGGGCCGGCGCGCGGCGCGCTCCGGCCCCGGCTCACCCGGATCCACGCCGAGACCGACGCGACGAACCAGATCGCCCAGTCGGTCACCTTCGTCTTCGAGGGTCCGGGCGAGAAGCTCATCGAGCTCGGCAGGTGGCTCCCCTCCCAGGTCCCCCGGCCGTTCCGGCTCACCCCGCTCGTCTCCTCCGCCGTGGTGGTGCCGCCCGGCGCGCTCGCCCTGTCCCTCGTCGGGAAGAGCTACCACGCCGGCTACCCGCACCAGGCGCTGAACCCCGTCCCGGCGGCGCTCGCGCTCCTCGACGAGACGGTCGGCAACGCGAAGATCGAGGAGGAGGGGTTCGTCTCCGCCTCCTTCGGGGTCGACCTGAGGCTGCCGCCGGAGATGGGGCTCGAGGAGGGCCGCCGCCGGGGCCTAGGCGCCATCGAGGAGTGGGGCGCCCACCACCCCATCGGTGCGACCATCTCGGCCCCGCCGGACCGGCAGCGCGGCGGCTACGCGCTGGCGCCCGACCACCCGATGGTCGTGAAGCTCGACCGGATCATGCGGGAGGTCTTCGGCGTGGAGGGCGTGTACGGCGAGTACGGCGGGACCGACGCGAGCAGCCTCCTCGGCGTGAGGACCCCCTCGGGCGCCCCGCTCCCCGCGCTCGTCTTCGGCAGCATGGACCGGTCCGCCCACATCCACGAGGCGGAGGAGAGCGTCGACCCGGCGCTGCTCGGCGGCGTGGTGCGCACGATCTGCGAATTCGTCCGGAGCCCGTAGCGTACCCCGATGGTCTCCGCGTGGTACCTCGTCCCGGCGCAGGTGCTCTGGGTGCTCCTGCCGGCCTACCTCGCGAACGCGGCGGCGACCTTCCCCAAGGGGCGGGGACCCTCCATGGACCTCGGACGGAGCTGGCCCTACGACGGTCGTCGGATCCTGGGGAGCTCGAAGACCTGGAGCGGCTTCCTGGTGGGCTCGCTCTTCCCGCTCTGGGTCGGTCTATTCCAGAACTACCTGGTCGCCATCGCGCCGCCGGATCTCCGGGTCGTCCCGGCCTACGCCGGGACGCTCGCGGGCGCGGTGCCGGTCGTCCTCCTCCTCACGATGGGGGCGCTCACGGGCGACGCCGTCGGCTCCTTCCTCAAGCGGCGGCGCGGCGTCCCCCCCGGCGGCCGGGTCTTCCTCCTCGACCAGCTCCTCTTCGTCCTGGTGCCGGTCGGCCTCGGGCTGGTGCTCTACCCCGACGTCTTCGGGCCGACCTTCCTCTCCGTCGCGGCCGTGCTCTGGACCGCGCTCTTCACGATCGGGCTCCATATCATTTTCAACTACGTGGGCTACTGGGCCGGTCTGAAGAAGGTCCCCTGGTGACCGGGTCCGCCGTGACGCCGAAGAGGAGTGCCCCGAGCCCCGCCGAGCTCCGGGCCATGATCCTGGAGGCGGGCGCCGTCCGGTTCGGCCGGTTCGTGCTCACGAGCGGGGCCGAGAGCGACGTCTACGTCGACATCAAGCAGGTCTGGACCCGGCCGGAGCGGCTCGAGATGCTCGCCCGGGCCTTCGCGCCCCGCGTGGGGCCCGACGATCTGCTCGCCGGCATGGAGCTCGGGGCGGTGCCGCTGGTCGTGGCCACCGCCCTCGCGACGGGGCGGCCCTACGTCATCGTCCGCAAGGGCGAACGGTCGCACGGGACGGGCCGCCGGATCGAGGGGGAGCTTCGGGCCGGGGCGCGCGTCCTCGTGCTCGAGGACGTGACGACGTCGGGTGGATCGCTCGTCGAGACCGTCCGGCTCCTGCGGGAGGCCGGGGCGACGGTGGAGCGCGCCGTGACGGTCGTCGACCGCGAGGCGGGCGCGCGGGAGCGGCTCCGCGCGGTCGGGGTGGAGCTCGAGGCGCTCGCCTCCATGACGGATCTGCGCGGGGTCCCCGCGTGAGCGGTCGGCTCGCGTCGGACGGGACGGTCCGGATCGAGGATCCCTCCGAGGCCGGCACGATCTACGGCCGCGGCTTCTTCGGCAC
Source organism: Thermoplasmata archaeon (assembly GCA_027314915.1). Taxonomy (GTDB): domain Archaea; phylum Thermoplasmatota; class Thermoplasmata; order Lutacidiplasmatales; family UBA184; genus JAKIVR01. The sequence goes on along the minus strand of DAHUZZ010000003.1, from coordinate 34,470 downwards.
CGTGCGCCCCGACGGGCTCTCCCTCGAGCGGCCCGAGTCGGTCTACCTCTCCGAGATGGGCCGGCTCGAGGTGGTGGACGAGCGGTCGCGGCCCGCGCCGTGGACGGAGGTGCTGCGGCGGGCGGTCCGGGCCGACCCGGAGTTCCCGGTACGGTACCTCGTCTACCGGGACCTGAGGCAGCGGGGCTACATCGTACGGGACTCGCCCCCGCCGGCCACCTTCGCGGTCCTGCCGCGGGGCGGTACGCTCCACAAGACGCCCTCCAAGTTCTGGGTGCAGCCGATCAGCGAGCGCGCGCCCTTCGACCTGGCCGGGCTCGCCGAAACGTTCGACCGGGCGCACGGGGCCCGGAAGATGCTCCTCCTGGGCGTCGTGGACGAGGAGTCGGACCTGACCTACTACCGGGTCACCGCCCCGCTCCCGCAGGGGGTCCATCCGCCCCGCGGGCCGGCGGCGCCGATCCCCGCGTTCGTGAGCGACGACCGGGTCCTGCTCACCGAGCCGGCGGGGGTCGAGCTCCTCGGCCGGGAACAGGGGTTCGGCAGCCGCATCGGCGCCCGGCTCGAGCTCTCGCTCGTCGAGGCGATCTTTCTCGCCTCGCGGGGCGCGCTCGCGTTCCGCTCGGCCGCCACCCACCGGCCGCTCGCCGAGGAGGTGGTGCGGCGGCGCGCGCGGCGCCTCGAGCCGGAGCTCGAGCTCCGGCTCCGCGCCTACGGCTGGCTGCGCGACCGCGGGCTCGTGGTGAAGACCGGGTTCAAGTACGGGGCCCATTTCCGCGCCTACGTACGGGACCCGGAGCACACGCACGCCCGGTACTTGATCCAGGCCGCGCCGAGCGACCTGAAGGCCCCGTGGCCCACCGTCGCGGGCCACGTGCGGCTCGCGCAGGGCGTCCGCAAGGAGTTCCTGCTCGCCGCGGTGGACCCCGCCGGCTCCGTGCGCTGCCTCGCGCTCGAACGGATGCGCCCGTGAGACGGCCCGGCCGGGCGCTCCCGTTCAGATCGCGTTGACAGGAAGCCCAGGAGGAAGCCTCCCAGGAGCCCGAGGTAGACGAGCCGGTCCCGGGCGCGGCCCGCCTCCGGGGTCGCGAGGGGGCGGAACGCGCCCCGGAGCATGGGGACGAGCACGTAGAGGATGGCCCCGATGGCGAGCGCGTCGAAGAAGACCTCGACGAGCACCGTCGTGTGGAAGTAGCCGATCACGCCCCCGAGGACCGTCGTGATGCCGGCGAGGAAGAAGAGGCTCGCGAGGAGCCCCGCCGGCCGCTCGCTCTCGCCGAAGAAGGGGGCGCCGATCGGGAACCCCTCGGTGATGTTCTGGATCACGAACCCGAGGAAGACCACCGCCTCGAGGCCCACCGTCCCGGCGGACCAGGCGACGCCGAAGACGAGCCCCTCGGTCAGGTTCTGGAACGCCATCCCGACGGCGATGATGATGGCGAGCCTCCGGGCGGAGGGCGTCCCCGCGCCCTCGCGCGACTCGAAGAGGTAGAGGAAGAGGAAGGCGAGCAGCACGCCGCCCACGAAGGCGAGGTCGGGGACGGGATCGGTGAGGTAGGTGTTCGTCCGGCTCGCGAGGACCCCCAGGACGTCGCCGAAGATGTCGGCCAGCAGGAAGACGAGGATCCCGATCGCGAGCGCGCCGAGGAGCGTCGTCGTGCGCGCCTGGCGGCTCCGGCGGAGGACCAGCGGGAGGGAGAGGAAGATCGACAGCCCCATCAGGAGGGTGACCGCCAGGAATTCGGCGAAGCCCATCCCGTGACCCGACCGGTGGTCTCCCCTTGAGTACTTAGGTTGTCGCAACGGGACGCTCCGGGGGAACGGAGCTCAAATCCCGGTGCCCGCTGGCCCCTGCCGTGGTCCGCAGGAGCCCCGAGACGGACTGGAGCCCGTGGCTCGCGCGCTGGGATGCCCAGCAGGAGATGTTCCTCCCGGACCGGGAGGCCCGGTTCGCCCGGATCTTCGACCTGGCCGAGGCGTCGCTCGGCCGGAGGTTCTCCGCCCTCGACCTCGGCTGCGGACCCGGCTCGTTGAGCGTCCGCCTGCTCCGGAGGTTCCCGAGCGCGCGGGTCTGCGCGGTGGACTACGATCCCGTCACCCTGCGGATCGGGCAGGGGGCGCTCGGCTCGCAGGGCGGGCGGCTCCGTTGGATCGACGCGCAGCTGGGATCGGCGGGGTTCCCGGCCGCGCTCCCGGCCCGCCGGTTCGACGCCGCGTTCAGCACCTCCGCGCTCCACTGGCTCAAGGCCCCCGCCCTGGGACGGCTGTACTCCGACCTCGCTCGGATCCTCCGGCCGGGGGGCATCGTCCTCAACGCCGACCTCCTCCCCTTCGGCCCCGCCGAACGGGACCTCCAACGGCTCTCGCGGCGGACCCGGAAGGTCCGCGACCGCTCGGCCGCGGCCGGCGCCCCGTGGAAGGGCTGGGAGAAGTGGTGGGCGGACGCCGAACGGCTGCCGGCGCTCCGGGCGGAGTTCCAGGAACGCACCCGCCGCCGGGCCGAGCATCCCCACCACGCGACGCCCCCATGGGAGGTCCACGTCCGCGCGCTCCGTCGCGCGGGCTTCCGGCGGGTCGCCGCGCTCTGGAACGACCTCGACGACCGGGTCCTGTACGCCCGCCGCTAGGCGGCTTTCGGCCGCGGCTCCGACCACATCGAGATCAGGTCCTCGGCCACCCGCTCCGGCTCGGAGCGGTGCGGGGGATCGAACGTGTGCCGCCCCGGGAACTCGTGCGTGCGCGAGCGGGGGAACCGCTCGGCGAGCGCACGGTGGGCACGCACCCAGACCGGATTCGAGAGGCTCCCCCAGGCCAGGTAGACGGGCGCGGTGACCTGGCGCAGGAGGTGCAGGTCGGCCGGGTACTCCTCCAGCGCCCGGAGGAAGGCGCGGGCCTTCGGTACTGCGAGCCGGTGCTCCCGCGTCAAGGCGAGCAGCCGTCGGTACACCTCGGAGGAGAGGCTCGGATCGACCGTCCGGCGGACCAGCACCTCGAGGGCGGTCTCGTCGCTCCAACGGGCCGGGTCGACGACCGCCGCGTCCTCCTCGGCGACGTCGAGCTCCGCCGTCAGGGCCCGGAGGAACCCCAGCGATTCGATGAGGCCGAGGCTTCCGACCCGCTTCGGGTAGCGCATCGCGAACGCGACCGCGATCGCCGCGCCTCCGCCGACCCCGAGGAGGTCGACCGCCGGGACCCCGGCCCAGTCGACGGTGCGCTTGATGCGGACCACCTCGGAACCGATGCCGTAGCAGACCGGCAGCTCGTTCCAGGCGGCGAACTCGGTCTCGTGCGAGAGCGGGGCGACCGACTCCTTCAGCGCACGGAGCAGCGGGTCGAACTCCTCCGGGGAGCCGTCCAGCACGGGGGGCAGGAGGATCGTCGGGCGCGGCGGAGCTTCGGACGTCGTGGGCCCCGCAGAGACCGCCCGAGCGTCATGGCCCGCGGAATCCTCTAACCCCATCGTTTAAGCGGTCCGATCCCCACCCCCGGGGGCCGCGCCCGCTCAGGTCAGGAGCTCTTTCTCGTAGGCGTCCACGGCGGTGAGGAGGGCCCGGATCCGGGCGACCTCCTTGCGGCCGGGCGCGCTCTCGACCCCGGCGGCGAGATCGATCCCCCAGGGGCGGACCCGCGTGAGCGCCTCGGCGACGTTCTCGGGGCTCAGCCCGCCCGCGAGGGTGAACTTCCGTCCCGGATGGGCGTCGACGAGCGACGCGCAGACCGACCAGTCGGGCGTGAGGAGGCTTCCCGAGACCCACGGGGTACCGGCGGCGTCGAGGTGGAGCCGAGGATAGTCCTCGGCCGGGGGCACCGTCGGGGGGCTTCCCGGCGTCCCCTCCGGCGCCACCGGCAGCGACGGGACCAGGGGGTGGATCTCCAGGAACTCGAGGCCGGAGGGGACCGGCCCGTACACCTGGATGCGGTCCACGCCGGCCTCGTCGTAGAGCCGGTGGATGAGCTCGGCGGTGGGGTCGACGACGACCCCCCACGCCTCGACGCCGTTCGGCAACCGGTCGATGAGCGGGGGCACCTGCTCCACGGTCAGGGAGCGCGGCGACTCGGGCGCCCCGATCAGGAACCCCGCTCCCCCGCCGTACGGGATCTCGGAGAGGATCGCCGGGTCGGTGATGCCGCAGATCTTGACGAACGTCCTCATCGGGTCGAACGCCCCACGGAGGGCCCGGTCGAATAAGCTTGACCCTGCCGGAGCCGATGGGCTCCCCCCACGAGCGAGCGGTGGAGGCGGGCCAAGGCCTGCACGGGGTCGCCCAGCCCGAGCTCCAGGACCGTGAGCCCGCGCAGGACCCGGATCCGGTCCACCGTGGGCGGGAGCTCCGAGGGCGTACGGCCCGCCGCCCCGCCGACGACCGCGACCCGGACCGCCGGTGGGCGGGCGTCCGGCCCGGCGCGCGCCGCGGGGAGGAGGACGAGGATCGGGTGATCGGGGTCCCGCGTCCCCCGGTCGATGCGGGTCGCGCGGGAGGGGTCGTGGAGCGACGTGATGTGGATCCCGATCCGGGTCCTCCGGGCGAGCGCGATCGCCGGGGGATGGAGCGCCCGCGCGCCCAGCCGGGCCAGCAGTCCCGCGCGCGCGTAGCTGAGCTCCGGGATCGGCGCCGCCCCCGAGAGGAGGGCCGGATCGGCCGCACGCAGCGGCGCATCGCGCTTCACGAGCACCACGTCCCGGGCACCGAGGATCGCCGCACACGCCACGGCCGTGTAATCGGAGCCTCCGCGACCGAGCGTCCGCACCGCTCCGCCCGGTCCGCGACCGAGGTAGCCGGTGAGGATCGCGACCGTGCCGTGCCGGAGCGCCGCCCGCGCCGCGGCCCGGAACTCCCGCGCCGAGCCCGGGAGATTGACGCGGGGCGCGGCGGGTCCCCCGCGCACCCGGAGCCCCGCGCGATCGGCGTGCAGGACCCGGGCCGGCAGCCCGTTCGCCCGGAGCTGTTCGGCCATCCACTCGGCCGCCAGGCGCTCTCCGGTCGCGCTGATCGCCGGCCGAAGGTCGGGGTCGCTCGCCCCCCCGCGCTCGAGCGCGCGGAAGCGACCGCGGAGCCGCCCGAGCTCGCCGCGGATCTCCGGCGTGAGGGGCCGGTGGAGGCGGCGCAGCCGGGTCAGGAGCCTCTGGTGGCCCGCGGTATCCCCGGGTCGATCGAGCGCCCGCTCGAGCGCATCCGTCACCTTCGCCCGCGCCGAGACCACCACCACCAGCCGCGGGGCGCGCTCGCGCGTGCGGCGGATCCACTGGACCACCCTGCCGGGTGTGGTCAGGGTCGACCCCCCGAACTTGATCACCGTGGGGGGCCCCGGGGATCGGGCGACGCGTGACCGCGTCATGAGGGAAGGTACCCCTCCTCCCGGGCGAACTCCGCATTGAGCAGCGAACCGCCGGCCCCGCCTCGCACGGCATTGTGGCTCAGCACGAAGAACCGGAAGTACGGGGGCTCCCAGCGGGGCCGACCGACGACGACCGGCATCCCCCGCGTGCGACCGGATCCCGAATCCCGGTCCCGGAGCGGCTGGGGCCGGTCGTCCCGGGGATCGAAGCGGACCGGGGGATGGGGCGCGGAGGCGAGGGTGCGGCCCCGGAGCGGATCGAACTCCTCCCAGGCCCGCGTGAGCTCGGCCACCGTCGGGCGGCCGCGGGCCACGAGCGAGACCGCCTCGAGGTGACCGTCCCGGACCCCGACGCGCGCGCAGTTCGCCAGGATCGGCAGGCCGGCCGGGCGGACCGTCCGGCCCCGGGCCCGGCCGAGGAGGAGGTTCGTCTCCCGCGCGACCTTCTCCTCCTCGCCCGGGATGAAGGGCAGGACATTGTCCAACGCGGCGAGGGACGCGACGCCCGGGAGCCCCGCGCCGGAGAGCGCCTGGTAGGTGGCGACATGGAGGCTCTGCGGACGCAGATGCGGGAGGATCGGCGCGAGGGCGAGCGCGAGCCCGGTCGCCGTGCAGTTCGGATTGGTGACGAGGAGCGTCGCTCCGCGGCGCACCTGCCGCGCCAGGATGGGACCGTTCACCTCGGGGAGGAGCAGCGGGACGCCGGGCGCCCCCCGGTGGTCGCTCGCGTTCGAGAAGACGTGGATCCCCCGGCGCACGAGCTCCCGTTCCACGGCGGCCGCCTCCCCGGACGGGAGCCCGGAGAAGGCGACGCGGATGCCGCGCCGGGCGAGCGCCGACGGTGACGTGCTCTCGAGCGGGAGCTCCTCGGCCGCTCCGGGCGGGGAACCGGAGATCCGCCAGAGCTCCCCGAGGCGGCGACCGCTCGAACGGGAACCCCCCGTGAGCGCGCGGAGCTCGAAGTCCGGATGGTCGAGGAGCCGCTCGACGAAGTGCTGTCCGATGAGCCCGCCGGCGCCGAGCACCGCGACGGGGAGGCGGCCCGTCACGGCGCGAACCCCCCGGTCCGGGCCAGATCGGCGAGCGCGATCCAGGTGATCGACTCGAGCACGACGACGGCCCGGGGCACGATGCAGGGGTCGTGGCGCCCGCGGACGACGAGGGTGGCCGGCGTGCGCCGCGCGAGGTCCACCGTCTCCTGGGGCCGGGCGATGGAGCTGGTCGGCTTGACCGCGACGCGGAACCGGAGCGGCATCCCGTTCGAGAGCCCGCCCAGGATCCCGCCGGCGTGGTTGGTCCGGGTCCGCACGGCGCCCTCGACCCAGTAGAAGGGGTCGTTGTGCTCGCTCCCGCGCATCCGGGCCGCGGCGAACCCGGCCCCGAACTCGATGCCCTTGACCGCCGGCACGGAGAAGGCCAGGTGGGCGATCTCCGACTCCAGGGAATCGAAGAAGGGCTCGCCGAGCCCGACCGGGAGTCCGTCGGCCCGGGTCTCGACGAGGCCCCCCAGGCTGTCGCCGGCCCGACGCGCCTCCGCGATCGCCTGGGCCATCGCCTCGGCCGCGTCCGGGTCCGGGCAGCCCACCTCGTTGAGCCCGGCCGCGTGGGCGAGTTCGCGGAGCGGCCCGCGCTCGTCGACCTCGCACCCGATCCCGCCCACGGAGCTCGTGAAGCTCACCACGTCGAACCCCTTCGGCCTCAGCATCTGGGAGGCGATCGCGCCGGCGAGGACGAGCCCCACGGTCATGCGGCCGGAGAAGATGCCGCCCCCGGCGAGGTCCGCCTCCGGGCCGTACCGGGTCCGGGCCGGATAGTCGGCGTGCCCCGGCCGGGGGAGCGTCCGGTACGGCTCGTAATCCGCCGGGCGGACATCCAGGTTCGCGACGTGCGCGCGGACCCGGGGTCCCACCACGACGCCCCCTTCGATCCCTTCGTCGAGCACGAGCCGGTCCTCCTCCTGCCGACGCGAAGCGAGCGACCGGCCGACCGGACGCCGGCGGTCGAGCATCGCCTGGAGGGCGTCGAGGTCGAGCGCCATCCCCTCGGGCACCCCCTCGATCACGGCGCCGACCTGCGGGGCGTGGCTCGATCCGAACAGCTCGACCCGGAACCCCCGCCCGAAGGACATCATGTTCTCCGCTCCACCCCGACGCCGAGCTGCGCGAGATCGGCCCAGAACCCGGGGTAGGACTTGTCGACCGCCCCGGCGTCGGAGAGGAGGCTCGGGGCGGCGAGCGACGCGGCGCCCACCGCCGCGGCCATGACCAGGCGGTGGTCGGTCAGGCCGTCGAGCCGCACCGCCCGGGGCCGCCGGCCGCCGGTGACCTCGATCCGTCCCGGCTCCGAACGCACCCCGGCCCCGAACGCCCGGGCGAGCGCCTCCGACCCCTCGCGCCGGTCCGACTCCTTGTGGAGCAGCTGGGGGCCGCCCCGCAGGACCGAGGTCGCCCCCGGGACCGACGCCGCGAGGACCGCGGCGAGCGGGGCGAGGTCGGGGGCGGCGGTCAGGTCCGCCTCGAACCTCCGTCGGACCGGGCCCTCCACGGTGATCGCCCGCCGCGCGCGATGGATTCGCGCCCCCATCGACCCGAGGAGGTCGAGGATGGCAACGTCCGCCTGGGGCCACCGCGGATCGATGCCGGTGACCCGGACCCGGCCGCCGGTGAGCGCGGCCGCGCTCCAGAGGTAGGCGGCCGAGGAGACGTCCCCGGGCACGAAGAACTGGCGTCCGACGAACCGCTGCGGCGCCGGCACCTCGATCCCGAGCGCGGTGCGCCGCACGTCCACCCCGTGGGCGTGCAGGACGGCGATCGTGGCGTCGACGTAGGGCCGCGAGACCTGCCGACCGCGGACCCGGATCGTCGAGGGCGCCGCGAGACCGGGCAGGGCGAAGAGCATGGCCGAGAGGTACTGCGAGCTCACGTCGCCCGGGAGCTCGTACGCTCCCGGCCGGATCCTCCCGAGGATGCTGAAGGGGAGCGCCCGGTCCTTGGGGGGGCCGTGGACCCGGGCGCCCCCGGCCCGCAGCGCGTCCAGGAGCCCCGTCAGCGGCCGGCGGGCGAGCTCCCGGCTCCCGCGGAAGCTCGTCTCCCCCGTCCGCGCGGCCGCGACCGCGGTCAGGAACCGGAGCGTCGTCCCGGAGGAGCGGCAGTCGACCCGGGCGCCGGACCGTGGGCGCGGGGCGTCGGTACCGCGCCGGGCGCACAGGGTCCAGCCGTTGCGGCGGAACTCGAGCTCGGCCCCCAGCGCCTCGAGGCCGGAGAGGGTGGCCCGGGCGTCCTCCCCCGGGTTCGGATGATGCACGTGGTAGGGTCGGCCGGTGAGGAAGCCGGCCACGAGCGCCCGATGGGTGTAGGATTTCGAGGGCGGAGCGGCGATGCGCCCCCCGACCACGCCCCCGAGGAGTCGCACGCCGCTCATGGGACCGACCGGACCTCGGGGGAACCCCCGACGGTCTCGCCCGCCCGGCGGAACCCGGAGACGATGACCCTCCCTTCTTGCTTCCCCAGCTCGTCGAGCACCGCGGGCAACCCCGGCGGCCGGACGAGCACGGCGAGCGCGGGACCCATCCCGGTGACCGTGACCAGTTCCGCGCCGGCGGAGACCAGGCGGTCCCGGGTCGCGGCCACACGGTAGCCCATCGCCCGTTCCACCAGCTCGGAGTTCCGGGCCATCGCCTCGAGGAGGCGGCCGTCCCGCGCGGCCTCGAAGGCACGCGTCGATGCCTCCTCCAGCCCGGCGAACCGGTCGACGAGCTGCGGCGACGGGGCGTGCTCGGCCGGGGGGATCAGGAGGGCGCAGAGGAGCTCCGGCGGCATCTCCGCGCGGGCGAGGACCTCGCGGCGACGGTTGTCGGTCATCACCACCCCGCCCGCGGCCGAGGCGACCGCGTCGTCGAACGCCCCGGTCGCGCTCTGCCCCGACTGCTGGGCGAGGTCGGCGCTCCGTCGGGCGACCTCCTCCGGGGGAGGAGCGTGGCCCCGCGCGATGGCGATGGCCTCGAAGACCGCCACCGTGACCGCGGAGGAGCTCTTGAGCCCGCGGCCCGGTGGGATCGAGGACTCGACGTCGAGCAGGACGTGGTTCGACTCGAGGGGTGCGTAGGCCCGCAGCGCCGCCCCCACGGTGGCACGGAGGAGCGGCGTGTCCTCCGGGCGGACCCGGTACTCCGGGACCTCCCCCGGCCCCGCCCGTCGGAGCTCGACCGCGGCGTGGAGGCCGAGCCGGAGGGCGGCCGCGGCGCCGAACCCGGTCGGGAGGGCGTTCACGATGGAGATCGCCGCGCTGGCCCGTCCGAGCCCCCTCATGCCGCCCCCGGCAGGGAGGCCCGGAGGAGCTCGTCCGGGACCTGGCGGGACCACCACGTCTCGAAGCTCAGCGCCGCCTGGTAGACGAGGAGCCGACTCCCATCCTCGTACGTCGCGCCGCTCCGGCGCGCCCGCTCCTCCAGGGACCGGGGTTGGGGGTCGTAGACGTAGTCGAGGACATGGCTGCCCGGACCGAGGAGTCCGTCCAGGTCCACCTCGAGCGTCGGCGCCCCCGGGGTGCCCGCGGGCGTGGCCTGGATGAGCAGGTCGGCGGGCCCGGCCGGCCGATCCCGCCCCACCTCCGCACCGAACTCCCGGGCGAGCTCGCCGGCGCGGGCCGGGTTGCGCGCACGGATCTCGGCCGGCAGGGCGGTCGCCTCGGCCGCGGCAAGCGCGGCGCGGGCGGCGCCCCCGGAGCCCAGGATGGTGACCCGGCCGATCCCCCGGGCCCGGGCCGCGCGCAGTTCGCCGAGCCGCTGGATCATGGCCGCCACGTCGGTGTTCTCCGCGGTGACGGTACCCGCCTCGAAGGTGAGCAGGTTCGCGCAGCCCGCGCGCTCGGCCGCCGGCCCGGCGCGGTCCGCGGCTTCGAGGGCCTCGATCTTGAACGGATGGGTGACGTTCACTCCCCGGAACCCGCACGCCGCGAGGTGCGGGAGCGCCCCAAGGAATTCCCCGCCCTCGACGAACTCGAGCGGAAGGTAGAGGCCGGCGAGTCCGAGGGCGTCCATCCACGCGTGGTGGAGCTCGGGAGAACGGCTCCGGGCGACCGATCGGCCGGCGACCCCGAAGAGGGGCGCCCCCTCGGGGCCGCGGAAGTAGTTCCGTAAACGGTCCGCGCGGATCTGCGCCGGCTCGACCGCCGGCCGCTCGGGCAGCGCGGCATAGACGAGCGGAGCCTGCAACCGGCGGCTGAGGGCCCGGAGGAGGGGACCGGAGCGCCCCGTGGTGAGGACCACGTGCGTCCCCAGGCCGGGCGGCGGAAGCTGGGGCAGGATCTCCTCGAGCAGCTCGCCGATGTCGGCGGGAAGGACCACCTTGACGATCGCCCCGGGCCGCACCGAGTCCGCCACGAGCTGATGGAGCACCGAGGGGGCGGTCCCCTGGGGCAGGTGGGCCGAGAGGATCGGCGTCGGGGCTCCCGGTCGGTCGAGCGCCCGCGCGAGCTCCGGCCGGAGCGGGAGGTCCCGGGCCAGCTCAAGATCAAGGAACCGGAACGGGCGCGCCGCGAGCCCCAGGAGGAGCGCCCCGCGCGCGGCGGCGTCCGTCGCGCCGTGCCCGCCCTCGGCCCGGGACCGGTACGTCGCGATGAGGGGCAGTTCGGCCGGGAACAGCTCGTCGACCGAACCGGGGCCGGCGTCCGTCAGCCGGTCGACCCGGATCTCCGCGAGGTCCGCGCCGGCCTCCCGGGCCGCTCGAAGCTCGGCCCGGAGCTCGGGCACGGAGCGCCCGGGCAGGGAGGCCGCGATCGAGGGGAGCCGGCGATCGCTCATCGCTCCTCGATCTGCTCTTCGATGGCCTGGCCGAAGTGGCGGGCCGGTGCCGCCCGGACGCCGAGGACCTTCTCGCCCGGCGTGAGCCGCGTGACCTCGATCCGATCGGACTCCCCGGAGAGCCGGACGGTCTCCGCCTCCTGGACGAAGACGGTACGCGCTCGCCCGGCGAACTCCGCCTCGACCAGGGTGAGCGGACGCCGCTCGATCTTGAGCCGGCCCACCCGCACCGAGCGGAGCGCCCCCCGGGGTCGCGCGACGAGCACGGCCTCCCCCGGTGCGAGCTCGCTCAGGTAGCGCGAGGATCCGTCGGCGAGCAGGACGTAGGAGTGCGGGGCCCCGGCGTTCACGCGGAAGGCCCGGGGCCGGGTGTGCGCGGAGCCGGTGGCCTCGCTGGCCACATGGAAGAGGAAAGCGGAGGCGCTGCCCACCAGGAGCCCTTCGCTGGGATCCAGCAGCGACGTCGTGTCCACGATCACCCGGTCCCCGAGGCCCGCCGGCTCGACGCGTCGGACGGGCACGGCGTGCCAGTCGAGCGCGTCCGGAAGCGACGGCTCGAGGAACCGGGCGAGCTCCTCGACGTCGCGCTCGGAGCGCACCGGGACGACCACGGCATCCGCGCCCCGCTCGAGCGCCCCGACGAGCCCCGGGGCCTCGCTCGCGGTGGAGGCGAGCACCCACAGCTCCCCGCCGCCCGAGGGCTCGGCGAGCAGGTTCTCGAGCGGGAGGATGCGGTCGCCCTGCCATCGGACCGCGACGGACTCGCCCGACCGCCGGGCGTCGCGGAGCTCCGCCCAGGTCGCCGGGTCGTGCGCGTCGCGGAGGCGCACGCGGGCTCGGGGAGGGTCGCCGAGGTCGGAGTACCCCTCGTCGGTCGCCCGGTACCAGGTCTCCGAGGCCGGTCCCGGTTCCGGCTCGCCCACGAACCGGTGGAATCCGAGCCTCCGGGCCCGGGCGAGGATCGTGGCGAGCGCCGCGCGATCGGCCGGCGCGAGGGCGAGGATCGCCCGACCGCGCGTCATCGTGCGTTGGGCCGCGGCTCCCCGTGGAGGATCCGCGCGACCTTCTGGGCGAACGGCACGAGCGGCGGGCGCTGGAAGAGGTTCCGTCCGATGCAGATGCCGGCGCCCCCCCCGTCCACGACCGTGCGGATCAGCCCGAGCGCGGCCGCCTCGTCGTCGAGCCGGACGCCTCCCCCCAGGAGGACCGGCACGGGGGTCGACGCGACGAGCCGTTGGAACGCCTCCGGAGTGCCGGGGTAACTGGTCTTGACCAGGTCGGCACCGAGGTCGGCGGCGGCCCGGGCCGCGTGCCGTATCTCCGCCTCGCCGGGCGTCGCGCGGCCCTTCACGTAGGCCATCACGAGGAGCGGCAGGCCGGCGGCACGACACTGATCGACCATCCCGCCCAGGTCGCGGAGCATCTCGGGCTCGTCCGGTACGCCGAAGTTGACCTGGACCGAGACCAGATCGGCGCCGAGCGCGGAGGCCTCGGCGGCGGTGCCGACGAGCACCTTGCGGTCCGCCCGGTCCCCGAGCGCGGTCGAGGCCGAGAGGTGGATGCCGAGGAGGGTGGGCGGGGAGAGGACGGGGACGACGTCGCGTACCGCGCCCTTGGCGACGATGAGCAGGTCCGCCCCGCCCTCCTGGAGCTCGCGCGCGGTGGCGGCGGTGCTCTCGAGCCCCTCGATGGGCCCGAGGGTGACGGAGTGATCGAGCGGGACCGAGAAGAGCCGGCGCCCCGGCTCGGGGAACAGCCGGTGCATCCGGAGATCGTGACCGTACATCGGAGTCCTGATGGTCCGCGGGGTCCGTGCGTCCCTACGGCCGGCTCACGGCGGGTTCGTCCCGTCGGTCCCGACGGCGCCGTCGATCAGGAGCCGGTGGAGCGCGAAGCCGCGGAGCATCGCGTCCCACATCTCCTTGCGGACCTCCGGGGTCTTCGCGAAGTCGGCCACCATCTGGTTCACCCACCGGCTGTGGTCCTCGTCCGCCGTCACGTGGAGGGTGTAGTAGGTGAGCGCAGGTTCGCCCACGCCGTAGTGCTTCCGGAACGCCGGCAGGAGCCGCGCACAGAGCTCGACGTTCGGGGGCTCGGAGGAGCCGCCCGCCGAGACGAAGAAGGGCGCCTCGCGGTTCAGGTAGAGGAAGTCGTCCATGGCGACGAGCGTGCTGGGAAGCGGGGCGGTCGCGTGGATCGTCGCCCGCGGCAGGCCGAGCCCCTCGCAGAACCTGAGCCACAGCTCCGGGTGCCCCGGCTCCTTGCCCTTCGGATCGCCGGCCTCCTCGAGGAGCTGGTCGAGGATCATCTTCCGGTAGGGGTCGAACCGGGCCTCCCAGGGGCAGCGGCTGAACCGCTCCGCCATGGCGATGGGAACGCACGCGAGCCAGGGGTAGAACTGGGCCGCCCAGCGGTGGATGAGCTCCCGCGGGGCGTCGCCGCGTTCGATGCGGTCGAAGAAGGGGTGCGTCCGGAACGGGTGCTGGCCCATCTTGAACCGGGTGAGTTCGTCGCGGAACTGGGCCCCTTCGTACCGGATCCAGGGAGGTTCGCTCATCGCTCCTCGGCGGAGCTTCGGCCGGGCCTATTTGGAGCGCGAGGTTCCGTACGGAACCTCGTGCGTTATCGGGCTACCGCCGGCCCGTACGGCGTGGCCGCTGGCGCCGGACCTCCGCCCCCGCTCATCCCCGGGTTCGGCCCGCTCGCCGGGCTCCGGGTCGTCGACTCCGGACGGTTCGTGGCGGGGCCGTGGGCGGGCACCTACCTCGGCGAGTTCGGGGCCGAGGTGATCCACGTCGAGGGGCCTCCGTTCGCCCCGCCGTACTCGGACCCCACGCGGAGCCTCCCGCCGCTGATCCCCGAGGGCGCGGAGCGTCCCCGCCAGGTCTCGGAGTCCTGGGTCCAGTACTCGCGGAACAAGCTCTCGCTCGGGCTCGACCTGCGATCGCCGGCCGGCCGGGCGGTGTTCCTCGACCTGCTCCGGGTCTCCGACGTCTGGATCGAGTCCTCCCGACCGGGCAGCTACGACCGGCTCGGGCTCGGGGACGCGGCGGTCCACTCCGCCAACCCCCGGCTCACGATCGTCCACGTCTCGGGGTTCGGCCAGACCGGCGAGCCGGAGCGGCTCCGCGCCCCGTCCTACGACCTCACCGGGCAGGCCTTCAGCGGCTTCCTCTCGCTCCAGGGGGACCCCGAGCCGGGCGCCCCGATGCGCGCGGGCACCGCCCTCAACGACACGGTCACGGGGCTCGCCGCCGCCGGGGCGGCCCTCATGGGCCACCTCGCGAGCCTCCGGACGGGCCGTGGCCAGGTCGTCGACGTCGCCCAGTACGAGGTCTTCTTCACGCTGCTCGAGAACCTGGCCATCGACTACTTCCTCCGGGGGGTCGTCCGGGGCCGGTACGGGAACGCCCACGCCCGGCTCCATCCCTACGACCTCCTCCGGGCGCGGGACGGCTGGGTCGTGGTGGCGGCCCCGACACCCGAGGCCTGGCGGCGGCTGCGGCCGCTCCTCGGGTTCCCCGAGGCGGCGGCCGACGACGAGGTCTGGCGACGCGAGCATCGGGCCGAGGTGGACGCCCGGCTGGCGGCCTGGTGCGGCGAGCACAGCGTGTCGGAGCTCGAGTCGATCGGGCGCGAGCACGACACGGCGATCTCCCGGGTGTACGACATGGCCGCGATCGCCCGCGACCCGCACTATCGCGCGCGCGGGATGTTCCTCGAATGGGAGGACCCGGTCGCGGGCCGGGTCAAGGGCGCCGGCGTGGCGCCCCGGTTCTCCGAGACGCCCGGCGGCGTCTGGAGGGGCGCGCCCTGGCTCGGCCAGGACAACGAGCGCATCCTCGGGGAGCTGCTCCGGTACCCGCCCGAGCGGATACGGTCCCTCCGTGCGGAGGGGACGATCGGAGAGCACCCGCCCGCGGCCGCCCCGCCCCCGGCGCCGCCGTACTTCGTCCGGGAGGGGCTGTGACGGCGACCGAGCTCCCCGTGCCCGAGAGCGGGCCGCGGGAGGAGGTGCGCCGCCTCGACGCGCGGATCCAGATGCTGGCCGGCGGCCGCCGCCGCGACCGGACCCCCGCCTTCCCGGCGGAGGAGTTCCGGGCGATGGGCGAGGCGGGGCTGCTGGGCCTCACCGTGCCCCCGCCGCTCGGAGGGCGCGGGCTCTCCGCCGAGACGGCCGGAGGGACCCTCTTCGAGCTGGCCTATCGGGGCGGCACCATGTTCGGGAAGCTCGCCCTCCAGCCGGAGTTCTCGTCCCTGCTCGGCACGCACGGTTCCGACGAGATGCGGTCGCGCTACTGGGCCCCGATGCTCCGGGGCGAGCTCGTGGTCGGCAACCAGATCACGGAGCCCCACGCCGGTTCCGACGTGCAGGCGATCGCGACGGTCGCGCGCCGCGACGGCGGGAGCTACCTCGTGAGCGGGACGAAGAGCCAGGCCGCGTTCGCGGAGGACGCCGTCGCGGCCCTCGTCTACGCCCGGACGGAGGGGCCGGGGACGGACGGGCGCGGGATCTCGGCGTTCGTGATCCCGCAGCGTCAGGAGGGGATCCATCGGCGCGTGGTTCCGGACTACGGCGAACGGTGGATGCGCCGGGGGGAGGTCGTCTACGAGGAGGTCCGGGTGCCGGCGGACGCCCGGCTCGGACCGGAAGGCCGGGCCTTCGAGCTCCTCCGGGCGGAGCTCTCCCACGAGCGCGCCCTCCTGGGGGCGATCTACCTCGGGGTGGCCTGGGCCGCCTGGGAGGAGGCGGTCCGGTTCGCCGGCGCGCGAACGGCGTTCGGCAAGCCGCTCGCCGCGCAGCAGGCGGTCGCGTTCCCCCTCGCCGAGGACCGGGCCCGGCTCCTGGCCGCCTGGCTGCTCGTCGAACGCGGGCTCCGGAGGCTCGACGCCCGGACGGCGACGGAGGGCGACGCCGCGCTCGCCAAGTGGTACGCGGGCGAGGTGGCCCTCACGGTCCTCGACCACGCCCTCCAGGTGCACGGCGGCGCCGGCTACTCCGAGGAGCTGCCCTTCGCCCAGCGGTACCGCGACCTGCGGAGCGCGCGGGTGGCCCACGGCACCGACGAGATCATGCACCTGGTCGCCGCGCGGGAGCTCTTCCGCCCGTCCGGGCGCGACGCCCCAAAGGGTTGAAGGACCGGCGGGCCTCCCCACCGCCCGCATGCAGGCCCCGCGGTACCGGCTGAAGCTCGACCTCGACGAGCGCGCCGGGAGCTTCCGCGGGGCCGTCGCGATCGAGATCCTCGAGGCGTCGGGTCCGCTGGTCCTGAGTTCGCACGAGCTCGAGATCACGTCGCTCGCCGTGGACGGGCACCCGGTCGACTTCGAGCTCGTCCCCGAACGGGAGGAGCTCCGGCTCGCCCCCACCACGCCCGGGAGCCACCGGATCGAGGCCGCCTTCCGGGGCCGGATCCTCGAGAAGGGGCTGATCGGACTCTACCGCTCCGCGATCCCGGGCGGCCACGTCGTGGGATCGATGCTCTACCCGAACGGGGCCCGGCGCGTCTTCCCGTGCTTCGACGAGCCCGCGCAGAAGTCCGTCTTCGAGGTCACGATCGAGGCGGACGCGGGCTCGGAGGTCCTGTTCAACACCCCCGCCGAGTCGACCGAGGTCTCCGGCGGCCGGAAGACGGTCCGGTTCGCCCCGACCCCGAAGATGTCGACCTACCTCGTGTTCCTCGCGGTGGGGCGCTTCGCCCTCCGCGAGCGGGCCGGCGGCGCCGTCCGGATCCGCGCCGCGACCCCGCCGGGGCGGGAGGACGCGAGCGAGTTCGCCCTCGAGCACGCCGGCCGGGCGCTCGCCGGGTTCGAACGGTACTACGGGATCCCCTACCCGCTCCCGAAGCTCGACCTGGTGTCGCTCACCGACTTCTGGGCCGGCGCGATGGAGAACTGGGGGGCGATCGCCTTCCACGAGACCCGGCTCCTGGTCGATCCGACCACGGGCGTGCGCTCCCGGCGCCGCGTGCGCGAGACGGTCACCCACGAGATCGCGCACCAGTGGTTCGGCAACCTCGTCACGATGGTCTGGTGGAACGACTTCTGGCTCAACGAGAGCTTCGCCATGTTCATGCAGGCGAAGCTCGACGCCGAGCTCTACCCGGACCTCGAGCTCTGGACCGAGTTCTTCCTGTCCCCCCCGGTGGGGCTCCGGGTGGCCTACGAGGGGGACGCGCTGCGCTCGACGCATCCCATCGAGGTCGAGGTGCACGCCCCCGCGGAGCTCGGCCAGCTGGCCGACGAGATCACCTACGGGAAGGGGGCCGGCGTCCTGCGGATGGTGGAGGCGTACCTCGGCGAGGGCCCCTTCCGCGACGGGGTGAACGCCTACCTGAAGCGCTTCGCCTACGGCAACGCGCGGAGCCAGGACCTCTGGGAGTCGCTCCAGGCGGCGAGCCGGGAGCCGGTGGCCCGCATCATGGAGCGCTGGATCCGGCTCGAGGGCCACCCCGTGGTCCGGGTGCGGCGGATCGGAGCGGGGGTCGAGCTCGTGCAGGAGCGGTTCCTCCTCGACCGGGGGAGCTCGCCGACGCTCTGGCCGATCCCGCTCACCTACCGGACCGGCGGTGAGGTCGCGCGCGTCCTCTTCGAGGGCCGCGAGCTGCGGCTCCCGCTCGACGGGTCGCGTCCCCTCGTGGTCAATCCCGACCGGGCGGGCTTCTACCGGGTCCTCTACGAGGGCCCGCTCTTCGAGGAGCAGCTGGCCCGGTACGCCGAGCTCTCCGAGCTCGACCGCTGGGGGCTCCTGCGCGACAGCTTCTCCTTCGTCGTCTCCGGTCGCCTGCCGCTCGGGAAGTACCTCGAGCTCGTGCGCGTGGCGGGCCGCCATCCCGGACCGATCCCGTGCGGCGAGGTGCTCCACGATCTGGCGGAGCTCGGCCCCTTCGCCCGGCTCCTTCCCGAGGTGACGCACGCCGCGCTCGAGTTCGTCCGGGAGATCGCACCGACGGTGGAGGCGCGGGACCGGGACGGCGCCTCGGAGCCCTGGGCGGCGCTGGGCGCGTCCCTCCTCGTCTCCCGGATCGTCCTCGACCGTTCCTACGCCCGCGAGGTGGCCGAGGGGTTCGCCCAGCTCGACCGGATCCCCGCGGACCGTCGGGTCGCCACGATCATCGCCTACGCCCTCACCGCCGGCCCGGAGGCGTTCCCCGTCCTGAGGGACCGGATGTTCGCGGCGGGCAGCGAGGATGAGGCCCGGCAGATGATGAGCGGCCTCGTCGCGCTCGAGGAGGCCTCCGCCGTCCGCGACGTGCTCGATCTGGTGCTCGATCCCCGCATGCCCGCGTCCCGATCCTGGACCATGCTGAGCGCGCTCGCCCTCACCCGGACCCAGCCCTCGATCGTCTGGGAGTGGCTCGCGCGGAGGCTCCCCGAGGTCGATCGCCTCCTCTCGGGCACGCCGCTCCTCACCCGGACCCTGGAGGCGGCGATCTCGACGCTCGGCGTCTACCATCCCGACGAGGTCCGGGAGTACTTCCGGACCCACGCGTTCCCCGAGGGGAGCCGCGGGGTCGTCAAGGGGCTCGAGCGGCTGGAGATCTACCTCCGCTTCCTCCGCGACCAGGGGGCGCTCCCCGGGACGGAGGGCGGACCCCGCTCGGGCGGTCCCACGTCCGCGGGGGGGTAGGACCGGTCGGGCGTCACGCGTCGAGCCGGAGCTGGCTCTCGGTGCGGAAGCGGAGGGTCGGAAGGCCCAGGCTCGCCCGGAAGAGGTTCACCGACTCCGGGGCGTACCCCGCGAAGTGGTTGTTGAAGAAGGCGAAGGCGCTCTCGAGCTCCGAGGCCCCCAGCACCCGCGCCCACTCCTCGGTCTCCCGGGTGCGGTCGATCCGGAGGCTCCCGTGGACCTCCGCCGGAACGGTCGTGTGGTCGCCGATGAACCGCACGTAGCCCCAGTCGGCCGTCCTCCAGGGCGGGACCTGCAGGTAGGTCAGGTACGACCAGCAGAGCGGGATCCGGTGCGCGCGGAGGAGCGCCCGGAGGACCCCGGCGCTCGGGGAGGAGAACCAGCTCGCGTCCCGCAGCTCCACGGCGTAGCGCGGCCCGGCCGGCAGGAGATCGAGCAGCGCCGTCAGGTAGTCGAGGTTTCCCCCGGACCCCGAACTCGGGGCCCGGAAGCCGGGCGGGAACTGGAGCAGGATCGCGGCGAGCTTCTCGCCGAGCCCCCCGGCGGTGGCCACGAACGCCCGCAGCTTCTCCGGTTGGAGCCCCTGCTTCGGGTCCAGGAGCTCGCGGAAGAGCTTGAGCGTGAAGGAGAACCCTTCCGGGGTCTTGCGGGCCCACCCCCGGACCGCGTGGGGGTTCGGGGGGGCGTAGTAGGTCGAGTCGACCTCGACGCAGTCGAAGTACCGGGCGTAGAAGGCGAGCCGCTCGCCATCGGCGAGCCCCGCGGGGTAGAACCGGCCGTTCCAGGCCGGCGAGGTCCACGACGAACAGCCGGTCCGTACGACCGTCATGGGAGGTATGGGATCGGGTCGGGTACGGGCCTCATCTCTTCCCTGCGGGGCGTCCCGGGAGTGGCACGGCGGCGGGACCGCGGTCCCCCGGGGGCCGCGACCGGCGCCGCCGGACCCATGCGACGGAGAGGCCGACCGCCGCGAGCCCGGCGGAGGCCCCCGCGAGCAGCCACCACCCGAGGGCTCCCGGGGTGCCCGAGGGTGCGGGGCCCCGGGAGGTCGGGCCGGGCCCGCAGCTCGCCTTCGGGACCGTGAGCAGGACCGGATCGGAGGCGGTGTGGCCGAACGCGTCGGAGATGTTCAGGGTGACCGGGATCGAGCCCGAGACACGGTACGGGTGTTCGAGGGTGCGGTTCGAGCCCGGGCCCAGCGTCCCATCCCCGAAGGACCACCCGTACTGAAACGGCCCCGCGCCTCCGCCCGGGCTCGCCACGAAGGAGTAGCCTTCCGTCGCGGCGGGGCAGGAGGGCCCCAGCGGGGTCGCGATCAGCAGCGCCGACAGGGGCGTCGCGACGGAGACGGTCAGCGTCGCTCCATCGACGATCCCGAGCGCGTCGACCACCCGGGTCGTCACGAGGAAGACGCCCGCCGTGGAGAAGGTATGCGCGGGGTCCGTGCCGGTCGTGTTCGCCGATCCGTCGCCCCAGCTCCCGATCGGGGTCGACGCATTGGTGCCGCCGGTGACCCTCGAGGCGAAGTCGACCGTGAGGGGCGCTTCGCGCTCGAGGGTGCTGGCCGAGGTGTTCAGCGCGGGGAAGCCGTGCACGACCACCTCCGTGCGGGACTCCCAGGACCCCCCGGTAGGATCCCGGACCGTGAGGGTGACGGCATAGCTGCGCGGCGTGAGGTACGCATGAACAGGATCCGCCGAGCTCGCGTTCGGAGAACCGTCGCCGAAGTCCCATGAGAGGCTCCGCGGAAGGGTGCCCCCGGAGATCACGCTCTCGAAATGGACCGAGAGCGCAGGATCCCCGGCGAGCCGAGGCCCCGCGGAGAGGGCGACCTTCAAGGGCGGGACGACCGAGAGGTTCAGCGTCTCCGTGACCTTCGAACCCCCCGCATCGGCGAAGACGAGAGAGGCGGTGTAGTTCCCGGCCTGGGCGCAGGCGTGGTGCGCGGTGAGCCCGGTGCCGTTGATCTGGTCGCCGAACTCCCAGGTCCCCGAGTACGGGGGCACCCCACCGGTGGGGATCGCCGAGAAGTGGAGCAGCGAGCCGGCGTCCCATCCCTGGGGGCCGACCTGCGCCGTGCCGCGGAAGGGGAGCCCGAGGTCGTAGAGGTAGCCTCGCGCCCCGAAGATCACCTGGCCGTCGACGACGGTGACGGAGTCCTCGATCGATAGGGCCGGCGGGGTGAAGCTCGTGAGAAGATCCCCGTTCGTCGCATTCCGGATCTCGAGGACGTCGTTCTCTGGGTCGAAGACCATGCCGTTCGCGTAGGTGACCGCGCCCATCTGCGGACTCTGGTTCGGGGGCCGATCCCAGATCACGCGACCGTGGAGCGCGTCGAGGGCGACCAAGCTCCCCGCATCTCCGGTGCCCTTCAGGACGGGGTCGACCACCGAGAAGTAGAGGGTGTGCCCGGCGTAGGCCCCGGGGGAAAACTGCAGGGACAGGGACTCGGCGTGGACGTTGTACTTCCACGTGGGGCGCCCGCTCCCGTTCGCGGTGGCGTTGGCGAGGTCCGGGGCCACGATGTCGCCGTTCATGTTGTACGCCGCGATCATGGGCGTGCCGTTCACGCCCGGGGAGAGCAACGGGGTCGCCCCGAAGCCCAACCCGATGTAGCATCCCGCCGTCTCCTGCCAGGAACCGGTCAAGTTCATCGTCGTCGCGTTGAGGGCGACGACGGCGTCCGTAAGCGACTGCGTCTCGCCCATGGCGGAGGACGTGGCCACGACCACCTCGTTCCGCGCAGGGTCGACCACGGGGGAGGCGTCGATCGTGCCCCCCGCCTGGCCGGGGGGTACCACCTCGAAGGCCGCGCGGACGGTGTGCTCGCCCGTGAGGTTCACTTCCAGCAGTTGCCCCGGGACGGGCGTCTTCCCGACCACGCCGCCGTCGGACACCCCGATGTAGGCGTGGCCTTCGTACAGGAGCGGGCTCGCCCAGTTCTGGCCGTCGTTCGAGATGTTCTCCACATAGACCCGCCAGTCCACGCTTCCCGTGGTGGCGTGGAGCGCGTACCAGCATCCGTCCCCTCCTCCGACGTAGACGGTGCCGTTCACCACCGTGGGGGAGGGCGTGATCCGCCCGTCGGTGGCGACGGACCTGCGGACCCGGAGCCGGGAGACGTTGCTCGGGGCGAGGGTACGTTCGGCGAGGTTCGCGGAGGTCCGCGACGAACCGACCAGGTAGTTCGGCCAGTTCTGCCACGCCGGACCCGCGGCACTCGGCGCGAGGCGGCCCGAAAGGGCCGCGCCCGTCGAGAGCGGCGCCGCCCCCGCGACGGGAGCGGCCACCGCGGGCGGTGGCACCCCGGCGGGGGTGCCGGACGGGAAGAGCGAGAGCACCCCCAAGCAGGCCGCGCAGAGCTGGGGGAGCCGTCGCCTTCCCGCGTTCATGAGCGGCCCCAAGCGCCCGCCCTCCAAGCCTCCAGAAGGAGTTGCCAGTATTTGCTGGGTAGGCGGTGGGGTGCGATCCCCGAACGGGTACGGAGTGGCCCGCCGCTCTCTTTTTCGCTCCGCGGTTCCGCGGCGGGGGGTGGGTGCTGTTCGCCGTGCACCGCGGCCGGCGGCCCGCTCCCCCGGGAGTCTCATTACAGAATGTATATGGATGGGGAGCACGTCGCGCCCGCGAATGGGTCGAGGACCAACCCGACGGAATCGAACCGTTTCGCCGACCCGGGTCGCCCTTTTGGTGGTGGCGGCGCTGCTCCCCGCGCTCCTGCTGACGCCGACCCCGTTCCTGACGGCGCATCCTCCGGCCGCGGGGTCCGTCTCGGCCCCCTCGTCCCCCCGGACGCTGAACCTGACCGCGTCCGCGGAGGCGCTCCTCCCGAGATCCCACCCCCTCTTCCCCGTCGAGTCCCCGCTCGGAACGACCCAGAACTGGACCGACTACTCGCGTTCGATGAAGGGGCATGCCGTGCCGCCCGCCCGGTTCATCGCCCAGATGGCCTACGATCCGATCGATCACTGCGTCCTCCTCTTCGGGGGCGACGGAGCCAGCGGCGTCCTCGGGGACACCTGGATCTTCGCGAACGGCACCTGGACGGACCTGTCGCAGAACCTCATCTTCGCGCCGTCCGGCCGCGCGGTGGCGATGATGACCTTCGACCCGCTCGACGGCTACGTCCTCCTCTTCGGCGGCTTCGACGAGAGCGTCACCTACTTCAACGACACCTGGGCGTTCGTCCACGATAAGTGGACCCAGATCACCGTCTCCGGCCCCGCGCCGTCCGAGCGCTGGCGCGGCGTGATGGCCTACGATGCCATCAACAAGTACGTCGTCCTCTACGGCGGGACCGACTCCTCCGGCAACGTCCTCTCCGACACCTGGACCTACGCGGCGGGGAACTGGACGGACATCACGAGCAAGGTGACCGGGAAGCCGCCCGGCACCTACCGTGCCTCCGCCGTCTGGGATGCCGCCGACGGCTACGTGCTCATGTTCGGCGGCTGCACCTCCTCCACCTGCCCGGACAACTACGCCTGGTCCTACGTCAACGGCACCTGGACGGACCTCTCCTCCTCGGACGGGACGGCCCCCTCGGCGCGCGTGTACACCCCGCTGTCCTACGACAACCTGACCGGCCAGGTGATCCTCTTCGGGGGCGCCACCGGGCTCTCCGGTCCCGGCAGCAGCGATACCTGGGCCTTCTCCGGCGGAAAGTGGTACGACCAGACCAAGAACATCTCCGTGACGCCGTACATGCGGGGCTTCCAGGTGGCCGCCTACGATCCGGAGCTCTCCTCCGTGATCATGTTCGGCGGGTCGAACAACGGCGCGGGCAACAACATCACGAACGATACCTGGGGCTACGGGCCGCTCCTCCCCAGCTCCCTCGCCGTCGCACCGACCGCGATCGACCTGGGCCAGGGGGTCACGTTCTCGGCGGCCGGTTTCTCCAACGACGTCCCCGTGAACCTGAGCTACTCGGGGCTACCGTCCGGGTGCACCGGCGGAAACGTCACGGTGATCCGGTGCGTCCCGACCAGCACGGGGACCTTCGCGGTCAACCTCACCGTCGTCGACACCCATGGCCATGAGAACAACGCGACGACGACGCTCATCGTGGCGGCGGCGCCGACCCTGGGCTCGTTCACCCCCCAGTACCCCGCGGTCACCGTCGGGGGGCGTTTCAACCTGACCACGAAGATCAACGGCGGCACGCCGCCGATCCGCTACAGCTACCTGGGGCTGCCCACCACCGGATGCCCCACCCAGGACCTCGCCGTCCTGCCCTGCCAGCCGGGGAAGGTGGGCACCTACCATGTCGAGGTCATCGCCATCGATGACTACGGCTACCACATCTACGGCAACACCAGCTTCGTCGTGAACCCCGTCGGGGCGATCGATGCGTTCGTGGCGACCCCGGGGCCGGTCGACGTGAACGCCACCACCGAGCTCAACGTGAGCGTGGCGGGCGGGACCGCTCCCTTCGTCTACGCCTACTCCGGCCTCCCGGCCGGTTGCACCTCCGCCAACCTCGACCCGCTGCCCTGCACCCCGACCACGGCCTTCACCTACCAGATCCTGGTCACGGCGACGGACGAGTTCGGCTTCACGAGCCGGGCGAACCTCTCGCTGGTCGTGGACCCGGCGCTCGTGGTGACGGCGTTCAATGTCTCCGCCCCCGCGGTGGATCTCGGCACGCCGGCGCAGTTCTCGATCGCGACCGCCGGAGGTAGCGGGTCGATGTCCTACGCCTTCTCCGGACTGCCGACGGGCTGCACGCTCGCGAACTCCCCGAGCCCCCAGTGCTCGCCGGGCTCGACGGGCAACTTCACGGTCGGGGTCAACGTGACCGATGCGGGCGGGGGCATCGCCCGGGCGTCGGTCAACCTGACCGTCGTGGCGGATCCGACGGCGGTCGTGACCGCCTCGGCGACGCTCGTGGACGCGCTCGAGACGCTCAGCGTCAACGTCACGACCGTCGGGGGGATCGGTCCGTTCCGGTTCACGGCCACGACGCTCCCCTCGGTCTGCCCGGCCGCGGCGGGCTCCAACGGGAACTTCACCTGCGCGCCGAGCGCGGTGGGACCGCTGGTCATCCAGGTCACCGGCATCGACTTCGACGGCAAGCACCTCCCGATGGCCAACACGACGGTGACGGTGGTGGCCGATCCGACCGTCACCGGGGTGTCCACGAACCCCTCGCCCCCGGTCCAGGGGCAGTCGATGACCCTCACCGTGCAGGTCACGGGCGGCTCCGGCAGCTACACCTACAGCTACTCCGGGCTCCCGACCGGGTGCAGCAGCGCCGACCGATCGAGCCTCAGCTGCACCCCCAGCGCGACCGGCGATTACCACGTCAGCATCCTGGTCACCGACACCCGGGGGATCACCGGGAGCTGGACCGGTTGGCTCAACGTGACGAGCCCGAGCGCCGGGGGGCTCTTCGGCGGGGGCGGCGTGCTCACCTACGCGATCATCGGGATCGTCGTGATCGTCGCGCTCCTGGCCGTGGCGCTGCTGCTGCGGCGACGGCGCGGGGAGGCCCCGCCCCCCGAGGAGGAGGTCCCCTCCGACGAGGAGGCTCCGCCCGTGGAGGGATACGAGATGGCGCCCCCCGCCTGGGACGAGGAGCCTCCGACCGAGGGTTCGACCTAGCGGGACGGCGGCCGGGGGACGCTCCTCCGACGGAGCTCGAGGCAGTACACGGGCATCGCCCCCGGGATCGCGCGCCCGGTGTAGCTCGGGCGGTACTCCGACCGGAGGATGAGGAACTCCTCTTCGAACGCGCGGGTCACCTCTTCGAGGGAGAGCCGGTGCGGCGGACCGCGCTCGCCCGGATACTCCCGCGCCACCACGGCGAGAAGGAGCGTGCCGCGGGGCCGGAGGACCCGCGCGAGCTCCCGGGCGTACGCCGAACGGAGCTCGGGGGGCAGCGTGTGGAAGCAACCGACATCGATCGCGCCGCCGAAGGCGCGGTCCGGGAAGGGGAGGTCGAGCCCGTCCGCGACCCGGAACTCGGCCCGTGCGCCCACTCTCCGGGACCGCGAACGGGCGACGTCGACCGCGCCCGGAGCCAGGTCGACGCCGGTGACCTGGAGCCCGTGGCGGGCGAGGAAGATGGCATTGGTCCCCGCCCCGCAGCCGACGTCCAGGACCGGGGTGCCCCTCCGCCACACCCCGCGGGCCGCCCCGGCGGCGATCCAGGGGAAGGGCCGCGGAGAGAACCAAGGAAGTTCGTGGTAGGGCGTCTCGGCATAGGTCCTCGACCACTGCCTCCGGGTCGCTTCGGGAATGGCGGCGCGGACTGCTCGGATCGTTCCGTCCCGCCGTGCGCGCACCTTAGGTTCCCGCCCCCTCGCGACCGGGGCAGCCGGGCGGGGTCCATGCCCTTTGCGGCCGGCGCGATCGGTGCGGCTCTCCCCCTGCGATGAGGCGATGGAGGCTCCCCGGGCCGGGCCGCCGCTGCCGGACAGGCGCTCGCCGCCCGAGGGCCTAAGGTCCGCCGCGTCCTCACGGACCCGGTGGTGCCGAAGGTCCTGCTCGGGGGGCTCGCGGCGATCGCGATCGCCCTCACGTTCCTCGCGCTCCTGAACGCGCGGGGCACCGCGCCTCCCGGGGCGAATCTCCTGCTCGAGTTCCTGGTCTTCCTCGCCCTCTTCCCCGCGCTCATGGGGCTGTTCGCCTCGCCGCCCGCGGGGGACGCGGGCCGTCGCATCGCCGAGCGTGAGGCTCGGCAGGGTCCGGGCTGAACGCCGCGCCCGGGCGGGGGCACCGCTCCGACGGGGGATACCCGAGAAAGCCAAACTTCAAGCTCTGGAGCGTCCCGTCCCGTGTAGAGCCCGGGAGCCCTACCGTGCCGCCGGCCGGCCCGGCGTCTTCCGCGGGGAGACCATGGACCCGATGGACCTTTGCATCAACACCCAGACCCCGCTGCTCCAGTTCTCCACCGTGATCCCGGAGAACGGGCAGACCCGGTACTGGCCGGACTCGGTCGACCTCTCCGAGCTCAAGGAGGGCGCGGACTACCGGTTCTCGCCCGGGGGGGTCACCCGGATGGTGTTCCCGCTCGTGAAGTGGCTCCACCATCACGGCCGGGTCCATGCGGCGCACTGGGTCGCGCTGAACCCGAACGGCCCGCCCGTGGTCCGCCTGCCCGGTCTCACCCTGCACAACCTCCGGCTCCCCTCCGACAAGATGCCGGCCTACGGTCGTACGAAAGAGGCGATCTGGTCGGCGGCGCACGGGACCGGCCCCGGAGCCGCGGAGGACCTCTTCTGGTCGGAGGAGTTCAGCGAGTACGCCTTCTACAACCGCCGGACGGCCGAGTACCTCCGGCGGCTCGATCAGCGGGAGGACTTCGACGTGTTCTACATCCACGACTTCCAGCAGCTCCAGGTCGGGCAGATGCTCGACACGCTCAAGCCGAAGATCTTCCGGTGGCACATCCCGTTCGAGGCCGACGCGATCCCCGCGGAGTGGCGTCCGGTGCTCTCGGGCGCGCTCGCGAGCTACGACGTCGTGGTGGTGAGCTCCGACCGGTACCGCGATGCCCTCCGTTCCTTCGGGCACGCGGGCCGCATCGTCCGGCTGTACCCGTACGTGGACCCGGCGGAGTACGGCCGGCCGGGCCCCACCGAGATCGAGGGGGTCTGCCAGCAGTTCGGCATCCGGCCCGAGGAGGTCGTGATCCTGACGGTGGCGCGCATGGATCCGATGAAGGGCCTCGATCGGGCGCTCCGCGCCTTCGCGCGGATCGCCCCGGAGTTCCCCACGGCCCGGCTCGTGCTCGTCGGCAACGGCAGCTTCTCGAGCTCGGCGGGCGGGGTGGGGTTGTCCAAGGGCGCGCAGTACCGGGCCGACCTCGAGCAGCTCGCGCTCACGCTGGGCATCTCGGACCGGGTGACCTTCACCGGGCACGTTCGGCAGTCGGAGCTGGACGCCCTCTACGAGCGGTGCCGGTTCACGGTGCTGCCCTCCGTCCGGGAGGGGTTCGGGCTGGTCGTCGTCGAGAGCTGGCTCCATGACCGACCGGTGATCGTGAGCCGGAACGCGGGCGTCGCCGAGCTCGTCCGCGACGGGGAGAACGGCCTCCTGGTCGACCCGGACGACCTGGGAGCGATGGCGGGCGCGCTCCGCCGGCTCCTCGAGCGCTCCTCCCCCCGGCGGGGCTTCACCCGGGCCGCGCGGGACTCGGCCGAGGTCTGCAGCCTCGAGACGGCGATGCACGGCGAGATGGCGATGCTCGACGGGCTCGTGGAGATTTGATGTTCGTCCTCCCCCCCGCCCTCACCCCGTTCCTCTACGCCGCGATCATCCTCGGGCTCACCTGGCTCGTGGCGCGGGTGGGCGCGTTCCTCGTGGGGGAGCTCATGCAGCAGAGCAGCCCCCAGGTGGCGCTGGGAGCCCGGAGGCTCGTGGCGGTCGTGATCTGGCTGATGGGCGGGATCCTGGCCATCCAGGAGATCGGGCTCAGTGTGGAGGTCCTCCTCCTGGTGGTCGCGCTGTGCGGCATCGCCGCCCTCATCGCGCTCCGCGAGCAGCTCGAGAACCTGGGCGCGAAGTACTTCTCCGACGTCTACAGCCCCTTCAAGCTGGGCGACCAGATCCGGATCCGGGAGCACGAGGGCCGCGTCATCGAGATCAACGCCATGACGACCGTCCTGCTCACCGCGGACGACCGGCTGGTCTCGCTGCCCAACTCGATGTTCATGCGGGAGCCGATGGTCAACGAGTCCCCCCAGGCCTGGAAGGAGCTCACGGTCCCGTTCTCGGTGCCGGGCTCGGTCGACCTTGCGGAGTTCGAGAGCGAGCTCCGCAAGCGGCTCGGCAAGCTGCGGATGCGGCTCGATCGCAGGTTCCCCCCGGTGGTGACCACGCGCTCCCGCTCCCCCCAGGTGGCCGAGCTCGCCGTGACGGTCATGATCCGGCGGGCCGAGGACCGGGAATCGCTCCTCACCGAGGTCCACCGGCGGATCGCCGAAGCGCTCCAGACGGCCCCCTCCCCGCCGCGGTCGGCGCCCGCCACGAGCCCTCTCGAGGCCCCGCGCGTCCCTCCGGCCCCCAGTTCCGAGGGACCCCCCGTCTGAGAGGCGACGGCCGCCGTTGACGCGCGTCCGGGGACCACCGGTCCCCGGGGCTCCCGGGAGATCCCCTGGGGGCGAGCGGCAGGCTTTCCCGTACCACGTCGGCGCCGTGCAGGGCCTACTCCGGGTGATCGGTGGCCCAGTCCAGCAGGTCGGCGGCCGCGAGCCGGGACTCCCGGTCCTCGACGGACCCGATCCGGGCCACGGAGCGGCGGAGGTCCCCGACCCGGTCGTAGCCCTCGTGCGGGACCAGGATCCGAAACCCGAGGCCGGTGAGCCGGCGCAACGGGCGGGCGCCCGAGGTCGGCGAGAGCGGCGTCCGGAACGTGCCCGCCACGGCCGGGGCGCACCCGGAGGCGCTTCGCTTCGTGATCCTTTAGCGGCTGGGCCTGGTTCGGGACATCCGGCGGGTCGGCGGCCCCCCGGGCGCCGAGGGCCCCGGATCGATGGAAGCCCCCTCCGAGCGTTCGCGGGCCTCGTCCTTCAGCGCCGTCATGAGCCGGTCGAGCTTTCCCAGAAGATCGGATTTGATCTGGAAGAACTCGAGCTCGATGCGGTCCAGCGCCACTCGGTCCTCGGGGGTCACGTCGTATCGATCGAGGATCTGGGAGAACTGCACCCGCAGCGCCCGCAGGGCTTCCTCGGTCGAGACCTCTTCCACTACCTTCACACTACCTCCATCGTCGTCGGAAAATCACCGGCCGCAGCTCCCGGCGGGGAGCCACGATCCTGTCGGGCTGATGTTCAGATGGTCGCGCATCAAGTAAAGACATTTCGGCCGGGCTCGAGGGAAGCGCGCGGTGCGACGGACCCCTGTTAGGGGTTCCCCAAACCGGCCCGGAACGTAGGGGACGCTCCAGGGCCGGCCCCGACGGGAGGGGTCGCACTTCCGCCTCCGGAGAGTCCCCCCGGTGGGTGCGCCGAGGCGGCGGCGTTCGGCGCGAGGCGATACCGTCGTCCGGGTGGAGGCCGTAGAGCTCCCGGGCCGGCCCGGCCGACGCCGGGTGGTCAGCGGGCCGGGATCGCCGGACCGCGCGGACTGTCGGTCCGGTCTGGCGGGAGCCGACCCCGCGGGGCCCTCTCCGCTCCGTCGGGGAGGGCGGGGGGTCTGGCGCGAAGGATCTGGCGGAGATGAACCTCGCAGACCTCGAAGGCTCTCCAGGAGAGTTCGGCCGGCGGGGTCCCTCCGATCGCCCGGCGAAGAAGGAGCCGATGCCGGACCGCGCCGCATCCCTCCGCCGGACCCTCGGAACGGAAGAGGCTGGGCTCGTCGCGGAAGCCGTACTCGATCGCGGAGGCGACGTCGCACCTCCCGGGGTGGCGGGTCATCACCCTCGGCAGCTCGGCGGGCGCCGGCTCGGTGGCCGTGAAGACCCGGGCGACGTATCTTCGAGGGACGGTCATGATGGGCCCGCCCGCCTCCGGCGGCATAAACCGGAAGTCAACCTTCGTTGACGTGCGCGGGGCCCGTCAGTCGGTGGCGGCCGGGCGGCGCGTGTCGTCCGCGTCCACCGGCGGCTACTCGTCCGCCCTACGATGTCGCCGTATCCTGCCGGACGGGACTTCTGCCGACGGCAGTTGCTGAAGCTGCCTCTCTCGCCACCGGGAGGACGCGCGCTCGGGCAGGGGTACTGGACTCCAAGTCAGAAGGTCATGCCCGAGCCGTGGTCCGCATGGTGGTGCGACGTGGAGCGGGTTCGCCCTGACATCGCATCGCCCAGCGCCCTGGGGTCCGAACGGTGCGAGCCGCCGTGGATGCTGACCTCAGCGGGCTTGCTCTTGGGGGGACGGTTACGGGAAGGGCGTCGAAGTCGTCTCACGGTCGAGGGGCCCAAGACCCAGCACGCGGAGCGACTCGCCGGAAAGCGACGGCTGCCCCGAAAACACGACGAACTTCGGTCCGGCCGTCAGGGCGACCGGTAGGCGGACGGCGTACGAAGGAAGGCTCGTGCACGTCCTTGTGCTGCACGACCCCCAGCCACCGGCAGGCGTCCAGATCGCGAGTCCCGAGCCGTTCTGGGCTTCGAGGGTGACGGAATCCGGGGAGCGGATCGGCAGTGCGGTGCCCTTGGCGTCCACGAGTTCGAATGAAATGTGGGCGGCGGACCACTGTTCGCTGACGCTGGCGACCGGTACGGAAAAACAGTCGTTCGCCGGACCGGGCATGGGTGCAGGGCATCCACCGGTGGGAATGCCTCCGGGCAGTGCGGTGAGGTTGTTCGCCTGGCCGAGCCCGATGGGGCCTGCGCTACCGCAGGGGATTTGGTACCCGAGGTCGCCGGTGCAGACCGGGGCCGGCTGCGAACTCGGGAGTACGTACAGCCAGAGTACCACGAAGGCGGCAAGGGAGGAACCGACCACGACCGCGAGGGGCCACCTGGGCTGTCGCCGGCGGTCGGGGGACCGGTAAGGGATCCGCGTGCACGCTGCCTGAGGTCAGGAGTCCGGTGGGGCACAGATGCTGGAGTACAACGGCGGGTCGATGGACCCGTCCTTCGGGATACGTGGCCCCGCCGCAGCGATCTCCGGCCGGCGATCCTTTCGAATCGGTCCCTGCTCGGAAACGTCCAACGTCGACCGCGGAACGATGGCGAGTTGTTCGAGCCCCCCCACAGACCGTCTCGAGTTCCGAGGTCGCCGACCCCCCGAGCGCGGACTCGCGGCCTATGTCGAATCCTTGAGCAAGGCCCCGAAGGAGTCCTGGCGCTTCACTTGGCCGCCCTTCAGCTCGAAGACGTTGCAAAATCGGACCTTCAGGGTACTGCCATCCTTCTTGGTCACGTGGCAGATGCCCTCGACGACCACGACGTTGCCTTCCTCGGTCATCCGGGTGATCTCGTTACGAAGCACATCGTCTCCGGCGTTGCCCATGACGGCTGCCTTCCCCTCGTTCACGCTCCCTGCTGGCGGGACGCCATCCACCCATTCTACCCATTGGATGTCGTCGGTCATGAGCTCCCCGGATTTCGACCGGTCCGCGTTCATGTACGTCGTGATGAGATGCTTGTTCGGGCTCAGGACGGCCACGTCCTCATGGTACCTCGACCTTCGTATAAGCGCGAGCTTCGCTGAAGCTAGGGGTATCGGAAGAGCCAGAGCTGGGAAGCGCTCTCCCAAGAGTCCCGACAGATCGCGTGCATGGGGGGGCATCTGGCCGCGGTCGCGCAGGCGGCAGCGCTGCGATATGGACCGGACCCTGTCGCCAGATTGCGCGGTCACCCTAGCTACCCCCGCCGGATCACAAGATCGCTCCGGCGTTGGGCAGTTCCGCTCCCCCGTCGCATCCACGCGCACCGGTACCGCTCCCACGTTGGGATTCCCGAGGAAGAGCTGCCATTCCCCCGGAGGGAAGTGGGTCGTTCCAGCGGCAGCCTCAAGAGTGGCGAGACCCAAGACTCCGTCCCGTGAATTTGCGGAGACGCGACCGCGTTGAACCGGCTCGGAAGAGCGCCAGTTGGGCGGCTCTCCTACGGCGATCCTGTCCGGCCCGGCCCGTACGACGATGGGCTCGGTAGGACCGCCATTCGAACCCCATCCTTCCAGACATCGACCAGTGCGCCAGAGGACTTGTCGTACTCCAGGGTGTACCACGTTTCGACCCCGGCGCAATCTACCGTCGCGGAAACGAGGAAGATCTCCTTGGCCTGATTGGAGCGAGATGATCGAATGGAGAACTCGCGATACAGGTACGACCCTTGACCAAGGAGGGCATGGAGATGCAGCCGCGCAAGCGCGGCGGCATCATTCGCCTTCACCGGCTCCTCGTTCCGGGGGAACTTTGACGTGCCGAGCTGACTCGGCCGAGGGGAATCGAAGGGCGCCCTGCTCGGGACCGAGGTTCCCTTCCGGTCCTTTTTCTTCCGCGTAGCCTCATTCATAGCCTCATGTCTCCCCGGGCCTTCAACACCGGCGTGGTCCGCCGTCGCAACCTTCGCTTCCCGTGACGGGATCGCCCGAATGTCCTGCGCCCGGACCGAACCGCGCCGTGGCGATGGATCAAGGCGGACCTTGATGTTCGACGAGCCGGACCCCGCGGCCGGAGCTAGGGTCGGGTGGCACCTGCGGATACTGCGGAACCAACCGTGTTTCGTCATTATGGTAACGGTGTAAGGACAATCTTATTGCCCGGCCACGGAAAACGACTGTTTGTCATTACATTCATCTACCCTTGTCCGTTTACCCCGAGGGAGCGCATCGGAGTTGAGGGGCGTGAAACGGCTGGACCTCGACATCTTGGATCGGATCCAGGTGAACCCTACTCAGCCCGCGATCGGCGTAGACCCACTGATCCCCGCAGCCCGCATCGCCCTTGGGATCGGGGTCAGCCGCAACACCGTGCTCTCGCACTCAAACCAGTGGCGGGCGGCCGGAGGGATACTCCGAGGGCTGGCCATTTTCCCCAACCCAGGGCTCGTCCACTCGCGACTCGTGGGGCTCCTGGTCGCTACCAAGTCCAATCTGGCCCGAAACGGCCTCTCTCAGGCCGTGGATCTTTCGAGCGAGATCCTGGTCTCCACGGACTTGGCCGACCGCACGTGGATCCTCCTGGTCGATGAGGGTTACGGGGCCTCCGATCGATGGATCGAGTACCTCGAGCGGATCGATGGTCTTTCTTTGGAGTCCCCTCCTGTCTCGATCGATTTGCCGAGCCCGCAGCGCCCCTTGTCCGCGTTCCAGTGGCGGCTCCTTAACGAGCTTCGGAAGTCGGAGCGTCCCCGCTCAATCGAGCTTGCCAAGGCCCTCGGAGCCACTCCACACACTGTGGCTAGAAACTACGGTGCAATGTTTACCGAACATGCATTTTTTGCCTACCCGCTGCTCGATTACCGGAGATTCCCCGGCGTGGTGGGACACCTCATGATCCGGTTTGATCGGTCGGGCGAACTCGCGACGCTGCGGGCGGCCATCATTGACGCGGGCGCGCGTCTCCTGCCCATCACCCCGACGGTGCCCGGATGGTTTGAGTCAGCCGAGAGTTATCGCGGGGATCGAAACCGGTACATCGGATTCCTGTTCCACGTGGAGAGCGCCGCGGCGGCCTCGGATGTGGCGAGGGACGTTTCCGAGCGCCCGGGCGTCCGCGAGGCACTTCTCAGTTTTCCGGCGGAGACCCGCTACTTCCCGCGATGTTTTGATCGACTGATCGAGGGTGGCCTGCGGGAGCGAGATGCGAGACACGTGCCCCACGCATCCCGAACACCGACCCCTCGGGCACAGCGTGAACTTCTTTCGGTGGACCGATCGCGCCGAGGTCGCTGACGGTTCTAGGTGTAGTGTAGCCGGACATCTTGCCGCCTGAATTGTCAGGACATATTGCCGCCCCCCGGAGAGGGTGGCTTTGGTCAAGGAGGACGTCCGTCTTCGACTGCACGCCGTCAAGCAGCATCTTGAGAAGGGAGTCCGGGCCGCAGAGATCTGCCAACTCTTGGGGATCTCCGAGAGGACGCTCCGCTACTGGTGCCGAAACTACCGAGAAGAAGGCGGCGAAGGCCTCCGGGACGAGTCCCGGCGTCCACACCACAGCCCGAACCGCGTCCACGGGAACCTCGTCCATCGCATCCTCCAGCTGAGGCGAAAGCACCCCGCCTGGGGTGCTCTACGAATCCACGCCATCCTTCGACGTCGAGGGGTCCGGGTGAGCTGGGTCACCGTCCACCGCGTGCTGAAGCGCC
>DAHUZZ010000039.1 GCA_027314915.1 Thermoplasmata archaeon | reverse complement strand
AGCGCAAGTACACCGCCGGCACCTTCAGCTTCAACTCCGGCAACGGACGCTGCCCGACCTGCAGCGGCAACGGCTTCGAGCACGTCGAGATGCAGTTCCTCTCCGACGTGTACCTGCGCTGTCCCGACTGCAACGGCCGTCGCTACCGCGACGAGGTGCTCGACATCCGCCGCGAAGGCAGCGACGGGCGGCGCGCCAACATCGCCGACGTGCTCGACATGACGGTCACCGAGGCGCTGGCGTTCTTCCGCGATTCGCGCGAGGTCTGCGCCCGGCTCGCACCGCTCGCCGATGTGGGCCTGGAGTACGTGAAGCTCGGCCAGCCGGTGCCGACGCTCTCCGGCGGCGAGGCGCAGCGGCTGAAGCTCGCCGGGCACCTGGCGCAGGCCGGCTCGGTGCTCTCGAGCATCACGCACAAGGGCAAGCTGTTCCTGTTCGACGAGCCGACCACCGGGCTGCACTTCCAGGACGTCGCGCGGCTGCTGATGGCGTTTCGCAAGCTGCTCGCCGCGGGACACTCACTGCTGGTCATCGAGCACAACCTCGATGTGATCCGCGCATGCGACTGGATCATCGACCTCGGCCCGGAGGGCGGCGAGGAAGGCGGGCAGGTGGTGTGCACCGGCACGCCGCAGCAGGTGCGCGGCGAGCGCGGCTCGCACACCGCGCGCGCGCTGTTGGAATACGAGCAGTCGCTCGCCGGCGAGACGCACCCCCGGGGCGAGTCACTGCCCGCGGTGGCGGAGGCGGCGCCGCGCTACGGCGCGATCGACGCCGCCGCGCGGCACGACATCGTCATTCACAACGCGCGCGAGCACAACCTCAAGAGCATCGACGCACGCATCCCGCGCAATCGCTTCACGGTGATCACAGGCGTGTCGGGATCGGGCAAATCGACACTCGCGTTCGACATCCTGTTCAACGAGGGCCAGCGCCGCTATCTCGAATCCCTGAACGCCTACGCGCGCCAGTTCGTGCAGCCGGCCGCGCGCCCCGACGTGGATGCGATATTCGGCATCCCGCCGACCGTG
>DAHUZZ010000038.1 GCA_027314915.1 Thermoplasmata archaeon | reverse complement strand
CCACCCGCCCCAGCCCCTCACCCCGGAGATGATCGATCGGGCGGGGATCTGCATCTCGATGGGCTGCCTCGATGAGGCGAGCTGTCCGGTCCGGCTCGCCTCGCGACCGCTCCGGGACTGGGGGCTCCCCGACCCGGCGGAACTCGACGAGGCGGGCTTCCGCGAGGTCCGCGACCGGATCCGGGCGCTCGTCGACCTCCTTAGACACGAGCTGGCCCCCGCCCCGGGACCGTCCGGGGTTCCCGGCTCCGGCCCCGCTCCCGACGCCGGCCACCCGGCTCCGCCGCGCCTCCCGACGGAGCGGACGGCATGACGGGCGGGGTCACCCCGGGTGAGGCCGCGACCGTGGAGTCGCCGAGCCTCGCGCTCGACGCCGTGGACCGGTACCTCCCGCTCTGGGTCCTCCTGGCGATGGTCTCGGGCCTCGCGCTGGGCCGGGCCGACCCGGGGATCGGAACCGCCCTCGGAGCCTGGCAGATCCAGTCGGTCTCCGTGCCGATCGCCCTCGGGCTCCTCCTGATGATGTACCCGATCCTGGCCCGGGTCCGCTACGGACGGATCCGCGACGTCACGCGCGGATGGCGGTCGACCGTCTTCCCCCTCCTCCTCAACTGGGTCGTCGGGCCCGCGGTGATGTTCGCTCTCGCCTGGGCGCTCCTCCCGGACGCCCCGCTCCTACGGACCGGGGTCATCCTGGTCGGCCTCGCCCGGTGCATCGCCATGGTGCTCGTCTGGAACCAGCTCGCCGGGGGAGATGCGGAGTACGCCACCGTCCTGGTCGCCCTCAACGCGGTCTTCCAGATCGTCGCCTACGCCGGGCTCGCGATCTTCTACCTGGTCGTCCTGCCCGGGTGGCTCCACCTCCCGTCGCAGGCGATCTCCGTCGATCCGTCGACGGTCGCGCTGACCGTCCTCGTCTTCCTCGGCGTCCCGCTGATCGCGGCGCTGCTCAGCCGCGTCGGCCTCGCCCGCTGGAAGGGCCGGATCTGGTACGACGAGCGGTTCGCCCCCGCGATCGGTCGGCTGACGCTCTGGGGCCTCCTGTTCACGATC
>DAHUZZ010000037.1 GCA_027314915.1 Thermoplasmata archaeon | reverse complement strand
ACGATCCCCACCGCGGTGGGGAAGGTCGGGTCGGTGGTCACCTCGAACGCGACCACCCGGAGCTTGCGGGTCGTGAACGCGAACCTGACCCAGCCGCTCGCCGTCCACCGGACGGGCGCCTTCGGGTCGGGGAACCTGTCGGGCGCGCGCGGTACTCCGGGCCGTGGAGCGATCCCGCCCCCCTCGTGGGGCCGGCCTCGACGGGTTCCCGGTGGCCGGGGGCGCGGCCCCTGGGGCCGGGGTACCGCGCGGGAGCGGAGCGGAACGTTCCGGTCCGGCCGGGAAGAGCCCGTCGTCCCCGCTCCCTCGATGGCGGGATCTCGCCCTGCCGGCGCGGGCGCTCTTCTCGACCGCGGCGGCCATCTCCTGGTTCGCCCTCGACGTCGGGGATCCTACCGAGTCGGCTCCCCCCGGAACCGGTCAAGGGAAGGGCGGCCCGATCAACATCCCGTACCTCCCGGGAACCCACAGGCTGGAGCTCCTCCTCGGGCTCTGGTTCGCCGTCGCCGCGGTCGTCCTAGGGGGACTCGTCGGCTACCGGAGGAGACGCCGCTCGGACCCGGCGCTCGTGCCTACGCCCGGGCCGAGGACGCGTCAGGCTCGGCGTCCGACCGAGCACGGAGCACGGCGCACCCGTACGGCTCCGGCCCGCCGGAATCGTCCCTTTAATTTAATGGCAAGAACCCCTCCGGGCCCGCATGTCCTGGGTCCACCACCCCCAGCGGGGCGTCGTGCGCTGGCGCGTCCATCTCCGGTCCTCGCCGGAGGTCGTGTACCGCTTCCTCTCGACCGACGAGGGCCGCGCGAGCTTCTGGGCGGAGTCCGCCCAGGAGGAGGGCGGCACGATCCACTGGGAGTTCTCCTCGGGAGCGAGCGGCGACGGGGCGGTCCTCGAGCGGATCGAGGCGAGCCGGTTCGCCCTCGAGTACTTCGACGGTTCCGTGGTGGAGTTCGACCTCGAGAGCGACGGCCGGGAGGGGACCGACCTCACGCTCACGAACCGGAGCGTCCCCGAGGACACCACCCCCGAGGTGGCCGCGGCGTGGGTCTCGGTGCTCCTCAACATGAAGTCCGTCATCGACTCCGGCACCGACCTGAGGAACCACGACTCGGACCGCTCCTGGGACCGCGGGTTCACCGACAACTGACGTGGGAAGTTGCGGAGCCCTTCGGAGCCCCCTACGACCGGCTCCCCGTCCTGAGGGAGTCGTGACCTTCTTGCCACTCGCCCAGCCCCCCCTCTTCCCCCCGCGGCCCTTCGATCGCGCGGAGGCGGGGATCACCGTACCCGGCGGCCCCGGTGCGGATGGCACGGCGGGCTCCGAACGGGCGTCGACTGTTCCGGACCTCCGTCACGCTGGCAGCCCTCTGCCTCTCCGTGAGCTTCGTCCTGTACAACGGGGTGCTCACCGTCCACCTGGCGGACGTCACCTGGACCACCCCCGGCACCCCGGGCTGCCGGGGCGTGGGGCTCGGGCCCGACGCGGTGATCACGCCGGGCGGGACCTTCCGCTACGGCAGCCTGGTCCGGGAGGAGCTCCACCTCCAGAACCTCGGCACCGTGGCCTGCACGGTCACCAACCTGACGCTCTGGCTGGGGGGCGCCTGGCCGCTCGTCTCCTCGAACGTGCCCGTACGGGCCTTCCCGGGCCAGTCGGTCACGCTGAGCCTCGACTTCGTCGTACCGAGCCACAGCTTCGACCAGCCCGCCGTCGTCGAGTACTCGACCCTCGATGGCCCGGTCCACCACGCCGGGGCCTCGAGCGCGGCGGGGGTACCCTGAGCGGCGGGGATACGACCCCCGCCTCCGGCCCCGCCGTCGCCCCGGGCCCCCCGGGCCCCCCGCGGCCGTCCCGGGGATAGGTCCCGAACCGGACCATAGCGGAGGTGTATCTGCCCCTACTCGTTCGGGGTTCGATGCGCGCCGTCCGGGTCCTGCGGCGGATCGGGCTCACCTGGCTCGCCGCCGAGTTCACGGCCGCCGTCCTGGCGTCGGCGCTGCTGATCGCGCTCCTGCCGGCGGTGCTCGTCCTGCTCACCCATCCCTCGCTCCCCTGGCTCGCCCTCGGGGCCGTCCTGCCGGTCTCGGTCCCGCTCGGGGGGCTCCTCGCCTACTGGTCGCTCCGGATCCCGCCCGACCTGCTCCGCCAGGCCTCGGCGTAGGGGCCCTCAGGGGGCGCGCAGGCGCTCGGCGTACTGCCGACGGAACTTGGCCACCTTGGGCGCGATGACCATCTGGCAGTACCCCGCCTCCGGGTGGCGGACGTAGTAGTCCCGGTGGTACTCCTCCGCCGGGTAGAACCGGTCGAGCGGGACGATCTGCGTCACCAGCGGATGGCGGTAGAGCCCGGCCCGCTCGATCTCGGCGAGGACCTCCCCCGCGGTGCGCTGCTGCCCGGGGTCGGCGTACAGGATCACGCTCCGGTACTGCGTGCCCACGTCGGCGCCCTGGCGGTCCTTCGTGGTCGGGTCGTGCACGGTGAAGAAGATCCTCAGGAGGTCCGCGTAGGAGAGGACCCGGGGGTCGAAGGTCACCTGGATGACCTCGGCATGGCCGGTCCGTCCCGTGCAGACCTCCTCGTAGCTCGGGTCCGGCCGGTTCCCGCCCGCATACCCCGGGAGCACGGAGAGGACCCCGCGCAGGTCCCGGTAGACCGCCTCGGTGCACCAGAAGCATCCCCCACCGAGGACCGCGGTCGCCGTGGATCGGTCGTCGGGGTGGGCCGAGGGATCCGTCGCGGAGCTTATGCCGGCGCCCATGCCCGGGGCGAAGCGGAGCCTCCCTCTTCATGTCTTGTGGGGCCCCGGGCTCGCGCGCGAGATCCGCCGCGTTGCCGAAGGCCCGGAAGGGCGCTTTCACGCCCGACCGCGCGCGGATCGGGGGGTCCCGGCCGGAACGGGAGGTCGACCTGGAGTGGGATATGAAGTATTGTGGTACAAAAACACCGGCCTGTTCAGCTCCTCCGTAGGTCTGAATCGCTCCCATCCTCCTCGTAAATTCGTCGAGCAGGATTCGGTGCGCAAACAGGATACGACCTCCGTTCGATAACGATGATATACTACTGGTAACGTGGTAGGGGCTCGGATGGAGTCTCCCGGACCGGCGCGCGCGGCGCGCCGGAGGGAGCCGTCGTAAGCAAGGGGGGTAAGGAGCTGGTCGTAGGGAGAGATCGCCCAGGGTCCTGGATCCGAGGGCAACGTCTCAGCCGCGGTCTTCCCGTCCTGGCCCTCTTGGTCTTCCTGCTCTCCCTCTCCGGCATGTTCTCGCCGCCGCTGGGTCCTGTCCCGAGCGCGGGCGTCTTCCTCCGCTCCTCCACCTCGTCCGCGGTCCTGCTCACGGGCACCGGGAGCCCCGCGACCCTCTACAGCGGGGTCCAGTACGCGGTCACGCCGGCCGGGTTCTGGGGCGTGGTGGCCCAGACGGCCACGACGCCGGGGATCGCGAAGGACCAGGCGCTGGGCTCGTTCCTCAACAGCACGCCGGTCACCACCTTCACCTTCACCCAGATGAGCGACCAGTGCAACATCACGGCGAACCGGCTCTACTCCGATAGCGGCTCCTGGTCCACCGGCTGCGGCTTCAGCCTGAGCGCGGCGAAGGCCTGGTGCAGCTCGCGGGGCACCCGGTGCCTCTCGGTCGTGATCCTGCCCGGCGAGAACAACAACAGCGCGGAGGACGGCGGGATCGCGAACTACCTCGTCCACACGCTCCACTTCCAGCCGACGTACTTCGCGATCGGCAACGAGCCGCAGCTCTGGAAGCACTACGGGAAGCCGTGGGGCCTGTGGAGGACGACCGACGCGTCGACCCCGACGCCGCTCGCCTACGCCATCGATGTCCGCAACGGCATCAAGGCGGTCCGGTCGACCGACCCCTCCGCCCAGTTCATCGGGATCGAGTCCATGGACCAGCAGGCGTCGACCTGGTTCCAGGCGGTCGCCCGGGTCGACGGCTCGCAGATCGCCGCCGTCGCCTACCACACCTACCCCTCGATGCAGGGCAAGACCACCGTGACGCTCTCCGAGTTCCTCGCCCCCCTCGTGGGCGCCCACAACATCACCTCGAGCTACGCGATGGTACGGTCCGACCTCCAGGGGATGTGCAGCAGCTGCGGCAAGCTCCCCATCTTCATCTCCGAGTTCGACAGCGGGCCCGGCTGGGCGCCCTCGAACTATGCCGGCACCTGGGCGAACGCCGTCTTCCTCGCGGCGATGGGGATCCAGGCGCTCCGCGCCAACGTCTCCTCCTACGAGATGTTCCACCTCCAGTCGGACTCGAGCTCCGTCGCGTGGTCGATGATGAACTCGAAGAACGCGCTCAGCCCCTCGGGAGCGCTCTACTCGAAGCTGCTGTGCCACCTCCAGCTCGGGCACGTGATGGGCACGAAGATCGTGACCCAGGTCGGCAGCGTCTGGTCGGTCCTCACGGTGGAGAACGGCCAGGCGTCGCTGCTCGTCGTGAACGCGGACACGAGCCAGGGGATCGACCTCGGGTTGAACCACGTCCTCAACGTGAAGATCGGCACGACGCCCACGATCTACTCCTGGTCGAGCGGCGCGACTGCTCCGGCGGTGCACACCGCCGCCCTTTCCACGACCTACACGGTCCCCGCCCTGGGGATGCTCCTGATCGACTTCACCGTCTAGTACTACTCTGAGACTTGTGTCGGTAGCCCCGGGAACCCTGCGCGAGTGGAAGTTACTCCTTCAAGCCCGGAGGGCCTCGAAC
>DAHUZZ010000036.1 GCA_027314915.1 Thermoplasmata archaeon | reverse complement strand
CACGACGAGCGGCCAGATGCTGGTGCTCGGGGAACCCGACGGCAGCTTCTCCTACACCGTGAACGCGCCGACCGGATACTCCGCCCTCCCGCTCGGCGGCACGCTGACGATCAATGTCTCGAACACGGCCACCAGCGGCATCCTCGGCGCCCTCATCATCCTGGGCTTCTACACGGGACCCCTTACGCCCCTCGGGGCCGCGGGTCCCGGCGCGGTCGTTTCGCTCCTCGCGGGGCACGTACCGGGTCCCGGCGCGCTCCCGCCCACCGCCGTTCCGCGGACCATCGTTCGCGCGGCCCCCCTCGTAAAGTACGGGTGACGGGGCGACCCGGCGTTCCCCAACCCCTCGATCCCCGCCCGGAGGTGGGGTCCCGCACGGAAGGTGCGGGTCCCCGACGTGAACGCTAGTGCGGCGGGCTTCCCTGCGCCAGCAAGTTGTATTTACAGGGGGGCTCGGTCCATTCTCCGATGCAACGAAAGTGGACGGAATGGTTTGTGGTCGGACTGTCCCTGCTGGTACTCGTCGTGGGCCTCCCGGCGCTCGTCGCCGTCGGCCCGGGACCGACGCATGGCCCCCCGGCCAGCGGCCCGCTCGTCGTCTCCGCGAGTGCCGGTATCGATCCCGCGACCCCGCCCCTCCCCGCCGCCTCGCAACCCTACCCGACGGACATGCCCGCCTCGGTCGTGCTCGGTCAACCGACCCTGCTGTCGAACAACTCGAGCGCCGCGAGCGCCACGACCTTGGGCGGGGCCGGCTACGCCATCGCGTTCGATGCCGTGGGCGACCTCTGGGTCGCCGACTTCGACAACAACCGGGTCCTCGAGTTCGTGCCGCCGTTCACCAACGGGATGTCCGCCTCGCTGGTCCTGGGACAATCGACCTTCACCGGTGACCTCGCCAACACGACCGCCACCAACCTCTCCCGTCCCGACGGCCTCGCCTTCGATCCCAGCGGGAACCTCTGGGTGGCCGACTACGCGAACAACCGCGTCGTGGAGTTCCCCCATCCCTTCTCGACCGGCGAGGCGGCCGTCACGGTCCTCGGACAGGGCTCGATGACGACCGGTGCGTCGGGTGCGGGCCCCGCCGGGCTGAGCGGACCCTCGGTGATCGCCTTCCACGCGGGCAACCTCTGGGTCGCCGACTACGGCAACAACCGGGTGCTCGAGTTCCCGGGACCCACCCTCTCGACCGGGGAGAGCGCCTCCCTCGTGATCGGCCAGCAGAACTTCAACGGGGTCCTGGGCGGGACCTCCGCCATCAACCTCTCGGCGCCGGCCTCGGTCGCCTTCACCCCGAGCGGGGAGCTCTGGGTGGCGGACTACGGCAACGAGCGCGCGCTCGAGTTCCCCGCCCCCTTCTCGACCGGCGAGGCCGCGACGGTCGTCCTGGGCCAGTCGAACTTCACCACGGCGGCCACGCCGGGCCCCAACGCCCTCTCGGGCCCCAACGGGGTCTCGGTGGATCCCCGCGGGGATGTCTGGATTGCCGACACGCTCCACAACCGGGTCCTCGAGTACCAGGGTCCCGCCTTCGTCACGAACCAGAGCCCCGCGGCCGTGATCGGGCAGCCGAACCTCACCTCCACCGCGCCCCACTCGGGTGCGCGCGGCCTGTACGCTCCGACCCTGGCCGCCTTCGGCCCCAACGGGGACCTCTGGGTCGAGGACCAGTACAACAGCCGGGTGTTGGGCTATCTGCCCACGCCATACACGGTGCAGGTCACCGAGTCGGGCCTTCCTTCGGGCATGAATTGGTCGGCGGTCCTGAACAACCAGAGCGCCCGGGGGAGCAGCGCCGCGACCCTCACCTTCTCGGAGCTCGACGGCAGCTACCCCCTGCTCGTGCCCCCGGTCGCCGGGTACGGCGCGAACCCGGCCTATTCGACCGTGTACGTGAACGGCTCGAACCTCCTCGTGAACGTGACCTTCGCCGCGGTCCCGCCGAACCCGTTCTCGACGGGCATGGCGGCCACGATCGTCCTGGGCCAGTCCAACTTCTGGACGAACCCCCCCATCCCCACCGGGGGGATGAACGCCTCGAACTTCGGAAGCCCGGGCTACGCCATGGCGTTCGATGCGAAGGGCGACCTCTGGGTCGCGGATTCGGTGAGCAACCGCATCCTCGAGTTCGTACCCCCGTTCACGGACGGGATGGCGGCCGCGCTGGTGCTGGGCCAGACCTCCTTCTCCGGCGACCTCTCGAACACCACCGCGACCAACCTCTCGTTCCCCGACGGGCTCGCCTTCGACCCGAGCGGGAACCTGTGGGTCTCCGATTTCAGGAACAACCGGGTCGTGGAGTTCCCCGCCCCCTTCTCGACCGGCGAGGCGGCCGTCACGGTCCTGGGACAGGTCTCGCTCACGAACAGTTCGGCGGGCACCGGTCCGGCGCGCCTCAACGGCCCGTCGGAGATCGCCTTCCACGGCGGGAACCTCTGGGTCGCGGACTACTACAACAACCGGGTGCTCGAGTTCCCCGGTCCCACGCTCACCAGCGGAGAGAGCGCGAAACTGGTCCTCGGCCAGCAGAGTCTCTCCGGCAACTTTGCGGGCACCACGGCCCTCAACCTCTCGAACCCCGGCGCGATCGCCTTCGCGCCGAACGGCGATCTCTGGGTGGCCGATGACGGCAACAACCGGGCGCTCGAGTACCCCGCACCGGTCGTCACCGGCGAGGCCGCGACGGTGGTCCTCGGGCAGGCGAACTTCACCTCCTCGGTCACGACGGGCGATGGGAACTTCCATGACGACAACGGGGTCTCGGTGGACGCGGCCGGCAACGTCTGGGTCTCCGACAGCGGCCACAACCGGGTCCTCGAGTTCACGGGCCCCTCCCTCGTGACGGACCAGCGCCCGGCGCTCGTGATCGGGCAGGGGAACTTCTCCACGACCACCTCCAGCCTGGGTCCGAGCGGGCTCAGCTATCCCACGCTCGCCGTGGT
The DNA here is from genome assembly GCA_027314915.1 of Thermoplasmata archaeon. GTDB lineage: Archaea > Thermoplasmatota > Thermoplasmata > Lutacidiplasmatales > UBA184 > JAKIVR01. The sequence continues at coordinate 2,535 of DAHUZZ010000036.1, read as the reverse complement.
CGGCCCCCACGGGGTGCTCTGGGTCGACGACCTCTCCAACGACCGGGTGCTGGGGTACGGCCCCACCGAGTACCAGGTGACCTTCCAGGCGACCGGCGCGAAGGCGCCCGCGGCCTGGAACCTCACGACGAACGGTACCTCCCAGACGGTGACCGGGACGAGCGCGAGCCTCGCCCTCGTCAACGGTAGCCTCACGTGGAATGCGTCCGCGCCGGGCTGGCAGCTCGCCCTCGGCAGGGGCACCGTGGTCGTGAACGGGGCCGATGTGACGGTCAACCTCGCCTTCACCCAGGTCACCTACGTGGTGACGTTCACCGAGAGCGGGCTCGCCCGCGGGACGAACTGGTCCGTGACCCTCGGCGGCATCACCCAGCAGTCCCCGGCGGGCACCTCCATCGTGTTCACGGAGCCGAACGGGACCTATCCCTACACCATCGCCACCGTCGCGGGCTATCACGCTCCCAGCCCCGCGGCCGGGGTGGTGCGCGTCCACGCGGGACCCGCCGCGGCGCAGATCGCCTTCACCGCGAACTCCACGACCGGCTCCACGTCACCGATCTCGACGGGCGACTACCTCGCGATCGCGGTGGTGGTCCTGGTCCTCCTCGGGCTCGTGGCGTTCCTGGTCCTGCGTCGGCGACGCACGGGGGGAAGCGGCCCGGCCAGCAGGACCCCCGCCGCCCCACCCCCGGGGGTCGTCGGCGGTACCGGCGGGGCGGCCGCGGCTCCTCCGCCCGAGCAGGGTCCGCCACCGGGGGCCTCCGGGTAGTCCCGCCGACTCGTCGAGACCTCCGGGGCGGGGCCGAACTGGGCAACGCGGGCGCTACCGCGGCGCCGGGCGCCATGCTGCCCCCCGGACCTCCGAACCGCGGAGACGGGGAGGCCGCCCCCGGAGGCCGCTACCGGTCGGTCTCGCACTTCCCGGGGGGGCTCGTGCACGGGGAGGGTCCGGCTCCCGCGCCGTGGGAGCCTGCGAACCTCCTCGTTCGCAGGGGGGACGCGGGGAGGGCGTCCGGGTCCGCAAGGTTCACGGCCTGCGGCTGGTTCGGGCGGGGCGATGCTCGGCCCGTCCAGGGTGCTCGAGGAGCCTGAGGGGAAGAGTCGGCGGTCGCTCCTGAACGGGGGCCTCTCGAAAGATTCCCGGGATTCCGTGGTCCATCGCGGCGCCGCCTCCGGGGCAGATCGGGTGGGGGACCCTCTTACGGAACGGCGTACGGGGGACTGATCATGCCCGCTCCCCGGAAGGCCAAGAAGCCCGTCACCGGGTTCACCGACGACGAGAAGGCGGCGATGCGGGAGGCCGCACGGGAGCGGAGGTCCCGCCCGCGCGGGAAGGGGGGCGACCCCGAGCAGGACGTGCTCGCGAAGATCGCCGCGATGGACCCCGGGGACCGCTTCATGGCCGAGCGGATCCACGCCCTTGTCCGTACCCACGCCCCGACGCTCACGCCCCGGACGTGGTACGGGATGCCCGCCTACTCGAACGAGGAGGGCGACGTGGTCTGCTTTTTCCAGGACGCCCGGAAATTCAAGACCCGGTACGCGACCCTCGGATTCAGCGATGCGGCGAAGCTCGACGATGGCCCCATGTGGCCCACCGGCTTCGCCCTCGCGAAGCTCACCCCGGCCGAAGAGGCGAGGATCCTCGCGCTCCTGAAGCGGGCGGTGGGCGGGGTCGGCCCCGCGCGGTGATCGGGCCGGGCGTTCCGCGCGGCGGCGCTCCCCCCCGGACGGTCGCCGCGGCGTGGTGGCATCGTCCGGCGCGGCGCCGAGGATCGCTGGGTCGAGGCCCGCCGAAAAGCCCGTCGGTCCGGAGGTCGTTGCTCTCCGTGGTGGCAATGCGCATATGTGCGTATATGAGCTCAGCCGGCGCGCGCCGGAAGCCGATGGGTTCTTATGCCCGTACCTCGGGAATCATGCGGTATGGACACCGGGTGTCCCGTCCACGCCGCTGCGCAGAAGTCCTGCCGCTCGAAGACCGTGGGCCCCTTGCTGCGGACGCGCCGGGCCCGGACCGAAGAGTGCGGGCGTTGCCGCCTCTGCCGCAAGGCCATGGAGTGCCTGACCGACACCACCGAGGCGTCGTGGGGCGAGCTCTGGAGCATGAGGGTGGGACCGTGATCTTCCTGCTCGGGATGCCCGCCATGACGCCCTGGAGCCCGACGCTCTTCCCCGAAACTACCGCGGACGCGCCGGCGGTCACCTGAGCTTCCGTCGCGGTGACCCCCGGGCACCTAAGGAGCCGCCGAAGGACGACCGGGCCGCTCCCTCGGGTCGCCCGGGGCGCCGGGGGGTCGGAGAGCGCACCCGGCGCGCGTTTTGTAAACCCGATCACGCGCTCGAGAGGAGGATGGCGGAGGTGACGGTCGCGGTCTCGTTGCCCCGCTGGTCGTCCACCACGTACAGGCTCCAGGTCGCCGGGGGGATCACGCCGATCGTGCCGGTCTCGTGGAAGGGCAGGGTCGACAGGTTCAACGAGGACGTCGCAGCGTAGCTTCCGTTCCACGAGGCCCAGCCCGGTGGGTCGTAGGGGAT
>DAHUZZ010000035.1 GCA_027314915.1 Thermoplasmata archaeon | reverse complement strand
CACGGAGAATCCGGAACTCGATGGACTGCAGAGGAAGATCCTCTGGCTTCTCGGGATCCCGGAGAGCGCCTACCGCGAGCCGGAGAGCTGAGAGACGGGCCCGGCGAAATTCGAGTTCAAGCTCGGTTCGGGGTGCGGAAAGTCAGGTCGGGGTGAACGCCCGTGCTGGGATTCGAACCCAGGTCTGAGGCTCCGCAGGCCTCTAGGATAATCCAGTGTAGCGGCGCGGATCGGCTCCGCCGCCGTAGCTACCCCACACGGGCATCGAGGGGCGCGGAGCGGGGTCCCGTATTAAAAGCCGGCGTCTCCGCGCACCGTCGACACGAGGGTTATTACGATGGGAACCTCCACGAGCCCCGCAGTGGCGCGGGGCCGGTCCTGAGATGGCGAGCCCGTCGAACGGAAGGGACCCCCTCGAGATGGTCCGGGGGCTGCCGGCCGGCAGCGAGGTCGAGATCCGGACCTCGGACGGACGGTCCTACCGGGGGACCTTCCTGCCCTCGCACGAGCTCTCCGGGCCGCGGATCGTCCGGCTGAAGCTCCCGAGCGGGTACAACATCGGGGTACGGGTCGGCCCGGGCGACGCGATCGCGATCCTCTCGAGGAACGGGAACGGATCGGGTCCGGGGGCGGCCCCGCCCGCGCGGTCCGAGCCCCCGCAGGGATCGGACGGCCGACCCTGGGTGGCCCTGCTGACGACGGGGGGCACGATCGCCTCGCGGGTCGATTACCGGACGGGCGGCGTCCGCCCGGCGAAGGATGAGGCCGAGATCCTGTCGTTCTACCCGAACCTCGAGCGCGAGGGTCCCGTCCGGGTGATCCCGGTCCTCGACCGGCTCAGCGAGGAGATCGCCCCCGCCGACTGGACCACGATCGCCGACCGGGTCGCGAAGACGTTCACGGAGGGGGCCCGCGGGGTCGTCGTCGCGCACGGGACCGATACCCTCGCCTACACCGCCGCAGCCCTCTCCTTCGCGCTCCGCGACCTCCCCGGTCCGGTGGTCCTCGTGGGCGCCCAGCGGTCGCCCGACCGGCCCTCCTCCGACGGAGCCTCGAACCTGCAGGCCGCCACGCACGTCGCCCGCACGGCGGACCTCGGCGAGGTGGTGGTGCTGATGCACGAGGGTCTCTCCGACACCTCCTTCGCGCTCCACCGCGGGACGCGCGTGCGCAAGATGCATTCGAGCCGCCGGGATGCGTTCCGGACCCGGAACGGACCTCCGCTCGGGCGGCTCAAGGACCAGCAGCTCACGCTCTCCGCCGACGCCCGGCCCTCGGCTCCCGGACCGCTGCGTCTCGACCCGCGCCTGGATCCGGAGGCCTCGCTGCTCTGGTTCCACCCGGGGCTGGGTCCGGCGCGGGCCGAACAGTACGTCGGGGGGCTCCGGGGGGTCATCCTGGCCGGGACCGGGCTCGGCCACGTGAGCTCCCTCCATCTGCCCTGGATCCGGACCGCGGTCGCCCGCGGGGTGTTCGTGGGCATGACGACCCAGTGCCTCGAGGGCTCGGTGGACCCCTTCGTCTACGCGACCGGGCGCGAGCTCCTCCGGGCGGGCGTGACCTACCTCGGCGACATGCTGCCCGAGACCGCCTACGTCAAGCTGCTCTTCGGGCTCGGCCGGTACGCGAGCGCGTCCGAGCTGCGCGGTTTCATGCTGACCGACGTGGCGGGCGAGATCGCCTACCGCCACCCGCTGGAGCCCCCCCGATGAAAGCCGGCCTCGAGGTCCACCAGCAGCTCGACACGGGGAAGCTCTTCTGCCGCTGCCCGAGCGAGCTCTCGGAGACGGTGCTCGGGGAGGTGACCCGGCAGCTCCGTCCGACGGGGGGCGAGGACCGGGCCATCGACCCGGCGGTCGCCTTCGAGGCCGAGCGGGGCCGGGTGTTCCGCTACGAGGCGACCACTTCCGACTGCCTCGTCGAGGCCGACGAGGAGCCTCCCCACGAGCTCAACCCCCGCGCGCTCGCCACCGCGCTCACCGTCGCCGCCCTCCTCCACGCGCGTCCCCTCGACGAGATCGAGGTGATGCGCAAGATCGTGATCGACGGTTCGAACACCTCGGGATTCCAGCGCACGGCGCTCATCGCCGTGGACGGGCGGCTCGACGTGGGGGGGCGCCGCTACTCCATCCCCGCCATCTGCCTCGAGGAGGACGCCGCCCGCAAGGCCGGCGAGGGGGAGGGCGAGACGCGGTACCGCCTGGACCGGCTGGGGATCCCGCTCATCGAGATCGCGACGGGGCCGGAGATCACGGGCGGGGCCGAGGCGCGCGAGGTGGCGGAGGAGATCGGCGCGCTGCTCCGTTCGACGCGCCGGGTCCGCCGCGGGATCGGGACGATCCGGGAGGACCTCAACATCTCCGTGCCCGGGGGCACCCGGATCGAGATCAAGGGGGTCCAGGAGCTCCGGCTGATCCAGCGGTACGTCGAGACCGAGGAGGAGCGGCAGACGCACCTCCTCGCCGTCCGCGAGGAGCTCGCGCGCCGGGGCGCCGGTCGTCCGGACGGCGCGCCCGAGGAGGTCACCCACCTCCTCGAGGGGGTGGCGACCGGACCGCTCCGGGGGCTCCGCGAGCGCGGCGCGGTCGCCTACGCGCTCCGGCTCCCCGGCTTCGGCGGGCTCCTCAAGGGGGCGCGCCCGGAAGGGGAACGGCTCGGCCGCGAGCTCGCCGACCATGCCCGGACGGCCGGCGTCCGGGGGCTCCTCCATTCGGACGAGCTGCCGGCCCACGGCCTCGATGAGGAGCGGGTCGCCCGGCTCCGGGAGCACCTCCGCGCGGGTCCCCTCGATGCGTGGGTCCTCGTGACCGCCGGCCGGCGCCCCACGGCGATCGCGGCGCTCGAGCGGGTGCGGGAGCGCGCGGCCGCCGCGACCCTCGGCGTCCCGCCCGAGACCCGGGACCCCTTGCCCGACGGCCGGAGCCGGTACTCGCGTCCCCTCCCGGGACGGGACCGGATGTACCCCGAGACCGATGTGCCCCCGATCCGGACCTCGGAGGAGGAGCTCGAGCGGATCCGCGGTTCGCTGCCCGAGCCCCCCTCCGCCGAGCGGGCGCGGCTCGCCGCGCGGTACGATCTTCACGCCGAGGTGGTGCGGCGTCTCCAGCAGCTCGACGAGGTGGACCGGCTCGAGGCGATGATCGGCCGGGGCCACCCCGCCGCCACGGTCGCCCGGCTGCTCGCGCAGGACCTCGACGCGGCCTCCGAGGGGCTCCCCACCCCGCACCACCTCCCCACCGACGAGGAGCTGGAGGCGATCCTCGCCGCGCTCGATCGGGGCCTCTTCGCGAAGGAGGCGCTCCCCGGCCTCCTGCGGCGGCTCATGGAGGAGGGGCCGCCGGTCGAGAAGGTGCTGACCGGCGCCGGGCTCACGCCGCTCTCGCGCGGGGAGCTCGAGATCCTGGCCGACGAGCTGGTCGAGCGCAACGCCTCCCTGATCGCGGAGAAGGGGGAACGGGCCCGGTCGCCGCTCATGGGCGATCTCATGCGCGAGGTCCGGGGCCGGCGGGACGGCAAGGAGGTCGCCGAGGTGCTCGAACGGGCGCTGAAGCGGCGGCTCGCCGCCGCGGGTCCGGGCGGATGAGCCCGGCGCGGGGTCGCCCCACCGTCCGGGCGATCGCGACGGACATCGACGGGACCATCACCGATGGGCGCCGACGGCTCCACGCTCCCGCGCTCCACGCGCTCCAGCGGCTCGAGCGGCGGGGCGTGCCCATCGTCCTGGCCACCGGCAACGTGCTGCCCATCGCCCTCGCCTACCACCGCCTGATCGGCCTCTCGGCCCCCATCGTGGCCGAGAACGGCGGGCTCCTGTACGATCCCCGGCGCGACCGGGTGCTCCGGCTCGCCCACCGCACGGTCGCGCTCCGGGCGCGGAAGCTCCTCAAGCGGTCCGGGGTGCGTTCGAAGCTCCTCTTCACCGACCGCTGGCGGGAGACGGAGGTCGCGCTCGAGCCGGAACTCGACGTGGAGGCGGCCCGGCGGGTGCTGCGCCGGGAGCCCGTCGACGTCGTGCCCACCGGCTACGCGGTGCACCTGATCGAGCGGGGCCGGGGCAAGCTGCCGGCGCTTGCGCGGGCGCTCCGCCCCTACGGGCTCGCCCCGGCGGACTGCCTCGTCGCCGGGGATGGCGAGAACGACGTCGAGATGCTGGCGGCGGCCGGCTGGGCCGTGAGCTTTAGGGGCGCGGACCCGCGGGCGCGCGCCGCGGCCGACTACGTCGCCCGGAGCTCGAACGCGCGCGGACTCGTCGAAGCGCTTAAGCGGGTCAACGTGGTGGGTCGCTCCCTCCCCAGGTGAATTCGTTGTCGTTGGTCGGCCAGTGCGCCAAGTGCGGCGCCCCCGCCCACCTGCGGTGCACGATCTGCGGCCGGACGCTCTGCGTCCACTGCCTGGACTCCGAGGAGCGGGTCTGCCCGGACTGCCTCGAGGTCCAGAAGCGTAACAAGGGGCTGCCGTCGGCCAAGCACCCGCCCTCCCGGTTGGGCTGAGGGCCGCCGCGCCGCCGGGCCCGTCGGTCCCCGCGGACGCTCAGTACGGGTAGCCGGGCAGGATGAAGGGGCCGCCCGGGCTCCTTCGCGCGAGGTAGAGCAGGACGATCCCGAAGAGGCCGATCGCCGCCCCGATGCCCAGGAGCGCCTGGGCGTAGGGGCCGAATCCCGGGCCGATCCATACCCCCAGGTACCGGGACCCGCCGGCGGGAGCGATGCGGTGGAGCAGCAGGTTGAGGAGGACGGCGCCCCCCCAGCCGAGGAGGAGGCAGAGGAGGCCGGTCGCGCGCCACCCGATGGTGAGGTTGCCGCCCTCCTCCTGCGGAGGCACGGGCGGGGTGTTGTGGACGTCGACCTCGGCCACGCCGGGTCGACGCGAGGGCCCTCTTAGCGCTTCGGGCCGCGCCCGCCGGGGCTATCCGCAGCCCTCGGTAGGGGCGGGCGTGGCGGCCGAAGGGCTCCTGGTCTCCCTCCTCCCGCGGCCCGGGCTCCGGACCGAGATCGAGCGCGCGCTGCCCGGGGTGCGGGTCCTCCTTGTGAGCGAGGCGCCCCGGCGGCCGTGGGCGGAGGTCCGCGCCCTCCTCGTGGGGAACCCCCGTCGCGAGCTCCCCGGCCTCCAGCCGGGGGACCTTCCCGAGCTCGAGTTCGTGCAGACCCTGTACACCGGGCTCGACACCTTCCCCTTCGACCGGATCCGCCCCGGCGCCCGGGTCGCCGGCAACGTCGGGGGCTACGCCCCGTTCGTCGCCGAGCAGGCCGTGGCGCTCCTCCTCGCCGCGGCCCGCCGGATCGTCGAGGGCGACCTCATGGTCCGCGCCGGGAAGCTCCGGCCGACCGCGCCCGTGCGCCACCTGGGGGGCCGGACGGCCCTGATCGTCGGGTACGGGGCGATCGGGGCCGAGGTGGCCGTGCGGCTCCGGGGGCTGGGGATGGCGACGATCGGGGTGAACCGTTCGGGAGCCTCCCGGCCGGAGGTCGATCGGATGATCCCCGTCGGAGAGCTCTCCGAGGCGCTCCCGACCGCGGGGGTCGTCGTGAACTGCCTGCCGCTCACGCGCGCGACCCGGGGGCTGTTCGGCCCGGCGCTCCTCGACCGGTTCCCTCCCGAGGCCATCTTCGTGAACGTCGGCCGCGCCGAGACGGTCGACCCGACCGCCCTCGCCCGCTACCTCGCGGCGGCGCCGGGGGCGACCTACGCCTCCGACGTGTGGTGGAACGAGGAGTTCGAGGCGGGGACGGTGGAGATGCCCGCGGCGCTCGCGGGACGGCCGAACCTGCTCGGCTCGCCCCACCGCGGCGGGATCGTCGCCGAGGCCCCCCGCTTCGTCCTCGACCACGCGCTCGAGAACCTCCGACGGTTCTTCGCGGGCGAGGCGCCCCGCTACGTCGCCGACCCGGCCGACTACGTCGATCCTACGGCCGGTCCCGCCGACGTCGGTCGGTAGGTAGGGCCGGACCGGGGTCGACCACGGCCGGCGCGGCCCGGGGAGCGACGCCCCGGCGACCTCGCTAGCCGAACCCGGGGATCGCCTTCTGGTCCCGCGGCGCGGCCCGGATGGGCGGCTTCCTCAGTTCCTTCGGGCACTCCACGAGCCGGACCAGGGGCGCGCTCTGGACGATGTAGGCGGGCAGCCCCGTGTTCGGGTCGTTGCCGGCCCGGAGGATGTTCATGATCTCGAGCCGGACCTCGATGATGGACCCGTCCTTGAGCTTCAGCCGGAGCCGCCCGTCGCCCTCCTGCTGGGTGTAGTCGACGATCTCGGCGTTCGAGAGGTCGGGCCCGGGCCCGCCGGGCATCCCGCCCATCATGCGGCGCCCCGGCCGGTCCGCTCCTTGAGGAGCGTGCGCGGGTCGGTGCCGTCCACGGTGATCCCCATGGAGACGCAGGTGCCGATCACCTGGTTCATCCGCTGGTCCTCGGACCGGCCCTCGAGGTCCGCGCCCTTGGCCACGGCGATCTTCTTCACCGCGGCGAGGCTCACGTCCCCGATCGTCTCGCCCTTCGGCTTCCCGCTGCCCTTCTCCTTGCCGATCTCCTTGAGGAGCAGCGCCGCCACGGGCGGGCGGCCGACGACGAGGGTGAACTGCCGGGTGGCGGCGTCGACCTTCACGATGACCGGCACCTTCATGCCGGCGAACCCCTTGGTCTGCTCGTTGATCTGGGCCACGACCTGGCCCACGTTCACGCCGAGCGGGCCCAGCGCGGCGCCGAGGACCGCCCCGGCGGCCGCCTTGCCGCCCTCCACCATCACGCTCACTTCATCCGCCACTCTTTCCGCCTCCCTTCTCCAGCATCCGCACGTGGTCGCCGCGCACCGTCACCGGGATCGGG
>DAHUZZ010000034.1 GCA_027314915.1 Thermoplasmata archaeon | reverse complement strand
AATGCATGTTTCATGCCTCGCGGGGTTTGTTTCCACGCCGAATTCTAAAGCCTCCCGTCGAGAAGACAAGGTCAGCGTCGGCCCCCGCGACGGGGGCTAGTTCTCCGGGCGGACGTATAACCGGGCGGTTTTGCTACTTGCACCACGGGGCCTCCGCGGGTCAAGATCGAGCCGTTCTCTTGATCGTGACCGTGTCGTCCACCCACTCGAACTTCAAGCGGGATCGCGGCTGCCACTTCGTTCGGTGATCCCAGAGACCTCCCGCGAGCAGCGGTAGTCCCACCGACGCCTCGATGTGGGCCATCGAGCGCGTCGCCGTCCGGGAGATCTTGCCCCAGGACTGCGCCTCGTCGAGCGTGCTGCCGGAGAGGCCGCCCCAGTGGGGCACATCGGTGGTCAGCTGGAGGGCGTAGTGGTGGCCCTCCCCTTCCCGCCCGAACGCGTAGTTCGCCATGACGATCCCGTCGTTGATCCAGTTCTTCGGGGTCCCTCCGCCGATGTAGACGACCGCGGTGCGCTCGGACCGCGCCAGGATCTGGACGAGCTCGTAGTTGTCCCGGATCGCGTCCAGGATGAACCTCGGCTTCCCCCGGTGCGCCTGGTAGTACAGCGTGAGCCCGATGCCGATCGAGCTGTCGATGAGCGCCGGGGAGAACACGGGGATCCCGCGCCGGGCCGCCGTGGCCAGGATACCGGCCTCGTCCGTGAAGTGCTCGCCCAGGAACTGGAGGTACTCCCGGGACGAGGCGCTCCGCTCGGGGAACTTGGCCGTGACCTTGCCGATCTCGCGGTCGGTGTCCTCGAACTTGAGCTCGTCGACGTAGGTGTCGTAGATGCGGTCCAGGTAGAGGTCGCGCAGGGCGACGTCGTCGGCGTTCGGCGTGCCGATCCAGTGGCGCCCCCCGATGGTCTGGTAGATGTCCTGGTAGAGGACCGCGCCGGTCGAGACGACCACGTCCACGACGCCCCAGTCGATCAGGTCCCGGAGCACCTTGCGGAGGCCGGCCGCGATGAGGGGGCCCGCCAGGCCGAGGAAGATCGTGGGCCGCTTCGGGTCGGTGAGCGCGTTCTCCCAGACCTTGAGCGCGCGGGCGAGGTTCCGGGCCTGGATCGACGTGGAACCGAACTGATCGAGGAGGTCGCCCAGGCCCCGGACGCGTTCGACATCAACGGGCCGGACCGGCTCCTTGAGGAATGCGCGTCGCCCGGGGAGCTTCTTCGCCACGGCTTCCCCCAGAGTGCTCGCAGATAAAGGATGAGTCCGCGGGCCGGGTCGTTGCCACGGATCCGCGCCCCCGTCGAAGCCCACCGCGAGCGCTCCGGGGGGCCGGCGGCGTGCGGGCGTGCTCCACGCGGAGTGGCGGAGCTCCGGGACGACGGCGCGGGGGGCGGGGGTCCGTCGGGGTCTCGCCGGTGGTTTCCGCGCAGTTTATCTCCCGGGTTCATGGTCTTCGGGTTGGAACGTGGTGGAGCCGGGATCAGTCATCCTCCGCGCGCTCGCCGGGCTAACGGACGGGTCGGGCCGCACCGTCGTCGTCGCCGGGCCGCCCGGCTCGGGGAAGAGCGCCCTCCTCGCCGGGCTCCAGGTGCAGCTCGAGCAGCGCGGGGCCCGCACCGTGGCCATCTCCGGTTCCTTCCGGGACCGGGCCGTCCCCTCCGCGGCCGCCGCGCGGATCGCGGAGGAGTATCACCGGCTCGCGGCGGACGGGGAGCGGGGCGCACCGGGGCGTTCGGTCGGCCCGGAGATCCCCCCGTGGGCGATGCCCCCGCTCGTATCCGACGGCGGCTCGGTCCGCCACCGCGGGGCCGTACTCGCCCGGCGCGGTCTCGACGTCCGGCCCGAGGAGTTCTGGAAGGAGTTCCTGGAGGATTCCCGGGCGACCCCCGCCCGCCCCCTGGGGATCCTGGTCGACGACGCCGTCGTCCTCGACCAGGAGAGCCGGGAGTTCCTCCTCTACCTCATCGGGCGGGCCCACCTCCGCCCGATCGTCATCGCGCTCGCGCTCGACGACACGCTCCCGGCCTACGCGCTGTGGGACGGCGCGATCGCCGGCCGGTTCTCGGTGGACTGGGTCCGGACGCGCCCGACGCTCTTCGACCCCCGGGACGTGAACCGGCTCTACGAGCTCCTCCGGCCGCTCGCTCCGGGCCCCCTCACGTTGGTGCGCTTCACGGCCCTCCTCGGCGGAAGCACGACGCAGTACGCGCTGGGACGGATCGCGCGGGTCCCCCTCGCCCAGGTCGCAGAGGAGCTCCAGGTTCCCGTGCGGGACAAGCTCCTGAGGATCCACGGCGGGCGGGTGAGCCTCCTGAACGACGCCCACCGCGAGGAGATCCTCGCCATGATCCCGGAGGCCGACCGCGCGCGGCTCCACGGCCAGGTCGCGGACGGGCTCCGGGCGCTGCACGCCGAGCCGGAGCTCGAGGAGCGGATCGAGATCGCCCAGCATCTCTACCGGCACCGCCGGGACGAGCCCGCGCTCCGGGCGCTCGCCGAGGGGGCGCACCTGCTGGAGCGCCAGCAACGGTTCGACGAAGCGGAGGAGCTCGTGGGGCGGGCGATCGTCTGCGCCGGGGAGCTCGACCGGCCCGACCGGCTCGGGCCCGAGGCGGAGCTGAGGGTCCGGCGGAGCCGTCTCCTGATCTACGCGGGGCGGGCCGTCGAGGCGGAGAAGGAGTTCCTCGACGGGATGGGGATGGCGTTCCTCGCCGGGCTGAGCCCGGAGCGGATGGAGGAGCTCGTCTGGGGGCTCTTCGCGCCGCTCCGGTTGGTGGGCCCGCGCCCCAGCCTGGTGACCCACCTGGGCGAGCTCGCGGACCGGTTCCACGGCGTCGACGCGCTGGGGGCGGAGATGCTGACCACGGCGCTCCTGGTCGAGTACCGGCTCGAGCGCGCCCAGACCGACCGCGCCCGGCTCGAGGCGGCGCGCATCAGCCAGATCGCCCGCGCGGCGCCCTCGGGTCCGACCCAGGCGGTCGCGCTCCTGACGGTCGCCGCCGCGCTCGCCGACGGGAGCGACCGCGAGCAGCACGTCGCGGCCCGGTGCCTCCGGTCGGCCCGGCTCATGCTCGAGCGGAACCGCGACATCGAGTCCCAGCTCTACCAGGAGGAGATCGAGGCCCGGCGGCTCTTCGGCCAGGGGGACCGCGCCGCGGCGGCCGCGCTCCACGAGCATGCCGCGAGCACCGCCGAACGGATCCACTCGCCCGCCTTCGAGATGCTCCACCTGGTCGGCCTTGCCGCCGCGCTCATCGAGGAGCCCACCGACCCGAGGCTCGATGCCGCGCTCGAGCGCGCCCGGGGGCTCGCCGACCGCCTCCACCTGGGGGGGCCCTCGCCGTCGCTCCTTTCCCTCACGATCCTCGAGGGCCGCGCCGCGGTCCGGGGGGAGCAGTTCGAGACCGCCCGCGCCTGCTGGGGGGCGGTCGCCGAGTCGGTCAGCCCCGCGGTCCCCATGCCGTACCGCGCGGAGGCGTGGATCCGGCTCGCCGACCTGGAGCTCAGCCAGAAGAACCTCTCGGAGGCCGATCGCTGTCTCCTCCGGCTCGAGCGGCCCGAGGTGCTCCGGGGGCTGCGGCTCGACTGGGCCACGTGGCTCGCCGAGCTGCGGGGGCGCGCCGACCGGTTCGAGACGGCCGGGACCTCCGTGGGCCGGGCCCGTTCACGGTAACGCCGGGAAGATCCCCGGCGCGAGCGCGTAGAGGATGGTGAGCGACCCGACCACGACCAGGATCACGACCACGACCCGGTCGAGGAGCTTCGGTTCGATCTTCGCCCCCATCCGGGAGCCGATGAGGCAGGCGGAGCCGGCCACGCAGCTCAGCGCGATCCCGCCGGCGAGGAAGACGGTCAGGGGCTCGGCGAAGCTCCCCGTGAACAGGATGAGCAGGATCATGGTGGTGTCGCCGAGCTCGAGGAGCAGGATGAGCAGGAAGGCGGAGAGCAGGGTCGAGCGCGCGCCCGGGGTCCTCCGCTGGGACTCGGGGACGAGCGCGAGGTAGGCCGCGTAGGCCAGGAGGAAGATCCCGCCCCCGAGCCGCAGGTAGGTGACCTGGCCCCCGAGGAGGGCGAGGAGCCCCGCCCCGATGAGGACGGCCAGCGCGGAGGTGAGGAGGAACGCCGAGGTGGCGCCCATCCACGCGGGGAGGGCCGGGCGGCGGGCCGAGAGCCCGATGAGGGCGAAGTTGGTCCGGTCGATGAGCTCGGTCCCCCCGACGATGACGAAGACCAGGACGAAGGTCGAGGGATCGAGGAGCTCCATGCGCGCGCCGGCCCCGTGCGCGGCTAGCTCAGGTGGTGGAGGAAGTCGTCGACGAGCCGCTCGCAGTAGATGCACCGCAGCACCACGGGACGGCGCCGGTGGACCTCGAACTCGCTCTCGATCGGTTCCGCCTGGTTCGAGATGCAGTTGCCGTTCGGGCAGGTGAGCACGCCCGCGATGCGGTCGGGGAGGTCGACGGGGCGCTTCTCGCGCACCTTGAAGTCCCGGATGATCGAGATCGTCGCGGTGGGCGCGATGAGGGCGATCGCGTTCACCTTCCGCGGGACGAGCTCCATGTTCTCGACCTTCACGATGTCCTTCCAGCCGAGCTTGCCGCTCCGTACGTGGAGCGCGACCGAGACCGTCGAGTCGCGGTCCAGGTTCTGGACCCCGATGATCTTTAGCACCTCGAGCGCGAGGCCGTTGCCGATGTGGTCGATGACGGTCCCGTTCCGGATGGGCTGGATCTTGAGCTCGCGCATCGGCTACGGCAGCCTCCCGGCGAGGATCAGGGAGAGGAGCGCCATCCGCACCGGGACCGCGAGGAACGCCTGCCGGAAGTAGGCCGCGTGGGGGGTCGCATCCACCTCCGGGGCGATCTCCCCGGTCCGGGGGAGCGGATGCATGACGATCATCTTGGGCTTCGCGCCCACGAGCGAGGAGGCGTCGATGCGGTAGGAGCCGGCCACCTGCTGGTACTCGGTCTCGTCGGCGAACCGCTCCTTCTGGATCCGGGTGACGTAGAGCACGTCCGCGTCCCGGACGGCGCGGTGGATCTGGTCCTCCTCCTTGAGACGCGCCCCGGTCTCCTCGATCCCCTCGCGGACCTCGGCCGGCAGGCCGAGCCCGGGGGGGCTCATGAGCGTGAGCTCGGTGCCGTACATCGCGAGCGCCCGGGCGAGGGAATGGACCGTCCGGCCGTACCGCAGGTCGCCGAGGAGGGTCACGTGGATCCCCCGAAGGGTGCCGAACGCCTCCTGGATCGTCGCGAGGTCGAGCAGCGTCTGCGTGGGGTGCTGCCCGGCGCCGTCCCCGGCGTTGATCACCGGCCGGTCCGAGACCATGGCCGCCAGACGCGCCGCCCCCTCGTTCGAGTGGCGCAGCACGATCGCCTCGCCGTAGTGCGAGAGCATCCGGATCGTGTCCGAGAGCGTCTCCCCCTTCCGCATGGAGGTGGCGGAGGCGTCGGCGATGGTCACGCACCGGCCCCCGAGCCTCTGCATCGCGGTCTCGAAGGAGAGCCGGGTGCGGGTCGAGGGCTCGAAGAAGGCGAGGACGAGGACCTTGCCCTCGAGCAGGTCGGAGCTCTTCTTCCCCTCGGCGTAGGGGATCAGCCGCCGGGCCGCGGTGAGCACCTCATCGATCTCGTCCCGGGAGAAGTCCCGGATGGAGGTGAGGTCCCGTCCCTTGAGTCCCATGTGGAGCCCGGTGCCGGTCGGCGACGACGAGGGCCGCTCCCATATAGCCTATCCTGAAACCCGGACCCCGGGGTCGCACCGGGCCGCCGACACCGGGCCGGCCCCGGACGCCGGATCCCCTCTCCGGGCGAGCGCACGGGCGAGGGGACGGTGCAAGCTCCGACCCCTCGCGGAACCTCCCGGACGACGCGCGCCGTGAGCTTAATGGGGGGACCCCCTCCCCGACCCGTGGCGGCCCCGTCGAGAGCGTGGGGGAGCGGCCTGCTCTACCTCGGCATCGTCGTGGCCTGGGGGCTCAACTACGTCTTCGTACGTTGGGGGCTGCTCGACTCGGGCCCGGTCTGGCTCGCCGCCCTGCGGGCCCTGGTGGGCTGCGTCGGCGTCGCCGCGTTCGTCCTCCTCACCCACCGCGCGGGCCGGCTGTCGCGCGCCGAACGGCGCGACGCGGTGCTGATCGGGATCCCGACGACGGGGATCTTCTTCGGGCTGTGGTTCTACGCCGCGGGCTCCGTGCCCGCCGGGCAGGCGGCGGTGATCATCTACACCTATCCGCTCTGGGTCGCCCTCTTCTCCGCGGCGGCGTTCCGGACCGGCGTCCGGGCGAGCGAGGCCGTGGCCATCGCGCTCGGGTTCGCAGGGGTCGTGCTGGTCTCCGAGCCCTGGGTCCACTCGGCCGGTGCGCCGCCCCCCCTCGCGGTCCTCGAGCTCCTGGTCGCCGCGGTGGCCTGGGCGGTCGGCACCGTCGCCTTCAAGGCGCGGTTCACCGGCCCGGCGGTCCACGAGGCGAACCTCTACCAGCTCCTCGGCGGCTCGGTCCTCCTCGTCCTCGCGGGCGCGGCCTTCGAGCCGCACGGCGTCTCGGGATCGCCCCAGCTCGTGGGCGTGCTCATCTGGCTCGGCCTCGTCGGGACCGCCTTCGGCTACGCGGCCTGGTACACGCTCCTCGACCGCTACCCTGCGGTGACCGTGAGCTCCTACCTGTTCCTCGTTCCCGTCGTCGCGCTCGCGGCCTCCATCGCGCTCCTGGGGGAGACCCTCGCCTCCGTGCAGGTCGCGGGCGTAGCCTGCGTGGTCGTGAGCATCTACGTCACGGCGCGGACCCAGGCGACGGGGGGCCGGGTGGACGGGCCGCCCCGCTCCCGGGACGCATGAACGCGCCCCGGCACGAGATCGGAATACGTCGTGTACCCGTGGTCCGGGGGGACCCCACGTAGCGTGGTCGGCCCAGCCTCGAGATGCCCCTCCTCCGACCGGAGTTCGATCGCGACCGACCGAACCCCCCCCGGGGAAGTCTGCGTGAACCACCTGCAGGGGCCGCCCGGACCGGGCCTTCACGGCGCTGGGGCTGGCGGGGGTGGTCAATGAGCCAAGAGCGCGGGCCTCTCCCCGGAAGGCCGGCACCCCGTCCCGGTTCGACTCCGCCCGGCACCGCGCGGGCGACCGGATC
>DAHUZZ010000033.1 GCA_027314915.1 Thermoplasmata archaeon | reverse complement strand
GGTACTTTCCCTTCGCAAGTTCAACCTTCCCGCTCAAGCGATCGTCGGACATCGAACGAACCGGCGCCGTGGCCTGGGCCAGGCGACTCCCGGCAGGAGCAATCCTTGAGCCCGGGGGTGTTCTGGTCGACGGTGAGCGATTCCCCCGTTCGCCCTCACGTTCTCGAAACCGACGCGGCGGTCCTCCACGGAGAGCGCCACAAGGCCCGAGACCGGCCGTCGGTCGGCGGGTCGGTTCGCCGAGCAGGGATCCGCTGACGTCCTTCGCCCCTGTGAGCGAAGTGAGAGGTCAGCGCAAGCAATCCCCACCGGGAAGAGATGTCGGCTGGGGCCAGCCGTACTACCTCTTCTTCTTCTTCTTGGTTACAGCCTTCTTGGACGGCATACCGATATGGCATAGCCGCGGTGCTACATTAGGGCGCGGCAATACGATGGGTTTGCTCGAAAGAGTCCAGGGCCCGGAGGAGGGGAAGTGGGTCAGGATGGCCGACCCCGGTCCACGGGGGGGAGCCCCTGAGCCTATAGGCTCCCCGGGAGTTGGTGGTACACCCGACAGCGATTGGAGCAAGGATTGACAACGGAGTGCGAGACGCCAGGGTGCCTTCATCAGAAGCGACTGCACGGCCCGAACGGTCAGTGCCGAGCATGTGGGTGCACCGAGTACCTACGGACCGGGCCCGGTCACCAGACCAAAGCCGCACGTAAGCAGCAGGCGGCCGCCCTGCGCAAGTGGTGAGCCACGTTTCCCGACCGGCTCGCACCAAGAAGTCGGGGGCGGCAACGGGGAGATCCCCCTCACGAGCGGCGGCCTCACGGCCCCCGACCCGTACCTGAGAACCCCTCCTCGAGGTACGGCTCCCTCTCACTCCGGCGATCCCCCTCGACCGGGCCCCACCGCGATCGGGCCCGAGGAGGCGGGGTGGCCGACGATCACGCCCCGGGGTCGAGCGCGATCCGGCGAAATCCGCCACGACTGGGTGGCCCGCCGGCCATGCCGGCTACCGGCCCTACCGCCCACAGACCCCTTTCGTCTCAGGTACCCCAGTGAAGGCGCAGGACCGGATAGGAGGAACCCGGCGCCCGGCGAAGACCGAGCTCCGACCTTCCGGCCAGGCCGAACTGCGAGTTCGGCTCGAGCCAGACCCCGAGGGCGGGCCCACCGGGGGGGATCGTGGGGAAGATGCGGTAGCTGTCGAGCGGTTCTCCTGCCGGGCCGGAGGCGACCGGCCGGAGTTCCGCCTCGGCCCCGGCTCGCGCCGCGACGAATTCGTAGCTTTCGACGGTGACCGTTGCCGGCGGCTCCCCCACCCATTCCGGGAAGCCCTGCCGCGTCAGGATCTCCAGCAACGGGACCCACCGGCGGGGAACCGCATAGGCGTCCGGGATCCGGACCGACTGCGTCACCTGGGCACGGGTCAGCGCTTCGGGCACCTCCCCGAGCACCGGTGCGGCGGACTCCGCGGCTCGTACCCACGAACCGACCTGGGCGCCCCCTCCCGTCCAACGCGCTCGCACGGCGACGCGAGGGGCCCCCTCGCCCGGCGGGGCCTCCCACTCCTCGGCGTGGGCCACGTGGGAGCCCACGAGGGCGCGGATCGCGAGGGCCTGGGCATCGACCAGGCGCTCGCGCTCGGAGGCCCCCTCCCCCGGCCGGGGGGCGCGGCCCTCGACGAGCACCGTCGGGATCCCGTAGCGGAGCGCCAGGCCGTTCCGGGCATCGACCGTCTGGAGGGTGCTCAACCGGACGCGGCCGCTCCGCTGGAAGAGGAGGTACGGCCCGAGGGTGTAGCCGCCTTGGGCCAGGTCGGCCCGCGCGCGGTCCAGGATGTTCGTCCAACGGCCCGGCGCCCGGGCCGCGGGGTGGGTCGGGAAGCCCAACAGCACGTCGGTGTCGAGGATCCGCCCCCGGGCGACGAGATGCCGGCGCCGGGACGGATAGTTGTGGACGTCGAGGACCGCGGTCGGCCGGAAGGATCGGATCCACGCGTGGACCGCGCGCGTCTCGCACGACGTGAGCTCGAGGTGGTCCCGGTTCAGGTCCCGACCTTCGGCGTTCCGCCGGGAGCCCCGCGCCGCCCCGTCCGGGTTCGCATCTTCGAGCACGGCGATCCGGACCCGGTCGCGTAGCTCCGCCGGCGGATCCGATACGAACCCCTCGAGGAACCGTGCGGCGCTCTGCCGCGCTCCCGGTTCATCCCCGTGCTGACCCGCCATCACGAGAACCCGGAGGGGGGCCGACCGCGGGCCGGCGAACCGCACGCGCAGGGGGCGACCCTCGAGGGATCGCCCGATGACCTCCTCCGAAGCCTCGATGGAGGGCCCGGGCCCGAGGGACCGCACGTCCGGCACGACGCCGACCGACATGGCTAGGCCGGCGCCCCCTCGAGCCCGGCCGAAGCGGCGATCGCGAAGTGCGGGAGCGGCCCGGTCGAGGGCTCTCGCCCCGGCCCCACCACGCGTCCTCCGTCCATGTGGACGATGCGGTCCACCACCCCCGACAACCCCTCGAGGTGGTGGCCGACCAGGACGACGGTGACCCGGCCGCGCAGGGAGCGCAGCACCCCCGCGAGCGCGCCTTCCGCTTCCCCATCGAGGGCCGAGTTGGGCTCGTCCAGGAGGAGGATCCGGGGCCGCCGGACGAGGGCGCGGGCGATCGCGATCCGCTGGACCTCGCCGCCCGAGAGCCCGGTACCCCCCGCTCCCACGAGCGTGTCGAGCCCCGACCGCATCCGGACGATGAATTCGAGCGCGCCGGCGCGGTGGCACGCCTCGACGACCTCGGCCTCGCTCGCCGCCGGGGCTCCCAGGCGGACGTTCTCGCGGATCGTCCCCGCGAAGATCGCGGGGGACTGCGGAACGAACGCGACCTGGCCGCGGAGGGAATCGAGCCGCACCGAGCGAAGGTCCTGCCCATCGATCAACACCGCGCCCTCCTGCGGGTCGGCGAGCCGGTCGAGGAGCTTGAGCAGCGTGCTCTTGCCCGAGCCGTTCCGTCCGACGATCGCCGTCACGCGCCCGGCCTCGAACTCGATCGAGACGCCCCGCAGCGCGGCACGGCTTCCGTAGCCGAACGTCACCCCGCGGACCTCGATCCGGCCGGGCCCGACCGCGAGCGGCGGGGCCCCGGGGAGGTCGGTCACGCCGGACGGCGAGCTCAGCACCTCCTGGACCCGCTCGAGGGCCACGACCCCCTTCTGGTACACGTTCGCGATCGAGGTGAACCGCTGCATGGGGACGTACAGCAGGGCGACGAAACCGGTCACGACGACGAGCCCGCCGAGCGTGAGCTGGCCCGCGAGCACCTGCTCGCCGCCGAGCCACCAGGTGAGCGCGAGTCCGAGCCCGGCCAGTCCCCAGGTGGACCCGCTGATGAGGCCGGTGTAGGTCCGTGCGCCCACCTGGTCGGCGGCGAGCCGGTCCGCCTCCCGCGACAGGCCGGCGATCGCGGTCTCCTCGGCGGCCGAGGTCTGGATGCTCTCGATGCCGTCGAGGTTCTCCTTCACGCGGGCGGTGAGCCGACCCTGGGTGGTACGGGCCACCCGCGTCGCCGCGCGCAGCCGCATCTGGAACTCGCGGGTCAGGACCCACTGGACGGGGAGGATCGCCGCCGCGACGAGCCCGATCATGGGGTCGAGGAGCGCGAGCATCGCGACCGGGTAGGCGACCCGGATCGTGCTCTGCAGCGAATTGAAGAAGACCGTCTCGATGAAGTCGCGGATCGACTGGGTGTCGACGATGATGCGGCTCAGGAGCTCGCCCGAGCCGAACCGGCCGTGCACGTCCATCGACGCCCGGTCGAGCTTGCGGATGAGGTCCTTGCGCAGCCCCGCCACCGAGGTCCGGCTCAGCTCCGCGGTGGCCGCCGTGCTCAGGTAGGCCGTCACCCCGATGCCGACCGCCGCCAGGACGAGCCCCAGGACCGCGAGGACCACGACCTCGCCGGGGGCGTGCACGGTGTAGAGGCCGAGGAAGACCCCGCCCTGCCCGGTGATCCCGTTCACGAGCGCACCGGTCAGGAACGGGACCTGCATCGGGATCAGGACGAAGGCGAACGACCAGACGATCGCGGCGAGGAGGGCGGCCCGGTACTGCCGCAGGTACCCCAGCACGAACCTCAAGGGCGAGAGGGGCCTCCCCGCGGTCGGGGACGGCGGGAGCGATGCCGGCATCGGTCTCGGACCCCGGCTCAGATTGCGATCGGGGCGCCGGCCGAAGGCGCGGGGGCCCGAAGTTCCGCCCGGTCGTCGGCTCCGGCCGGATCGCCGAGGTGGGGGAGCACCGCCCGGGCGATCTCCTCCCCGTCCCCGGTGGACGAGGCGACCGGGATCGGGCAGTTCGCCCGGAACTCCCGGACGTAGAGGGGGGAGGAGGTGAGCGCCCCGGAGACGGCCAGGATGTGGTGGCGCGCCGAGCGAAGCCGATCGACGGCGTACAGCCCCGAGAGGGCTCCATCGGCCGCGAGCACCACGCCCCGGATCTGCTGCCGGAACGCGGGGTCCTCGAGCAGGAGCGCCGTCTCCCGCTGGAGGACCCCGTCGGCGATCTCGAGCACGATCACATCGGGACGGTCCTGGGCCAGGTCCGCGAGCATCGTGCGCCGCAGTTCGGTGAGCTCCTCCGGGGAGGCCAGGTAGGTCGAGGGAAAGCCGTAGTCGCTGAAGTCCAGGACCCGGATCGCCGAGGCGGCCCGCATCTCCTCCTGGTCACGGTTCGAGACGCTTCCCGTGAGCTTGCCGGCCGCGACCCGGAGCCCCGCGCGAACCAGGGCATGGACGAGCTGCGAGACGACGGTCGTCTTCCCCGCGTTCATCCCGGTACCGACGACGACCACGACGTTCGCGGGGGCCGGAGGGACGGCGCTCGCCCGGAGCCCGAGCTCCTTGAGGTTGACCCGCTGACCCCCCCGGCCGACGAGGTACCCCAGGAAGGTCACCGAGGTCGGGGCGGCCATGTCGCGGTGACGCGAGAGCACGGTCCCGACCATGCCCCCGGCGGTCAGCAGCCCCAGGCCCTCGAGCCCGCGCACCTCCGCCTCGTAGGCATCGGTGGCGTACCGGTGGCCGAAGACGGTCACCACGAGATCCCCCGGATAGATCCGGAGCTTCCGGTGGTCCGCGCTCACGACCGAGGTGTGATACCCGAGCCGCTCGATACGGACCAGGGCGAGGTCGCCGACCCGGGGTTCTCGCCCCGGCTCCCGATCGGCCGAGAGCTTGAGCCCATCCCGAGCGAGGTGACGGCAGGACCAGCTCCACTTGGTGACGGGCGGGATCTCCTCCGTCTCCGCGATCGAGGGTGCGGCGGCGATCGGCTCCGCGTCGAACGAGTCGCGGGCCCCGCCGAGCTCCACTCCCTGCAGATCCCGCCACGCCGGCCCGGTCTCGCTCATCTTCGCCGCCATCGCTGCCTCAAGCGGGTCGAGGCCGCGAGGGGTAGTCGCCGTTTTGGCGCAAGCACCGAACCGTTTGGCGCATGCCCCGAACCGGGGCCGAAGATACGGGCCCGACCGCGCGCCCGCGGGCGGCGCTGGCCGCGAGCGGGGGGTCCCGCGCGGGCGCGAGGTATCGAAGGAGCGACCGACCAGCTCGGCGGGTTCGGACATGGGAGAGCGTGCGGAGTACCCTCCCCGGAACGAGGGACAGTACCTGCCGCAGGAGATCGTCGCGCTCGACTTCGTCATCCGCCGGGAGCCGGCGCTCCCGGCGAACAGGAGTGCGGAGCTCCGCCCCCCGGCGGGGATCGAACGGTGTCTCGGGGCCCCCGTGGCCCCGGCCGGGTCGGAGCCCCCGAGGGGTCGGGATCGCGGGACTCCCCCGGCGTCCGCGCGCCGGGGACCGGGACCCATGTCGGCTCGGGTGGGGCCTGCGTGAGCGCGCGCACGAAGCGGAGGAAGAGCTTCGGGGGAAGGGGCAACCGAAGGAGATGGATCCCGGGCGCCGACCCGATCGTCGGATCGCGCGTTCCGACGACGATGAGCTCCGTATCCGGAAGCTCCCCCCGGATCCACGCGCGGGCGGTGGGCGAGTCCGGCGCGTCCGATGCGGCGATGATCAGGGCCGGAGCGCCCGGGGTCCCCGGGGTCTCGGCCGTGAGCTCCGGGAGCCCCCGGACGTACCGGCAGCCGAGGTGGTCGGATCCGAGCAGCTCCCCGATCGCGCGGGCGAGGCCCGGGGTCTCCGCGACGATGAGGACCTCGCGTCCCGGCATGACCCCCGTTCGTGGGGACCGGTGCGCATAACCCGCTCGTCAATTGGCCTTGAGCGAATCGCCGTCAATCCGGCTTCATGGACCGCCGAAATACTCCCCGGCCGAATTGCGGAGCAGGTGACCACGATGACCGTCGTAGAGGTCGCGTCGACAGAGCATGCCATGGGCCAGACGTTGCGTGGGAGAAGGCCCCACGGAAAGGCTGGGGGGGCTCGAGCATGACGTTCATCGACGACCTCGCGCTCGTGGAGGTCCTCCTCGCCTTTGTGGCGGCCCTCTTCGCCTACTCCGGGGTCCTCATCTGGTGGGCGATCCGCAAGGACGACCCCGCCGGGGTCCGCCGCGTCCTCAAGGGGGCCGCGGTCCCGCTCGGCGCCCTCGGAGGCGCCATGCTCTTCCTCGCCCTCTGGGGCGAGATGGCGTGGCCGTTCCCCGCCGGGATGGCCGGCTACAACATCTTCTTCTTCGACCCGATGCTCCTCCTGGGCGTCGTCCTCGTGGCCTACGCCGTCTCGGCGCAGTTCTCGCTGCGGACGCAGTACGTGGGCCTGCTCGCCTTCCTGGCGGGCGCGGTGACGATCTTCTACGGGTACACCGGGTACACCGCGTCCCCGGCGTTCACCAAGGATCCGTTCGACACCCTGCTGCTCTACATGGGCTTCGGAGCGGCCGGCCTCTTCGCCTACCCGACGACCGTGGTGGTCGACTACTACCTGGGCGCCCAGGAGGCGGGCCGGGTCGCGTTCGCGAGCCTGGGACGGACCGTGAGCCTCCCGACGCGGGGCCTCGGCACCCGGGGTGCGCAACCGATCGCCCCGGGCGTCACGGGCTCCCCCACCCCCACCACGACCCCTACCAGCAACGCGGCGGAGGGCGCGGCGTTCCGGTTCCCGTACTGGGCGCAGCTCCTCGTGCTGCTCTTCCCGGTCTTCGCCACCCTGGCCGGGATCGCCGCGTTCTGGTACTTCGGCACCACGCTGCCCGGCCACCTAGGGGCTGGGCCTTCGAAGGCGCCCTAGAGGAAACAACGGGTTCACCTCGAGAGCCCAACCCCTCCCGTGAAAGCGGGTGGGGGTGCGCCTAACCATTTCCTTCCCTTTTATCCTCAACTGGTGGGGTCGGCC
>DAHUZZ010000032.1:9369-9610 GCA_027314915.1 Thermoplasmata archaeon | reverse complement strand
GCCCGGATCAACTTCAACCTCCGCGGCCGCGACCCGGAGGGGAGCGTCGGCGCCGGCGAGATCGCCCCGCTCAAGGCACGGCTCGCGGAGGACCTTAAGGGGCTGACCCGGCCGGACGGCAGCCCGATGCCGGTCCGGATCCTCGAGCCCCGGAAGCTCTACCGGCAGAACCGGGGCGACCCGCCGGACCTCATGCTGTACTTTGACGAGCTCAAGTGGCGCTCCGCGGGCACGCTGGGGC
>DAHUZZ010000032.1:0-9359 GCA_027314915.1 Thermoplasmata archaeon | reverse complement strand
GAGAACGACACGGGGCCGGACGACGCCGTGCACTCCTTCCACGGCGTCTTCCTGCTCCACGACCCGGCGTTCGACTCGGCCACTCGCCTCGAGGAGCAGTCGATCCTGGACGTGACCCCGACGCTACTCGCCCTGCTCGGGGAGCCGATCCCGGCGCACGTGCAGGGCCGGCCCATCTCGGGCCTTCCCGCGACCTCCGCGTGAGAATCGCCGGCGCCCGGGACCCCCAGTCCCCTCGATCTAGCCCTCCTCCGCGCATCCCTCTTTATACTTGTAGATACGTGTCGCCTAACATGCACCGGGTTCCGCGCTCCGGCGGGGTTCGATCCCTCGCGCGGCACGGGCTCGCGGCCGCGATGCCGGTCGAGGCCCCGGCGCCGGTCACCCGCCGCGCGCTCGTGCTGGCGGTGCCGGCTCCCGCCCCCGCGGTGCTCGAGGGTCCGCCGTCAAGGACCCTGAACCGCCCGCCGCGGACGTCGAGCGCGCTCCGGGCGCTCCGCTCGCTCGGTCTCTCCGCGAGCGAGGCTGTGCTCTACCTAGGCCTGCAGAGTCCGGTCGCCGTGCCGGCCCAGTCAGCGCGGCTCGACAGCTCGCTCCACCGGGCCACGATCTACCGCGTCCTGCTCCGGCTCCTCGACCGGGGGCTCGTCACCGGCGACGGCGGGCGGCCGCAGCGGTACCGCGCGGTGCCGGTGGCGGTCCTCTTCCGCCGCATGCACGGCTTCCTGCTCGAGGAGGCGGAACTGAGGCTCTGGCTCAGCCGCCGTATGGACGAGGAGTTCGGGAGCGCACCCCCGCCGCGGCCGATGAACGACGGGCCGTCGCCCCGGCTCGAGCTCACAAGCTGGGCGAAGGATTCGCCGTACAACGTCCTCACGCAGCTCGGGCAAGCGCGACGGTCACTCCGCGCGCTGCTCAGGCCCGCCGCCCTCCCTGCCTCCCAGCGCGGCGCGCTGCTCCGCACGCTGCAGGCGCTCGCCGGCAGCGGAGTGCGCCTCCAGCTCCTCCTCGAAGGCTCCCCGGCCGATCACCGTTTCCTAGCGACGCTGCGCTCCGACCCGGCGTTGGACCCGGCCGCGGTTGAGGTCCGGCACCTCACGCCACAGTTCGGCCAACTGTTCCTCGTGGACAGCGCGGCCGCGGTCCGCCTCTCCGTCTACTGCCTCGGCCGGCGCCTCGGGGAGCCCGGGATCCTCATGGCGGAGGAGATCCTCCTCCGCCAACAGGTGGCCCGGTTCGAGGCACTCTGGTCGGAGGGGGTGCCCCGGGGAGGTCGCGCGCCTCTCCCGACCGGGTCCGGGTTCGGGCTCCCCGCCGTGGGCGACCGGCGCTACTCGTAGCCCCAGGACTTGAGCCGCTCGTCGAGCTCGGGGGCCCGGGCCGCCTCGGTGCCGGAGAAGGCGTCGCCGCGCCGCCACCGCAGCCGCTCGGAGAGCATCCCCAGACCGGGCGGGTCGCTCGCGGAAATGTCGTGCTCCTCCCAGGGGTCGTTGGCGAGGTCGTAGGCCTCGATCCCGTCGGTCTCCACGTCGAGCACCGCCTTGGTCGTCCCGTCGTACGCGGCGAGGAACGGCCTATCCCACGCCTGCCAGACGCTCGGAGGCACCATCTTCGCGAGGGTGCGCTTCGCGGGGGTCCCGTCGGACATCGAAAAGACCGGCTCCGGCCGGTCCTCCTCCACGAGCTGGTCGAGCGGCACGGCGGAGGGGAACGACGGCACCGGTGCGCCGGCCTCGCGGAGCAGCGTCGGGGCGAGGTCGATCAGGCTTGCCCAGCCCCGCCCCTTCCGGCCCGCGAATCGGCCGTCGGGGAAGCGGATCCACAGCGGGATCCGGATCACCGGCTCGTACAGCCGGACGCCATGGAAGATGAAGCCCCGCTCGCCGAACGCTTGGCCGTGGTCGCTCGCGAGGACGAAGATCGTGTTCTCCCACCGCTCGGACTCTTGGAAGAGCCCCACGAGCCTCCGGATCCGCTCGTCGAGCGCCCCGACGACGCCCCGGTACAGCCGCCGCAGCTCGCGGCACTCCTCGCCGGTGGGCTTCCACCGGCCGGCGAGGTAGCTCGTCCGGTCCATCCTGAGCCGCGCCAGCGCCCGGCGGCTCATGCCGCCGTCCAGCTCGGCGGGGTCGATGATGTAGGGTTCGTGTGCCTCGTAGTAGTTCACGAAGCAGAAGACCGGGCGCTCCGCCGGCTGCGCCGCGAGCCACCGGCCGACCGTCGGCTCGATCCAGGAGGAGATGAACGGTGAGTAGCTGCCCCCTTCTCGCCCGATGAACCGGTCGACGAACCGGTTGATCCCGTCGAGCAGGATCGGGCGCCGGTTCGTGTACTTCGCCGGCTCCTCGAGCAGCTTCCAGAGCCGCCCCCGGGGCACGTCGAGGGTGGGGGTGAGGTTGACGGCGTTGGGCGGCCGCGTAAGGTTCGGCAGGTGGACGAATCGCTCCCACCAGTCGCCCCACGCCGCCGAGGTGAAGCCGTTCACAAGGCCGAAGTCGGGGCTGATGAAGCCGTTCGAGGAGGCGGTAAGGCTCGCGTACCCCTGCCCGCCGAGCCACCCTGGGAGCGTCTCGAAGGAGGGGTCGAGCTTCAGGCGCCGCTTCAGGTGGGCGCCGTGCTCCCACGGGTAGAGGCCCGTGAAGAGGCTCGCGTGGGAGGGGATCGTCCACGGCGAGGGGGCGACGGCACAGGGGAAGCTCAGGGACTCGGGTAGGAGCGCCGAGGTGAACCGCATCTTGGGGATGGGGGTCGCGCCGCCGGGGAAGTCGTCGTACCGGGCGCTGTCCAGAATCACGACGAGGATGTTCGGTCGACCTTTCCCCGCGCCGGACGCCCTCGGCGCCCCGGCGGGGGCGCTCACGCGAGCTCCCAGAGCTCGACGTCGCCGGTCACGACGACCGGCCGGGCGAGCCCCTCCGATTGCAAGGTCGCCACCGACTCTTCCGCGTAGGCGACCGGCTCGCCGGTGCCGTGCATGATGGTGCGGTCCAGGAGGATATAATGCGCGTGGTAGCGCGCCTCGACGAAGCTCACCCAGCCGGGGTACACGACGGAGCCGGGGACCCCGGCCAGGGTCGCGCGGCTGAGCCCGAGGAGCGACGGGTACTCCGGCCTGGTGAAGTCTAGGAGGAGAGCGCGAACCTGGGCCGGGTCCACCGTTCCGTGAGAGGGCCCGCCGAGTAGCAGAGAGACGTTAATCGACCCGTTCGAGATCGCCTTCACCTGCGTGACGGCCGCGTTCTCAGGCTGGTACCAGCCGATCGACTGCCGGCTCGACCTCAGGCCGAACTGCACCGAGTCGTTCGCGAGCAGTTCGCTCCAGAGCCCGGGGTTGCTGGTCGGGATCGTGACCTGGAGCCACTGGAAGCCGGAGAGGTTGAGCGAGGCGCCGAAGGGAACCACCTCGATGTCGGCCCGAGCGCCGGTGCGGAAGGTGCCGTTCGAGCTCAGGTTCACCGGCACCACGTTTGGCCCCGGCCCTATCGGCTCCGTGGCCCGCGCGTAGTCCTCGCGGGTTGCGGGCAGGAGGAATTTGTACGGTCCGTAGTAGGCGGGACAGACCACCTGGGAGGGATAATTGAACTGGGTGAAGAAGCCGGTGACCCCAACGTACCCCCAGGTGGTGCCGACGTAGAGATGTAGCGCCGGCAGCAGGATGGCGTTGCCGCGGGCCGTGTTCAGGGCGGCGCGGGCGGTGAAGTAATCGTTTGGGATTCGAAAGCCCGCGGTCCGCTGGTGCGGCAGCTCGAAGAGCCCGCCATTGAAGATCGGGAGGCTCGCCACGAGGAGGAGCCCGACGAGCACCGCGACGGTCCCGACCGCCATCACGCGGTGCGCCGGGCTTCGAGGGGACCCCCTCCGAAGCCACGGGCGCCCCGCGGAGGCGCCCGGTGTGGGAAGCGAGGTCGGGGAGGGCACGGAGGAGGCGCCGAGCGCGGTACCGAGACCCTGGGCGAGTAGGAGGTAGATCGCGCCGAGGGAGAAGGCGATCAAAGCGACGTAGAGCTTGGTGAGCACCAGTTGCACCGCGAAGAAGGAGGGCATGAACTCCCGGCCGAACGGGAGCGCCGACTGCAGCGCCGTGTTCACCGGGCCGAACGGCGGTTGAGCGCCGGTCGCCCAGACGATGCACGGTACGCAGGCGGCGATGGCGAGCCAGATCCAGAGCCGATCCCTCGAGCTCGCCCGCAGCGAGAGGAGCAGTGGCACGAACAGCGCGAGGAGCGGCCAGAGCCAGGAGCCGAGGATGACCCACGGGTCCGCGACGTAGAAGCGGTAGTAAGGAAAATTCACGAAGTTCGAGCGGCCGAGGAGCCGCAAGACGTTGCCGAGGGTGTTGAAGCTGTTCGGCCGAAACAGGATGAGGTCCTTCGCGGCCACGATGCTCACGGCAGTCGGCTGGAAGAGCCAGTCTGTGAGGAACTGGTAGAAGGGGTAGGCGAGAAGGAGCGCCGCCACCGGCACGGTGAAGAGCGCGAACCGACGGAGGTTCGCGAGGGCGACCGCCCGGTCGGTCCGGGAGGAGAAGACCCATATGGCGCCAAGGACGGCGAGAAGGAGGAGCGCCATCGCCTCGATGAAGAGCGTCCGGGCGAGGTCGGGAAACGAGGTGGGCGCCGAGAGCCCGAGCGCGATGCCGAAGAGGAGCGCGTCCCAACGGTCGAGGGTCCGCCCGGCGAGCAGGTTGCGGGCCAGCCGGACCATCATCGTCATGACGACGAAGAAGGCGGCGTTGTTCAGGAACACGTCGAGGGTGAGCGAGTAATACCCCCAGGTCACGTTGAACGGATTGAAGAGGTAGAGCCCGGCCGCGAGCGCCTGCACCCCGAGGAACTGGCTCTCGTCGAAGGTGTTGCGGAAGAGCTCCCGGACGAACAGCTGCGCCCCGTAGGCGCAGAAGAAAGCGTCGAGGAAGAGCGCCAGGTACTGCGCGGCGTAGACGTTGCCGAGGGTGATGGCGCTCGTGAAGGACGGGATGAGGTAGTTCGAGGAGGGGGAGAGGAAGAAGCCACCCGGGCGGTAGACGCCGGGGAAGTCGATCCGGTAGAGCAGCGTCCCCCCGGACTCGCCGTAGAGGAGCATCGTGAACGGGAGGCTCACGAGGATCGCGATGAGTATCCGGCGGATCCTGGCGGGGGAGCGGAAGTACCCCGCGACCTGGCCGACGAGCCGGCGCACCCCGCCGTCCTTCGGGCCGCCGGAGGTCGGTCCACTCATCGGGTCCGGTCCCGACCTCGCCGTCCCGCGGGTCGCAAGGGCGGCAGGGCACGGCGGAGCGGTGGATGGGTCCCGGGGCGCGCTCCGGCGGTCATCGGGAACGTGGAGGGGTCGTGAGTGGGTAATTACGTTTGCTTTTGGCGGCCCGGCGGTGTGCCGCAGCTCCGGCCCGACGGCGCGACGACCCCGGCGTCGGGTTCTTTTGCCGCACCGCTTATCCATGCCGCGAGGAGCCCTCCTCCGCCGTATGAATCCCACCGAACCGCCGGAGGAGCGCCGCCGTATCCGCCTCCGCACCATCGCAGCGATGTCCGGGACCGGCGGAGGCATCGCGAGCTACGTGAGCTACCTCACGAGCGCCCTGGAAGGGGCCGGCGCCGAGGTGGAGATCCAGTCGGACCGCGGCGGGCCGGAATCGCCCTTCGCCCTCGGGGCGAACCGGCGGCCGGTGTGGGACCGGGACCCGCGGTACCCCTTCGAGAACCTCCGGGCAACGCGGGACGGCGGATTCGACGTGCTGCACGTCCACCACGAGTTCACGGAGTTCGGCGGGCCGGCGACCGCGATGGAGTTCCCGCTCCTCCTGCTCTTCCTGCGGCTGTGCGGCCGCCCCGTGGTGACGACCATCCACGGCGTGGTGCCGACGGAGGAGCTTTCCCGGATCGAGCCGGGGGCGGGCCGGATGACCCGCGCGGGGCTCCGGCTGGTCACCCGCTGGATCGGCCGGCTCTCCGACCAGGTAATCGTGCACGACGACCACTTCCGCGCGGTCCTCGTCGACCGGTACGGGTTGGACGGGATCCGGGTCCGGACGATCCCCCACGGGGTCCACGCGGACCTTCCCGTCTCCGACCGGGTCCTCGCCCGTCGGCGGCTCGGGATTGACGGGGAAGCCCGGGTCATCCTCTCCCTCGGCTACCTCGCGCGGTACAAGGGGCTCGAGACAATCATCGACGCCTTCGTCGCCCTGGCCCGGGAGGACCCGAAGCTCCTCCTCCTCCTTGCAGGCGGCGCCCCCGCGCGCTCGGCGGAGTCGGGCGCGGCGTACCTGCAGGCGCTCCGGGAGCGGGTCCCGCCGGAGCTGCGCGACCGGGTCCGGTTCCCGGGCCGAGTACCCGAGGAGTCGCTCCCCGACTACTTCGGCGCCACCGACCTCGTGGTGGTGGGCCACCTCGTGCCGCTGGCAAGCAGCGGCATCCTCGCGCTGGCGCAGGCCCACGGCCGGGCGACGATTGCCTCTGATCTCCCCCAGTTCGCGACCGTGGTCCCCGACCCGCGGGCACGGTTCCCGCCGGGCAACCCCGAGGCGCTCGCGGCGACGATGCGGCGGTACCTCCAGGACCCCGAGGCGCTCGCGCGGCTCGCCTCGGAGGGCCGCGCCGAGGCGGCCCGCCGGGATTGGAAGGTGGTCGCCGGGCAGCACCTGAAACTGTACCGCGAGCTCGCGCGGCCCGGCGCTCCGCCCTAGCCTGCCTTTTCACAGACGGACCTTGGATAACATTTAGGGCCGCAGCTGAGGTTCACCGCGCGCGATCTCCAGACGGACCCGCCGTCCACCCAACCACGAGACCGGAGTGGGGTTCCGACCGACCCTCGACTCCAGCAGCACGGGTGCGCGGCTGAATCGCCGCACCCTCATGATCAGTTCGTCCATCGTCAACTCGACGATCCCTCGTCGGTCGAGAAGTTGCGACCAGAGCGTGGCGGTCGTGGCGCTCTCGAACCCCCGGAGCTGTCGGGCCAACCATCGATACGCTCCGCTCGCCACCACGCTCAGCACCACGTCCAGGTCGACCTTGATTCGAACCGAACTCGACAGCGCATCGACGTGGAGGAAGTGCGCCTGCTCGCCGAGGTTGTTCTCGATGAGCGCACGACGGGCATACGGGGTCAGCAGCTTCCCGGGCTTGCGGGAGCGGTCGTTGGTCAATATTGCCCTTTGCGTTGAGAGGTTCCGGTTGACCTCGACGCTTACGGGAGCGCAGGGAGCGGCAACTCCGAGTGCCGGATGAAGGAGGCGACCAGCTCGGGGCGCGCCGGCATCGATCGTAGCTCCCGTTCTTCTCCGGCACGAATCTCTTCCTCCGTCTTCGGGCACCAGTTCGCCAACCGTTGGTGCTTGAGAACCGTCCACACGTGTTCGTCGGGGTCCAACTCCGGTGCGTAGGGCGGGAACCTCCGCGTCTCCAGTCGCTTCCGATGCTCCCACAGGAACGTTTTCACCTCCACCGACCGGTGGATCCGCCCGTTGTCCTAGATCACCATCAGCCGACCCACGACCTCCTCCAGCAGTTGCTCCAGGAACCAGAGCACCCGCATCCCGTCGATGCTCTCCTCGTGGAGGTCGAAGAACAGCGCCCCGTCCGGGGTCACCGCCGAGATCAGGTTCAGCTTGAGACGGTTCCCCTGACGATCGCGCATCTCCGGGCGCGACCCCGCGGGCGCCCAGGTCCGTCGCACGTTCGAGAACGATTGCTGACAACTCTCGTCCAGAAAGAGGATGGTCGCTCCCGTCCGACGAGCTCTCGTCTGGATCTTCGGCCCCTCCTCTCGCACCCACTGGCGGATGTACCTCTGGTCCGGCTCCAGCGCCCGCGGCAGCGGGACCTGCGCCGAGAACCCCATGTCCCGCAGCAGGCGCCACGCCCCCGACTCGGTATACTGCACCCCGAACTCGTTCTGGATGAGTTCGGCCATCCGCTTCAGCGTCCAGAGGTCCGTCTCGTAGCCGTGAGCGCGGGCCCCTTCGAGGAGGAGCTTCCGGAGTCGCTTCCGCTGTTCGGCGGTGAGTCGTCGTGCCGGCCCGGGGTGCTTGTGCTCGCGCCAGGAGTTGGGGCCCTCGGCGAGCCGTCGCTTCTCCCACTGGGCCACCGTCACCCAAGCGACCCCCAACCGCCGAGCGACCTCGGCCTTGGAGATGCCTCGACGAAGCCATCGATAGGCGAGTCGTCTCCGTTCCTCCCGCGCCAGAATGGGCCGCTTCGCCGGCCGTCGACCTGCGCGCGAGTGGAGAGCCAACCCCTTTCGCCGGGTCATGCACAGGGCAAGCACCGACTAGATATAAGCATTACCGGTCAAAGAGCAGTAACAACTGTAACAGCACGCGAATCCGCTCGGAGACGCTACCGAGACGAAGACCTACCGCTTACCGGTTGCCTTCCGCCTGACGAGCACGGGCCCGGATGTCTTCGGCGGCGGTCGCGTAAGCTCGTATTTCCCTGGAATAGCTTCGAGCAGGTCTCCGAGCTTACTCTTGCCGTACGTCCTGGGGTCGAAGGCAGGATCGAGCTTCAAGAGCGCGTTCCCGAGTTCGGCGAGGTGACACGAGCCGTCTTCACCGACCACGGAGTTGAACGCACGGTCGATCAGCTCGAACGCCTCCGTCGCGGGTCGTCGAGTCGCCCCAATCTCGAGCTGTACTCGTGTTTCTACCGGCCCGCTTGTAGGGTGGAAGACCCCCGACACGGACGTGACCAAGTTCTCCGTTGCAACGAAGACGTTGCAGGCGTTACGGAAGGCCGCAGGGGTCTGGCCACGTCCGATACCGAGCACGAACATTCCCCCTTCCCTGAGTCGGGTAGCCAGCCGAGTGAAATCCGAGTCTGATGAGGCGATGCAGAAGCCTCGGACCCGCCCGCCGTGGAGGATGTCCATCGCGTCGATGATGAGCGCGCTGTCCGTCGAGTTCTTGCCCGAGACCGCGACGAACTGCTGGACCGGGACTAGCGCGTGCTCCTGAACGACGGTCCGCCATGAGCCGAGCTTCCCAGAGGCCCAGTCACCGTAGACCCTCCGAATATCGACGGAGCCGTACTTGGCTGCCTCCGCCAACATCTCGCCGACCAGACCGGCCGTCGCGTTGTCGCCGTCAACGAGGAATGCGAGAGAGAGTGATCTCGAGTGGGTTACGAGCCCAAGGGTTCCCGGGTCCTCCTCGGGGGGCATCTATGAGCGAGGGAAGTTCCCTCCCATGATGAAGGCTTGGCGATTGAGCCGGTCCCGTAGCGCGGAACTCCAGGGGTCGTTCTTGACCCCCGGAGATGGGTTCTTGAACCCATTTTAGTATGGGAGCACGGGGATTTGAACCCCGATATGCGGGTCTCTCCGCGCGCTCCGGTCATTCGTCATCGGGGCGCCGGGCG
>DAHUZZ010000031.1 GCA_027314915.1 Thermoplasmata archaeon | reverse complement strand
GCCCCCGGCGAGCTCGCCCGGCGCGCGCGGGGCGAGCCCCCCACGGTCCCCCACACGGGGCAGCGCGGCGAAGCCGGAGGCGACGTTCGGGCCGGCGGGACCCCGGTGCGCGGGGTCCTACGCCTTCGGAAGAAGGCCCAGCCCGGCGAGCATCCGCCGCGCGGCGTCCTCGACCTTCGGGACCGGTCCGAAGAGCTCGGCCTGGCGACGGGTATCCGCCACGTACTTCCCGGTCTGGAAGAACCGGAACATCGCCATCATGTCCTCACTGAGCGCCCGGCCCCCTCCCTGCATCGGGGCGGCCTGCATCGGGCGCCCCAGGAGCTTCCCGAGCAGCTCCGCGTACTCGGGGCCGGAGAGCGGCCGGTCGGACCCGAGATCGATCTTCTGGCCCAGCGCCCGGGGCTCATCGACCGCCCGGGCGAGGGCGTGCGCCACCTCGTTCGGCGCGATGTAGGTGATCCGGATCCCGTGGGGGGTCATGGCGGCGACCTGGCCCCGTTCGAGGCCCTGGCGGATCATCTGCCCGTAGCCCCCCGGGGGAGCGTCGAGGAACGCCCCGGGCCGCAGCGACACGAACGGGACGCGCTGCTTCTCGAGGTAGTCCTCGGTCTCCTTCTTCGCCCAGAAGTGCGGCACCTCGGAGGCCTGGTCGCACGCCAGGATGCTGAGCAGGACGAACCGGGGGACCCGGGCCTCGTGCGCGGCGTCGACGAGGTTCCGGTTGCCCTCCTGGTCCGTACGGAGCGAATCCCCCTCCTTGCGCTGCGAGTACCCGATGGCCGTGGTGACGATGGCCGAAACGCCGGCGGCGGCCCGCTGGAGCGAGGCGGGTTCGAGCAGGTCGCCCCGGACCACCTCGACCGCCGGGGGGAGCTTCGACACGTCGCTGCCGGGGCGCACCAGCGCCCGCACCTTCTTGCCGCGCGCGAGCAGCTCGTCCAGGACCAGGCCGCCGAGATGCCCCGTCGCTCCCACCTGGAGTACGGGCCCGTTTTCCGATACGGACGTGGAGGAGTTCATGCCGGCCCGACCGATGGGTCGCATATATGGACCGAGTAAGGCGCCCGGCCCGTCGGCCGACGGGGAAGACCGCGGTCCTCGACTCCCCGCTCCTCCGGGGCGAGGGATCCCCGGAGGTGCACGTCTCCGCCCCGGAGATGTGGTCGTGGGCCGGGCCGGCGGAAGGGAACTAGAAGATCCGGGGCACGAGCCGGGAGGTCTCCCGCTGGTACTCGGCGTACCCCGACCCGAAGCGGGTGAGCAGCGCCTCCTCCTCGATGCTGATGCGGTAGACGTAGGCGAAGCCGCAGACGAGGACGGCGAAGAGGAACCCGGCCGGCAGGCCGAGGACCAGGGGAAGCCCGATCGCGATGAGCAGGCCGCCGGAGTAGCTGGGGTGCCGGACCCACCGGTAGGGGCCCCCGCGGACGATGACGTGGTCGGAGCGGATGGTGATCGGGTTCGTGAAGAACCGGCCGAGGGTGTCCATCGCCCAGTACCGCACCCCGAAGCCGAGCCCCATCAACGCGAGCCCGGCCAGGCTCACGGCGATCGGGAGCTCCGGGCCCACCCCGAGGACGAAGAGGACCCCGTCGGTCGCGACGCTCAGGGTGAGCGCGATCGCGATGATGGGATAGGTGCCCCGGTCCAGCGCGGAGCTCCGGCGGCGCGCCGCGCCCTGCATCCAGGTGCGACGGCGGCCGGCGTACTCCGAGGCGATCCAGCCCGCGCAGGCGAGGAGCCCGAGCAGGGTCTCGGGCGCGCGCGCCCCCCAGAGAGCGGAGAAGTCCGGCAGCGGGATCGGCAGCGGCATCGGCGGCGGCGGGGGGCGGAGCGCGGGGGGGTATAGGTCTTTCCGGCCGAACGCCCCGGCCGGGCGAAGTCACCCCGTATCCTCCGCGGAACCTGCACGATATCCTCGGTCCCGGGCCTCCGAGCCGAGGCGAAGATGTCGGAGCAATGTTCGGAGTGCGACGCCTCGTTCGCGTCGCGCGAGGAGCTCATCCAGCACTCGCACGCTCACGCCAAGGTCCCCGGGTCCGACCGGGGCGTCGAGTCGCGGGAACCGCTCGAGCCCGAGCGAGGGTTCCTCTGCATGGTCTGCGGCGCCCATTTCGGCTCGCCCCAGGCGCTCGCGCTCCACAACCTCGAGCCCCACACCTCCGGGCCGACCGTGCCGAAGGGCTCCGGCGCGGAACGGAAGGAAGCAGAACCGCCGGTCCGCTAGGGAAGAGGGCGCCGTGCCGCGTCCACGCGAGGCCGGCCCGCATGGCAAGAGAGACCCACGAGTACATCTGCCACCTTCGAGTTGGGGGGGCATGTCGTTGGCCGAACGCGGCCCTCCGGGCGCCCATCGCCCCCACGGGGCGGGAGCGGCCCGTGGGAGGGGCACGCCCCTCCCCTCGCCGTGCGGACTTCCAGAGCCCCCTGCTTCGGGAGTCCCTTCCCGGCGGTGGCCATGAGGACGAACGAGCGGCACGCCGCCCCCGGCCGAAGCCGATCGCACGGGGGGACCTGGCCCAGGATGGCCCGCGGGCTCGCGGCGGGGATCCTCGTGGTGGTGCTACTCTCGAGCACCGGCGCCCTGGCGCTTGCACCCCCGCCCCGGCCCGCCGCCAGCAGCGCGGCGACCGGGGTCGTGGACTACGTCAACATCAGCGCCACGAGCTCGTTCGCCTTCACCCCCGACTCGGTCACGGTCACGCCGGGCGCGCTGGTGCGGCTCGCCGTCACCCAGGAGGCCGACTTCCTCCACACCTTCCTGCTCTCCCCCGAGGCGGACTACACCATCCCCACGTCGTCGACCCACGCCCAGCTCCTCGCCTACTTCACCGCCCATCCGCCGATCGTGAACCTCTCGCTGGGGTCCACCCCCGGCGCGGTCTTCTACGCGAACTTCACCGCGCCGCCGGTCGGGACCTACGAGTTCGTCTGCATCGTGTCGGGCCACTTCGAGGCGGGCATGCACGGGACGCTCGTCTCGGGCACCACCAGCTCCTCGGGCGGGATGTCCGTGACCACGATCGACATCGCGGCGATCGTGATCGTGATCGTCGTCCTCGCCGCGGTCGCTCTCCTCCTGCGGCGCCGGTCCCCGCCGAAGACCCCGGCGAGCTCGACGATGGCCGCCCCGCCGCCCACCAGCCCGCCGCCCACCCCTGCGCCCTCGACCGGACCACCGCCCGGGAGGTAGCCCGACGTCGAACGGACCGTGGGTGAACCCGGTACGGGCGCAGGGCCTCTCCCTGGGCGAGGGAGCGCCCTCCGACCAGGGGGCGCCGCGCGCCCCCCCGCTCCGGCTCTCGGCGGGCGGAATCGTCGCCCACAACGAGGAGCGGACGGTCGAACGGGCGATCCGTTCCCTGCTCACCCAAGCGCTCCCTGACGGAACGGAGTGGACCCACCTCTGGGTCGTGGCGAGCGGCTGCACCGACCAGACCGTCGCACGGGTGGAAGCGATCGAACGCACCCACCCGCTCGTCCGCCTCGTGGTGGAGCCCGACCGGGGCGGGAAGTCCCGGGCCCTCGACGCCATCTTCCGCCGGGCCGAGGGGAGCGGGCTCGTGCTCCTGAACGCGGACGCGACCGCGGAGCCGGGCTCGGTCGCCGCGCTCCTCCGGGCGGCCGAGGGGCGCCGCCGGCCGTTCGCGGTGATGGGCCGCCCCGTCGTCGCCGCGCCGGGCGACGACACCACCGTCCGGCTCATGCGGCTGCAGTGGGAGCTCCACCACGAGCTCCACCGCGAGCTGATCGACCGGGGGGTCGGGAACCACGTCTCGGACGAGCTCCTCCTCGTGAGCCTCCCCGAGCTGCGCGGGATCCCGGCCGGGATCGTCAACGACGGGGCCTACTTCGGGGCATGGCTCACCGCGGTCGGCGGGGAGATCGGGTACGCCCCGGCGGCCCGGGTGCGGGTGGCGATCCCGAGCCGGATCGGCGAGCACGTCCGCCAGCGGCGGCGGATCCGCGCGGGCCATCGCCAGGTCGCTTCCGCGTTCGGCCGGAGCCCGACGACGCTCCCGTCCTACGCGCGGGAGGATCCCGCCGCCGCGCTCTCGCTCGTCGCCCGGACCGTCCGGGACCACCCGGGCGGCTGGACCGACTTCGGCCTCCTGGGCGCGGCGGAGATCGGCGCGGCCCTCTCCGCGGCCTGGGACCGGTTCCGGGGCGCGCCGGACCCCGTGGGGTGGCGGCGCGTCGAGACCCTCGCGGCGCCCCCGGTCGAGCCCCGCGCGAGCCCTCCGCCCCGTGACCTTCCCGAATCGGCCCGGATCGAGGCCCGGGTCCGGGGAGTGCTCGCCGTCGCGGCCCGATTCGGCACGGGAGTGCCGCTCGACGAGCTGGTCCGTCTGCTGCCCGTCGGCCCGGAGGTCGGGCCCCGGAACGTCCCGGACCTTCAGCGCTGGCTCTCGGTCCGCCCCCGCCTTGCCCGGGTGGAGTCGGGATGCGCGTTCGCGCCCGGGCTCGGGGCGCCGACCGGCACCGCCCGACGGGAGCGCGGAGCCCAGTACCGGGAGGCGGCCCGCACGGTGGTGGAGCGGGCCTGGGCGCGCTGGCTCCCGCTCGTCGAGGTGATCGCCCTCACGGGGTCGGCCGCCTACGGGGAGCCGGAGGCGGGCGACGATCTCGACCTCT
This sequence comes from Thermoplasmata archaeon, assembly GCA_027314915.1. GTDB lineage: Archaea > Thermoplasmatota > Thermoplasmata > Lutacidiplasmatales > UBA184 > JAKIVR01. Next base: position 5,798 of record DAHUZZ010000031.1, on the reverse strand, counting down.
TCGTCGTCGTGCGGCGCGGGGCGCTGTGGATCTTCCTCCCTCTCGCCTTCCTGAGCCTGAGGCTGCACCCGCCGCGCGGCCCCGACGGGCAGCGGCTCGAGCCCTGCCTCAACACCGCCCTCGACACCGCCGCCGCGGGGCGGGAGTTCGGTCGGCCGAAGGACCTCCTCTTCGCGCGCGAGGCGCTCGCGCTCGAGCCGCTCGTCGGCCGGGACCGGTACCGCGCACTGCTCGACCGCGCGGAGTGGATGCACGGGGTCCTGCCCCGGCTCTACGTCCGGCCCGAGCCCGGGTCCGCCGCGCCGCGGGCGGTCCCGGCGCCGCTCGCGCTCCGCATCGCGAACCTCCTCCTCTACCCCCTGGTGGCCGCGTACCTCCAGATGCGGGGGCTCGCCCAGAACCGCGCCTCCCTCCGGGCCGGGGCTCCCGTGGATGCGCTCTTCCGAACGATCACCGAACCCGGCCGGATGACCCTCTCCTCCCGCAAGTTCGACCGCATCCGGTCGCTCCTCGAGGGCACCCCCTCCTCCGCCGCGCCCCCCGAGCGGGCCGGGGACGCGGGGACACCGAAGGATCTCCCGGGCGAGGCGTTCCGGCCGAGGGCGGGCGACGCTACGGGTCCGCGTGGGCCGACCGCGCCGTTGAACGAACCGGCGTGGTCCCCGTGGGGTCGTCCCCGCGGCGGCCCGGACGAGGCCGGGCTCGAGTAGCCCGCACCGGGGCCTGCGGGTCGGTCGGTCGACGTCCGGTTTCCTGGCCCGGCACGCCCATCGGGCCGCTTCCGGGCGGGGCTTTCCCCGGGGGCGCGTGACGGCGTTGGAACATCTCGATTTAAGTAAGAATCGTCGAGCGCGACATGTCGTTTAAGTAGGGAATCCTCGTAGCAGCCCCCGACGTGGATACCCCGGCCGTCGGCCGGAGGGGACCCGGAGTGCCCGGAACGAGCATGCAGCCCTCCGAAGCTCCCGGTACCGCCACGTCGCAGAGCAACGCCATGAACGTTTCGAGGGGATTCGGGAGCGCGAGAACGCCGACCGCGGTCGCCATCGTGGCGCTGGTCGTCCTGGTCGTGGGGCTCATGATGCTCCCGACGACGCCGCTCTCGGTGGGCCCCACCTCGGCCCGCGCGAGCCCGGGGCCCGTGTTCTCGGCTCCGCCGAGCTCGGGCCCGGCGGTCGTCCCGGCGGCCCATCCGATCGTCGCCCCCGCGGGCGTGCGGGCGATGAGCGGGTTCCCGCGCACCGTCCTCGTCGAGCCGTTCACCGAACTCTGGTGCGAGTTCTGCCCCTTCGAATCCCAGGCGATGTACCCGCTCGAGCACTCGGACCCCTCGAGCTACATGGTGGTGGCCGAGCTCCACCCCTGCGCCACCGGCAACTACAGCAACTGCCAGGACAGCTGGCCGACCCTCGACGGGATCGCGGACTACCGGGCCTCCTACTACAAGCTGACCGGGTACCCGACGGTCTACTTCGACGGGACCCATGCCGTCGTCGGGGATGTGAACAGCGACCCGGCCTCCGTGCTCTCGACGGTCTACGCGGCCGCCATCGCGAAGGCCGCGGCCATTCCGGGCAACGTGTCGATCTCCCAGACCGCGGTCTTCACCGCCGCCCGGACGGTGACCGTCCATGAGACCATCAACTCCGACGTCACGGGCCCCTACTGGGCGCTCTCCTACCTCACCGAGAACATCGACCAGAACGTGAGCGGCGTGGGCGGCGTCCACGACATCGGCAACGTCGTCCGGGCCTCCATCATCAACGAGACGGTGAGCCTGACCGCGGGAGAGACGACCACGGTCTCGGGCACCGTCGCCCTCAGCTCGGCGTGGAACGCGAGCCGCCTCTCCGCCGTGAGCCTCGTCCAGGACCTCTCCTCGAAGATCGTCCAGAACGCGAACGAGGTGCCCGTCACCTCCTTCGTGACCGCCGTCACGGACACGGCCCCGACGATCTACGCCGGCCAGAACAGCACGCTGACCATCTCGGTCACGAACAGCACCAGCTCCGCGCCGATCGCCGGGGCGTCGGTGATGGTGAGCTCGAGTGCCGGCGGCTCCTTCACGTCCACGAGCGGGGTCACCGGGTCCGCGGGGACGTTCACCACGACCTACCTGGCGCCCGCGAGGGTGACCGCCCAGACGGACGAGACGATCACGGCCAACGTCGTCGCGACCGGCGGGCTCGGGGGGACCACCCAGACGGCCTCGGTCGACATCCTGGTCAACCCGAACATCCCGCCGAGTGCGCCGACCGCGATCACCCTGCTGCCGGTCGACCAGAAGGTCGAGCTCTCCTGGACCGCGCCGACGTCGGGCGCGAGCGGGCTCACCTACTACGTCTACCGCGCGGCCGCCTCGAGCGGTCCGTTCACCCAGATCGGCACCAGCACCACGCCCACCTTCACCGATACGGGCGCCGCGAGCGGGTTCCCCTACTGGTACACGGTGAGCGCGCTCAACACGGGCGGCTTCTCCCCGAACTCGACCGCGGTCACCGCGTCCCCGGTCGTCAGCCTCTCGACGGGCCTGCCGGGCGCGATCACCTGGTGGCTCGAGATCGACAACGCCGTGTTCAACCTCACGGGCGCCGCGACGGTCTCGCTTCACCTGGCGTCGGGCGTCTACACCTACAACTACGGCGTGGACTCCTACGACTACCTGGCCCCGGCGAACTCGACGGGCACCCTCGACCTGGTCGGGACCCCGCAGCGGATCCTGGCGATGTTCACGCCCAACTACGCGATCGTCCAGGGCACCGTCGCGCCGGGCGATGCGACGGTCACGCTCAACGGGACGCCCGTGACGCTCACGAACGGCGCCTTCTCGGAAGTGATGGTGGCGGGCATCTACCCGCTCAAGGTCTCGAGCACCGGCTACCAGCCCTTCCAGACGACCATCACCCTGACCGCCGGCAACACGACGACCGTGCCCGCGATCTCCCTCCACCCGACCGCGCAGCCCGGCGGCGGATCCGTCCCGTCGACGGGCGGTCTCTCGGGCCTCGAGCTCGTCGCCCTCGTGGCGATCGGCGTGGTGGCGGTCGCGGCGGTCGCCGGAGCGCTCCTCCTGTCGCGCCGCTCCCGCCGCGGCGGACCCGGCCCGGGGAGCCCCTGAAGGAGGGGGCGCCCCTCCTCCTCCGAGGGATGCCGGGATCGTCGGTGCCGTGGGGCGGGACTTGGGTCATGAGGGAGGTCGTTCGATGAGGACGTCCGGGCGCCTGGCCGTCCTCCTCGCCGTGACCGCCCTGCTCGCCGGGGGGGCGCTCCTCCCGCTCGGGTCCGCCGCCCCGGCGCCGCGGCCGGCCGCGACCGCGGGCACCTTCCTCTCGGTCTACCAGTCGCCGATCGAGGTCACGCCCACGAGCAGCTTCACGGTCCACGCCGAGCTCTCGAGCTCGACGAACGTCACCCTGGTCTACTTCACGTTCTGCCAGCTGACGAGCTCGAAGTGCTACCTGCCGATCATGATGACCAGGTCGGCCGGGAGCACCTGGTACACGGGCACGACGAAGTCGATGACCGCCTATCCGGGCATGACGGCCGGCGTCCAGGGAGGGTACAACATCACCGTCGACTACGCGAACGGGAGCAACGCCACCGCCCCGGTGCTGCCGAACCCGTTCCAGAACTTCACCATCGCGCAGACGATCACCGGCGAGAACATGTTCGAGGTGACGGTGAAGCCCTTCGTCTTCCCGCTCACCGGCCGGGTCGTCGATTCGACCAGCGGGGCGCCGATCGTCGGCGCCACGGTCGCGCTCAGCCCGGGCTCGCTGCCCGCGACGACGACGAACGCGACGGGCGGCTACGCCTTCGCGGGGCTCGCGAACGGCAGCTACAACCTGACCGTCTCGAAGACGGGCTACGAGCCCAAGGTCTACGCGGTCACGATCGCGGGCGCGGCCGCGAGCAAGGTCCTCCCGCTCACGAGCACCTCCGGCACCACGGGGAAGGGCGGGGGCACCGGCAACTCGACCCCCTCCTCCCCGTTCCTGAGCCGCACGACCGGCCTCCTCCTCCTCGCGGGGGTCATCTTGGCCGTGGTGGTCCTCGCGGTCGTCATGCTGCGGCGTCGACCGAAGTCCCCGAGCCCCGCCGCCGGGCCCGCCGCGGCGCCCTCCGAGCCCGGCGATCGGGCGGGCGGATCGCCGCCGGGGACGTAGGATGCGCCCGTCCCGCCGGCCGGCCTTCGCGCTCCTGGGCCTCCTCCTCGCCGCGGTCATCGTCCTCACCGGGCTCGTCGTCGTGGGCGCCCAGGCCCGGGCGAGCGGGCCGCTCGCCCCCGACTTCACGCTGACCGACATCTACGGCCACTCCTTCACGCTCTCGAACTACCGGGGCCACGACGTCGTCGTCATCGAGTTCACCTCGCTCTCGTGCAGCGCCTGCCAGATCGTCGAGAAGAGCCTGAGCACCCTCTACGCCCAGTACAACCAGAGCTCGGGCGGCAGCCCGGTCAAGGTCATCTCGGTCTACATCGAGCCCAGCTTCGGCGACACCATCCCGGCGCTCCGGACCTACCACGACCAGCACAACATCACCTGGACGATGGCGCAGGACACGCCGAGCCTCGCCGTCTCGACCGCCTACGCGGTGAGCGACATCCCCGTCGTCGTGGTCGTGAACGAGCAGGGCTACGCGGTCTACAAGGGCACGGGCATCCAGGCGACCCAGGCGCAGACCACGGCGCAGATCCAGACCGCGGTCTCGGGGGCGCTCGGGGGCAGCTCGCCGCCCATCGCGATCGTCACCGTGAGCGTCTTCGCGCTCGCGGCGCTCGCCGGCGTGACCACCTTCTTCTCGCCGTGCGCCTTTCCGATGTTCCCCGGCTACATGAGCCTCTTCCTGGGGCTCAACGTCTCCGCCACGGAGGGGCCCGGCCCGGCCCGGAACGCGGGGTACTCGGGCGCCGCCCGGCGCGCCTTCTCGGCGGGCTCGGTCTCCGCGCTCGGGATGATGATCGTCTTCCTGCTGATCGGGGTCGCGCTCCTCCTGGCGTCCAGCCTGGTGGGGAAGTACATCCCGGACTTCCTGATCGTCGTCGGCGTGATCCTGATCGGCCTGGGGGCGCTCCTCCTCACGAACCTCCAGTACTGGCGGATCGTCACGCCCATCCAGGGGCTCTGGCACCGGATGACCGGCCGGAAGACCTCGGCGGAGGGCTCGGGCCCGGTGCTGCCGGCGAACGGCCAGGGGCTCTACGTGAAGCTCTTCGGCTACGGGATGGGGTACGCGGCCGCGGCCTCGGGCTGCGTGGCGCCCGTCATCTTCGCGGCGGTGGTGGGCGGGCTCGCCCTCGGCACCGTGAGCGGCGTGATCACGATCCTCATCTTCAGCCTGACCGCGGCGCTCCTCATGATCGGCGTCACGCTCGCCCTCGCGCTCGCCGGGCAGCGGTACGTGAACCAGCTCAAGGCCTACACGCCGATCATCAAGAAGATCAGCGCGGCCGCGCTGGTCGTCGTCGGGATCTACCTGATCTACTTCTACTACACCGCCTGGGGCTTCCCCACCCTCTGACGGGACGCGGGAGGGGCGGGCCCTCCGGGGTCGCGCCGCGGCCGGGGCGGCGGGGATCTCCCCCTCGGGCCCAACCCGTCCGGGAGCACGTTCCGGGGGCTCGGGGGCCGAAGGAGCTCACCGGTGCCCTCAAGATGTAGGGAGATGCTGGGGGGCTGGACCGGGGGAGCCATGGACGAGGGAGCCGGCGTCGGAGCGCCCTGCCCCACCTGCCGCGGGAAGGGCTCGCTCACCGAGGCCCCCGACTGGTGCGGGATCGAGCCGGGCGGCTCGAT
>DAHUZZ010000030.1 GCA_027314915.1 Thermoplasmata archaeon | reverse complement strand
CCAACCGTCGAGCGACCTCGGCCTTGGAGATGCCTCGACGAAGCCATCGATAGGCGAGCCGTCTCCGTTCCTCCCGAGCCAGAATGGGCCGCTTCGCCCGCCGTCGACCTGCGGGTGAGTGGCGTGCCAACCCCTTTCGCCGGGCCATGCACAGGGCAAGCACCGACTAGATATAAGCATTACCGGTCAAAGAGCAGTATCGGGGCATGTCGGTCCGGGACGTACAGGAGTACCTCGAACAGGTCGAACGCCTCAAGGTCTCTCACATGACGGTCTACCGTTGGATCATCGCCTATTCCAAACTCGCAGCGAACTGGATGAATCAACAGGGCGCCCGGACATCCGGCGCGTGGCACATCGACGAGACGGTCATCAACATCGATGGTAGGAACGAGTACCTCTGGAACATCCTTGACCACGAGACCAGGTTCGCCCTGTCCACCCACATCTCCCACGACCGGAGTCTACGGAACACCCGGATCCCCATCGCCCGGGCGAAGGCGGCGACACCCGACCGCCCATCGGACGTTTTCACCGACGGCATGAACACCTATCCCGAGGCGATCTCCAAGGAACTCGGGCGCCGCGCTACTCCATTCGACGACCCAAAGCAGGTCAAAGGGAGCGGCTCGTGGTTCACGCCTCACCGGCGTGTTCCTTCAATCCGGGCGAAGATCTCCAACAACCGCATCGAGCGCTATCATGGAACCGAGAAGCAACGGTTCAAAGTCATGCGGGCGTTCGACGGCGCGACCGGCGCTTCGGCGCTATCCGAGGGCCACCGGGTCCACTACAACCTCGTGCGGGAGCACGAGGCAATCGGCATGACTCCCGGCGAGGCCGCCGGTATCCCTCTGCCGAGCGAGATGCGGTGGAAGGCGATCATCGAACTGGCAGCCAGGGCCCGAAGTGTTACGACGGACGGAGCACCAACCGACGAGAACTCGAAGTCCCGATAATGTGACAGTACCCTTGAACACGAACGATTAAATAGCGAATCTCGAGATGGCAGGTCAGAGCGTATGACGCTCGTCTGACAAACAGGGGAAGGACGAACCTATGAAGTCCATCATCCAGGAAGCGATCGCGAAGCACCAGGAGAACCAGGCCCTGGTCGAGGAGAAGAAGCCGGCGGGCGCGCCCGCCCCGTACCAGAGCGCCGACGACGCGGAGCTCGCGAAACTCGCGGAGGCGTTGAAGGTCAACATCCGGATCGTCGGATGCGGCGGCGGCGGATCGAACACGATCAACCGCTGCGTCGAGGAAGGCATCCAGGGCGCCGAGATGTGCGCCATCAACACGGATGCGAAGCACCTCCTGACCATCCACGCCCCCCGCAAGATCCTCATCGGCCGCCGGGCCACCAAGGGGCTCGGCGCCGGCGCGCGCCCCGAGATCGGCGAGGAGGCCGCCCGCGAGAACGAGGAGGAGCTCCGCGCCTTCCTCAACGGCGGGCACATCTGCTTCGTGACCGCGGGGATGGGCGGCGGCACGGGCACCGGCTCGGCGCACCTGGTGGGCCGGCTCGCCAAGGAGGCCGGCGCGCTCACGATGGGCGTCGTCACGATCCCGTTCTCCGCCGAGGGAGCGGTCCGGATGGAGCAGGCCCGTGATGGCCTCGAGCGGCTCCGCCGGGTCTGCGACACCACGATCGTGATCCAGAACGACAAGCTCCTGGAGCTCGTCCCGCGGATGCCCCTCGACAGCGCCTTCAAGCTCGCCGACGCGGTCCTGATGACCGCGATCAAGGGGATCACCGAGATCGTCACCAGGCCCGGGCTCGTCAACCTGGACTACGCCGACATCATGACCGTCATGAAGGACGGCGGCGTGGCGCTCATCGGGCTCGGCGAGAGCGAGAGCGCGACCGACCGGGTCACCGAGGCCGTGACCGAGGCGCTCACGAGCCCGCTGCTCGGCAACGTCGAGCTCAAGGACGCCACGGGCGCGCTCGTCCGCGTCATCGGCGGCCCGACGATGACCGTCTCGGAGGCCGAGAAGGCCGCCGCGCTGGTCGGAGGCAAGATCTCGAAGCGGGCCCGGATCATCTGGGGCTGCTCCGTCGAGAACTCCCCCGAGATGGAGAACACCATCAAGGTGCTCCTCATCATCACCGGGGTCCGCGCCATGAGCCTCCTGGGCCAGAAGGGAGGCTACGCGGCCGGTGAGTCCGAGGAAGCCATCGACCTCATCCGGTAGACCGAAACCGCTCCGCCCCCGCTACCTCGGGCTCGAGGTGGCGGGGGAGATCTTCCCCCCGCCCCGTCTCCTGGAGGGCGCGCTGCGCCAGTCGCTCGCCCGGCGCGCCGCCGGGGTCACGGTCCGGGTCGTACGGGTCGAGGCCGACCGGGCGATCGTGGAGGTCCCGCACGGGGGCTCCGCGGAGGCGCGGGCAGCCTGGAACGGTCCGCTCGATCTGCCCGGCCGCCCGGCGCTACGGCTCGCGACCCGGAGGACGTGGGGGACGCTCCTCAAGGGGAAGCAGTGGCTGAGATCCGGGCGCCCGCGCCGCCGGGGTCCCCCGGACGCCTGATCCGCCCGAGCCCGCGCGACCCCGGGACCGGCGGCCCGCGATCGAGCCGCCGCGACAGACTTATCTCGGTCCCAGCCTGCTCGGTCCCGGTAAGGCGCTTGGTTCCGAGCAGCTCGGGCCGGATCCCCCTCCATCGCGCGCTCCTCTCGGTCTACGATACGACCGGGGTCGTCGAGCTCGCCCGCTCGCTCCACCGTTTCTCGATCGAGCTCCGGGCGACCCGGGGGACCCTGAAGGTGCTCGAAGGCGCGCAGCTCCCGGCGCGGCCCGCGGAGGAGCTCACCGGTATCGGCGAGTGGTTCGGAGGACGGGTGAAGACCCTTCATCCGGGGCTCCTCGGGGGCATCCTCGCCCCCCGCACGCCGGAGGGGACCGCCGAGCTCGAACGGCACCACCTGCTTCCCATCGACCTCGTGGTGGTGAACTTCTACCCCTTCGGGGGCCGGTACGCCGAGGACCCCCGGGCCCCGGACCTGGAGGAGTTCATCGACATCGGCGGGGTCACGCTGGCCCGGGCCGCCGCGAAGAACCACGCCGGCGTCGCCGTGCTGACGAGCCCCGAGCAGTACGCGGCCTTCGCCGACGAGCTCGATCGTGAGGCGGGCGGCGTCACCGCCGCCACCCGGCGGTCGCTGGCGGCCGCCGCCTTCGAACGGACGCACGCCTACGACCGGACGATCGCCTCGGGCCTCTCCGCTCCGGGCCGAACGTCGGCCGAGTTCCCCGACCGGCTCGTCTTCGTCCGCGACGCCACCACGCTGCGGTACGGCGAGAACCCCCACCAGGCCGCGCAACCCTACGTCCTCGCCGAGCCGCCGAACGCGCCCATGGTGCCGGTCGGCCTCGAGCGGCTCCAGGGCGAACCGCTCTCCTACACGAACCTCCTCGACCTCGACACCACCCTCGGCATCGTCGAGGAGTTCCCCACGCCCGCGGCCGCGGTGGTGAAGCACGCGACCCCGACCGGCGTCGCCAGCGGTGCGACGATCCGCGAGGCGCTCGAGCGGGCGGTCGCGACGGACCCGGTGGCCCGGTACGGCTGCGCGATCGCCGTGAACCGCCCGCTCACGGGCGGAGAGAGCGAGAGCCTGAAGGGCGTCTTCGTCGACCTCCTGGCGGTCCCGGAGATCACGCCGGAGGAGCGCGATCGGCTGGCGCGCCGCAAGAAGCTCAAGCTGCTGCGCGTCACGCCCGCCCCCGCGCGCCCCCGCTGGGAGGCGCGGTCGAGCCTGGGCCGGCTCCTGGTCCAGCAGGGCGACCAGCGCCAGCTCACGCCCGCCGAGCTCAAGCTCGTGACCTCCCGGGCCGCCACCGTCGAGGAGATCCGGGCGCTCGACTTCGCCTGGCGGGTCGTCCGCCACGCCAAGTCGAACGCCGTGGTGCTGGCCCGCGGCTCCTCCACCGTCGGCGTCGGCTCCGGCCAGCCGACCCGGGTGAAGGCCGTCGAGCTCGCCTGCGAGGTGGCGGGACCGCGCGCCCGGGGGGCGGTGCTCGCCTCCGACGCCTTCTTCCCGTTCCCGGACGGGGTGGAGGCGGCGGCGCGCGCCGGGGTCACGGCGATCCTCCAGCCCGGCGGCAGCCTGCGGGACCCCGAGGTGATCGCGGCCGCGGAGGCGCACGGGATCGCGATGTACCTCACGGGCTGGCGGGTCTTCCGGCACTGACGTCGCCGGAGGCCCGGTCGCTAGACGAAGCTCGGGAAGTAGCGCTTGAGCTGGGTCCGGAACTCGGTGGGCGCCACGGTCCCGAGCTCGCGTCCCTTCTCGCGCCCGCCGTCCACGAAGAGGTAGGTCGGGATCGAGTCGATCCCGTAGGAGCGGACGACGGAGGAGGACTCGTCGACGTTCACCTTGGCGAACTTGACCCGGCCGGCCAGGTTCTCGGAGAGCTGCACGAGGACCGGCTCGGCGACCCGGCAGGGCGCGCACCAGTCGGCGTAGAAATCGACGAGCACCGGGATCGCCGACCGGATCACCTCGGCCTCGAAGGTCTCGTCGGTGACGTGGAGCAGTTCGCCCCCGTCCGCGCGCTGCCCGTGCTCCACGAGGCGGCGGAGGGGTCCGCTCCCTTAAACCTCATCCTGCATCCCGGGGGAGTGTCGTCCCGGCCGGTAGGTTCCTTACCACCTACCGGGCCCCGGACCGCCCGCGCCCGCGCGCTCCTCCGCTGGTACCGGACCCACCGTCGACCGCTCCCGTGGCGGAACGACCGGGACCCCTACCGCATCTGGGTCGCGGAGGTGCTCCTCCAGCAGACGCGGGTGGAGCAGGCGATCCCGTACTACGAGCGGTTCGTCGCGCGGTTCCCGGACCTTCCCTCGCTCGCGGCGGCCGAGCGCGAGGAGGTCCTGAAGCTCTGGGAAGGGGCCGGCTACTACGCCCGCGCCCACCGCCTGCACGAGGCCGCGCGCCAGGTCGTTCGGCTCGGAGGCCGCCTCCCCTCCCGTCCGGAGGAGCTCGCGGAACTGCCCGGCTTCGGCCCCTACACCTCGGCCGCGGTGGCGAGCCTCGCGTTCGGGGTCCCCGTCCCCGCGCTCGAGGCGAACGGCCTCCGGGTCGTCGCCCGGTGGCACCTCCTCGCCGCGGGAGGCTCGTCCGCGCGGCGCCGCCGGGAGCTCGAGGACCGCCTGCGGGAGGAGCTGCCGCGGGACCGTCCCGGAGAGTTCAACGAGGCGCTGATGGAGCTGGGCGAGACCGTCTGCCTTCCCCGGGCCCCCCGCTGCGGAAGCTGCCCCGTCGCCGGCGCGTGCCGCGCCCGGGCCGAGCTTTCCGATCCCGGATCGATCCCACGCCCGAGGCGCCGGAGCCCGCGACCGCACCGGCGGGCCGCGGTCGTCGTCCTCGAGCACGGAGGGCGATGGCTCGTCCAGCGCCGACCCCGCGGGGGCCTCCTCGGGGGGCTCTGGGAGTTCCCGGGCGGGAAGATCGAGGACGGGGAGGGCGCCGAGGACGCCGCGCGCCGGGAGCTGCGCGAGGAGACCGCGGCGGTCGCGGGCCGGCTCGTCCCGGTGGGCGTCGTGGAACATGCCTACAGCCACTTCACGGTCGAGCTGCACCTCTTCCGGGGCGCGCCCGCCCCGGGCTCGCCGCCCCCCCGGCTCTCCGCGGACCGGAGGTGGCTCACGCCGGAGGAGTTCGCCCGTCGGCCTCGACCGAAGGCGACCGAGCGTGCGGTGGCGCTCCTTCGCCCGCCGGGGCCGAACGGCGCGGATACAGCTTCCCCGGGTTCAGGATCCCGTCCGGGTCGAACTGCTGCCGGATCCGCTCGAGGGCCTCGGCGCCCGCCCGGCCATGTTCGAGCTCGAAGTACGGAGCCTTCAGGCTCCCGATCCCGTGCTCGCCGCTGAGGGTCCCCCCCAGCCGGTGGACCACGTCGAAGAGTTCGCGCCGGATCCGTTCCGCCGTCGGCGAGGCCGGGTCCACGACGAAATTGGGGTGCAGGCTCCCCTCCCCGAGATGGGCAAAAGTGTACAACGGCACCCCGAGCTCCTCGGCGATCCGGTCGATCTCCTGGAAGAGCCGGCCGACCGCCCCGAGCGGGACCGCCACGTCCTCGCGGATCCGCTCGCCGTAGGCCCGGTCGAGCGCGAGCCCGCTCTCCCCACGCAGCGTCCACATCTCGTCGGCGTTCGGGAACTCGATCGCCTCGCCGTCCAGGCCGAGTCCCGCCAGGGCGGCCGCGAGCTCCGCGAGATCCTCCCCGCGTGAACGCTCGCGGCTTTCGAGCTCGATCAGGAGGAGGGGACGGCCGGCCGGCAGGCGGCCCGGCGGGATCTCGTGGAGGAGTCCGGCGACGGTCGCGTCGACGAACTCGAGGGCGCTCACCGCGGCGCACCGCTTCGGGCCCCGGAGGATCGCCCGGGCCGCCGGGACCGCTTGGGAGACGCCGGGCAGGGGGACCACCACCGCTTGTCGTACCTCCGGTAGCGGAGCCACCTCGAGCAGGAGCTCGGTGAAGATCCCGAGCGTGCCCTCGCTCCCCACGAGGAGCCCCACGAGGTCCGGGCCGGCGGACCGCTTCGGCGCCCGCCGCTCCGCCCGCAGCCGCTCGCCGGAACCGAGCACCGCTTCCCAGCCGCGGACCCAGCGCCGGGTGGGCCCGTACTTGAGCGAGCGGGGTCCGGAAGCGTTCGTGGCGGCGTTCCCGCCCACCGTGGAGCTCCGCCAGGAGCCCGGGTTCGGCGGGAAGAACAGGCCGTGTCCGCGGAGCTCCTCCTGCAGCCGATGGTTCACGACGCCCGGCTGCACCCGCACGAGACGCTCCTCGACATCGATCTCGAGGACACGGTCCCACCCGGTGAACTCCACCACGAGCGACCCGGTCGCCGGTACCGACTCGCCGTCGAGCGAGGTACCGGCGCCGCGGGCGACGACCCCGATCCCGTGGCGGCGCGCCCATCGGACGACCTCCACGACATCCTCGGGGTCCGCCGGGGTGAGGAGCCCGCCCGGGTCCCCGCGGAGATGGCTTCCGTCCCCGCGGACCCGCGCGAGCGATCCCGCGGACCGGGTGAGCTCCCCCCGGACGCGGGCCGCGAGCTCCTCCCAGGGTGGAATAGCCTCCGGCACGGCCGGCGGCATCCGCTCGGGTGCTTAACCCGACCCCGGCGCGCCCCGGCGGGGGGGAGCGCGTGGGCGCGGAGCCTCAGGTGGGCGCACCAAAACTATATAGACTGAGGCCAAATACAGGAGATGGCCTCGGGCTACGGCGGTCCGGGCGGAGCGGGCATGTCCCGAAGGCTCCGAGGACCGCCGGGCCTCTCTTGCGGCTCCAAACGAAGCCTTTTCAAAGGGCGCACCGACCGGTCCGACGTGAGTTCGAAGGGGTCCCGTGGGCCGTCCGGCTTCCTGCGCCGCCTCTTCGGGCGACCGCCCGCGACCCCGACGACCTCCCCGGCCCCGCCGGCCGCGGGCCCCCGTCCCGACGTTGCGGTCCCCTCCGCCCACGCCGCCCCCGCGATCTCGCCGAGCCCCCCCGTGGGAGGGCGGGGCCCGTCGACCGCGGCGACGCCCGCCCCCGCCATCTCGGGGATCGCCTCGGGCTCGTGCCCGAAGTGCCACGTGCCCTACCTGCCCGCGGGCACGACGGGACGATGGGGCTGCCCCTTCTGCGGGCGTCATGCCACCACCGTCGGGAAGCCGGCCTCCGGCCCGACCACGGCCGCGTCGGCTCCCAAGCGTCCGATGGACCGCCGCCACGAGGAGCTGCTCGCCGCGTGGATGATGGGCGGGCCGCTACCGTGCCCTCGCTGCCGGGGGCCGCTCCGCCATGCGACGGGGGGCGTGTTCAGCTGCGCCGGGTGCGGCGAGCGGACGGAGCTCGATGAGCTCGTGCCGTCGGACCTAGGCCGACCGCATCGCGCGGGCGAGCAGCGACCCGTCGCGCAGGGCGGACACCAGGCGGTCCAGGTCCGGAGCTAGCGGGCGATCGGCCGCGAGCGGCGGCACGAAGCTCCTCAGGGCGCGCAGCGCCGCCTCGCTGCCCGAACCGCCCGGGAGCGGCCGACGCGTCTCGAGCGCCTGCCCCGCGACGATCCACTCGACGGCGACCACCCGCTCGGAGTTGTCGAGGATGCGCCGCAGCTTCGCGCCGGCGTAGGCGCCCTGGCTGTTGAAGTCCTCCTGGTCGGCCGACGTGGGGAGGCTGATCGAGCTCGCCGGATGGACGAGCACGTTGTTCTCGGCCACGAGCGCCGCCTGGAGGTACTGCCCGATCATGTACCCCGAGGTGAGCCCGGGCTCGGAGGCGAGGAAGGCCGGGAGCCCGCGGTTGGTCGCCGGGTTCAAGAGCCCCGCGACCCGACGCTCGGAGAACCCGGCCAGGTACTGCACCCCGAGGGCGAGCGTGTCGAGCGCGAGGGCGAGCGGCTGGCCGTGGAAGTTCCCGCCGCTCCGGGTCTCGTCGCCCGGGAAGACGAGCGGGTTGTCGGTCACGGCGTTGAGCTCCCCCTCGGCGATCCTCCGGGCGAACCCGATCGCGAGCTCCACCGCCGCGAGCACCTGGGGCGCGGCGCGGAGCGTGTAGGGGTCCTGGGCCGGGGAGGCGCCGGGAAGGGAGGCGAGCCGGCTCCCCCCCAGGAGCGTGAGGAGCCGGGAGGCGATCACGCGCTGCTCGGGGAGGTTCCGGGCCTCGCCCACGCGGTCATCGAGCGGCTCGACGGATCCGCGGAGCGCATCCCACGACATCGCGACGGCGAGGAGGTCGGCCTCGAGGAGGCGGGCCGCGTCGGCGACCCCGAGGGCGAGATAGGTCGCCATGAGCGAGGTGCCGTTGATGAGCGACACCCCCTCCTTGGCCCCGAGCGTGAGCGCCGGAAGGCCGTTCTCCGCGAGGAGCTCGCCCGCCGGTCGACGGGTCCCGGAGCCGTCGATGAGCTCGCCCTCCCCGAGGAGCGCGAGCGCCAGGTGCGCGAGGGGGGCGAGGTCACCGGAGGCGCCCACGGACCCCTGCTCCGGGACGAACGGGTAGAGTCCCCGGTTCAGCGCCGCGAGCAGCGCGTCGCAGGTCTCCGGCCGGACCCCCGAGCGGCCCTGCGCGAACGCCTGGAGCCGGAGCAGCATCATCCCCCGGACGATCTCCTCGGGCAGCGCGGGACCGCTTCCGCTCGCGTGGCTGCGGATGAGGTTCTGCTGGAGCGTCTCGACGGCGTTCCCCGGGATGCGCACGTCGGCGAGGCGTCCGAACCCCGTGGTCACGCCGTAGACCGCCCGGTCGGATCGGACGATCCGCTCGACGCTCGCCCGAGCGGCCCGGATCCGTTCCCAGGCCTCGGGCACGAGGGCGACCGCGCACCGGCCCCGGACCACCGCCAGGAACTGATCGAGGGTGAGCGAGTGCCCGTCCAGGGGGAGGCTCTCGGTCAACGACGGTCGGAGGGAACCCGGCTAAAGAAGCTACGGGGCGCCCGGGCCGGGGACCGGGCACCCCGAACGGAGCGGGCTTAGCTCACCGGTACGATGAACTCGCCGCCGGCCTTGCTGTGGCTCGGGACCCGCGCGGTCTTCGCGCCCTTGGTCTCCCAGAACACCTCGGCGATCCCGTGGACGTGCTGGAGCGCCTCCTCGGCGTCGGCGGTGGAGGTGCCCTGGCGCGCCTTCGAGATGGCGGCATAGGCCTTCGAGAACCGCTCGTCGAGGTCGGGGTACTTCTTCCGGTGGTCCGCGGAGAAGTAGTCGTTCTGGAGCGTCACGAGCTCCTCCTCGCACTTGTCGGCGAACTGCTCCTTCACCTTGACGAACCGCGCGAACTGGCTGTGGTACTTGACGTGCGCTTCGGGCTTGGTCTCGGGTCCGGGCGACGGGAGCTCGTTCATCATCTGGTCCATGCGCACGACGGTGAGCGCGGCGACCTGCGCCTCCTGCGGATCGTAGATCCCGCACGGGATGTCGCAATGCGCCGCCGCCTGGGGCGGGGCGGAAACATGGTCGCGGAGGCGGTGGACCCAGGCGAGAAGTCGGGCTCCTTCGGACATACCTGCGTACATCCGGGGGGTCGGATAAGGATGCCGTGGCGGAACCTATCTTACCCGCTCCTTCTCGGGAACCTAGAGGTTCGCCCCACCATGCCTACACCCCGCGGGTGGCAGAGGCTCCGGAGCCTTCGGTTCGAGGTCGTGGAACGCAGCATGCTGCCCGCCCTGGAACCTGGGGACCGTATCCTCGTCGACCGGGCGGCGTACCGCCACGCCCCGCCGCAGCCGGGCGAGATCGTCGTGCTCCGCGACCCGGAGGGGACGGAAGAGCCCCGGGTGAAGCGGGTCGCCGAGCCACCGGGTCCCCTGCCGGCCGGGTCCGTCTGGCTTCTCGGGGACCATCCCGAGGAGAGCCGGGACAGCCGCCAGTACGGGGCCGTGGCGAGCCGGCTCCTCCTGGGCCGCGCCTGGTACCGCTACTTCCCGCGGTCCCGGGAAGGGATGCTGTGAACGCGAGGTCGGATCTGTCGGCCCGAACCCCCGGGGGTGCGAACCCCGCTTCGCCCGACGAGTTCGCTGCGGGCCTACACCGTAGAGGGCTGGCGCAGAAACCTCCAGAAGCTTCTATTGGGACGTCGGAGCTCTCGAAGCGTGCCGGAGCTCAATCAGGACCGATGCCCGCCTTGGCGTTGGATGAAGGACTCCTAGTACTCCTCTGAGACTTGTGTCGGTAGCCCCGGGAACCCTGCGCGAGTGGAAGTTACTCCTTCAAGCCCGGAGGGCCTCGAACCTCCGGCATGCCACC
>DAHUZZ010000002.1 GCA_027314915.1 Thermoplasmata archaeon | reverse complement strand
CGACCAGCACAACCGCCGCGAGGAGGACCGCACCTCCGCTCATGAGGGCCCCGGGACGCTGGTAACGACGCCCGTCTCGGACCGCCACGTCACGTGCCGTGACGGTCAAGGTCGGGGGTTCAATCGGTCGGGGCCGGGATCAACCCCGCCCGGACTTGGCGGGGTACTCCGTCGTTAGATCGTCGCGGCGGGCGATGTCCCTGGGGCCTCGAGGACGAAATCGACCGGCCCTCGGCCGTTCGGTCCTGGACGAACGAGGTGGGCCGCGAGCATGGGTACGCCACCACCGAAATGGCCATAAGCCCAGAAAGTGGGCATCCCCCCTTGTGCTGAGGTAGCCTAGCTCGGCCAAGGCGCCAGATTCGAGATCTGGTTGCGCGCAAGCGCATCGGGAGTTCAAATCTCCCCCTCAGCGCTCTCCCCCGTCCCCCGAGAGATCCGCATGAAGGACGACGCGAAGCTGCCGCCGGGCCCGGAGGCCCACCCCACCGAGGAACTTCCGGTCCGGACGATCCATCCTACGGTATCGGTCGAGCTCGAGATCGTTCGGGCCGTGTCGCGCCAGGTCCTCCGCGTGGAGGTGCCGCGGGGGAGCTCGATCCGAGACGCCCTGCGGTCCGCCGGCCGTCCGCCCGAGGGGTCCGCCGTGCTCGAGGGGGACCGTCCACTACCCCTCGACCATCCGATCCTCGCGCCGGCCCGGTACCTCGTGGTGCCCACCTTCTCCGGTGGGTGAACCCCGTGGTCCGCCCCGGGAAATCCTATCGAAGGCATTATTCGCTCGACCCCTGATAGAACCGGGGACCGACGGCAGGGGTACGTGCCCGACGACTGCGTGATCTGCGAAACCGTCCTGGATCCGGGCGCCGCCCATTGCGGTCGGTGTGGCTTTCCCCCGGGCCTCGCGGACCTGGCCTCGGCGCACCTGGGCGAGGAGGTCGACGTCGAGTTCGCCCGGGACACCGCCGCTCCCCCCCGAGCCCCCGAGGCCGCGCCCCCGAGCCCCGAGGCCGAGGCGAACGCCGGCTTCGCGGGCGCGCTGGGGGCCACGCTCGAGATCATCCGCGAGCTTTCCGGCGACTCGGCCGACGTGATCGGGGAGCTCCGCCAGGCCGCGCTCCTCGAGGCCGAGGGCCGCACCAGCGAGGCGCTCTCGGTCCTGCGCGGGGCGCAGCAGACCGCATCGAGCCGGGTCGGCGCGCTCTTCGAGCTTCGGCTCAAGGAGCTCGAAGACCGCCAGCAGCTCCTGGTCTCGCAAGGGCTCGCCCCCGAGTTCGTCCAGGACTCCCTCCGATTGCGGGCGGAGTTCGCGGAGGCGCCGATCGAGATCGTCGCCGAGCACCTGGCCGAGGCCGAGCGGACGCTCGCGAAGGTCGAGAACGACTGGCAGGAGCTGCGGACCATGCTGCGGCAGGTCGACCAGATGCGGCTCGCCGCGCGGAAACTCGGCCACACCTTCCCGCCCATCGAGGAAGAGCTCGGACGGGTCCGGGCCGTGCTGGCCCAGCCGGCCATCACGCACCGCGAGCTGGCCGGGGCGATCGCGGGCATGCATCGCGTCCTCCGGACCTTCCACGAGGATCTCACCCCCAACCTCCGGGAGGAGCTCGACCGCCATGCCACCCACCTCTCGCAGCTGAGCCCCGTGCACGCGCCGAGCAAGAGGGCGCGGCAGATGCACGCAGAGGCGAACCGCCATCTTCAGAACGGGCGGCTCGCCGAGGCCTCCCTCCGGCTCTTCGAACTCCGGGAGACGCTCCTCGAGGCCGAGCGCGAGGCTGCATCCACCACGGAAGCGGAGTCCCCGGAGGGGGCTCCGCCCGGGGGTGCCCCCGCCGGGGAACGAAAGCTCTCCGATCTCCTCGTGCAGGCGCGCGAGCTCGCGGCCCGGATCCGGGACCTCCCCCCCGAGAGCCCGGTCGCCCAGCGCGCGGCCGCCCAGATCCGGCGGGCGACCGAGCTCCTGCGCGACCAGAAGCTCGATGAGGCCGGAACGTCGTTGGCGGAGCTGATGCGATCGCTCGACCGCCCCGCGCCGGGCGGAGGAGGCTAGTCCATGCCCTCGGATTCCCCGCCGCGGGCGCCGCGTCCGCCGGCTCCCGTGTTCACCGATCCGCTCGTCACCCGGCTCGCCGACTGGACCACGCGCGCGAAGGCCCTCGCCACGGAGGGTCTGCCCATGCCGGTCCAGCAGGTGTGCGAGCTGGTCGAGCGGCTGAGAGCGAAGGGCGAGGCGGGGCGGGCCGAACAGGCGCTCGCCCGGGCCGAGCAGCTCCTCGAGCGCGTCCAGCGGGACTGGACGCTCGTCCGCGAACAGCTGCGCCGGATGGAGGAGATCCGCGAGCTCGCCCTCCGGTGCGGGCTCGACCTCTCCGACTTCGACGAGAAGGTCGGCGACCCCCGGGCCATCCTGAAGGGAGGGCGGCTCTCCGAGGGGCTCCTCGAACAGACGAGCGCGGTCGCGTCGCGCTGCCTCGCCGTGCTCCACGACGCGTTCCCCAAGTACCTCTCGAAGCGCGGTCAGGAGATGGGGGAGACGATCCGGTCCGCCAAGGAGCGCGGCGAGGAGGTCTCGGAGCCCACCGAACGGCTCAACCAGTTCATCGGCGCGGTCAAGGCCGGCCAGCTCCGGGGCGCCGCGCAGGCGTACCTGAACCTGCGCCGCGCGGTGGCCCAGATCCCCGCCGCGCCCACGGTGCCGGTGGTGCCGCTGGACGAGGAGGAGCAGATCCTGCAGGAGGCGCGGAACCTGGCGCGCCGACTCAACCGGGCCAAGGGCCACGCCCGGGACGCGCAGAGCGCGGCGCGGCTCATGTCCCAGGTGAAGGCCGCTCTGTCGGAGGACCGTCGGTACGCTTCGCCCGAGGAGGAGATCGAGGAGCTGTGGACGGAGGTCGAGCGGATCTCCCACGAGCGCAGCGAGGCGAACTCGGACCCGGCCCCGAACGTCCCCGCCCGGCGCGACCACGAGCTCGACCCCGCCCAGATCCCGCCCGAGTTCCTCGAGGCGGCGAACGCGCCCCTCGAACGCACCGGGACGACCCGCCGGAGCCGCAGCGCGCGCCGGTAGCCGGGTCCCGCGCCCGACCGGGGAGGTCGTGACGGGACCGCCCGCCCGACGTGGCCGCCCGCCACGGGCGGATCCGGGCCGATCCACTCTCCCGGGCACTCGTGGGGTCCGGGGCGGATCGGTCCGTCCGTCCGAGTCGACCCTCGGGAGGTCTCAGCCGCCGAGTCGCCCACGCGGTGTCGCACGTCTCGCGCGATGGACTCGGCAGGATCGTCGGCCCGCCGATCCCCGCCGCGAGGCCGCCGGAGGGCGGGTTACAATTATCCCACCGAGGCGACTCGCGGGCTCGTGGAGCTCATCGAGGCCTTCCTGTCGGTGATCCTCGTCGGCCTTTCCTTGTTGCTGGCCACGGTGGCCCTGCTGGCCCACCGACACTTTCCGGACCGACGTTTCGCGCTGGTCGGCACCGGGCTCCTCGGCCTGAGCGCGGTCGGTCTCCTGTCCCTGATCTCCGTCTTCTACCCGCCCTCGGGGAGCATCTTCGACGTGGGCGTGACCCCGCTGGCCATCCTGGTCGTGGTGGCCGTGCTGCTGAACGCATCGTTGATGCGCCGACGGCCCACGGACGTTCGAGAACCGCGGGGATGACCCCCACTCCCTCCGACGACGTACTGCTCCAGCGGACGCGTCGCCGCATCCTGGACCACATCGCGGGGCATCCCGGCCTCAGCGCGCGGGAGCTGCAACGCGCCCTGGATCTGGGGTGGGGGGAGACCGCCTACCATCTCGAGCAGCTGGTCCGGGCCAGCGCCCTCCGTCGGGAGCGCACCGGACGCCGGGACGCCTACTTCGATCCGGCCGTTCCGTGGGCGGACCGGCGCCTCCTGGTCGTGCTCCGGGGGGGAGCCACCCGCCAGCTGCTCCTCGAGCTCTCTTCGACCGCCGCGCTCACCTTCTCCGACCTTCAACGCCGCCTCGACGTCAGCAAGTCGACGCTCTCGTTCCATCTGACCCGTCTGATCGCGGCCGGGGTCGTGGAGGAGGTCCGGGCCGACTCGGGACGAGCGTATCGCGTGCCGGACCGGGAGCGGGTCGCTCAGCTCGTCCGCGAGCACCGAACGTCGTTCGAGGACCGGTTGATCGACCGGTTCATCGAGACGTGGGCCTCCCTGCTTCCCGAGTGAGAGTTCCGCACGGCCCCGCGTTCGAGTCACGCACCAAACGTTCCGAGCCGCGCACCAAAATCCGAGAATACCCCCCCGGAGCTGGGACCGAGCATGGCGGCACTCCGGAGCCGACGGGCGCTCGCGGTCTCGGGCGCGCTCACCCTGGTGGTGGTCCTCCTGACCGTACCGGCGGCCGCTGCGAGCGGCTCCTCGGCCGTGGCTCCGCTCGGGACGGTAGGCGGCCTCGCTCCGTCGGACGGAGGCAACGACAGCGCGAACTCCTCCCCGCATCCCGCCCCGTTCACGTGGACGAACGGGAAGATCGACCTCACCCTCGCGGGGGAAAGTCCCACCTTCTACGTGACCTCCCTGGAGAAGAATTCCACCAACGTGTCGGTCTCCGTCCTCGGGATCGCCGAAGTGACCCCCCACGGGACGGTGGTCGCGGTGGCCAGCCTGTCGAACGAGCAGATCGGCTGGAAGGCCAGCTGGGTCAACGGGAGCGGGGGAACTCTCCAGGTGAATCTCACCGGGACGGCTCCGGTGGGGAGCGCGAACGGCCCGTGGAACGCCTCCGAGCTTCCCGAGCAGGATGGGGGAGGGGCCGGCTCCGTCGCCGTGCGTCTGGTCTTCCATCTCACGAGGGGCAATGCGACCCTCTCCCCCTGGACGGTCACGTTCGACGTCGGCGCGGTGGGGTGGCCCTGGGTCGCCGCTTCCGATCGCCTGGGGGTCGTTCTCAGCCTCCACTCGATCGGGTCCAGTTCCCTCCAGTCGGGCTCGGACGACGTCGAGGAGCACGCGAACGCCACCGGGTCCCTGATCGCCACGCTGAGCTGGGGACCGAGCGCCTCGGTGACCTATGCCAACGGCACGAACGCCACCGCCCACGTCTCAAGCGGCCTCTCCGTGTCCTCCGAGGACCAGGAGACCCACGTCCGCTTGCTCTTCGAGGGCGTCGCCGGAGGGTACCCGTCGCTCTTCTACGACCCGAGCGTGACCTTGAACCCCGCCGCCACGGTGGGGGGCGGCGCTCCTCCGGGCACGGGGTTCCTGGGACTTTCCGGGACCGCCGGCGGGCTGGTGGGCGTCGGGGCCGGGATCGCGGTGGTCGGCGTCCTCGGATGGGTCGCCTTCCGCCGGGGCTCCGCCAACCCCCGGGACCGGCTCCGGGGCCTGGCGGACCAGGTCCGGGCCGCGACCTCACGGC
Source organism: Thermoplasmata archaeon (assembly GCA_027314915.1). Lineage (GTDB taxonomy): Archaea > Thermoplasmatota > Thermoplasmata > Lutacidiplasmatales > UBA184 > JAKIVR01. The sequence goes on along the minus strand of DAHUZZ010000002.1, from coordinate 143,219 downwards.
ACGTCGAGTTCGACGCAGGGCGTGGGGCGGACGGGGCGCCGTGACGGTCCCCCCGGAGGCTCGTCCCCCGCCGGATCTTCCGGGGGTCCGGGCCGCCTTCTACGCGTTGGTCGCGGGGATCTTTGCCGCGCTGGACCTCGGTCTCGCGGTCTTCGTGACCCGCTGGAACAGCCCCGCCTCGGTGGCGCTCTTCGGCGTGCTGAGCGTGATCTTCCTGGGCACCGCCTACGGCCTGGCCCGACAGGTGGTCGCCTTCGCGCTGCGGAACCGTCCGCCCCTCCCCCGCCTCGCCACGTGCGTCGCTCGACCCCGGGTGGCGATCCTGTACGCGACCATGAACGATGTCGTGCCGGAGTGTCTCGGAGCGATCCAACAGCACTACCCCGTCGACGTCTACGTGCTCGACGACTCCAGCGATCCGAACGCCCGGGCGGTGGTCGACTCGATCGCCCGGGAGCACTCGTTCGTCGTGGTCCGCCGGAGCGAACGGACCGGATTCAAGGCCGGAGCGATCAACGCGTGGTTCCGACGCTGGGGGTCGAAGTACGACTACTTCGCGCTGCTGGACTCGGATTCGTACCTCCCCCCCGATTGGGTCGGCGAGGCGCTGCGGTATGCCGAAGCGCCCTCCAACCAGCGGGTCGCCGTCTTCCAGGGCCTCATCAACATCTGGAACCAGGACACGCGGTTCGTCCGGACCCTCGCCCCCATGTCGCGGGTCGGACAGTTCCTCTGGGAGGAGCAGCTCGCGAACGCCCTCGACGCCGTCTTCTGCTACGGCCACAACGTCCTGATCCGCGTCTCCGCCGTGGCCGAGATCGGCGGTTTCGTGGAGGGGTACGTCTCGGAGGACTTCGCCACGGCGGCCGCGCTGGCGGAGCGGGACTGGCACTGCCGGTTCGTCCCGCTCCACACCTACGAGGCGACCCCGGAGAACGTCCGCGGCTTCATCAAGCGGCAGAACAAGTGGACGCGGGGCGCCATGGAGTTCTTCGGCTTTGCCCGCCGATACCGGTTGGGCACGGCGCGAACGTTCGACCTGCTCCAGACCCCGCTGGGGCACATCATGAGCCTCCTTCTGCCGCTCGGGATGTTCCTCACGGTCTACGGCTACGCCTCGACGCCGGGCGGCGCCTCCGCGTTCCTCACCGCCTTCCTGGGCAATCCCTGGGGGACCTTCTGGTCGGTCCCGATCCTGCGGTACCTGCTCGTCGTGGGCGCGGTGTCGGCCATCCCCTCGGTCCTCGTGCTGAGGCACTGCCGGATCTCGTGGGGGACCTACTGGGATCACCGATGGCTGAGCGCGGCCGTGAGCATGATCGCGCTCCCGTACGAGTTCCGGAGCATGATCGCCTACGTCGCGACCCGGCTGCGGAGCATCCCCGTCACGCCCAAGAGCGAGCGCCCGCTCCGGCTGGGGGAGGTGCTCTACCTCTCCCGGTATTCCCTCGCCCTCGCCGGGATCCTGATGGCGGGCATCGTCCTGTTCAACCCGCTCGCCGGGCTCTTCAACGCGACCTGGCTCGTGCCGATGCTGCTCGCTCCCCTCGTGGTGTGGAGGTTCGGAGGGCCGGTCGAACCGATACGGGATCCCCCTCTGACCGAGGGCTGGGGGGAACCCTCCGCGCATCGGATGGAACCGACCTACGTTCGTGCGACCCTCTCGGACGGGGGACGGCGGCGATCCCCAGCTCCCGGCTCCCCCGTCGCGGGCTGACCCGATCGCGCGGGGAGCTCCGGGGGTCCGCGCCGGCCCCGTGCGACCCCCTCCGGAGGCACGCGGGGGTCCCCGCCGCGCCCGTCGTTCCCCTCCACGAGGAGGAGCGGATCCTCCCGGGGGGCGCGCTCCCGCCCACCGGCTCACCTCGCGAGGCGGGCCTTCACGATCCGCCATCGGTTCGCGTCGACCCGCGCCTCGCCCAACTTCGCGAGCGCCTGGAACACCGGGGGAGGAGCGCTCGCCCGAAGGGACCCGAAGAAGTCGGTGAGTTCCGTGACGTTCAACGCGGGCAGCATCCAGGTGAGGATCGCGGCCACCCGGTCCGGCGGCGTGCCACCGATGATCCTCCCGCGCATCGCCGCGAGCTGCTCGTTCGTGAAGTGCTTGCTCATGTGGGGGACGAGCTCGCGCTCCTCGCGGTTCATGTGCAGGACGTAGTCGGCGAGGAGCGCGTTCATCGCCTGGTTGAGCCGGATCCCCGCCGACATCCTCTGGGCGGCGTCGGGCATGCCGAGGAGCTCGTGGCCCGAGGCGGTGATCGCGAGCTCCTGCCGCGTCAGGCCATGGTGCTCCTGGATCAGCGTCTCGACGAGACCGGCGTCCGAGCCCCGGACCGCCGGGAAGATCTGGGACTCCTCGTCGTCCGCGTGGCGGTGGAAGATGCAGATCATGCACCCCGCGGTACGGGCGATCTCGAAGTCGTGCTCGAGGTCGGTCACCACGCGCCGGGTCGCCTCGAGGTCCTCGAAGTCGTTCGACTGGAGTCGCTCCGACAGGTCGTACATCATGGCGCGCAGCCCTTTGTGGATCGGCGTGAACAGGTCCTCGGTGGCCCCGGTCATGGATTCTGAGCACGAGCCACCCGGAGGCCGTATTCGTGGCTTTCCGTCGACGCTCGCCGAGGACCACGCCGGGGCGCGTGGTCGAAAATCTTAAATACATACCGCAAGTGGTTTATACCACTTGTCGCGCACCCGCTCGCCGACCGGTACCCGGGGTCCGGAGGTGGCGGTCGTGCTGGCGGTGACGCCGAGCGGCACGATCAGTGCCCGAGCTCTGGGCGAGCGGTTCCCGTCGGAGGGGGCCGAGCTCACCTCGGGGCGTGGAGAGTTCTCCGGGACGGTGCTGCGGGTCTTCGGACCGGTCGGCCGACCCTATCTCTCCGTCCGACCGCGGCGCCCGCTCGGCGCCCGCGAGGCGACCGCGCTGATCGGGACGACGTTGAGCAGCAGGTGACCATGCAGAACGGGGAGGGGGCGGGCAACGAGGCGAAACCGACCGAGCGTGCGGCCGAAGCCGCCGTACCGACACGGTGCTCGAACTGCGGGTCGACCCATCTGACGCGCGACTACGAGCGGGGGGAGCTCGTCTGCGACGAGTGCGGTCTCGTGCTCGAGGAGGCGATGATCGACCAGGGACCGGATTGGCGCGCCTTCGACGCCGAGCAGGGCGAGAAGCGCACCCGGACCGGCGCCCCCACGACCCTCACGATCCATGACAAGGGGCTCTCCACCGAGATCGGCTGGAAGAACCGCGATCCGTACGGGAAGTCGATCCCGACGCGGAACCGGGCCCAGCTCTACCGGCTGAGGAAGTGGCAGCGCCGGATCCGGGTCTCCAACGCGACCGAGCGCAATCTCGCCTTCGCGCTCGCGGAGCTCGACCGGATCGCGAGCTCGATGGCGCTCCCCCGGAACGTCCGCGAGACGGCCGCGATGATCTACCGGAAGGCGGTCTCGAGGAACCTGATCCGGGGCCGTTCGATCGAGGGGGTGGTCGCCGCGTCCCTCTACGGCAGCTGCCGGCAGTGCAACGTGCCCCGCACGCTCGACGAGATCGCGAGCAAGTCCCGGATCGGACGGAAGGAGATCGGACGGACCTACCGCTTCATGACCCGCGAGCTCAAGCTCAAGCTGATGCCCACGCGCCCGCAGGACTACATCCAGCGGTTCTGCTCGGAGCTCAAGCTCAAGGGCGAGGTCCAGACCCGCGCCAACGAGATCCTGAAGGAGGCGACCGAGCGGGAGCTCACGAGCGGTCGGGGGCCCACCGGGGTCGCGGCCGCCGCGATCTACATCTCCTCGGTGCAGTGCGGGGAGCGCCGCACCCAGCGCGAGGTGGCCGAGGTGGCGGGCGTCACCGAGGTCACCATCCGGAACCGGTACAAGGAGCTCACGGAGAAGCTCAACCTTCGCGTCGTCCTGTAGGGGAGGGCCGTGGAGGACCTCCTCGAGCTCGCCCTCCGGGCCGGCCAGAGGGACCACGTGCTGGCCGTCGAGGTCCGGATCGTGCCCTCGTCGGTGAGCGAGAGCCTGGCGGTGCGGAACGGGCGCGCGAGCTCGCTCACCTACCGCGAGGCCGCCGGACTCGGCGTCCGGGTCCGCACCGACCGGAGCTGGGGGTTCGCGACGGCCTCCTCGCTCGACCGGGCGACCGTCCGGGCGACCGCGGGAGCCGCGGCGAGAGCGGCCCGGGCGGCGCGCTCGCGCGCGCGGCGTCCGCTGACGGTGACCGAGGAGCGGGCCGTTTCGAACGGCCGGTACCGGACGGCGACGCGGGTCGACCCGTTCTCCGTTCCCCGCGAGGAGAAGCTCCGGATGCTCCGCGAGGCCGAGTCCGCGCTCCACGTCGGGGCCGAGATCAAGGCCGGCGAGGCCTCCTACCACGCGTGGCGCGAGGTGAAGCACTTCGCCTCCTCCGAGGGGCGCTCCTACACGAGCACGATCGTCCACGTGGGCGCGGGCATCCAGGCGACGGCGATCGCCGGCGGCGAGGTGCAGCGGCGGAGCGCGCCCACCTCGTTCGGCGGGGACTTCCGCCAGGCCGGCTTCGAGTTCATCCGGGAGCTGGACCTCGTCGGCCGCGCCCCGTCGGTCGGCCGGGAGGCGATCGCCCTGCTCACCGCGCCCACGCCGGATTCGGGCCCCACGACGGTGGTGCTCGGCTCCGACCAGCTCGGGCTCCAGGTCCACGAATCCGTCGGGCATGCGACCGAGCTCGACCGCATCTTCGCGATGGAGGCGGGGTATGCGGGCACCAGCTGGGTCGCCCCGGAGCAGGTCGGGGCGCTCACCTACGGCAGCCCGCTCATGGAGATCGTCGCCGACGCGACCGAGCCGGGCGGGCTCGGCACCTTCGGATTCGACGACGAGGGGCTCCGGGCGCGGCGCGTCCCGATCGTGACCGCGGGCCGCCTCGTGGGGACCCTCTCCTCCCGGGAGACCGCGGCCCGACTCGGGCTCGACCGATCGGGCGCCACCTGCCGCGCCGAGGGATTCTACCGGATGCCGCTCATCCGGATGACGAACGTCGACCTGAGCCCGGGCGACTTGAGCTTCCCCGAGCTGCTCGACGGCGTGCACGACGGGATCTACCTGGAGACGAACCGTTCGTGGTCGATCGACGACAAGCGGCTCAACTTCCAGTTCGGCACCGAGGTGGGACGGCGGATCGTCGACGGGGAGCTCGGTCCGCTCGTGCGGAACCCCCTCTACGCGGGGATGACCCCGGAGTTCTGGGCGTCGATGGACGCCGTCGGGGACCGCTCGACCTGGCACCTCTGGGGCGTGCCCAACTGCGGCAAGGGGCAGCCCGGCCAGGTGGCGCACGTGAGCCACGGGTCGCCGGCCGCGCGGTTCCGGAACGTGGCGGTCCGGGGAGGCTAGCGATGGACCCGAAGGAGGCGGAGCGCACGCTCGAGTCGGTCCTGGGACGGCTTCCGACGGGCATCGCCGCCGACGCCCGGCTCGAACAGGGCTCCTCCACGACGATGCGCTTCGCGAACGGCGCGATCCACCAGCCCCACCGGGAGGAGCTCTCCGAGCTCTCGCTCCGCATCGCCGACGCCCGGCGGCTGGGGACGGTCACGACCATGGACCTCTCCCCGCACGGGCTCTCCCGCGCGGTGGCGGAAGGGCTCGCCCTCGCCCGCTCGGCGCCCGAAGAGCCGAAGTTCCCGGGCTTCCCGGACGGGGGGACGGTCCGGCCGAGGACCCCGTACTCCCGGGCCACCGCGCGGCTCACCCCCGAGGCGGTCGCGGCCCACGCGCAGCGGCTCCTCGACGGCGCGCGCCGGGACCTCCCCGAGGGCCGCATCTCGGGGGTGGTGCACCAGGGGGACCTCCTGAGGACGGTCGCGAACACCCGGGGCCGGCTCGCCCAGACCCGGCAGTCGGTCCTCGCGATGCGCGTGCTCGTCGAGGACCTGGCGCCGGACCCTCCGGCGTCGGGCTGGGCGGAGGCGGCCCACTGGGACGGCCGGCGCCTCGACGGGGTGCGGCTCGGCCGGGAGGCCTCCGCGCGCGTCGCCCGCGCCCCCGCCGTCTCGCTCCCGCCGGGGAAGTACCGCGTGCTCCTCGACGGGAGCGCGGCGGCGAAGCTGGTCGACGAGTTCGTGAGCCTCGGGTTCTCCGCCCGCGGGGCGGAGGAGGGGTGGAGCTGCCTCGCCGGACGGTGGGGGCGGCGGATCGCTCCCCCCGGGCTCACCATCCTCGACGACGGGCTCTCGCCGGAGGGGTTGCCCGTGGGGATCGACTGGGAGGGGACGCCGAAGCGGCGGACCCGGCTCGTCGACCGGGGCATCTCGGGCGGACCCGCGCTGGACCTCCTCACCGCGGCGCGGATGGGGAAGCGCCCGACGGGGCACGCGCTGCCCCCGGAGGCGCCGCTGGGCGGGCTCGGGGCGCTCCCCCTCCAGGTCCAGGTCCGGCCCGGGGCCGCCCGCTCGCTCGAGGAGCTCATCCGCGAGACCGGGCGGGGGGTCCTGGTCACGCGGCTCCACTACGTACGGACGGTGCACGCGGGCAAGGGGATCATCACGGGGATGACCCGGGACGGGACCTACCGGATCGAGCGCGGCGAGATCGTCGCCCCGCTGAGGAACCTCCGGTTCACCGAGAGCGTGCTCACGGCGCTCCGCGCCGCCGAGCTCTGGGGCCGGGAGCGACGGTGCTTCGCCGGGGACGACGAGCGCGGGCTGAGCGCCGTGACCGCGCCGGCGCTGCTCACCTCGAGCTTCCGGTTCACCTCCGCTACCGTCTTCTAAGCGACCTGCCGTACGGCCCGCGATGAGCCGCCCGCTGCCGCTCGCCATCCTCGTCTCGGGCCCGGGCACCACGCTCCAGGCGCTCGCCGAGACGATCCAGGGCGGCCACCTGCCCGCCCGCATCGTCATCGTCGTCTCCGACCGGCCCCACTCCCCGGCCATCGAGCGCGCCCGCCACCGGGGCCTCGCGACCGAGGTGCTGCCGTTCCGGGGCATGGAGGAGGAGCTCTGGTCCGACCGGCTCGACCAGCTGCTCCGGGACCGGGGCGCCGAGCTCATCGTGCTCGCCGGGTTCCTCGCGATCCTTCCGGTCCGGTTCCTGGACCGTTGGACGGGCCGGATCATCAACGTCCATCCCTCGCTGCTCCCCCGGTACGGGGGACGCGGCTACTACGGGCGGCGCGTGCTCGACGAGATCCTCGCGAGCGGGGATGCCGAGACCGGCGTCTCGGTCCACGTGGTCACCGCCGAGGTGGACGGCGGTCCGATCCTCGAGCAGCGGAGCTTCACGATCCCGACGGGCGAGACGGCCGAGACCCTCCGCGAGCGGCTCCGGCCCTACGAGATCGCCGCGCTCGAGAGCGTGATCCGCCGGTTCGCCGACGCGCAGCTGCCGCTGCCCTACCCGCCGGGTCCCCGCACGCTCACCGGCGCGGGGAGCCGTTCGGGGGGGCCGTCGTGACCGCGTCGGGCGCCGCCGCGGCGCCGGTGGAGGGCAGGATGCTCCCGAGCGGCGTCGGTCGGTGCGGGAGCGCGATCCCGAGCCGGTGGCGGGTCGTCTTCGGGGGGAACGGACGGCCCTCCTTCGCCCGGCGGATCACCTCGTGCTTCGCGATCGCGGGGCCGGGCTGCCAGCGGTCGAGCGTCACGTGGGGTCCCTCGTAGTCGAAGACCCACGCCGGGACGAGCACGGCCCCGAGCGCCTGGAGGGCGCGGAACCGGTGGTGCCCGTTCAGGATCACGTGGGTGCCCTTCGCGACCCAGATCGGGTCCTCGACGATGCCCGAGCGGCGGATCTCGTGCACGAGCTCGAGGACCTTCGCCTCGTCCACCTCCTCGTGGATCGAGAGCTCCCCGATGGGCAGCAGCCTGAATTCCGGGCCGTTCACGAGCCCTCGCCGGCGGCGGTGCCGTCGCGCGCGGCCCGCAGCGCGCGGCGCGCGTACACCGTGGCCATCTTCTTCCGGTAGGCCGGGTCGAGGAAGGTGTTGTGGACCGGCCGGACCGAGCGTCCGACGGCCTCGGCGAGCGCGTCGATGCGGGCGTCGGTGGGCTCCGTTCCGACGAGGGGTGCCGTGAGCGCGTCGAACGCCTGCGGGTGGCTCTCGAGCCCGCCCGCCGCCATCTGCAGCGCCGCGAGACGCCCCGCCTCGGTGCGCAGGGCGACCGCGATCCCCAGCTCGGGGAAGTCGAAGGAGGGCCGGACCCGGAGCTTGCGGTAGGCCGAGCGCAGGTGCCGCGCCCCGGGCGGCAGATGGACCGCGACCAGGAGCTCGCCCGGCGCGAGGTGGGTCCGGCGGATGCCGTCGCCCGAGCCGTCGTAGAGCGATCCGATCGGCCCCCGGCGCCGTCCCGTGGGACCGGCGATCTCCACCTCCGCCCCCAGGACCATGAGCGCCGGGGCGAGATCGCCGGAGAAGGTCGCATAGCAGCGCTCCTTCTGCGGCACGACGTGGCACCGGTCCCCCGCGGCCTTGAGGCAGAACCCCAGGCTCTGGCGCCAGAGGTAGCTCTGGTTGAAGAAGAAGCAGCGCGTCTCGACGAGCAGGTTCCCGCCCAGCGTGCCGCTCGCCCGCACGAGGGGCGTGGCGACGTGCCCGAGCGCCTCGGCGAGGCCCGGGTACATCGCGGCGAACTCCCGGTCGGACTCGAGGTCGGCGAGCCGGGCCATCGCCCCGATGCGCTCCGGGCCGTGGGACCGCAGCTCGGCGACCCCCTCGAGCGCGATGAGGTGGGGTCGCGGGTTCAGGTGCATCTTGTAGTTGGGCAGGAGGTCGGTCCCGCCCGCGAGGTAGTCCGCCGCCCCGGCCAGCCGGGCGGCGAGCGCGACCGTCTCCTCGACGGAGGAGGGGCGATGGAGCTCGAAGGGGTCGAGGTGCATCGGTCCGGCTCACCCTCCCCGGGGGCGCCGGCCGTCGGCGCGCGCCCGCTCGATCCCGCGGAGCACCTTCTCGGGGGTGACGGGGAGGTCGAGGAACCGCACCCCGACCGCGTCGTAGAGCGCGTTGCCGAGCGCGGGGAGCGTCGCGATGAGCGGGCCCTCGCCCGCCTCCTTCGCGCCGAAGGGACCCTCGGGGTCGTCGTCGCCCACGAGGAGCACCTCGACCTCGGGCATCTGCTGCGGCATCGGGATCTTGTACTCGAGCAGGGAGGGGTTCAGGAGCCGGGGGCCCCGGTAGTTCATCCCCTCGCCCATGAACTGGCCGAGCCCCATGTGGATCGAGCCCTCCACCTGGCCCTCGACGGCCAGCCGGTTCAGGGGGCGGCCGCAGTCGAAGGCGGCCCAGATCTTCTTCGCGGCGTACTCCCCGGTCTCGACGTCGACCTCGACCTCGGCGACGTACGCGGCGAAGGAGTACGCAGGGGCCGTGCCGGCGCGGGCGCCCTTGTGGCTCCCGCCCATCGGGGGCGACGTGTAGGAGCCCGTCGCGAGGAGCGCCCCCGTCTTCTCCATCGCGGCGTGGAGCGCCTCCTGGAAGCTCACGTGGACCTCGGGCCGGTGGGCCACCTCGATCCGCTCGTGGCCGACCCGGAGCTGGGCGACCGGGTAGCCGGTCAGCTGGTGCGCCGCCCGGAGGAGCTGGTCGCGGAGCGACTCGGCCGCGAGCCGCGCGGCGTTCCCCATCATGAACGTCACCCGGCTCGAGTAGCTTCCGAGGTCGATGGGGCTCACGTCGGAATCGACCCGGACGATGTGGACCCGGTCGAGGTCCACCCCGACCACCTCGGCGACGATGGCCGCGAGGAGGGTGTTCGAGCCCTGGCCGATGTCCGCCTGCATGCAGTGGACCGCGATCCCGCCGTCCATGTCCACCTTGAGGTGGACCGTGCACTGCGGCATCTTCGGCGTGAAGTGGATCGGGCTGTTGGACCCGGAGATGTAGAAGCCGCAGCCGAGCCCCACGCCCCGGCCGTAGGGCAGCCGGCGGAACTTCCGGTCGAAGTCGCTCCGTTCGCGGGCCGCGCGGAGGCACTTCACGAACGAGGTGGAGGTGATCCGGAACTCGTTGACCGTCGTGGAGTTCGGGGGGAGCGCGTTCCGCTCGCGGAGCTCGAACGGGCTCATCCCGAGCTCGTCCGCGAGCTCGTCGAGGGCGACCTCGATCGAGTAGCGCAGGTTGGTCCCCCCGTGGGCGCGCATGGCGCCCGAGGGCGGCTTGTTCGTGTAGACGCGCCGGCCCCGGTAGCGGAAGTTCGGGACCCGGTACGGCCCCATGGAGAGCACCCCGTTGTAGTAGGTCGTGACCGTGCCGAAGGAGCTCCAGGCGCCGCCGTCGATCATCGCCTCGATGTCGTAGGCGAGGATTCCGCCGTCCGCATCGAGCGCGATCCGGATGTCGTTCTGGGTCGGGTGGCGCCCATGGTTGGTGAGGAAGACATCCTCCCGGTCGCAGAGGATCTTCACCGCCCGGCCGGTCTTGAGCGCGAGGGCCGCGCAGACGATCTCGTGGGGGAGCGGATCCGACTTCCCGCCGAAGCCCCCGCCGACCTCGGGCTTGATCACCCGGATCCGGTGCATCGGCAGCCCGAGCACCTCGCTGAGCGCCCGGTGGAGGTAGTGGGGGACCTGGGTCGCGCTCCAGACGGTCAGCCGCCCGTCCGGGGTGGCCTCCGCGAGCGTGACGAGCGGCTCGGTGAAGGCGTGCGTGACGCCGGCGAAGTTCCCGTGGACGTGGACCCGGTGGGCCGCCCGCGCGAAGGCCGCATCGACGTCGCCGAAGTGCTGGGCGACCTCCTTCTGGATGTTCGTGCCCGCGAGGCCCCGCGCGTGGATCGGCTCCGAAACCGGCCGCGTGCCGGCCGCGGGGTCCAGGTGCTCGGGGAGCGGCTCGACCTCGATCCGTATCGCCGCGAGCGCGCGCTCCGCGGTGAGCTCGTCGGAGGCGGCCACGGCGGCGATCATGTCGCCGACGTACCGGACCTTCCCGACGGCGAGCGCCGTCTCGTCGTGGGTGATGGGCAGGACGCCGAACGGCGTCGGGTACTCGTCCCCGGTCAGGACGGCGAAGACCCCGGGCCTCCGGGCGGCCTCGCTCACGTCAATCGAGCGGAGCCGCGCGTGCGCCCAGGGGCTCCGCAGGATCCGCCCGACGAGCATCCCGGGCCGCTTGATGTCGTCGGTGTACTCCGCGCGCCCGGCGACCTTGAGCGGGCCGTCGATGTAGGGGATCCGCGTCCCCAGGAGCCGGGTCGGCGGTCGCTCCTCGGTCGCGGCCACCGCTACGCCCCGCCCGAGGCGGCGAGCACCGCCTCGATGATCTTCGTGTAGCCGGTGCAGCGGCAGAGGTTGCCCGAGATCGCCCGGACGACCCGCTCGCGGTCGGGATGGGGCTCGTCCCGGAGGAGGGCGACGGCGGTGAGCACGAAGCCGGGGGTGCAGAACCCGCACTGGGTCGCCCCGTGCTCGACGAACGCGCGCTGCACCGGATGGAGCCCGCCGTGGGGCGTCAGCCCCTCGATCGTGGTGACCGATCGCCCCTCCGCCAGCCGCGCCAGCGTGAGGCAGCTCAGGGTCGGTCGCCCGTCCAGGAGCACCGTGCAGCAGCCGCAGGTCCCGAGATCGCACCCGCGCTTCGACCCGGTGAGGTCGAGGTCTTCCCGGATCAGGTCGAGGAGGATCCGCTCGTCGGGGCAGGGGACCTCGACGGGGTGCCCGTTGATCTCGAGCCTAAGGTTGGGGCGGGGCGGCATCCTCTTCCCGGGCGGCGGCGCGTTCGGCAGGTTCAGGGTGCGCGGTGCGGACGATCTCGGCGACGACGCTCACGGCGATCTCCGCGGGCGACTGGGCCCCGATGGGGAGGCCGATCGGCGACCGGATCCGGGCGAGCTGGGCCTCCGCGACCCCCCGGCGGCGGAGCTCGGCCCACATGTGCATCCGCTTGGAGGTGCTCGCGATGAGCCCGATGAAGTTCGGGAACCTCTCCACCGACCGCTCGAGCACGTCGAGGTCGCGACCGGCGTCGTAGCCGAGGACATACAGGTGGGTGTACGCCGCCGGGTCAAAAACCTCCCAGAGCCGGGACGGTTCGACCACCTCGCGGCGGTCGGCGTGCGGGAACCGGTCCTCGCCCACCCATTCCGGGCGGTCGTCGGCCACCGAGAAATCATACTCGAGCGTGGGCAGGAGCGTGGCGAGCGCCTGCCCGACGTGGCCGCCGCCCCAGAGCAGGAGGTGCGGACGCGCGGGCACGTACTCGAGCGCGATGTCCACCGAACCCCCGCACAGGCTGGGCAGGCCGCCCGGCCTCCAGGCCTGGAGGTCGAAGTGCCGGAGGTCGCCCCGCCGATCCACCATCACCTTCGCCGCGATCTCCTTAACGGTTTCCTCGAGGGCGGCGCCCCCGACGGTGCCGAAGATCGCCCCCGAGCCCGTGACGAGCATCGTGGCGCCGAGCTTGCCGGGCACCGAGCCCACGGTGCGGACGACGGTCGCCCGGACGAACGGCTGGTGGGCGTCCATCAGCTCGAGCGCCCGACGGGTCAGAGTACGGTCCATGGGGGAAGGTCGCGCGGGAGGCCCGCGCGGCGTGCCGTCCAGTACTCCTCCGGTGTATTCAGGTTGATGACCACGCCGGGATCGTCGACGGGGACTCGGCGGACCTGCACCCCGAGCTCCGGGAGGAGCCGGGAGAGCGGGGCGGCGGGCTCGAGCCCGGCGATCCGGCGGAGGGTGGGCGGCTTCAGCACGACCGGATGACCGCCCCGCCCCCCGTATTCGGGCAGCACCCAGGTCGCGAGGTCGTCGTGCTCGGCGGCCGCCAGGAGGCGGGGGAGCGTCGGCGGCGCGACGAACGGGTGGTCGACCGGCCAGAGCACCACCCCCTCCTCGAGGAGCCCGGCGAGCCCGGCCTGGATCGAACCGGTGCGGCCCCGTTCCCACGCCGGGTGCTCGATCCACTCGAGGGAGCTCCGGATCGGCTCGGGGGTCCCGGCCCGTATCTCCGTCGCGGCGGCCCCGACCACGACGCGGCGGCGGGTCACCCCGGCCTCGCCGAGCAGGCGGGCGATCCGCGCGAGGGCGCGCTCCGCCCCGACGGGCAGGAGCGCCTTCGGGGCTCCCCCCCACCGCACCGACGCGCCCGCGCTCAGGATGAGCCCCACCATGTCCCCGCCTGCCATTCCACGCCCCCGCCACCGTCGGGCCGAACGACGAAAATGTGCGCGGGTTTAAATACCGACGCCGGGTGGGCGGCGCGCCCATGGTTCACGCCCTCGATGTTCCACCGTCGGCCTACCTGCCCCGCCTCGCCGAGGCCCTGAAGAGCCGCCAGGCGGTCGTCCCGCCGGCCTGGGCCCCGTTCGCGAAGACCGGGGTGCACAAGCAGAAGGCGCCCACCCAGACCGACTGGTGGTTCCTCCGGAGCGCCTCCGTGCTCCGGAAGATCCACCTGAACGGGCCGGTCGGGATCGAGCACCTCGCCGCCCAGTACGGGGGGAAGCGCGACCGGGGCAGCGCCCCCTACCACGCCCGGACCGGTTCCCGGAGCATCACGCGCGAGATCGTCCAGCAGCTCCAGGGCGCGGGGCTCGTCCGCCCGGACAAGAACAAGGGCCGCCGGCTCACCCCCGAGGGGCAGAAGCTGGTCGACACGGTCGCCCGCGATGTGCTCAAGGGGCTCGCGGAGAAGCAGCCCGAACTGGCAAAGTACCTTTGATGGTTCACCGCCCGAGGAACTAGGATGGCCGCGTACGGGGGGGACGATGCCGAGCTCACCGAGCTGCGCCGCCGCCGCCTCCAGCAGCTGCAGGAGATGCAGGGGGGCGGAGGGGCCCCGGGGCCCGCCTACCTCAACGCCCAGCAGGCCGAGGCGGACCGCCGCGAGGCGGAACGCGCCGAGGTCCTGCGCCGCATCATGACCCCCGAGGCCCGCGAGCGGCTGGGCCGCATCCGGCTCGCCAAGCCCGACGTCGCGAACGCCGTCGAGCAGCAGGTCATCTCGCTGGCCGCGAGCGGCCGGCTCCAGCGGGCGATCGACGATGCGACGCTCCGCGCGCTCCTCGAGCGGATCATGCCCGAGAAGCGCGAGATCAAGATCACCCGACGTTAAGGAAACTCGAGGGAAACATGGCGAACCGTCGCAAGAGCTCCGCCCGGAAGACCCGGTTACTGCGCGCCGTGAAGAGCAACCGTCGCGTGCCCGCGTGGGTGATGCAGCGCACGAACCGCGCGGTCACGCGCCACCCGAAGCGCCGAACCTGGCACCGGGGCCACCTCCAGCTCTAACGAAGGAAGGATCGATCCACCATGGCACCTACCAGCTCCAAGATCCGCGTGGAAGAGCTCGAGCGGGAGTTCATCGTGCCGCTCCGCGCGAGCCAGCACCAGCCGTCCCGGCGCCGGCGCGCCGGGCACGCCCTCGAGACGGTCCGGCGGTTCGTGGTGCGCCACATGAAGGGCGCCCCGGAACAGGTCTGGATCGATCCCCGGCTCAACGAGCACATCTGGAGCCGCGGGGTCCAGCACCTGCCCCGTGCGGTCCGGATCAAGGCGATCCGGTTCGAGGACGGCCTCATCGAGGTCGACCTCCTGGACGCGGCCTAGCGGGATCGGCGCGGGAGCGTGCGGGGTGCCGGTCGGTCGGGGGACGGTCGCGGGTAGCCCGTACCTCGGAGTCTACTTCCGGGTCTCCGAGGACTACGCCCTCGTGCCCCCGATGACCCCGGGGCACGTTCGCAAGGAGCTCGAACGGGTGCTGGGCGTCGGGGTCCACGAGGGGAGCGTCGCCGACTGCGAGCTTCTGGGGTCCCTCCTCGCCGTCAACTCCCACGGGATCGTCGTCGGGGAGCGGCTCAGCGACCGGGAGCGCGATCAGCTCGAGCGGATCGCCCCGGTCCTCGAGCTCCGGGTCCGGCAGAACGCGCTCGGCAACAACATCCTCGTCAACGATCGGGGCGCGCTCGTCCACCCGGAGTTCTCGGAGGAGGCGGTCGAGCGGATCGGCCGTGCGCTGCAGGTCCCCGTCCGCCGGGGGACCCTCGCCGGCCTCGGGACGGTCGGCATGGCCGCCACGGCCACCAATCTCGGGGTGGTGGTGCATCCGAAGACCACCGAATCGGAGGCGGAGGTCGTGGCGGCGGCCCTGGGCGCGCCCGTCCACCGCTCGACGGCGAACTACGGCGTCGCCGTCGTGGGCGCCTGCCTGGTCGCGAACAGCCGGGGCTTCGTGACGGGGACCCCCACCACGCCGGTCGAGATGGTGCACCTCCAAGAGGGGCTTAAGGTCCTCACGTAGGACCGGTGCGGCGCGCCGCTACGTCCCGCGCTTCCGCTTCATGTACCGGGTCGCGTAGCCCGCGATCCGGTTGGCGAGCTTCTTGTACTGGACCTGCTGGACGCCGTCCTTCTCGACCCGGAGGTCCGTCAGCTCGAGGACCTTCTCCTTGTTGTGGGCGAACTCCCCGTTGAACTGGTCGGGGTAGTGGCGGATCAGATCGATCGCGACCCGCTTGATGTACGTCTGGCGGATGTTGCCCATGCGAGGGGCGCCGACCCGGGTCGACTAGATAAGTCTGACGTCGGACGGCCTCCCGTGGGGTGGGGCGTTGGGGGGCCCCCGCGGGCCGGTTCGGAAGGCGCTCTACGGCCGGCCCCAAGGGACGGCGTCCCGGTCCCCGGGACAGGTCCCGATCCCGATCGGGCCCCGGAGGGGGGCACGGGCGCTCCGGCTCGACGGTTTACGGCCGATTCTGCACGCGTTGTTCGGCAGAAGGCACAAATAGACCACCCCGCCTAATTCTGCCGTGTGACCATCGGCGTACCCACTTTCTCCATCCCCACCGGTCGCCGGGGGACCGGCTAGCGGCCTACGAAGGGGAGCTCGGCGGACATGACCGAATCGGAGCCGTACAGCGGCGGGCCCATGCCCGCACCGGCCAAGGAGCGTCACATCCTGGTCCTCGACCTCTCGAAGAGCATGCTCGCCCCGCTGCCGGACCCCTCGAACCTGGGGATCGAGCAGCAGAAGATCGAGGTCGCCCGGACGGCCGTGTACCGCATCCTGGAGAACGCCGCGAACACCGGTTCGTCCTTCGGCCTCGTGACCTTCACCGAGGCCGCCCGGGTGGCCGTGCCGCTCACCGATGTCCAGCCGCAGAACCTGCCGTACATCGAGGGGCTGATCTCGATGCTCCAGCCGAGCGGGCGATCGGCGATCTGGGACGCGCTCGCCCTCGGCGCCGACCTGCTGCGATCGGTGAACGGCGGGGTCCGGGGCACGATGGTGCTCGTCACCGACGGCTGGGACAACGCGTCGACCCGGTTCGGCGTCCTGCATCCGGACATCCAGCGCGGGACCGACCAGCCGGTGAGCGACCTCGTCCAGTACGTGCTGCCCCCGAATTCGGAGGTGCAGCTCCGGATCATCGGCATCGGCAACGGCGGGGAGCGGGACAAAGGGGTCGACTCGGCGAGCATGAACGTCCTCACGAGCGAGCTCACCCGGCGGGCCCGCGAGATCCTGGTGCCGGCCGCCTTCACCTACCAGGAGGTGGTCACGAGCTCGCAGCTGTTCAACCAGATGGTCAACGCCTTCCTCGACGTGGGGTTCGAGGGGGTCCGCCCCCTCGAGCAACTGCACCCGGAGGAGCTCGCCCGCAACGCGGCGAGCGCGGCCCGGGCGCTCAAGGAGCCCGAGCAGCACGCGACCCTGGGCCGGCTCGCGGGCGGGCACGCGCTCGAGCCGGCGGGTGCGGAGAACCCCGGGTCCCCCGCTCCGGCCGCGGCGCTCCTGGGGGTCCCGCTCGAGGTCGATGTCGTGAGCGCCCCCGGCGGCTCTCCGCCGCCCTACCTCCGGGACCGGTACGGTCCCCTCGGAGCCGTCATCGAGGGTTACCTCTCCCATGACTACGACCACGCCCTCGACCGGCTCCAGCGGGCCCGTTCGATCCTCCCGGGCGTGACCTGGTACTACTGGGAGTCCCGGATCCAGTTCGCGAAGGGGCAGATCGTCGAGGCGGCGCGCGCCCTCCTCTCGGCATGGGGGGAAGCGGAGAAGCTCCCGCGGGAGTCCCGGGGCCGGATCATCCGCAGGCTCGCGCTCCTGCAGGCCCGGATCCAGAGCGACAAGGAGACCGAGACGCTCGTCCACTTCCTCGACGAGACGGAGAGCCACCTCGAGAACGCCGACCCGAAGTTCCGGGAGAACCTCCTTCGGCTCTTCGAGCGGCTGATGGACCTCCGCGCGACCTATCAGCTCACGAAGCTGGGGGCGGACGCCGGCGGTTCGGAAGGGGCGGCGAAGCATGAGGAGGCGGTCGAGGCGATCTTCGGTCAGCTCCAGGACGCCCGGCTCGAGAACACCTCGGGGGACGCGCACATCGAGGGCGCGCTCGACTTCATCGAGATCTGCCTCGCCGAGATGCGCTAAGGAGAGAAGAGGAGGACGATCGGTGGCCGAAACTCGAACCACGAAGGGCCGGACCAAGGGGCCTGCGAAGCGATCGGAGTCGAAGGGCCCGGCGGCCGACGCCGCCCGGATCGCGGTGGTGGGGATCCCCGCCTCGGGCAAGACCACCTACTTCCGCTTCCTCTCCGGCCACTTCGGGCTCAACCTGCCCGTGGTCTACGTGCCCGCCCGGCAGGGCGGGCTCCCGCTCCCGCTGTACGGCGACCTCGAGTCGGAGGTGGTCCTCGAGGAGACCACCTACGAGACGACCGACCCCAACGATCCCGAAGGCGGCCTCGACACCACCACCCGGTACTACGTCAACCGCCCGATGGAGGACAAGCGCAAGCTCTGGGTGGAGCTCGCGGCCGGGCGGGAGGAGCAGGGGGTCCTGACGAAGTACCCGCTCCCGACGAAGTTCAACCAGTTCGTCGAGATGAAGATGCACTTCCGCTACGGCCTCTCGAACGGCGGGGCCGCGCAGAGCCGCCCGATGATCCTCCACACCATCGACGAGGCCGGCGGGATCATCTCGGACTACTTCACCTACGACCGCCTCTGGGTCGACTCGACCGAGGCCGAGGTCGAGGAGAAGAACTGCCGGGTGATCCCGCACTTCGACTCCTGGCGGCCGGACCGCCGGGACCTCTGGCGCCGCGGCCTGACGCTCCTCGGCCACTTCGTGGCGGAGGCGGACGGCGTGATCCTGCTCCTCTCGCCGTCCCTCCCGTCCCTCCGGGACCAGGCGCAGCAGGTGAACCTGGCCCGCGGCGTCTTCCGCTACTGCCGGAAGAAGAACCTCCCGCTCGTCGTCGCCATCTCGAAGGCGGACAAGCTCAAGGAGTTCTACGCCGAGGTCGAGCACTCCGTTCGGGAGCGGGGGTACGTGAGCCCGTTCGACCCCTACGACTACCTCGTCCGCCGGGACGGCGCCGGGATGGGCACGATCCTCGTCGCCAACGAGGGCCGCGGGATCTCCTCCAAGGAGGATGTCTTCCTCATCTCGAGCGCCGTGTCGAGCGGCGAAGGGATCCCGATGCTGCTCAACGATCTCTCCCTCTTCCCGCAGGGAACCGCGGGGGAGGTGCCCGGCGTCCCCGTGATGGTCAACACCACGCTGCCGCTGGCCCGGGTCTGCGAACGGGTCCTGGAGAAGCGCTCGACGCGAGGGAGTTGATGTCGACTCCGAGCGCGAGCCCGCCCGCCCCCCAGCTCGGTTCGTCCGCGGCGGCGCCGCCGGTCGTGCGCGAGGGCGGCCCGGGACCGGTCGCGGTCGTCTGGTGCCGCCAGGTCGACAACGAAGCGGAGAGCCCCGGCTACACGACGATCCCCGAGGACTTCCCGGGCCGGCGCGAGACGCTCGACCTGATCCGGCTCGTGGGCAACCTGACCGTCAACGTCGCCGACACCCACGACTACTGGATGCCGGGCCCGCCGGCCCCGCTCAACTACTACCCGAACCTCTTCCTCTACCCGGCCTACGGCGGGCGGTACACCTGCGTCGGCCGGATGTTCCTCTCCACCGAGGACCGTCCCCGTCTCGGGATGAAGACGCTGGTCCTCGACTCCTCCCAGCTGCTCGCGAGCGGGGAGTACGGCCCGAACGTCCTGCGCTGGCATGCGACGATGGCGGGCGGCCGCTCCGACGGCCGGAAGCCGCCCGTGCCGGACCCGAACCTCTACGCCCTCCTCGGCGAAGGGCTCCTGTTCTTCCGGGGCTCCACCGAGCCGGTGGTCACCGTCGCCTCCGCCGGCTGGGACGCCGCCATGGAGGTGATCTTCGATCTCGTGCGGGTCCTCCCCGCCTCCCTGCTGCAGCTGGGGGCGATCCTCGCCTTCCCCTACTTCCTCCCGCAGGCCAAGACGAACCTGCACGAGTTCTCCGAGCAGGTGCCGCTCGCGCTCGCCCTCATGCGGATCCCCTCGGCGGAAGCGGCGGGCGACCGCCACCGCAAGCGGATCCAGAGCTGGGAGTCGACGAACGTCACCTTCCGCGACCTGACCGAGGGCGTGCCGGCGCCGGGCGGCCGGGCGAAGGATGGGGTGCCGCTCGTCCTCCAGTATGTCCGGGACCACAACGCGACCCGGCTCGGCCCCATCGTCCAGCGGGTGGACCTGGTGGAGCTTCCGAAGCTCAAGAACATCCTCTCCGATTCCGAGCGCGGCAGCGGCAAGGAGCGCCGCAAGGAGATGTGGCGGATCGGCACCGCGATGGAGAGCGCCGCGCTCCTGCTCCAGCGCAGCCGGGGCCGCCACGTGCCGGTCTCCGTGGAGACGGCGCGGCGCGCCCAGGAGTACATCAAGGCGAAGCTCCCCGAGCCCGCGCCCGCTCCGGGCGAGGCGGCTCCGACCGCGCCCGCCGCCGAGGCGGCCGCCGCCGGAGCGGGCCACCCGGGCTGGCTCACGAAGTCCGCGGACCTTCCGCCCGTGGCCCGGGGCGGCCGCGAGGTGGTCCCCCTTCCTGTCAGCGACGATCCGTCGCTCCGGTCGGGCCGGGCTGCCCCCGCGCGCCCCGCCGCACCGCCCGCGGGCGAGGCGACCGGGGCCGCGCCCGTCGCCCCCCCGGCGGAGACGCCGCTGGCCCGCGAGGTCGAGGCGGTGCTCGCCCGCGTGCTGGACGGTCGGCTGAGCCAGGTCGAGGAGGAGCTCCTCCGTCGTCTCGCGAACGAGATCGAGCAGGCTGTCGGCGTGGAGGTGGACCGTCGAGTCGACGCGGCCGCGGAGTCGAAGTTTCGCGCGATCCTCCAGTCCAGCGAGACCAAGCTCGCGCAGGCGCTCACGAACCTCGACACCCGCTGGCAGGACAAGCTCGAGAACCTCTCCCCGATCGGCGGCGCGACCGCGGCCGTCGAGTGGCGCCAGGCGCTCGACCAGTCGATCGAGCAGAAGGTCCGCGCCGCGGGCGAGGCCGAGGCGGCCCGGCTCGAAGAGGCGCTAGCCCGGATCGAGCGCCGGCTCGCGGACGCGGACCTCCGCGCCCGGGAGGCCTCCGCCCAGTTCACCGACCAGATCGCCCGGGGCCTCTCCGAGGGCACCCGGCCGCTCGAGGGTCGCCTCACGACCTCCGAGGCGGTCGCCCAGGAGCTCGCCGACGCGCAGCGCGCGCTGATGGGCCGGCTCGAGTCGGTCGAGGTGCGCCATGCGCAGCTCGAGGAGGGCTCGGCCACGCTCTCGACGCAGCTCGCCGCGGCCTCCGCGACGGCGGCCGCCCTCGCCGCCCGGCTCGACGAGCTGCCCGGACGGGTCGCGGAGACGGAGGCGCATCAGCGGGAGCTCACCGAGCTCGCCACCGCGCTGAAATCCCAGATCGAGGAGCTCGGGCGCCGGGCCGAGGAGGGCCCCCAGCGGCTCACCGAGGCGCTCGCCAGGCTGAGCTCCGAGACGACCCGCACGGTCCAGAGCCGCATCTCCGAATCCGAGACGCGCGCGGCGCAGCAGCTCACGGGGCTCCTCGCGAGCACCGAGACCCGGCTCCGCGAGTCGATGCCCGCCACGCTCGCCGCGGAGATCGACCGGCGGCTCAAGGTCGCGCTCGACCGCGAACTCGCCGACGATCCCGGCGGCGCACGGGGGCTCCTCGCCGAGCGGATCGATTCCCGGACCGACGAGCTGGTGCGGCTCGAGGTCGGCGGGGCCCGCGAGCAGTTCGAGCGCTCGCTTAACGAGCTCGAGGAGCGGGTCCAGGAGCGGCTCAAGACCGCCCAGTCCGCCTCCGCGCCGCTCACCGGCCGCGCCCTCGAGAGCGTCCAGCCACTCCTCGAGCGCCGGCTCGGCGAGATCATCGAGGTCCAGCGGCGCGCGCTCGAGGATCTGCGGGCGCAGGTGCTCCAGCGCGAGGATGCGGAGCGGGCCGCCCTCTCCGCGACGATCGACCGGCAGCTCTCCGAGCTCTCCGGCCAGCTCGAGGACGCCCGCGCCCAGTCGGAGCTCGCGCTCCGGGAGGGCGCCGAGCTCCGGGCCTCCGAGGTCCGGCAGCAGGCCGGCCGCGAGCTCCGCGAGCTCGAATCCCGGCTCTCGAGCCTCCTCGAGACGCGGTCGAAGGAGACCGCCCAGAAGCTCCAGAAGATGTCGACGGAGCTCGAGGGCCGCGCGGCGCCGGTCGGCGAGGAGCGGTTCACCCAGCTCGACGGCAAGCTCACCCGGCAGATCGACGAGAAGGTGGAGGCGCTCAAGGAGGCGCAGGCGCACTCCGAGGCCGACCTCCAGGTGCGGCTCCAGAGCTACTCCGACCAGCGGCTGCGCGAGACGGAGGAGCGGGTCCGCACGATGTCGGTCGAGCTGGTCGCCCGCCAGCGGGGCGAGGTGGAGAGCGCGCTCGCCCGGCTGCCTGACCCGGCCAAGCTCGAGTCCCAGCTCAAGGAGCGCATCCAGCGCGCCGGCGAGACCCTCCGGGGCGAGCTCCTCCTGGCCCTCGACCAGCGGGTGGGCCAGGCGGAGGACCGGCTCCACCAGGGGAACCTGGGCGCGATCGCGAAGCTCGACACGATGGAGTCCGACGCCCGGAACCACGCCAAGGAGCTCGTCAAGATCGAGGAGTCGCTCCGCACCGAGCTCGAGGAGGTCGACCGCCGGCTGGTCACGCTGGCCGACCGGCTCCTTCCCGTCGTGCGGAAGACCTGGCTCCGCGTGGCGGAGCTCGAGAAGAACCCCCCGGCCGCGGCCGTCGACCTGGAACCGAGGTTCGGCCAGCTCCGCCGCGAGCTCAAGGACGAGCTCCGGAAGGTGGACCTCGAGATGGCCGACCGGTCCCGGGAGCTCCGCGACCGGATGGAGACCACCATCGCCCACCAGGGCAAGGTCTGGCTCACGCTCATCCACCAGCTCTCGCAGCTCACCGACCAGCGCCGCAGCTCCGAGAGCGTCCCCTACCCGCCGCTCGCCGCCGGGCCGGTGAGCGACCCCGAGGAGGACGACGGGGCCGTGGAGGAGGAGCCGGTCGAGGAGCCGCCCTCCCGTCGGCGGATGCGGCGGAGCGCGCGCGGGCTTTAGTCCGGCCGAGGACGTCCCCGGCGCCCCGGGCGTGGCCTCAGTTCGAGGTGAACGAGAAGAGCGAGCGCATCACCGGGAAGCCCGACTTCGAGTCGAGCTGGCCCGGGTTGTTCAGGTGCCCGACGTGGAAGAGCCACTCGAGGGTCGCGACGAGCCCGAAGTTCGAGTCCTTGAGGGTGAAGGAACGGTGGGTCGAGTACGGGCTCACCATCACCGCGTAGACGTGACCGCCGCAGACCGCATCCCCCTTCGCTCCGACACTGGCGCAGTAGGCGTAGGTGTTCCCCGAGGTGACCCCCGCGACGGAGTAGCCCAGGTTGGAGCCCAACCCCTCGTCCCAGACGACGAAGAAGCCGGTGTGGGCGATCAGGTTCCGCTCGGCCGTCGTCGCGTAGCGGCCCGTGTGGTTGAGCATCGGCCCGAGGAAGTCCTTGAGCCACAGGTCCGCCTGCCGGGTCAGCTGGGCCCCGGTGCGGTTGCCCCCGCAGCCCGTGTGGCCGTCGTCGCAGAGGTTCGGGGTGTAGAACGAGAAGTTCCCGAGCGTCCCGGCCGCCACGGAGGAGTTGAAGCTGGAGGACGGGAGGACGTGGTGGTGGCAGAAGGTCGAGCTCTTCGTCACGTTCGCGAAGTAGAGGAACGGGACGTGGCGGACCGCGAATTCCCCGTGGGTCGAGAGGCCCGGCTGCGAGCAGGCGTTCGTCGGGAGGTTCTCCGCGTACGCGGCCCAGGAGTACCGGGCCGCGGTGAGCAGATCGCCGAGGGTGGACATCGAATAGCGGTGGTAGGCGTCCGAGCCGCACTGGAGCGTGTCCGCCGAGATGATGGCGAGGTAGTTGGGCGCCGACGGATGGCAGGAGGCGTCGTACGAGGTCGCGTTCCCGTAGAGCTTCCCGAGGTACTTCTCGTACGGTCCGTGCGCCCAGACGTTCCCGATCACCTCGTTCTCGAGCACGATGACGACCAGGTGCTGGAGGTGGAGCGGGGTGGAGGTCACGGCGATCCGGGTCGTCGTTCCCCCCGGGGTTCCCGGGGCCGCGGCGGTCCCGGTCGGGAGCATGAGGAGCAGCCCCACCGCGGCGACCGCAAGGACGGAAAGCCCCGGCAGGGCGGAGGAGGGGCCGAGGCGTGGGCGAGCTCTGGATTGGATGGATATCACCTATCCTACTGGCCATGGGAGCTCGTCGGGACTCCACATAAACCTAGCCGTCCCACGCCCGACTGAGGAGAGTTCGGACCCGCCTGGGATCCGGTGGCCAAACATAGCGTCGGGCTGTTGCCCTTGCTACTTCCGTTACAGGATACTACTTCGTCCGCAGGACGCGCCCGGGGGTCCGGACCCGCCCGGCCGCTCCGGCGGCGGGACTCCCGGCCCGGCCGAGGTCGGTCTTCGGAGTTCCCGCCTCCACAACCGCTATCGCGCCCGGCTCCCTGCCCGGGCCGTGGCGTTCGAGGGCGACGACCATCGTCACTGCAAGGTCTGCGGACGGGCGATCGGTCCCGAACAGGAGTACTGCTCGAAGGTGTGCCGGCGGAAGCGGGAGGAAGCGCTCCGGAGCCGGCGGCAGCTGACCTACGTGATGTACGCGGCGATCGTGATCCTGGTGATCCTCGTGGTGACGAGCTACGTCCACCCCTAGTTCGCGGCCGCGGCGCCGACCCCGGGCACGTCTCGCTGTCCTCGGGGGGACGTTCGACCGGATCCACGCCGGTCACCGAGCCCTCCTGGCGGCGGCATTCGAGTCGGCACGGCAGGTCGCGATCGGGCTCACCACGCCGGCGTACCTGCGCCGTCACCCGAAGGCGCTCGGGCGCCGGATCGCTTCGTATGCCCGACGCAAGGCGGCGCTCGAGCTCGAGGTCGCCCGGCGCTGGCCCGGGCGATCCTACCGTATCGTCCCGCTCGAAGATGCCTGGGGTGGATCCGTCGAACCCGGGCCGGACCTCCTCGTGGCGTCCACCGAGACCCGCTCGGGGGCCCGCGCCGTCAACGCCGAACGGGCGCGGCGCGGTCTCCCAACCCTCCGGATCCGACTGGTCCCGCTCCGGCGGGGACCGGATCGGCTCCCGCTCGCATCACGCCGGATCCGGGCCGGGGCGATCGACCCCGAGGGGCGCCGCCGGCGACCGCTCCGGGTGGGGGTCGCCGGGCTCAGCGTTTCGGGCCCGGGCGTATCCGAGCTCGTGGAGGGGATGTGGCCCGGAGTGTCGGTCCGGGTGGACTTCGAGCCCGACGTGGCCCGGCGGGGGCGAGGATCCGTCACCGCCCTGGCCCGAGCACGTGCCGGTGCGGCCCTGCGCGGGCGCGAGTTCGGCCTCGGCTTTGCCGAGCTTCGGTCGGCCCGCCCGCGGCAGTTCGCGTGGGCGATCGCCACCGCCGGCGGCGCCCTGCGGAGCGGGCGCCGGAGGGGCTCGCTCGCGGAACCCGCCTCGGTCGAGCGGCTCCTCGCCGGATGGGCGAGGTCGTGGCCGATCCCCCCCCGCTGACCGGGCCCCCGAAAGGTTCATGGCGCGATTTTGCCTCGCCGGGGCCGGATGGAAACGTACCTCAGAGTGACCTTCCACAGCGAAGGAGCGAAACCCTCGGAAGTGGCGGACCGGCTCGTCGGGTTCGGCTTCGAGCCCACGCAGGGCAACTACGACTTCGTCTACGACTGGAACTCGACCGGGAGCACGGACCAGATCCTCGACCTCGGCGACGAGGTGAGCCGGCTCCTGCGGGGGTACCGCGTTCTCTTCGAGATCGAGACCGTCTAGCCGCTCCGGCGATTTCCCCCTCAACCTTAAATCGCGTCCCCCGGTGGTTGGGCGCCGTGCAGAAGTACCCGGTCCGGACGAGCGTTCGGGCCCAGCTCAACGTCGACGCGCTCGCGCACCTCTGCGAGACCCATTTCGAACGGTCCGATCGGGACGGCGCGGCGGTACGGACGAGCTGGGGGGCGCTCGCCACCCTCAAGGTCTGGCCCGAGGGCAAGGAGCTCGCCGTGGAGCTCACCATGAACCCCCAGGTGGACGCCGCCACGCAGGCCGAGACGATCCGTCGGTACAACGAGTTCCTCCATGAGGCCACCGGCTACTCCGCCAAGGAGCGGGCCTCGCGGCTGAGGAAGTCGGCCACCAAGAGCGCGGGCGGAGCCTAGTCCGTGAGCTCGGCCGGCGGTCCGCTCCCGGCGGCGCCGGGGAACGAGCTCGAGCGGATCAAGGGGATCGTCGGGCGGTACTTTCCCGTCTACGAGACCCGGATCGCACCGATGTCCCTGGTGCTCCTGGTCCACGCCGACCCCGCGACGCTCGAGGCCCGGTTCGACGAGCTTCGCCAGGAGCTCTGGCCGCTCCTGTACATCCCGCAGATCCGGCGCGAGCAGGGCGAGTACGTCATCGAGGTCGTCCGGCGGCCGGCCCAGAGCCCCTGGGGGCCGGTCGTCAACCTGGCGCTCCTGCTCGCCACGGTGGTCTCCACGATCTTCGCGGGCGCCTTCCTCTGGGTCGCGTTCCGGGGCGGATCCACCCTCACGCTCCCCGACCTCGCGAACGGCGCGCTCTACTTCGCCGCGCCGCTGATGGCGATCCTGGGGCTCCACGAGCTCGGGCACTTCTGGATGGCCCGCCGCCACAAGGTCGACGCCTCGCTGCCCTACTTCCTGCCGGTCCCCCCCCCGATCCTGATCTTCGGGACCTTCGGGGCGTTCATCAGCCTCCGCGAGCCGTTCCCGGACAAGAAGGCGCTCCTCGACATCGGGGCCGCGGGACCGATCGTCGGGTTCCTGGTCGCCATCCCGGTGACGCTGCTCGGCCTGCACCTCTCGGCCTCGGCCCCGGCGCTGTCGTTGACCGTCTGCGGCCCGAGCTTCCTCGGCTTCAGCTACGGGAACCTGGTCATCGAGACCCCCGCGGTCTGGATGCTCTTCTCGCTCCTGATCCCGGGCGCGACGCCGAACCTGCATCCGCTCGCCCTCGCCGGTTGGGTCGGGATCCTGGTCACCGCGTTCAATCTCCTCCCGGCGGGCCAGCTGGACGGCGGACACGTCGCCCGGGCGCTCCTCGGCAAGCGGGCCACGTGGGCCTCCTACGCGTCGCTGCTCGTCCTCGTCGTGCTCTTCGTCTTCACCGGCTACTTCGGCTGGCTCCTCTTCGCCCTGTTCGTCTTCTTCATCGGGATGCGGCATCCGCCCCCGCTCAACGACATCTCCCCGCTCGGGGGACGTCGGATCGCGGTGGGGCTCCTCGCGGTGGGGATTCTCCTCGCCGGCTTCACCGCGGTGCCGCTCGCGACCGCGAACGGGCAGTTCCATCTCCAGGACGAGGCGACCTCCCAGCTGCGTCCGCTTCCGCCGGGGCTCGCCATGGCCGACAACCTGAGCTTCGCCCTCGTGAACAAGGACATCGTCCCGCACGCCTACGTGGTGTCGGCCTCGATCGACAAGGTGGTGACCTCGGTGAACGGCTCGACGCAGGAGCTCACCGGCGCCCAGCTCTCCGCGTTCGAGGCGAATTCGACCTGGAGGATCACCTCCGCCAACGGGAATGTGACCACCTTCGCGCACGCCGCCTCCTTCACGCAGTCGAGCAGCGCCTACACGGCGCTCAACCCCTCGCAGGCCGGGCTGTTCACCATCGAGTACGCGAACCCCGCGCAGGCGACCGTGACGGTCACCATCGTCGTGACCCAGCTCTGCCCGATCTCCTCGGTGAGCAACGCCAACTCCTGGCAGACCGACGTCTACTGACCGGCCGTCGGACCCACCGGACGTCGGTAGACCCGGAACTCCCGGGTCAGGCTGCGGTGGACCCGGTCCGCGACCGACACCACCCGTTGCCAGGGGGCCGGGAGCGGGTCCGGCCCGGCGGGACCGATCACGACGATCCGGCCGTCGGGGACCACGCGCCTTCCCCAGGCCGGGAGGACCCGGGCGAGCAGCCCCTCGGTGGTCTCCCCGCCGGTGCTGGAGGCCCGCCCGTACGGCGGATCGGTCACGACCGCCTCGAGACCATCCCAGGGCAGCTCCCGGACCGCGTCCGCGGCATCCGCGACGCTCAGGGACTCTGCCGAGAGGCCGAACGCGGCGAGGTTCCGCACGGCGCCGCGGACCATGGTCGCGTCCCGGTCCGCCCCGAAGAGACGGGCCCCCACGAGCCCCGCCTCGAGCAGGAGCGCGCCGGTCCCCACGAAGGGGTCCGCGACCCGGCTCCCCGGGCCGATGCCGGCCAGGTTCACCGCGGCGCGGGCGAGGCGGGGCGCGAGGCTCACCGGGCGCTGGAAGGGCAGCGAGGGCATGCGCCGCCGGTCGAACTCGGCCCGCGGCGGACCGGGCCCCTCGAGCGCGATCCGGGGCCGCTCCGAGGGGCCCAGGAAGAGGAGGTAGCGGTGGGAGGGGGCATCCAGATCGAGACGTCCCCCGGAGGCGAGGTAGGCCTGCGCCGCCCCGTGGACCGCGTCCCGGCGCTCCGAGGGGCCCCCTCCCAGGGCATCGAATCGCGCGGTCGCGCGCTCCTCCCTTCCCAGGGCGGCTGCCCGAAACTCGACCTGAGGACCCCCGGTCTCCTCGAAGGGCTGCGCGACCCGCCGTACGAGGGCGGCGCGCTGCACGAGGTCGGAGGCCGCCCTCTCCGAGGGCAGCTCGAGCGCGCGCCATCGGACGAGGCCTTCGAGACCGGGATCCTCGACCCGATGACCCCCGAAGGACTCCGCCAGGACGGTGATCTCAGCGGTCGCGAGCTCGAGGTTCTCCCCCGAGAGCTCGACCCAGAGCCTCAGGGGCCCCCCGCGAAGATCTCGGCGAGCCTCCGCCGGATCCGGTCGGTGTGGCTGCCCTCCCAGTAGAGCTGGCCGCAGTTCGGGCATACGAAGACCTCCCTCCCGGCGGGGGCCGGCATGGGGTGGGGCGGGCTCGGAGCTCCGCCCTCCGGCGGCCGCGCGAGCAGGGGGGCGTTGCACCGCGAGCAGCGGTCGAACCGCACCGGACCTTCGACCTCCGGGTGGACCGCCCGGAGCGCGCGGAGCTGGTCCGGGAGGTACGGCGAGGAGAGCAGGACCGACCCGGGGGCCCGCGCCGCGAGCAACCGATCCCGGGTCACGAGCACGCGACCGTCGGCACGGGACCTGCGGAGGAGATCGTCGTCCGCGGCGGTGCGATCGTACTCCACGTCGTGGCCCATGAACCTAAGGTACCGGGCCAGGCGGCCGAGCATCCCGTCGAGGAGCCAGCGGGTCTCGGCCATCGCCGGCGCAAGCCCGCGGGGCGATAAGTGCGGCGCGTCGACGACGGTGGAAGGCCGCCGCGGGGGATCCTGCGGGGGTGGAGGGCGAATGGAATCCCGCGGCCGGCGCCGGCCCGCCGTTCGGGGGCCGGCGGGCGCCACCCGCCACGCACAATTTATGAGTCTCCCGGCCACGGGGGCGGCGTGCGGCTCTTCGGCACGAACGGGATCCGGGAAGTGGTCGGGGAGAAGCTCACCGGTCCGTTCGTCGCCCGGGTGGCGGCGGCCGCCGCCGACCTGTTCCCGCCCGGCCCCCCCATCGCGGTCGGATGGGACGGACGCACGTCGAGCGCCCCCTTCGCCCGGATCGCGTCCGCGACGTTCGCCCTGGGGGGGCACCGGGTCCTCGAGCTCGGGTTGCTGCCGACGCCGGCGATCCAGTACAACGTCGTCCAGACCGGCGCGCAGTTCGGGATGATCCTGACCGCGTCGCACAATCCTCCCGAGTTCAACGGCATCAAGTGCATCGCCGCCGACGGGCTCGAGGTGCCCCGCTCGGTCGAGGAGGAGATCGAGGGCCGTGTCGAGCGGGGGGTGACCCCCTCCGTGCCCTTCGACCGGGTCGGGACCGTGATGGGCGACGGCCTCGGGGCGGCCCGGTACGTGGACGCGATCCTCCACCGGGTCGATGCGGAGCGCGTGCAGAAGCGGCGGCTCACCGTCGTCCTCGACTGCGGCAACGGGGCGTCGATCCCCACCTCTCCGTCCCTCCTGCGCCGGCTCGGCTGCCGGGTCATCTCCTTGAACGCGCACCTCGACGGCACCTTCCCCGGCCATCTCTCCGAGCCCACCGAGACGAACCTCCGGGACCTGGCGCGCGCGGTGCCCACGTTCGGGGCCGATCTCGGGATCGCCCACGACGGCGACGCGGACCGGGCCGTCTTCGTCGACGCCAAGGGCCAGTTCCTTCCGGGCGAGCGCACGCTCACGCTCATGGCCCGCGATGCGGTCCGGCGCCACCGCGGCGGCATCGTCGTTACCCCGGTCTCGAGCTCGCAAAGCGTCGAGGATGCGGTGCACCCGATCGGGGGCGAGGTCATCTACACGAAGATCGGCTCGCCGACGGTCACGCGGGAGATGAAGCGGCGCGACGCCATCTTCGGCGGGGAGGAGAACGGGGGGCTGGTCTTCCCGGAGCTGCAGCTGGCCCGGGACGGGGCGATGACGGCCGCGGCGCTCCTCGCCCTGCTGGCGCGGGAGGAGACCGGTCTTGCCGAGGCCGTCGCGGACCTGCCGACCTACGCGCTGCGGAAGGACAAGGTGGCCTGCCCCGCCCCGCTCCTCGACCAGGTCTTCTCCGAGATCACGCCCGCGCTCACCGAGGGCGCGGAGCGGGTGGTGACGCTCGATGGTCTCAAGGTGTACCGGGACGGCGGCTGGGTCCTGGTCCGCCGGTCGGGCACCGAGCCGCTGATCCGCATCTTCTCCGAGGCACGGGACCCGGCCGTGGCCCAGCGCCTCTCCGAGCGGACCATCGGGCTCGTCCAGGCGGCGATCGGCCGCTCCGCACCCCGGTAGACCGGGGCCCGTTCGCGGAGCGCCGCTCCGATCGCCGGCCGGGACGCTGCGGGCCGCGGGCGGACCGGGAGCCGGCCCGGTGGAGACCGGGGCCCTCCGGCCGACGGAGACCTGCGATTCCCTGCCGGAGTGACGTCTATATCCCGGGAGCGACCGGATGATTCCCATGGCCTATCCGCCGACCGTGCCGGGCCCAGCGACCATGATCCCGCCGAACCCGAGCGTCAGCCGACCCTCCGACCGGGATGGAGTCAGCCACCTCAAGGTGGCCGCGCTGCTCGGGGTGCTCGTCCAGGCGATGTTCTGGTTCGGGTTCGCCATCTTCTACCTCATCTACCTGGCCCTCCAGAACACCGCGAGCAACCTCGCGGCGGGCCGGGCGGTGGGGGCCTCCATCCCGAGCTGGATCACGCCGACCACGGTGTACGCCGCCATCGGCCTCCTCGCGGGGGGCCTCGTCCTCGGCGTCGTGGGATTCATCTTCTTCTACCTCGGCTTCCGCACCATTCGGCGCGGAGCCCCCGACTTCGGCGCCCCGACGGCGCTCATGATCGTCGGTCTGGTCGGCTTCGCGATGATGGCCATCGGGGTCCTGATCCTCATCGGCGGCGTGCTGTCGGCGGTCAACTCGGCCATCGGGGGTTCGAGCGGGGCCCTTGCCCTGAGCGCGATCCTGGGCGCCATCGCGCTCTTCGGGATCGGCTCCCTCCTCGCCCTCGTCGGGGTCATCGGGCTCGTCCTCGGCAACTGGCGCGCGGGGTCCCGCTACGAGGAGTCGACCGTCAAGGTCGGCTCGATCCTGACCATCATCCCCTACGTTTCCATCGTCGGATACATCCTGCTCCTCGTGGGCTACAGCAAGGCCTCCTCCAAGCTCAGCTCGGGATGGGTGCCTCCCAGCGATGCGGCGATGGGGATGGGCTACGCCCCGCCCGCCTACGCGGGCGCGATGGCCCCGCCGGGCATGACCCCACCGCCCCCGATGGCGCCTCCCATGGCGGCGCCCGTCTGCCCCACCTGCGGACAGCCGGCGAGCTGGATCGCCCAGTACACCCGCTGGTACTGCCCCCGGGACCAGAAGTACCTCTGATCTGGTCCGTCGCGGTCGCCCGCGGGCCCTGGCGGCCCGTGCGCCCACCGCGCGCCGAAGGGCGCGAGGACCGAAGCTTCGCTGGGCGCCCGCGGGTGCCGGGAGCGGTCGGCCGAGACCCGGAGGGGTACCGGATCCCGTGACCCGGATCGGGGGACGCGGCCCCGGTCGGGCCAGCGCCCCTGTCGGCCCGTCAAGCCCCCACGCTTCGGGCTGCGCCAGACGTCTCCGAAGTACGGAGGACGGGTCACCGAGTTCGGCAGGCCGAGGGACCGCGCGACGCTCTCGAAGAGCGCCGTGGCGGCGTGGAACGGACGACCGTTTCGCTGGGCGGAGAGCGATACGGAGTCACGAGGGTGTTCGACACCCCGGCGGCCTGCGCCGCCGGGACCGCCCCCCACCGTTGACGAAGCTCGACCGCGACCCACGCGCGGGGATCGTCCGTCGCCCGGGGAGGGCCGGGGAAATCCGTCACGAGGTGGAACCCGTCCACCCCCCTGAGATGTGGGATGCGTGGACGGCTCGCGGAGGTCCCCGAGGATCGGCTCGACCCCCCGGAGCTGGATGTGGGGGACGTTCGAAGGTGGATGGGGCCGGCCTTTCACGCAGGGGCCGGCCCGAAGAAGATACCGGGCCGACGCGCCGCCTGGCCGACCCGTGACGGCGGAGACCACGAGGGTCCTGGGCACGCGCCGCTCGGGCCCGCCCTCCGTGCCGAAAACCGGCCCTCACTACGTAGACTCTCGGCGCGCCGCCACCGTCCGTCCGGGAGCGGGGATGGGGGTCCGCCGCCGAGGCCGGGATCGGGGTCACGCCACCGGGCCCGCCCCGGCGAGCGATAGCTCACCCCAACGAACCCTGGTTAGGCGAGGGCTCCGGGTCATCGGCAGGTTCGGAAGTCAACGGGCGCGGAGGGATTTGAACCCTCGACCGCCGGGTTAGGAACCCGGTGCCCTATCCAGACTAGGCTACGCGCCCCAGGGAATTCCTGTTGGGAGGCACTTTACGCTGTCGCCTCGGGTGCTTCGGGTGGGTCCAGGTACTTTATCGCCGATTTTCGACGGCGCTTCTCCAAGAGTGTCTTGACATAGCCGGCCGTCGAACCGATATCCGAGTGCAAGCCGGCCCCTTGAGCATCTTCGATTGACCCCCCGCGCTCCATCACGGTGACTAGTCCACCGCGCCGGAATGCGTGAGCCGGACGATGGACGCCCGCCCGGTCGCCGGCCTCCTTGAGCCGTCTGTCTAGGAAGCCCTTCGACACGCCGACTAGGGACTTGCCCTTCCATCGGCAGATGAGATGTCCCGTGTCGGTCTCCGCCTGCTGGGCCCATTGCTCCCGGAGAGGCAGGTACCACGTCAGTTCGCGTATCAGCGTCTGAGTCATCGGCACTTCCGTATCGGTCACGTTGCCCGCACCGCCCTTCTGCCGGACATCCATCGCGCCCTGTTCGAGGTGGACATCCTTGACCCGGGCTCGGATGACTTCCACTCCTCGGCGCGGCCACAGGAAGGCCACGATGACCCGTTCCTGACCCACGGCTTTGCTCAGCACTCGTTCCCACTCCTCGGAGTCGGCTACGGGGGTGTTGACGGCTCTGTTCGGAAACTCGCGGCGTATCTTTGACTTCTGAACGACCCAGTTGTCTAGGCTGCTCAGGAACGAACCGAGCAGCGCGAGATACGTTCTTTTCGTCTTGGGTGCCGGCCCGAGGTGACCGATGATGACCCATAGCTCCTTGACCGTAACCCGTTGCGGTGTCACGCCGGTCCATCCGCCGCACTTCCCGAAGAACCGGACTGCTTCGTTGCCGATTCTCCCGAGGTACTTGCCATGCGCTCGCCTCTCTTCCAACCATCTCTGCCCCAGCTCCGTCCACCACCCTACGCGGGTGGTCATGTCCTCCGGTTGGGACATAGTCCGAGGTGGCTCTTGAACTACCGCTCCGTCCCGGAGCGCCGGATTATCGTCAGTCACGACGGTGCCCGGGCCGAGTCTGAACGCGTTGACACGGTCCGGTTCCTCGTCGAGAATAGACGGCGATGACTGGCTCGAAATGGTTCCAAGTGCCCCGTCCCGGGGCGTCGTAGGGTCTCTCATTCGCGGTCGAAAACGAATGGCAGCGTGAATATAAATGCCAAACTCAAGGCCGAGAGTCTTGAGGTTGATGAATCACGAAACCTCCGGTTCCCAACCCCTTAAGTGTGCGTGTGCGACGGGTATAGCAGAGCGCCGACGAGGAAAAATGACAAACGAAGGAAACGAGGGACCGAACGGGGTCGTGGAAGATAGACCGAGTAACGCGCCGGTTGTGCCGGCTCACAACTTTGAACGATTTCCGGAGCCCATGATTTTTGAGAAGCCCGGCCCCGCCCGCGAGTGGACGAGGACAGAACGCGAAGTTCTTGTTGACTTCATCTTCGAGAGCTACCCAGAGACGTACCAGCGCTACATCTGGAACGAAATCACCGAAGAGATCTGCCGGAGTGAGCACCGGTTCCACCGGGTCGAGGTGAACCGGGAGGGCGTCCAAGTGAGTGACCGTTGCGAGAACTGCGGCAATAAACTTCGATGGTGCAGCGACCCGGTAGCGGTGCACTGGGCGCTGGCGTCGGGGAGCACCTGCCGGGTTGGTTCGGTGTTCTGCTCGCGATGCGGTCACAGTGCGACCCCCGGCCGAGACGAGTGTGCGGAGTGCGGGAGCTCCCAGTCGAAGGAGGCGTACGTTTGATGCCGGTTGATTCACCCGACCCGGATGTGGAAGACGAGATCCTTGAACAGCTGTTCAACCAGAATGCCTGCGAACATGGGAACCTCCGGTTCGCATGTCCCGGGTGCCTGACTGCCGGAGCGCCGTCGGGCGCTAGGTCACCCGTCGCTCACACTACTTTTTCAGGAGCCGGTAGTACCACACGTACCACTTCTGCAAAAGTAGTGTGTGTGTGTGATCTGGATGACGCGCTGGTTGACTTCATCGGCATCACCCTCACGTCAGGATTCTTGGCGGAGGAAAAGCCGCTTTCCGGACTGATTGTAGGGCCCCCATCGAGCTCCAAGTCGTACACATTGGGGCGGTTTGGGTCCAGTACATCGTGGTCGCGGCTGAATCACTTCACACGATACGGGGTCCTGACCCACATCGCTCGGCGCGCCGTCGAAGGGAAGGCGACGACGCACATCATCGTTTCGGACCTCGGGGGTCTCTTCCACGGCGCGAAGGGACCCTCGGAAGACGTACAGTCCTTCTTCCTCGGCCTGACCGACGAGGGGCACGAAGGGTTCCAGTCGTACAACTTGCGCATCAGCGTCGAGAACCTTGAGTTCACGCAGCGCAATGGCTCGAGCGAGCGCACCCAGACGATGAAGGGGGAAGCCTTCCCTTTCGGAACAATCAAGGCGGGCGTGCTCGGGGGAATCACCGACAAGCGCTTCGCGAATCACAAGTCTCAGCTAGAAGACCTCGGGTTGCTCGGCCGGTTCATTCCGTTCAACTTCGCTCCCAGTCTGGGACGAAGGTCGCGCAACAAGGATGCCATAGCGCGTCGAGCCCCAATTGTTCCGGTAGCCCTTCCCCAAATGAGGTACCGGACTGAGGTCGAACTGACCCCTGACGACCTCAACCAACTCGTCCTGTTCAAGGACGCGCCGGACGACCGAGCCGCCGTCAACGCGCGCATCTTTCTTTGTGCATGCGCGTTAAAGAACGGCCGGCGGAAGGTCGTTCAGGCAGACATCGAAGAGGTCAACGGCTTGACGCCGTGGATGCAATACAAAGCGGGCGTCGAGCTGGACTAGCGGGCCCGCTCGGTACCCGAGCGGAGTCCGGTCTAAGCCGCCGGTTTGCGCCCGAACTGCTTCTCCACACGCATCAGGCGCGCATCAGGCTCGCTCCAGAACGTCCCTGAGCACACCGATACTGCTCCACGACTACTCAGTCCAATCTCTCGCCCAACGCTTCCGGACGCGTCCTGGCAGCCGCAAAGCCTGAGATTTCGCCTGCGCCGTCCGGCGCTCACTCGAGGAAATAGTGCTAGGATGACCTAGCCTGCCTTTTCGCCAGCCGTTCTTGGATAACTGTCCTCAGGCCGGGTAAGTTTCCCCTCGGGTAATCTCGAGGCGGACTCGCCGCCCCCCGAGCCATGTGATGGGAGTCGGATCCCGGGAGACCTTCGACTCCAGCAGGACCGGGACCCGACTGTAACGCCGGACCTTCACCACCACCTCGTCGTCGGTGAGTTCCACCGTTCCCCGTCGGTCCAGCAACTGCGACCAGATCGTGGCCGCCGTGGCCGTCTCGAACCCTTTGAGCTGCCGGGCCATCCAGCGGTACGCTCCCGAGGCCACCACGCTCAACACCACGTCCAAGTCCACCTTGATGCGGACCGAGCTGGAGAGCGCATCCACGTGGAAGAAGTGTACCTGCTCCCCCAGGTTGTTCTCGATGAGTGCTCGCCGCGCATACCGCGTCAGCAGCGTCCCGGGCCTGCGGGTCCGGTCGTTGGTCAAGAGGAACGTCGGCTTGTCCTTCCCGTAGTCCATCGCCGCGATCTGCCGGATCCTCCCGGGATACCCCGAGATCTCCACCTCCTCGTCGAGCACCCTCGGGGTCTGGTAGAGGCGACTCTCGATGTCCACCTTCACGCTCTCCCATCGGTCCGAAGGCACCGCGAGGACCCGGGCCACCTCCTTGGGCCGTCGCTCCCGCACGGTCAGGAACGTGATCCCTCGGTGATCGAGCTCGGCGAGGACCCCGTGGGTGGTCATGTGGGCATCGAAGGCGAGCTCGAGGGGGGCCTCCCCACGCGTCTCTCGCCAGAATCGCACGAACTCCAGCACCTGCTCCGGCTTCTCCTCCTTGAGCACGTTGGCCTTGGCGTAGACCATCTCCCGGCTCCCCAACTCTTGGCCGAAGGCGCTCACCACGACGTTCACCGCCTGACCACGTCGGGTGACGAAGTCCTTCTCCAAGCGCGAGACGGAGGGGTCGCCGAAGTGCCGGATGGGGTGGAAGTCCAGATTGAACGAGCGCGTGGGGTAGGCCTCGAGCTCGCTCCGGGCCCGGACCACCCCACGTAGCAGGGCCCGGTGCGGAGCGGGTCCAAGGAAGTAGGCGTAGTCGCTGAGGGCGGTGGTCTTCGGGAGGACGTTCAGGCTCGCCCAGAGCCCGAGCCCGGGGTCGTCGGCGATGGGCATGACATGGTTGCGTCGGGGGACCGCGAGGAGCTTGAGCGCCAGAAGGGCCCGCAGGTAGGAGGTGTTGTGGATGCGCGGGGTGTCGCGGTACCTCGCCTTCCGGACGAGCGTATCGAAGTCGATGCGCTCCAGGTAGGGAGCGAAGAGGAAGAGGAGAGGGGCACGGCAGGGGACCGCCCGTCCGGGGGCGAGGGCCACCCCGTCCTTGTCAGCGTGGGGGAGCGGGAGCTTCGGGGGAAGCGCTCGTTGTCGGGTGGAGCGCTTGGCGAGCCGTTCGTGCCCGGCCTCCTTGAGAACCATCCAGACCGTCTGGTGGCTGACCGGGCGGTTCAGGCGGCGCAGGCGTCGGGCGATGTCGTAGACGGAGAGGCGCTGGGTGCGGAGGTCGAGGATGGCTTCCTTGAGCGGGACATCGTAGAGGGCGCCCCCCCGCTTGTGCGGGGCGGTGTCCCGGAAGAACTCGCCGACCTTCCCCTGGCGGAAGAGGGTGGCGAGGACCCGTACGGATCCCGGGACCATCGCGAAGCGGCGGGCGATCTCCTCCGTGGAGAGGCGGTCGATGAAGTAGGCCCGGAGGACCTCGTAGCGGCGATGGTTGGTCGCACGGGGGTGGAGGAAGTAGTCGACGGGGTCGCGGGGGAGCGGCACAAGTGGTTATACACGCATTATTACTAATA
Source organism: Thermoplasmata archaeon (assembly GCA_027314915.1). Classification (GTDB taxonomy): domain Archaea; phylum Thermoplasmatota; class Thermoplasmata; order Lutacidiplasmatales; family UBA184; genus JAKIVR01. The sequence goes on along the minus strand of DAHUZZ010000002.1, from coordinate 106,128 downwards.
GTTGCCGGTCGACGGACCGGCGAGACACCGGACGAACACGTTTCGTGGCGTGCTCGAGGGAAGGGGAAGGTTGCGGCGGGGGACGAGGCGCGCATCGCCCCGGTACAGCCGGAGGGTCAGTAAGCAGAACACGTAACCTGGAATCGGGGACGGGAGGAGTCGCTACCGAGGTGAATCGGTGGGGGAGGGGGGGCCGGGCTACCCGAGATTGTTATAGAGTTGCCACTGGCGAAAAGGCAGGCTAGTCGAACAAACCTCATCCGACGGCGTTCTTGTCACCGTCGATTGAGATGTGAGCGGCGAAGCGCGAGGGCCGGTCAAGTCGGGGGCTTCCTCCGGGAGGCCTAGCTGTTCCTCGAGGAGACCTTCGTCGACCAGATCTCGCCACGCCTCTGTCTCCCTCAAACGCGCTATGGCGTCCATGAGCGTTCTTGCGAATTCGGTCGGTATGTCCCGGACGCCTCCCACTGGCGTCGAGCGAAACGCGACCAGGTCTTCCTCGCCGACCTGGCTGATCACGACCAACCAGAACTCTCTGGCGAGAACCTTCGCCTTCTGTTCAGGTTCTTCCGGGAGCCGGGTGTCCCCGTCGGCGATTAGAGCCCGGAACCGCTCACCTGGATTCCGCCAAGCGTCAAGAAAGGCGTTCATCATGACGTCCCATGCTTCATTGGCGTTATTCGCAGTACTCTCCACGTGCTGAGATTCTGTACGGTTCGAACGCTCGAAGCCGTCGTGAAACTGCTTCGACCAGGCTTCTAGGACTGAGGACGTCAGCGCTCGGACGCTCTTGTTCTCGAATTCGGCGCGTTCTCGCAAGGCGTCCATGACGTCCGTCGTGACGTTACAGGCCACAAGGCTTCCCTTCCTCGAAGTTCGAGATGGGGCTTTCATTCCCAACGACCACCCCGCTCAGTGTACTTGAACCAAGAGTAGTTCGCCTGACACCGTCGAGGGCGTCTCGGCAGTTAGCCCTCCAATGGCACTCCACCCGGGGCACTCGAGCGTGGAGGAAGGTCTGGACGGCGCAGCAGTCGAGGTGCCGCCAGACTCGTTCCTCGGCGTGGTCGAAGAGGGAGACGGGTTGCCCGGACTCCGGATGGGGCCACCGCTCGCCGTCGGGGTGGACCGCCCAGACGTCAATCCGTCGCTCGTTCGGGTCCAGTTCGACCCGTTCGACGGTCCACGGCGCGACAATCCTGTAGCATCTGCGTCCCCGGCATCGGGGAAAGGGGACGCCTACCTCAACCCACCCCCGACAGAGCCGAGAGAACCTATTTTAGGAATGACTGATTCTCGTGTCTTGTGATTTCGCCAAGAAAAGAGTCCCAAGTTCGGCGAGTCATTATGACTATCGCGTGCGCCATTACTGTGCTCTTGCTATGTCTCTCCTCAACCGGCGGATCCCCGGGTAGGGTATTGGCTCCACTCGGGCCTCCTCGTGCCACGAACCGTACGGCAGAGTCGGTCGGTTCAGGCATTCTCGCACAAGCTGAAAGGTCTCTCCTCTCGGGGGCCGGACCCGCCTCTGGCCATCCGGTTTATTGCTCCTCTCACGGATACACTTCAGCATCCTGTACCGTGGCTGCTCCTCAGGTCTTGATTCCGCAGGCGCAGTCCCCCTTCTTCGCGTCAGAGGCCACGCCTTCCGCCCGGTTCGGGGCCAGCTTGGCACAAGACAGCTATTCACCGTTACAGTCGATGTTGTTCGGAGGAGCCAGCAGTCTGGCTCCAATTGAATCTCAGCTTGGCGCGCAGGGCGTTGTCCATGATGATACCTGGACGTTCAATTCGCGTACTGATGTTTGGACGAATGTAACCCGCTGGGCTTGTCCTGAGGGGACTCCTTGTCCAGGCCCCCGGCATGATGCAAGCATCGCCTGGGATGGAAATGCAAAGGAAGTCATCATGTTCGGCGGCTGTGCAGTGTTGCCCCAGAATTGGACGCAGAATACCCCGAACTGCGAGTCCGCCGGCATTCTGGGCGATACGTGGGAATGGCTACCAACGAACAGTACCAGCGGGACGTGGCATCAAGTGCCGGTCGGGGGAGTCATGTGCGGAGGGTCGGGGCAGCCTTCATGCGGGTCGTCCGCCCCCGCTCCTCGATTTGCTGCGGGACTCTCCTATGTTGACGGCTCGGAAGGATTGGATGTAGTGCTCTTCGGCGGATGCGGGTCCTCGGGCGACACCGTCGGCAATTGTACCCTCGGTGACACCTGGGAGTTCGTTCCTGGTCTCAGTCCCGGCACCGGGGCCTGGACTCAAGTCGGAAGCTGCGGCGGTCCGAACACAAGTCCCTGGAATCAACATCCCTGCGCCCGCGGAAGTGCACCGGCGGCGCGGTACGCGACTTCGATGTCGGTCTTGCTCCTCGGGAGCGGCTATCATGCTCTCCTCTTCGGTGGTTGTGGTGGCTCGGAAGGAGCGTGTAATTCCACGCAAGGATCAACCAGTGGCCTCCTCGGCGACACGTGGGGTTACATCTCAGGAATCTGGTCACAATTCGCCCCCAACTGCGGCGGGCCGGGACAACCGTCTTGTTCGGTAGCTCCCAGCCCTCGCTATTTCGCATCCATGGCCGGGGCATACAACAATTCCGACGTATGCCTATTCGGTGGAACGCGAGGAGCACAGGAGGGCGGGACCATTGCTCTAGGAGGTTTGTATTGGATTGCGAACACCTCTTCTAGTTCCTGGTCCTATATTCACCTCAGGAACTCTTCCGGCCAAGGTCTACCCCCCCCGCGCTTTGACGAAGTTATCATTCCCGGCGATGAATGTGTGGGTTCGTACCTCTTTGGTGGCACAAGCCAAAGCGGGGGCTCCCTCGGCGATGCCTGGACCGACCAGTCTCCTTACGGAAACTGGGCCTTAGTCTCTCCCATACCGTCACCCCCGCCCGTTTACGGGGCGAGTCTAGCGTACGATGGCGATCCGAATTCCTCAACGGTTGTGATGTTCGGGGGGTGCGGCATGACGTGCCCTTCAAATGACACTTGGGTCTACTTCAACTGTACCATCAGCGTTGAGTGCGGTATGGCTGGTCCCGCTGCGAATGCTTGGGAGTGGGTTCGTTTCAATGAGTCCGCCCTCTGTTCGATCCATGATTGTCCGCCACCAGCCAGGTTCTTTGCTAGCCTCGCCGCAGACTCGCCAATAGGCGCTGCCGACAATTTTGTCCTATTTGGTGGCAGGAACGCAACGACTGTGTTCAACGACACTTGGACACTCGACGTTGGCCTTGCGACCAACCATGCCCCAGTCCTCAATTGGACAAAGCAGACCGTTACTGGTCCTCCCGCGAGATCGGACGCCGTCTTTGCGTCGGGACCCGGTTTCGACTTGTTGTTCGGCGGGAACAACACAACCGCTCAACTCAACGATACTTGGAAATGGATAGCTCGACCAACTGGCCTAGGCGGCAGGGGCGGCTGGGCTCGTGTGTCAGGTCGGTCCCCTGCGGCACGAAGCGATGCGGCGATGACGTACGATTCGCATGATGGCTACTTCCTGCTGTTCGGAGGAATGGGCTCGAGGGGCAACTATCTCTCAGATACCTGGACCTTCACGACATCTTGGTCCGAGCTAAGGCCCGTGAATTCGCCGACGGGACGAACTCTTTCAATGATGGCCTACAACTCGACTGGAGATTATGCCTTCCTTTATGGCGGATTCAACAATACCTCGGGAAGCGCTTGCATGGGAGGTGTCTGCGGCGACACGTGGGAGTTTACGAATGGAGCCTGGACTAACCTATCTCCTACTTGTTTGAATTATTGTCCTCTTCCCGAATACAGTGGTGGCATTTCTTTCGCTGCAAGTCTTGGGGCCAAGGGGGCGATCATCATGCAGGGAGGCATCCAAACACTGCCAAGCAACCCTCTCTCGCGACCTTCGGTCGGGTCCCTCTCCGGCGATCTTTACGCATTCGGCGGGGGCGAATGGCTCCAAGACGAGTACTCCAACTTTGCCACCAACTCGATCCCAGTCGAATCGACAATTGCACCGAGCCAGGGAGACCAGATGGTCTTCGACCAGGTGCTTGGAAAAGTGATTCTGATCGCCAACTGCCTGGGCTTCTGCCCCAATCGGGCCTACACCGAAACCTGGGAGTATTGGAACGGTGCGTGGGCTCCGAAGCCACTCCTTGTCGGCGAATCGATTCTACCCGCCATGTTTGAACCCGGCCTGGTTTACGCCACAGGGTCCGGTGTAGTGTTTCTGTTTTCTTGGAACTCCACATTTGAACTGAATCCCCAGCCTCCGTTTGGAGAATGGTCGCGCATCACCCCTGTTCGGCAGCCCACCGTCCGAGTCGATTCTGCGGTGGCCTATGACTCCACCTTGAACGACGTCGTGCTTTTCGGCGGGTGCACCCTCCCGTCACCATCAGCTCCCTGTATTGCTCGAGGAGACACGTGGATCTTCAGCATGTCGAACTCGACATGGTGGCAGGTGAATGGGACGAACCCACCTCCTCCGAGAGGCGGCGCCGGTTTCGTGTACGAACCTTCCTTGAATGACCTTGTACTGTTTGACGGATCTGCCGGGGGACCCGCTGGCGCACCAATTACCGACGAGTGGATTCTTTCTCCCAGCCATTGGTCTTGGGCTCCCTCCAAAGTCAAGTCATCGGGTCTGCTCCCGGGGCGTTGGGATGCGAGTGTGTGCTACGACCCCACGACTGGTTTGACCCTAGTGTTTGGCGGGTTCGTTGAGCCGGGGATCGTCGTGAATGAAGCGTGGGTAATGCTCTCGAACGGCACATTCTTGAAGGCATATCCGAACAACTCCGGGTTGTTCCCCGGCCCGGCGCCCCGAGCGCGTGCCGCAATCGCCTGGGTGCCCTGGGCAAACTCTATGGGTGCCATCTTGCTCTTCGGTGGGGCAGCCCCGGGGTTGCCGGGATATGCCGACCTGCACCAGACCTTGGGGACTCCCTCACTGCCCCAGACGTTCTGGACTGTCCTCTCGCCCTATGAGTAGGAAACCAATGATCCGGGACGGTCTACTCTCCAGCGCGCTACCGATCCTCGTCGCGGTCTTGGTAGCGCTCCCGGCAGCGATTGTCTGCTCGGATGAGCGCTTAGCCACCGAGGGTTCGCCGTCGAACGCTGGGCGGAGTGCTAGTGTGGTCAGTGGCCCGGAGCCGGGCGTCCACGGTCGTTCCGCCCTTCCACAGGTCCCGCTACCTACCTCAGCAGGAAACGTTAGCCTGGCGAACTGGTACAACCTTAGTACCGCCAACGAGCCGGGAGACCCAAGAGGCCCGGCCATGGCCTTCGATCCCGCCGAGGGAGGGGTGCTCCTCTACGGAGGCTACAATCCACCCTACGGTAGTGTAACATGGCTATTTTCGAACGACACCTGGACCAAACTTCCGACACAAACCAATCCGGGGCTTCTAGAAGGTGCGGCATTCGCCTACGACTACTCGAGCGGTTATGCGGTGCTTTTCGGCGGCGTGGTGTCAGGATCGACGGCATATGCCACGTCAGCCACCTGGATCTTTCAGAACGGTACCTGGTTGAACATCTCGAGTTCGACTTCCGCCCACCCAACACCTAGAGCTGGCGCCGCAATGGCCTACGACGCGGCGATCGGTGGTCTTGTGCTCTTTGGAGGCTGGTCTAGTTCCTCGGTCGCCCTGAACGACACGTGGGAGTTTGTCGACGGAAATTGGACGGGAGTTCAGCCCTCTGGGTCGCCCCCGCCGGATAGCCTCGGAATCTCATTGACCGCATGCGAGGAGCCGACCTCCTCGGGCATCCTCATGGCCGGAGACAACGGCACTTGGCTGTTCGCGAACGGGAATTGGAGCCAGCTTGTCGGATCGGCCGGTACTCCCGCAGATAGCAACATCAGCACGCTCGCCTGGGATCCATGGTATGAACTCCCGCTTCTCCTTGTCCGTGGGAGTTTGCCGTTAGTCTACTACTTCAGTCGAGATCAGTGGGTCTTGCTTAACCCATCGACCCAAGCGGTAAACCCACTTTGGAACTTTCAAGGATTCTCCTATGATCGGACTATCGGCGCCTTCGTTACGATCCTAAACCCCGTTGACGCGTCCGCCAACAACCCGGCGGTGCAAACGTGGCTGTTCGGGAGCGCGGCCATCGGCGTCGGACCCACACCCTCTTACAACGGGACCGTCGACTTCAACGGCTCCGGCTACACAACGCCTACGACGATTCAACTCGGATTCGGTACCTCCTACACCATCAATGAGACGCAGACCAACTGGTCCCGCTTTTCACACTGGAGCGCCACCGGAGGAGTCCAGTTGATCTCCACCTACTTGCCGCCCTCGGAAGCGGTCTTTCGTGTCATTGGGAACGGCACCGTTCGTGCCGAGTACCGCCCCTTCCCGGGGGTCCTCGTAGTGACCGAACCGTCATCGTGCGGGACGGTGACCATCAACGGAACGGCGTACGGTAACGGAGCGGTGGCGCATGAGTTCGCCGGTCCCACGACCGTCTCCGCGGCCGGTTGTACGACCGGGGGATGGTTCTTCGGGAGGTGGAACAGCAGCGGCAACTTGACGATCGACAACAGGAACTCATCGACTGCGACGATGACGGTGGGAGGGACGGGCGGAACGTTGATGGCCATCTTCTTGGCGAACGTGACCATCGACCTGGTTCCGCCCTGGGATGGGAGCTTCAGTATCGATGGAGCCACCTTCCCGAGCGGAACCACCGCCACCTTGGAAAGTGGTCCACATTCCCTCCGTGCAGCGCCCGACCCATGGGCCCAGTTTGAAGGGTGGAACGCACCCCCCCAACTGACGATTGACGGGGCGAAGCTTGTGGTCAATGGTAGCGGCCTCCTCACGGGTTCGTTTCAGCTCATCCCGTCGCTCGAAGTACTCTCGACGGTCGCCTGCCCGCCGATCATCGTGAACGGAACCGGGGTGAGAACGAGCAATACCATCTTAGTGCCATCGAGGACCCCGGTCTCGGTGTCGGCGCCGGACTGCTCTTCTGCCGGCTATGTTTTCCACGACTGGACCTCCTCGGCGAACGTCACGGTGCTGAATCGGAGCTCGATCTCTACCAGCGTGACCCTCCTCGGGAACGGTTCCCTCGCCGCGAACTACGTTCGCGGCTACATCGTGTCGTGGCAGGTGGACCCGACCAGCCTCGGAAGGATCCTCCTGAACGGAACTCTCGAGCCTAACGGGTCTCGGAGTCTCCTGGCACCCGGAACGTACCGTCTGGTCGCCTCCGCGAGTGCGGCCTCGGGCAATGTGACCCCGAGTTACCGGTGGGTCTGCTCCGGCGAGGTGTACGTGAATGGGTCGGAGTTCCTCGTCTGGGGGCCGGGAAGTGTGACTCTCGGGCCGAGCCCTTCGAGCCAACACCATTCGTCGCCATCGGCCGGATCGAGTCTTCCCACCGAGATCGCAATTGGGTTGCCCATCGTGGTCGTGGCCCTGGCGATCCTACTCTACAGTGGCCGACGACGACGAAAGAGGCAAAGAAGTCGTGCTCAAGATGGTGCTTCGACTTCGCGTGCTGGCACGTCGGGCGACCGGTATCCATGACAGGTCATCTCGTTCTCGGAATGCAGGGGACCGGGGCCCCTCCGAGCCCCGCGATCGAGGTGGTTTCTACCGTCAGACTGGCTCGTAGTAGAATTGTCGACCGGAGACCCGTTTCCGGGCCCCCGGGAAATGGTTAGCTCCGTGTGGAGGACGGAGTTCGGTAGAGACGGGCGGGCGGGCGCTCCAACAGATAATCTCCGACGTGCGAGCACTAGTCCAGACTAGGCTACGCGCCCCGAGAATCGTGCCTCCTTCCACCCCTTTACCCTTGCGCACCCGCACCCTCGGATCCTCGGGACGGCCCCGCCTCGCGCGCGAGGACGAACGATCCCCGGTCGGGTAGGACGAGGCCGGCGGGGCGGTATCGAACGCCGACCCGATGGTCGCCTCCGCGTTCGCTTCGGTCGCAGGATACGCGACGCGGTAGGTCCCGCCCCGGGGGAGCGGTCCGTCCCCTCCCCGGCCCCTCTTCAAGTGGGGCGGGGGCCTGAAGGAGCGGTGCGGCGCGAGACGGTCGAGGTGCTCCTGATGGTGGCGGTGGTGCTCGTCGCCGCGGTGGGCGTGTCCGTCCTCGCCTACGAGACCCCGGTCGCCCCACCGGTCCCTCAGGTCCCCGCGACCCTCGTGGTGCGAGGGTACGTGGGCGAGTTCTCTCCCCAGTTCTACGCGGTGGCCGCCCACACGGCGCAGCCCTCGGGCCTCGCCCACGATCCGGGAGTGCAGACGCTCCTCAACGCCTCCCCGATCCGGTTCCTCCGCTACGGGGCGGGGAGCGAAAGCTGCGATCCCATCCACAACATCTCCTACTCCCCGAACGGGACCCCGCGCAGCGGGTGCGACTACGACCTGTCCGCGCTCAAGGCCTGGTGCACCTCCCTCCATCCGACCTGCGAGACCCTCTACCAGCTCCCCGGGGAGACGAACAACAGCTCCGAGGATGCGGCGATCGTCGCCTGGCTGCTCGGCACGGTGGGCTTCGAGCCGACCTACTTCGCCATCGGTAACGAGCCGAACGGATGGACCCACTTCGGGATCCCCTGGACGTCCTGGCGGAGCACCGACAACAGCGTCCCGACCCCGCTCGCCTACGCCGTCGAGGTGCGGAGCGTGATCGCGGCGGTCCGGGCCGTGGACCCGTCCGCCCAGTTCGTGGGGATCGAGGCCGCGAGCCCCTACGGGCTCGATTGGTTCACGACGCTCGTCCACGTCGACGGTCCGCAACTCTCGGCCGTGGCCTACCATCTCTATCCCGGGAGGCCGCTGGGCGCGGAGCCGACGGTCGATCAGCTCTACGGCCTGCTCGACGGGATCGACAACATCTCCTCCACCTACGGGACGGTCCGTGGGGCGGTCGACGCCGCCTGCGGCTGCACCGATCTCCCCGTCCAGATTGGCGAGTACAACGCCGGGCCGGTGCCGTCGGTGACCGGGGTGTACCCTCCCCTCGACGGGCAGTACCCGGACGCCGTCTTCCTCGCGGGCTCGATCGACCAGGCGCTCGCCGAGGGCGTTCCCACCCTCACCTTCTTCAGCCTCCAGTCGCCCTCGACCGCCTTCGAGTTCGGCATGCTGAACAGCGCGGACGCGATCGCTCCCGTCGGGCTCCTCTACGAGGAGATCCTCCCCTCCTTCGCGGGGCGTTGGATCGACGCTCTCGTGATCGCCGGCGCCCCGGACGTCTGGGGGACCGCGCTCGTGACCAACGCCACGGGTGGGCAGCAGGTGAGCGCCCTCCTCGTGAACGCCCAGGTCGCGACCCAGGTCCGCCTGCGGATCGGTGCGCTGCTGCCCCCCGGAACGCATGCGACCCTGATCGGCTGGCAGCCCGGGGAGCCCCAGCCCGGGGTCGAGCACGGGGTGCCCCTCGGGGAGAACGTCACGCTGCCGCCCCAGGGCATCCTGCTGATCAACGCGACCGTCCCGTCGGGGGTTCCCGCGGTCGGACGCCTCGGGCCGGCCCGGAGCCCCGCCCCGGAGCTCCGGGGGATCGCCGGAGCCGCTCCCTTCGCCGGGGGCCTCCCCCTCGGGACCGGCTACGCGACCCGATCGCCGGAGGAGCCCGTCGGCGCGGGGCGGTGCTCGTTCCGGAGCTCCGGCGGGCCGACGAGGAGGTCCAGGATCACGACCGGCTCCTCCCGGGGGTCCGGCTCGAAGGAGTGCGGCGTCCCCCGGGGCACGAAGTAGCTGTCCCCGGTCGAGAAGGGCACGTCCACGCCCCCGATCCGGTGCCGGCCCGAACCGCGGACGATGAACCCGATCTGGTCGGCGTCATGCCAGTGGACCGGGTGGTGCTCCCGCCGGCTGATCGAGTAGAGCACCATCTGGACGGAGGCCGAGTCCACCAGCAGGCGTCGGGCGACCCCGCGATCCACCTCCGTCCAGGGCGCCGCTTCGTGGATCTCGGGGGACACGGATGGGGCCCCAGCCGGCTCCGGGTTCATCTCCCTTCTGCTGGGATTGTCGAACGCTCGGGAGGAACCCCGGCTCTTATACGGCCGGACCGTCGGGCGGGGGTGGTGCGCGCCCCTCCGTTCCGGGGACCGGGCCGCCGGTTCCTCGTCGACGGGCGCGGGATCGGGTCGATCGTCCCGTTCGAGAGCCGCGCGCTCCGCGGGAACGCGCTCGCGGACCCGACGACGCGGTATCTCGGCGTCTACACGCCCCCCGGCCTGACGGACGGACGGCCCCTCCTCGTGCTCCTCCCCGGCTTCGCCGGCTCCGGCTGGGCCGAGGCGATGCCGGAGAACTTCCTCGGCCAGAGCCTCTTCCGGCTCTTCGACCGCCTCGTGCGGACGCGCCGCGCCCCTCCCGCGGTGATCGTCGCGCCGGACGCCCTGACCCGGCTCGGCGGGAGCCAGTACGTGAACTCCCCGGCCACGGGCCGCTACGACGACTTCGTGGTCCGGGAGGTGATACCCTGGGCCCGGAGGACCTACGGGACCTCGGGCACCGGGATCCTCGGACAGTCGAGCGGCGGGTTCGGTGCGCTCCATCTCGCGATCGAGCACCCCGGAGAGTTCGATGCGGTGGGCTCGAGCGCGGGCGACCTGGTCTTCGAATACCTCTTCCTGCCGGAGTTCCCCCGGGTCGCCCGGACGCTCCGGCGGTTCGGGGGGGTGGCCGGCTTCCTTCGGCATCTCGACGAGGATCCGACCCGTCTCGGCCCCCCCACGGGCCCGAACGGTTCGGCGCTGCTCGTGCTGGCGATGAGCGCCTGCTACTCTCCCTCCCGGGGAGGCGGCGGCGGGTTCGACCTCCCCTTCGACGCGGCGACCGGCGAGCTCGATCGACCGGTCTGGAAACGGTGGCTCGGCTTCGACCCGGCGGAGCGGATCCGGTCCGCCGCGGTCCAGCGGGCGTTGCGGCGGCCGCGCAAGCTCCTCCTGACCGCGTCGAGCTCGGACGAGTGGGCGCTCGACGTGGCGGCCCGGATCTTCGCCGAGCGTGCGCGCCGCCACCGTGTCCCGGTCGAGTACCGCGAGTTCGAGGGCGCCCACTTCGACAAGATCCCGCGGTTCACCTGGCTCTTCAGCGAGATGTCCCGCGCCCTCGTCGGGACAGCCGGACGACGCTAGTCCGCGGGTTCCCCGGAGGCGCCCGGACCGGCGCGTCCGTGGGACTCCAGGTCCCGCCGGCGGAGGAAGCGGCGTCGCGCGATCCCGGGGGAGACCAGCGCCGCGAGCCCCCACACGCTCAGGTCCCAGCGGTACCGGAGGGCGGAGCCCGGGCTCCGTCGCCAGTAGCGGCCGAGGTCCCGGGCCATCGCCGACCGTCCGCCCTCGCCCGTGAGGAGCCGGTAGAGGATCCACGTGCCGAAGTAGGCGCTCGCCGCGAGCCGCGTGGCGGACGCGGGCCCCCGGGCCCGGAGACGGGCATAGATCCCTTCGAACGCGAGGAGGAAGCGGCGCTGGTAGCCCGCACGCGCCTCGAGGGAGGAGCCGTCCGCGCCCTGCCACAGCGAGACGTTCGAGGGATGGACCCGGTACCGCGTGAGCGGCTCCGCCTCGATGCACAGGCCGAGCCGATGCTCGAGGGCGGCGTAGAAGACGAAGCTGTCGACGGCGGCCGAAAGAGCGGCGAGCTCCTGGATCCGGTCCGCCAGGGCCTCCCGCCGCACCGCGATCGAGCTCAGGTTGAAGTCGGGGTCGATCCGGACGAGCCGCGGCAGCATCCGGGGGAGGTCGTGGGTGCCCCCCGCGACGGTCCCGAACCTCCGGAGGTTCTCCTCGGCGCGCCCGGCCGTCCCCGCGGAGAGCGTGCTCCCCGTCGGGCCGACCCGGCGCTGCCCGTTCCGGTAGTACCCGAGACCCGGGTCCCGGCCGAACCGCTCGGCCACCCGGGCGAGCCGGCCGGGCTCGTAGGCGTCGTCGTCCTCCAGGAAGGTCAGGATCTCCCCGGAGGACCGTCCGATGCCGAGCGCGAGCTTCGCACCGAGCGGGGCGGCCTCGGTCTCGACGTGACGGACCCCGCGGGCCTCGAGCTCGGCATCGAGGGCCGGGTCGTGGAAGCTCTTCACCACCCAGATCTCGAAGGGGGCGGGCCCCGCGGAGCCGAGGACCGACGCCACGGCCTCGAGCAGGAACTCCCGGCGATCGTGGGCCGTGATGATGACCGAGATCCGGGGCGCTGCGGGGGCGCCCGGACTCGGCTCCTCCGTCATCCTCCGGCCTCCGCTCCGACGGTGCGATGCCGGTGAAGGGTCATAAGAGCCGGTCCCGCGGTCGAACCGGCCCGGGGAGCGCCCTGGTCGGGAGTTTCGGCCCGATCGGAGGCCCGACCGGTCCTTCGAACCCGAGTTCCAAGCTCGACAGGCTTAGATCCTAGACCGCTAGACTACCAGGGCACCGTCGGCGGCTACGGAACGGACCCTATGAACCTTGCCCCGCGGGCCGGCCGCGGGAGGGCGCCGGGCGACCCGGGCGCGAGCGTCCGTGCCGGTGGAGCTGCCGAGTTTATGTAGCGGGTCCGAGAGTCGGCCACTTCACCAGGAGTGGGCCATGCACCTCGAAGGATGGGTCGTCGGGATCGTGCTCGTCATCGGGGGCGCCGTGGCGCTCAGCCACCTCGGGGTCGACCTCGGCGCCGTCCTCGCGGGGCTCCTGCACGGCCTCGAGCACGCGCTCAACCGCCCGCTCTAGGGCCCGGGGCGCGGGATCGAGCGGCCCTCGACCACCTCCGCGTAGACGCGGAGGAAACGGTCGACCATGGCACGGTCCGAGTAGAACTCCGCGCCGTGGAGGCCCGCCTGCCCGAGCCGCGCCCGCTCACCGGGGTCCTCGAGCCGTCCCAGGGCCCGGGTGAACTCCTCGACGGAACGGACGGCGAGCCCCCCACCGTGGGCGGCCACGTCCCCGAGGGCTCCGCTCTCGAAGGTCACGAAGGGCCGCCCCGCGGCCATCGCCTCGATCGGGGTGAGCCCGAACCCCTCGTACTCGCTGCCGAGGACGATGGCGTCGGCGGCGTACAGGGCGCGGAGGAGGTCCTCCCGGGAGAGCACCCCGGGCGCGACGAACTCCACACCGCGCGCCTCGGCGCGCGCCCGGCAGTTCGCGAGGTTGTGCGGCGAGGCGGGGATGTCCCGGCCGATGGCGACGAGCGCCCAACGGTCGCGGACCGGCGCGAGCGCCTCGATGAGCCGGTCCACCCGCTTGTTCTCGAAGAACCCCCCCGCGTACACCGCCGCCAGCGGCCGGTGGAGCCCCCAGGTGGAGCGCAGTCGGTCGACCCCTTCCGGCGGCCGCTCGAACTCCCCGAGCGGGACGCCGAGCGGCACCGACCGCAGCCGAGGCGCGGGCACCCCCCAGCCGAGGAGCTGCGCGCGCTCGTGCTCGCTCGAGGTCGTATAGCGGTCGAAGCCGCCGATCGCCCACGGGAGGTAGTGCGGGAAGTACAGCCGGTCCCACCCGCGGGGATGGACCTCCCACTGGTAGAAGCCGAGCCCCGTCAGGACCTGGGGCCATCGGAAGGCGCGCGCCCACGGGTAGTAGAAGTCGGCGCACCAGATCCGGTTCCCCCAGAGGTGGAAGAGGTCCGCGGGGATCGCGTGGAGGGTGCGGAGGTACCGCACCGGGAGCCGGATCCCGCCGGCGCGGCGCATCCGGAGCCGGAGGACCTCCACCCCGCCCAGCGTCTCCTGCTCGGCCGTGTCCGGCTCGAGCTGCGTGACCACGGTGACGCGGTGCCCCCGCCGGGCGAGCCCCTCGGCGAGCGTCTGGACGACCTTCTCGGTGCCACCGGGGACCGGGAAGTAACGGTGGCTGGCCAGGAGGACGTGCACCGGAACGAGAACGGAAGGCGCCCTATGTCAGCTGTTCGGCCGCCCGGCGCGGGGCGTCGACCGCCCGGCGGGCGTGGGCCCGGAGGGCGGGGCCGAGCTGCCGGGAGGTGAGCACGCCCGCGGGCGTGATGAATCCCCGGACGAACCGGTGCGGCGTCACGTCGAACGCGGGGTTCCGGGCGCGGCTCCTCCGGGGGGCGGTCGCGACCCCGGAGAGCCGGAGGACCTCGTCGGGCCCGCGCTCCTCGACGGGGATCCGATCGCCGCGCGGGGTGCCGGGATCGAAGGTGCTCCAGGGAGCGGCGACGTAGAAGGGGATGCCGTGCTCCCGGGCGAGCACCGCCTTCTCGTAGGTCCCGATCTTGTTCGCGAAGTCGCCGTTGGCGGCGATCCGGTCCGCGCCGACGATGATGGCGTCCACCTCGCCGCGCTGCATGAAGTAGCCGGCCGCGTTGTCGGCGATGATCGCGTGCGGGATCCTCTCCTGGGCGAGCTCCCAGGCGGTGAGCCGAGACCCCTGGAGGAGCGGGCGGGTCTCGTCCACCCAGACGAACAGCTTCCGGCCCTCGTCATGGGCCACCCGGATCGGCGCGAGCGCGGTGCCCCATTCCACGGTCGCGAGCGCCCCGGCGTTGCAGTGCGTCAGCACCCGTTCCTTCCGCGCGAGGAGCGGCGCGCCCGCGCGCCCGATCGCGTGGCACTCCTCGACGATGGCGCGGCGGTACCCCTCCGCGGCGGCGAGGGCATCCCCCCCGGCGGCCCAGGCCGCCCGCGCCACCTCGATGCCGACGAAGAGGTCGCGGGCGGTCGGGCGCGTGGCGGCGAGGAGCCGGGCCGCCCGGTCGGGCGGCATGCGCCGGGAGCGCTGGGCGAGCGCCATGCCGTAGGCCGCCGCCGCACCGATCGCCGGGGCGCCCCGGACCGCCATCCCCCGGATCGCCTCCGCCACCTGGGGGAGGGTCCGCAGGTGCCGGATGCGGGTCCTCGCGGGGAGCTCCCGCTGGTCGATGAGGTCGAGCCCGTCGCCGGACCACCAGAGGGCGCGGACTGCCATGGGTCACCCGTCGAAGGTGTGCAGGAGGTCGATCCACTCCGGCCCCACGACCTTGGGGGAGCGGAGCGCCTCGTCGAACGGCACCCCGACCACCTCGGAACCCCTCAGGACGGCGACCTCCCCGGTACGGCCGGCGAGGGCGAGGTCCACCGCCTTGGCCCCGAGCCGGGTCGCGAGCAGCCGGTCGAAGAGCGTGGGAGGTCCCCCGCGCTGGATGTGCCCGATCTGGGCGGACCGGGTCTCGAACTTCGTCTGCTCCTCGATCTGGCGGGCCAGGAAGGCGCCGACGCCCCGCTCCCGGAGGAGCTCGTGGCCGAACTCGTCCTTCCCGCCGACCGAGCCCTTCGCGCCCAGGTCGATGCCCTCCGAGGCGACCACCAGGGCGTACCCCCGGCGCGCGACCCCGGCGCGGACGTGCTGGAGGAGCTCCTCGGGCCGGTAGGGCTCCTCGGGGAGGAGCGTGAAGTCGGCCCCGGCCGCGAGCCCGGTCGCGAGCGCGACCCAGCCGGCGTGGCGGCCCATGACCTCGAGGACGACCACCCGGTGGTGGCTGTCGGCGGTGTCGCGGAGCCGCTCGAGCGCCTCGACGGCCACGGTCGCCGCGGAGTCGAAGCCGAAGGTCCAGTCGGTGGCGCCGACGTCGTTGTCCATCGTCTTCGGGACCCCCACGACCTTCCGACCCCGCCGGGCGAGCTCGCGCCCGGCGGAGAGGGTGTCGTCCCCCCCGATCGCGATGAGCACGTCGATGCCGTGACGGTCGAGGGTCCGGAGGACCTTGTCGGCATCCTCCGGCGTGGTGAACGGGTTGGTCCGCGAGCTGCCCAGGACGGTGCCGCCCTTCCCGACCAGCGGACCCAGGTCGACGTCCTCGAACCCTCGGGTCAGGTCATCGCGGAGCCCCTTCCAGCCGTCCAGGAAGCCGAGGACGGTGTGTCCCCGCTGGCGGGCCCGGTAGACCACCGCGCGGATCGCGGGGTTGAGGCCCGGGCAGTCGCCGCCGCCCGTGAGGACGCCGAACCTCACGCCGGGACCTCGAGGTACCCGCGCCGCGCCGTCGTGAGGTACTCGAACCCGTTCGCCGTGACCAGCACGTCGTCCTCGATCCGGACCCCGCCGCGGCCGGGCAGGTAGATCCCGGGCTCGATGGTGATCGTCATCCCCGCCTCCAGCGGCTCCTCCGTCCGGGGGCTCATGCCGTAGCCGTCGTGCACCGCGAGCCCGATGGAGTGGCCGACGCCGTGCATGAACCGGCCCTTCCACGGCGAGGCGTCGACGACCTTCTGGGCCGCGAGGTGGACCTCCTTGCCCGGCACCCCCGCGCGGACGGCGTCGAAGGCGGCCCGCTGGGCCTCCTCCACGCACTCGTGGACCCGCTGGAGCTCCGGGTCGGTCCGGCCGAAGTGGAAGGAGCGGGTGATGTCGCTCGCGTAGCGCAGGTAGAAGGCGCCGAAGTCGCAGACCATGCTCATCCCGCCCTCGAGCCGGACCTGCTGCGGGGAGTAGTGCGGCTCCGCGCTGTTCTTGCCGAAGCCGACGATCGTCGAGAAGCTCCGGCCGCTCGACCCGCTCCGCATCATCCGATACTCGATCTCGGCGGCGAGCTCGGACTCGGTCATCCCCGGCTTCAGCATCGAGGGGATTGCCTCGGCGACCTGCGTGCCGATCGCCCCGGCGCGCTTGAGCCGCTCGATCTCCCGGGCGTCCTTCACGCCCCGGGTCCGGCGGATGGCGGTGCTGGCATCGATCCAGCGGCCGCCCGGGAGCGCCATCTCGACGGCGTGGAAGTCCTCGTGGGTGAGCTCCCGGTAGTTGAGCGCGATCCGTCCCTTCTCCGGGAGGAGCCCGGCGAGCCAGGTCCGGCGGTCGTCCGGAAGGTTCATCGTGTCCACGACGACGTCCGGATCGTTCTTCGCCGCCTGCCGCGCGCTCTCCTCCTCGAGGAGCGAGCTCAGCACGTGGAGCCGGCCGTCCGGGAGCGCGACCGCCGCCGAGCCCTCGAAGAGGCCGCTCGGCACGTCGAAGAGGTAGAAGAAGCTCTGATCCAGGTGCGGTTCCGCGGAGTTGACGAGCACGAGCGCGCTCGCCTCCTCGCCGAGGTTCTCAAAGACGCGCCGGACCCGCTCCTTCATGGGGTCGCGGAGACCGTGCCGCCCCCTTCAAGCTTTCCCGGAACCGTCCGACGGGGGAGCGGGGCCGGCGGGAACCTCCCCGCGGGCGCGGAGGTCCTTCCACGAAAGGAGGAGATGCCGCGCGGCGGCGACCTCGTCCACGCGACCGACGGCGAGCGCGTGCGGCGCGGACCGTAGGTTCGCATCGGAGTCCCCGAGCGCCCGGGAGAAGGCGGCCACGAAGCCGTCGAGCTCGCGCCGGCTCTCGGACTCGGGCAGCTCGATCATGAGCGACTCCTCCACCAGGGAGGGGAAGTAGATCGTCGGGGCGTGGACCCCCTCGTCCAGGAGCCGCTTCGCCAGGTCGAGCGTGCGGAGACCCCGGGCCTTGAGCGGCGCGCCGGAGAGCAGGAACTCGTGCTTGACGAGCGGGCGGAACGGCCGGGGCAGCAGCTCGCCGAGTCGCTTCCCGACGTAGTTCGAGTTGAGGACCGAGCGCCGGGCGACGTGCTTCAACCCCTCCTCGCCGTGGAGGAGGATGAAGACGAGCGCACGAAGGTCGAGCCCGAAGCTCCCGTAGGCCGCCTTGATCTTGCCGATGGATCGCGGCCGGTCGTACTCCCAGCGGAACGTGCGCCCCTCCTTGACGAGCCGCGGGACGGGCAGGTACGGTGCGAGCCGCTCCCCCGCGGCGAGGACGCCGGCCCCGGGGCCGCCGCCCCCGTGGGGGGTCGCGAAGGTCTTGTGGAGGTTGAGGTGGGCGACGTCGAAGCCCATGCGCCCGGGGTGGGTGATCCCGAGGATCGCGTTGAGGTTGGCCCCGTCGTAGTAGAGGAGGCCGCCGGCGTCGTGCACCGTGGCCGCGATCTCGACGATCTCCGGCTCGAAGAGGCCGGCGGTGTTCGGGTTCGTGAGCATGAAGGCGGCGGTCCGGTCGCTCACGGCCGCGCGCAGCGCGGCGAGGTCCACGCAGCCGTCCTTGGAGGGGATCTCCCGGGTCGTGAACCCGGCCATCGTCGCCGAGGCGGGATTGGTGCCGTGGGCGGTGTCCGGGAGCAGCACCTCGGTGCGCCGCTCGAGCTCGCCGCGGTCCCGGAAGTAGGCCCGGATCATCAGCATCGCCGCGTACTCCCCGTGGGCGCCGGCGGCCGGCTGCAGCGAGACCTCGGGGAACCCGGTGATCCGGCCCAGGGCCCGTTCGAGACGCCAGAGGATCTCGAGCGCCCCCTGCACCGTGGACTCCGGCTGCGCCGGGTGGAGCTGCGCCGCCCCCGGTCGGCGCGCGAGCTGCTCGGAGACCTTCGGATTGTACTTCATCGTGCAGGACCCGAGCGGGTAGGGGGAGGTGTCGATCCCGAAGTTCATCTGGCTGAGCCGCGTGTAATGGCGGACCACCTCCAGTTCGGTGAGCTCGGGCCAGCGGGCCGCCCGACGGCGGCGCATCCGTTCCGGGATCCCCGGGAGCGCGGGCACGGCGCCGGTCTCCTCGGGCGGAGGCCGGAGCTCCCACAGGAGCGGCTCGTCCCAGCGCGCCTGGCGGAAGGTCATGCCGCGCCCCCCGGGGACGCTCGGACCGCGCCCCGCGCGAGCCGGGCGTACTTGCGGATCGCCCGCTCGTCCGTGTACTCGGTCGCCGCGGTGAGGAACAGCCCCCCGAGCCCGGCCGGCGCCCCGGGCCGGGGGTCGGAAAGCGGGCTCCCGCCGAGGACGCGGCCCCGCCGCACCCGCTCGAGGAACGCCTCCGCGTTCCCGTCGGCCACCGCCACCGCGAATTCCCAGAGGTAGGGCGCATCGAAGGCCGGGGCCCGAAGCCCCGGGACCTCCGCCAGCGCCGAGGCGAGCGTCCGGGCCCGCTCGTTCAGACGCTGCGCAAGCTCGGCGAGCCCCCGGGGTCCCACGACGCTCGCGTAGGCGACGAAGGCGAGCGCGAGGAGCGACTCGTTGGTGCAGATGTTCGACGTGGCCCGCGAGCGCCGGATGTGCTGCTCCCGGGTCTGGAGGGTGAGGGAGAACGCCCGGCGCCCCTCGGCGTCGCGCGTCGCGCCGACGATCCGGCCCGGGGTCATCCGGAGGTGCTCGGAGCGGCAGGCGAACAGGCCGAGCAGGGGGCCCCCGTAGGACGGGGGCATGCCGAAGCCCTGGCCCTCCCCGATGACCACGTCCGCGCCCCAGGCGCCGGGGGGCTCGAGCACGGTGAGCGCGAGCGGGTCGGCGGAGACGACGAGGGGGAGGTCGCCCAGGATCCCCTTGAGCTCCGGGAGCCCCTCGTCCACGACGCCGAAGCCGTTCGGAAGATCGGCGAGCAGCCCGCAGACGTCGCCCCGCTTTACCTCCGCCCGGACCGCTTCGAGATCGAGCCGCCCCGTCGCGGGATCGAAGGGGATCTCCTCGACGCGCACGCCGGGGCCGGTGGCGTAGTTCGCGAGCACGCTCTTCTCCTCCCAGGGCAGGCTCGAGGGTACGAGGAACCGCCTCCCGGGCCGGATCCGGTGGCAGAGGAGGAGCGCCTCGCCCGCCGCGGTGGCCCCGTCGTAGAGCGAGGCGTTGGCCGCGTCGAGGCCGGTGAGCTCGACCCAGAGGCTCTGGAACTCGAAGAGCGCCTGGAGCATCCCCTGGCTGGCCTCGGGCTGGTAGGGCGTGTAGGAGGTGTAGAATTCGCTCCGCTGCAGGATGGCGTCCACGGCCGCGGGCAGGAACCGGATGGGGATGCGGCCGCCGAGGAACGCGGGGTCCTTGGTGAACGGCCGGTTCTTGGCGAGGAGACGGTCGAGGAGCGCCACCACCTCGCGCTCCTCGAGCGCCGCCCCGACGCCGAGGCGCCCCAGCCGCACCTTCTGCGGGACGTCCCGGAACAGCTCCTCGGTGGAGGAGATCCCGAGCTCGCGAAGGAGCCCTTCCTCCTCGCCGGGCTCGGACGGGATGAAGCGCGCCACCGCGGCCGTGGGGAACCCACCAGCATAAATCGTTGCGGGGCAGCCGTCCCCGACGATGCCGCCCCGGAAGCGTCCCGGCCGCACCCCCGCGCGCCCCCGGGCCCGCGGTCGCCCCGGCCCGCGCAAGGGCCGCGAGGACCGCGGCGCGGCCCTCACCGGCGGCCGCCCCTCCTCCGTCATCCTGGACATCGCCTTCCGCCGCGGCTACCGGGCCACCCCCCACGGGAGCGATCGGCTCGACCGCGCCCGACGGCGCGCGCTGCTCAAGATCGTGCGGACGAGCGCCGTGGCCCAGCGGCACCTCCGGCTCGCCACGAAGCGGTTCGCGGCGCCGGGGTTGAGCCCGCTCGAGGAGCGCCTGGTCGCCGATCGGTTCGGTCCGTCCACCCTCCCCCGGGCGGTGGCGCGGGTGGGCCGGGCGGCCACCCGGATCCGTCAGATGGCGACGGACGAGCAGCGGTCGCTGCGCCGTTTCGGGACCGAGGAGGAGTTCGGCGCGTCGGTCCGTCGCGCCTACGGACGGCTCGCGAGCTTCCTCCGGGAGGTCGATGCCGATCTGGAGCAGCTCCGCGAGGTCGAGCACTTCCTGGACGTCCGCCCCCGGCTGCGCCCGGGGGTCCCGACGCTCGTCGTGGCCGGCTTTCCCAACGTCGGGAAGTCCTCGCTGGTGGCGCGCCTGTCGAGCGCGCACCCCCAGATCGCCGACTACCCGTTCACCACGCTCGCGATCTCCGTCGGGCACGCCGACCTGGGATTCGACCGGATGCAGGTGGTGGACACGCCGGGGCTCCTCGACCGGAGCGGTCGTACGAACCCGGCGGAGACCGAGGCGCGGGCCACGATGGAGGTGGCCGCCCACGTGATCCTCTTCGTGCTCGATCCCACCGAGCGGTGCGGCTACGCGCGGGCCGAGCAGGAGACGCTCCTCGCGCGCTGGAAGCGGGAGTACCCGAGCATCCCCGTGATCGAGGTGGAGACGAAGTCGGACCTGCCCCACGAGCCCTCCGGCCGGCTCGAGGTCTCGGCGACGACGGGCGCCGGCCTGCCCGAGCTCAAGCGCCGGATCGACGCCGCGCTCGGCGAGGTCCAGGCCCGGCTCCAGGCGGCCGCCCCGGCCGACGGCGAGGACGGTCCCGCGCCTACAGCGTGAACTTCTCGCCGTTCTCCGGCTGCCGCACCTCGGCGAACTCCCGGAGGGACCGGGCGAGGTCCTCGCGCCGGTCGCCGTGCATGAGGAGGATCTCCTTCGCCCCGGTCTTCCGGGCGAAGTCGACGAGCTCGGTGTGCCCCGCGTGGGAGGAGAAGTCGAACGACTCGACCTGGCAGGCGGGCCGCACCGTCACCTCGTCGATGGTGACGGTCCCCTGCTCGACGAGCTGGCGCCCGTTCGAACCCTCGACCTGGTAGCCGGTGAGGAAGATCGCGTGGTGGGGGTCGCGGTACATCTCCGAGAGGTAGTAGAGGACCGGTCCCCCGTCGAGCATGCCGCCCGTGGTCACGATGACGTCGGCTTCCCGGAGGGCGTGGCGTCGCTGCCCCTGGTGCTCGACCGCGTGGACCGCGTCGGCCGCGTGGTGGAACCTCTTCGCGTCGCGCAGCGCCTCCGGGGCGGCGCGGTAGATGTCGTTGACCTTGCGGGCCATGCCGTCGAGCCAGACCTCGAACCCGGCGTGGTGGAGCGCGAGCAGGACCTCCTGCGCCCGACCGACGGCGAAGGCCGGGATGAGGACCTTGCCGCCGTCCGAGAGCGTCTCCTCGATCCGCTGCCGGAGCCGGTCCTCGGTGAGCTTCCGGTCGGGGTGCTCCCGGCCGGCGTAGGTGGACTCCATCGCGAGCACGTCGCACTCGGCGGGCTGGGCGGCGCCCACGAGACGGCTCGGCAGCCCGGAGATGTCCCCGGTGAAGAGCACGTCCTTCGCGCCCCGGTAGAGGTACATCGCCGCGCCGGGGATGTGCCCGGCCCCGTGCAGCTCCACCTCGAGCCCGTGGCGTCGGTAGGCGCCCCGGAGCGGGTGGGTCTCGAACCGGCTGTGGAGGGAGCGGATGTCGTCCGGGGTGAACGGCTCGAGGTATCCCTCCATCTTGGCGACCTTGAGGGAGTCCTTGCAGAGGAGGTCCGTGACGGCCGCGGTCACCGGGGTCGCGACGACCTGGGCCCGGGGGAGCCGGCTCAGCAGCGGCATCATCCCCGAGTGGTCGAGGTGGGCGTGGGAGAGGAAGGCGGCGTCGACGTTGAGCGGGACCGGCCGGGGGTACTGCGGGGGGTCGGTCGGGGTCATGCCGTAGTCGAAGAGGAGGGTGCGGCCCTGGTCGCGCACCAGGAGGCCGAGCGAGCCGATCTCGCTCGCCCCGCCGAGGAATTGGAGCTCCACCGGAAACGCACCGGGATGGGGCAGATAAGCCTGAGTTCGCCGGGGTTCGGGGTCCGAACAGATAAGAATCGCAACACGGTCGGGCGGATGTGCCGCCCTCGCGGTCGCCCGAGCTCGAGGTCCTGTTCCGGATCTGCGCCGCCGCGCACCGCGCCTACCGGCTCGCGAACGGGTCGCCGCACCGGGCCGACGTGGTCGGGATGGGCGCCGACGGTTCGCCGACGGAGGAGCTCGACCGGGCGGCGGAGAGCCAGATCCTGGACTCCGTGCGTTCCGAGGGGTTCGCCTGGAACGTGATCAGCGAGGAGATCGGGCTCCTCGACCGCGGATCGGAGAAGACGCTCGTGGTGGATCCGATCGACGGCACCCACAACGCGCTCCGACGGATCCCCTCCGCCACCATCTCGCTCGCGCTCGGGTCCGGAAGCCTGGCCGGCATCGACCTCGGCGTCGTCCACGATCTGATGACCGGCGTGACCTACTGGGCGGAACGGGGAGGGGGGGCGTTCCGGGACGGTCGGCCGATCCGCACCCGGCCCTGGGAAGCCCGGAGCGAGCTCGTCTTCCTCAATCTGGGGCGCCACGCGACGGCGCGGACCGTGGGGTGGGTGCCGCGCAGCCGCCGGGTGCGCTCGCTCGGCTGCGCCTCGCTCGAGATGAGCCTGGTGGCCCAGGGGAGCGGCGACGCCTACCTGTTCGAGAACGCGCCGGAGGAGCGGAACCTCCGGGTGACCGACATCGCGGCCGCCTACCGCATCCTCCTGGAGGCGGGCGGGGGGGTCGCCGATGCCCGCTTCCTTCCCATCGACGACCTCCCGCTCGCCCTCGAGCAGCACACGAGCGTCACGGCGTGGGGGGACGCGCGGTGGATGGAGCAGGCCCGGTCGGAGGCCCCGCGATGAGGATCGGCCTCCACGCCAACCCCCGGCGCCCCCGGGCGCTCGAGCTCGCCCGGGCCGCCCTCGCCCGGCTGGAGGGCCGCGCCGAGCTCGTCCTCTCCTCCGAGACGGCGGAGGCGCTCGGGGGGCCGGGGCGCGAGGGGCCGCCGCTCGAGGAGATGCGCGCCGACGTGCTCATCGCCGTCGGGGGCGACGGCACCTTCCTCAACTGCGTCCAGCGCTCGACGATCCCCCTCTTGCCCGTGAACGGCGGGACCGTGGGCTTCCTCGCCGAGGTCGAGGGCGACCGGCCCGAGGAGTTCTCCGCCGCCCTCGACCGGGTCGTCTCGGGCCAGTACAACCTCGAGGAGCGGATGCAGATCGCCGCGCAGATCGACGGGGTCTTCCTGGCGGACGCGATCAACGAGGTGGTCGTCCACTCGAACCAGGTCGCCAAGATGCGGTTCTTCGAGGTCGCCGTCGACGGGGCCCGCCTCGGGAGGGTCCGCGCCGACGGCTTGATGGTGGCGACGCCGACCGGCTCCACCTCCTACTCGATGTCCGCCGGCGGCCCGATCGTCGATCCCACGGTCGAGGCGATGATCGTGACGGGGCTCGCGCCGTTCCCGGCCGTCGCCCGGGCGGTGGTCCTGGACCCGCTCCGGACCATCGCGATCCGGCTCCTGCCCGGAAGGGACGGGGTGGTGGTGGTGGACGGGGGCGTCGAGGCCCCGCTGCCGGCGGGCGGCGAGGTCCTCTGCTACCGCTCCGCGCGCAAGGCGCTCTTCGTCCGGATCGCGCGGCAGTACTTCCGGAAGCTCCGCGGGAAGAACATCCTCCCCTGGCTCGAGTCCGACGGGGAGGGCTTCGATGTTCCGCCCTCAGCGTAGGCGGCGCGATCGGGGGAACGTCCCCCTCGGGGGGACGCCGACCGCCATCACGCGGCGGTGCCTGGACTCCGCGCTCGCCTGCGCCCGGAGCGCGCTGCCGAACGAGTTCGGGGGCGTCCTGCGCGCGGACCCGCCCGGGGTCATCTCCGATCTCCTGCTCTTGCCGGGCACCACCGCCGGGCGCCGGCACGCGAACTTCCAGCTCTACATGCTGCACGTGGACCTGGGCGTGGCCGGCACGGTCCACTCCCACCCGTCGGGAGCGCTCCACCCGTCGGACGCCGACGTCCTGCTCTTCCGGCACTGGGGCCGGCGGCACGTCATCCTCGGCGCCCCGTACACCTCCGGGATGTGGCGGGCCTACGACGGCAACGGCCGCGAGTGCGCGCTCGAGGTCGTGGGCTCCTCCTCGCTCGACGAGGAGTCGGAGCCGATCCCCGAGTACCGCCCCGCGCCCGCCCTGCACCGTCCCGAGCGCCGGGGGCCCGCACCGGTCCCCGAGGGCGGGCTCCCTCCGGAAGAGGAGTAGCCGGCGCCTACTCGCGGACCGGGATCGTGGGGACCGGCAGCCGGTCCGGCGTCAGGTTCGGGTCCTGGATCTTCACCGGCGGGTGGCGCGGCTCGCTCCAGAGCCCGTTCATCTTGGCGAGGAGCTGGATGAAGCTCACGAACCCGCGGAAGCCGGCCCGGTAGGCGACCCGGTGGTTCGTCTCCCAGTCGAAGAACTCCCGCAGGAGGGTCTTCGACTGGCGGAGCCCGTGGGTGAGCGCGCGCTTCAGGAGCTCCTCCTGGACGGGGGAGAGCCGGTCCTTCCGGAACCAGTCCTTCGACTTGAGGTGACCGAGCGGCACGAAGAACATCGGGACCAGGATCGCCTTGAAGTCCCAGAGGTTGTCGATGAGCTCGATCGTCTTGAGGACGTCGTCCTCGGTCTCCTGGGGGAGGCCGACGATGAAGGTGCACGCCGGGTAGACGTGGTTGTCGTTCATGAGCCCGGCCGCCTGGACCACGAGCTCCGGCCACTGGGAGGCCTTGAACGGCGCGACCTTCCCGGGCATGCCGGTCGTGATGATCCGGGGGCTGCCGGTCTCGACCCCGACCTCGACGCCCCACCAGCTCTGCTTGTCGTCGACGATGATCTCGGCGCACTTGCTCAGCAGCTTGGGCTTGGTCATGAGGGAGGCCACGGCCACGTGGCTCCACCCGACCTGGGCGTAGTGCTGCTTCGCGAGCTTGAGCAGCGGGAGGAGCTTCTCCTCCTTGGGCATGACGTTGGGGCTGCCGTAGAAGTAGACGTCGTCGGAATGCAACAGCCCCTTCTTGACCCCCACCGCGGCGTTGATCTTGAGCTCGGCCTCGATCTTCTCGAGCGGATACCACCGCGTGGGCCGGGTGGTCACCGAACAGAACGAGCAGCCCCGGCAGCAGCCGCGCCCGATCTCGATGAGGCCGTTCACCGAGGGGTAGCGGATCGTCGAGATCTGCTCGACCTTGGGCGCCTCCTTGGGGGCGAGCACCACGTGCGGCGGAAGGAACTCGTCCCGGAGCGCCTTGCGGACGAGCTCCCGCACGTAGACGTCCGCCTCCCCCTCCACCACGCAGTCGATGCCGCCGATGGAGTCGACGAACTCCCCGATCCAGGGCACCTTCATCCGGGTGGCGGGCGAGAGCTGCCAGGCGCACGGGCCCCCGGCGATGAGCTTCATGCCCTGCCGGCGCGCCGCCTGCACGTGCGGCTGCCGCAGCATCCGCTTGAAGTTCACGCAGTTGAGCGGCTCCTTCTTCATCACGCCGGAGAACGTCGAGGAGGGCGGGTTGAGCCCGAAGTAGTCGTGCCCGCTGATCATGAGCACCTTGGCCGGGCCCGGCATGTACTTGTCGAGGTGGCTCGGGTGGACGATCCGGGCGTCGATGCCGTCGTCCAGGAGCGCGGCCTCGATCTTGCGCATCCCGTACGGGGCCATCTTGGGGAAGCCGTGCTCGTCCGTCGCCATCACCGGGTAGAACATCCGCTGGTAGGCGCGCTCCGGGAGGATGTAGGCCGGCGTCGTGGTGCCGAACCCCAGGAACTCCTTGCCGTTGTGGTCGCTCATCATGGTCCAATCGCAGGTCATGACGACTTCCGGCATGTTCCATTCCCGCCGTCGACGCGCGACGGCCGGCGGCTCAAAGACCTCGATAGGGTTCTTATTGATTGTGTCATCGAGGGCACTACCCTCTCCGGACCTTCACGAACGGAGAGGGGACGCCCTCGAAAGTGAGCTACCGGCGCCGCGTCTCAGCCGGTGTCCTCGTCGTCGTCCTCGCGCGGCGCGAGCTCATCGGAGACCTCGGGCACCTCGTCGGGCCCGTCCTCCCCGCTCCCCCACTCCCGGAAGGCGGGGTCCCGCTGGATCAGGTGCACCCGCACGCACTCGCGGTGGGCCGGCCGGCCGTTCCAGGAGCTGCTGTCGCTGGGCCGGGTGAGCGGCTCCTTGCAGAGCACGCAGATCTCCGGCGGGGCGACGATCCACGCCGTCCTCGGGGTGGTTCCGCCCATGGTCCCCCCGAGCATCGGTAGGGCCCAACGCCCCATCTAGTTTGCGGGAAGCACGGGCGACGACCCGTCGGCAGGGGAAACCACCTTAGCGGGGGCCGAGTATGGCCCGCCGGTCGATGGAATCGATCTCGGAGATCCGCAAGCGCCGGCTGTCCTTGGGGGTCTCCCTGGGGCAGCTCGCCGGGGCCGTCGGCCGGAGCGACGCCACCATCTCCCGGATCGAGCGGGGGAAGATCCGGCCCTCCTACGACCTGGTCCAGAAGATCCTCGCCTTCCTCGACGCCCGGGAGGGGGAGGCGGCGCCGCACCTCACCGCCCGGGACATCGTCAATCCCCGACTCGTGACGGTGCCGGCCGCCGCGACGGTGGCCGAGGCCGCCGCACTGATGGAGCGGGGAGGGTTCTCGCAGCTCCCCGTCGTGGAGGGCGGTCGGGTCACCGGATCCGTCTCGGAGGCCTCGCTGCTCCGAGCGCTCGCCACCGCCTCCGGACGCCGCTCCCGGGTCCGCGATGTCCAGGAGGGCGCCTACCCGCTCGTGGACCCGGAGTTCCCCGCCGACCTCCTGGCCGGACTGCTCACCCGGTACCCGGCCGTGCTGATGGCCGAGCGGGGCGAGCTCCGGGGCATAGTCACGAAGACCGACTTGATCCGCGGCCTGCGCGGGACCACGCTCCGCCGCGCGCGTCCCACCGGGACGACCCCCCCACGGCTCGAGGGGCCGGGGGGTGGGGAACCGGAGACCCGCCCGGGGAACCGGGGGCCGCCGAGCTAGGCCCCCATCGAAGGATGGACGTCCCGGACGCTCTCCGTCCAGCACCGGCGGCTCTGCGCCCACGGGGGGAGACGGTGCCCACGTCGAGCACCTTCGCGTTCCGCACCACCCCCCGGTGGGGACCTCTCCACGGAGCTCCCCTCCCCGGGCTTCGTGCCGGAGAAGGTCACGGACCGGAGCCCCGCCCAGCTCGCGGTGGGGAAGGGCCGGCCGATGCGCTAGGACTCCCCGTTCGAGGAGCCCGCCGCTCCCACGCCGCGCACTGCCCGAAGCACGAGCTCTTCGACGACGAGGCTCAACCGATCGGCGATCTCGCCCGGCCGGCGCTCCTGGGGCGGGCGGGCGGCGGGGGAGGCGACCGAGGTCGCGAACACGGTGTCGCCCTCCGTGGCGGTGTGCGCCGGGACGATGTTCCGGGCGATCCCGTCGTGCGCGTGCTCCGCCAGCACCCAGAGGGTCCGGCGGTCCACCGGGAGATCCGTCACCACGATGGCCAGAGTGGTCCCGGCCGCGCGGGCGGTCCCGCGGCGACCCGGGCCCGGGGTCGGGGGAAGGAAGTGACCGCGACGGTCCGCGGGCCCGAGCAGCCATCGGCCGGTCGCCGAGTCGCGTACCGCCCCGACCGAGTTCAGGACGAGCACGAGGCCCAGCCAGTGCCCGCCGCCGAGCGCGGTCGCGGTGCTCCCCTGGCCCCCTGGGACCGAGGCGGCCCGCCCGGCGTACTTCCCGACTCGGGCGCCGCGACCGGCCCCCCTTCGCCCGGGGGGAACGGGCGCGGACGAGGCGGATTCCGCGGCGGCGTACCCGAGCGGGAGGTAATCCGGGATCGCGTGGCGGCGGGAGGGGAGGTCGTACAGGACCGCCCCGGAGATCCTCGGGATCGGAAGCCCGCTCCCGAAGGCCGGCTCCCCGCGCCCGGTGCTGAGCAGGTAGGAGCGGAGCCCGCGGGCGGCGTCGAGGCCGTAGACGCTGCCGCCGGAGAGGAAGAGCGCGTCCCGGCGGCCGAACGTCGCCTCGAGGGCGAGGGAGGAGGTGTCGAACGTGCCCGAGGCCGGCCCGCGGACATCGACGACCGTCGGGGAGAGCCGGTCGAACAGGACCGCCGTCACGCCGGTGGAGCCCTCCGGGTCCTCCGCGCAGCCGACCCGGACGCCGGGCACGCGGGTGAGGGTGGCGGGTTCCCGCGCGCGGGCCATGGCGCGGGTAGCCGTTCCCCGTCTAAACCCCTCGGGGCGGCGGGGCCCGAGGGTTTAACTTAGGGGCGACGTCGGTCGCGCCATGCCGAAGCCTCAGGAGCCGCGCGCGACCGGCCCCGAGCGCCTCCCCACCCCCGCCCCCACGGGGTTCCGGGTCGAGCGCACGACGCCCCTCGGGCGGCACCCGCTGCTCCGGGTCTTCCCCGGCCTCGGTGCCCTCGCGACCGCCCGGCGCCAGGCCTCGTCGGCCGCCGATCGCGCGAAGCTCTACGGCACGACCGAGGTCGAGCTCGTCGACGAGGACCTGTGGATGTACGTCGCCCCCCGGACCAAGCTCAAGTCCATCCGGCGACGCCGGTTCGACCCCGTCGTCTCCCCGCAGGCCAACTGCATCGTGGTCGGGGAGTCGCACCTCCGTACCAGCGAGGAGCTGGTGCTCTTCATGGACATCTTCCACGAGCTCTGCCACATCCAGCAACGGGAGCGCGGCGAGGAGCTCTTCGACCGACCGGAGAGCTACGTGCGGCGCCCGACCGAGCTCGAGGCCTACCGGTTCGTCGTCGCCGAGGCGCGACGGCTCCGCGTCGACGATGCCTTCCTGCGGGAGTACCTCCGCGTCGAGTGGATCACCGACGAGGAGTTCGCGGAGCTCCTCGGCGCGATGGGCGTCCCGCCGGCGTAGCGGGGTGCCCCTCCGCGGCCGACCCCCCTTTCCAGAGCGCCCGAGCCTTTATTCGGCGCCCGCCCGGAACTCGGGCAGGACCGCGGAAGGGGCCATGGATACGAAGGTCCACGCGTCGATCCGCCCCTCCTCGAGCGACCTCTGGTTCCTCTCCTACCTCCCGCTCGCGATCTCCGACGGGATCGCCACCCCCCTCATCCCGCTCATCGCGCTCGCGCACTTCCGCGCCAGCGCCTTCGTGGTCGTCCTCATCATCGCCGCGAGCGCGATCAGCCAGGTGCCGTTCACGATCCTCTGGGGGAACCTCTCCGACCGGGTCTCCCACCGGAAGTTCTTCCTCGTGGGATCGTTCCTGGTCAGCGGCACCGCCATCATCCTGATGGCCTTCGCGACCACGATCACGACCTTCTTCTGGCTCAACGTCGTCGAGGGGCTCGCCTCCGCCGCGAGCGCCCCCATCGGCACGATGCTGCTCCTGGAGACCCGCCAGAAGCGGTGGTGGCCCGAGGACATCGGGCTCTTCGGCCTCATCTCGGGCGTCGGGACGACCGTCGGGCTCGGGCTGGGGTTCTTCTGGCTCTTCGTCCTGGGGCTGAACTCCCCGCAGCTGCTCGTGATGACGGGGCTCCTCATCCTCTCCGGGGTGTTCGCCGTCCTGGGCGCCCTCACCGCCTGGGCGTGGATCGAGGAGCCGAGCCGGCAGCTCGACCGGCGCAGCCTCTCCGACCTCGTGAACGGCAACCGCGGGCTCCAGGAGCGGCTCCGGCACGTCCGCGTCTGGATGCTCAACATCATCGAGCTCACCCGGTCCCGGGCCGAGCAGCTCCCCCGCCGGGAGGTGCTCTTCCTCGCCGCGCTCGGCGTCATGAGCGCGGGCTTCTTCATCTTCTACGGGCCGTTCCCCATCTTCCTGGTCGAGCGGGCCGGCTTCAGCAACGCCGCGGTCTTCATCGCCTACCTCGGGAGCAGCGCCGCGACGACGGGGCTCTTCTACCACTCGGGGAAGGCGGTCGAGGTCCATTCGCCCAAGCTGGTCTTCCTCGAGAGCCTGGGGGGGCGGGTCGTCCTCATGCTGCTCTTCATCCCGGGCACCGTCTTCCTCGCCCTCGGGCTCGGCAGCATGGCCCTCGTCGGCTACCTCACCCTCCTCAACGCGCTCCTCGGCGTCACCTGGGCCTTCATCAGCACGGCGAGCACGCTCTTCCTGGTCCGGCTCGTCGGCCGGTCCGGCCGCGGCCGGGCGCTCGGCCTCTACAACGCGGTCGCGGGCTTCGGGGGCCTCCTCGGGACCCTGCTCGGCGGCTTCCTCTACGTCGCCTGGGGGGTGCACGCCACCTACCTGCTCGCCGCGGTCACCGTCGCCGTCGGCGCGGCGCTCCTCCTGCCGATCCCCTTCCACATGTTCACCGTCGGCCGCGCCTACAAGATCAAGCAGACCGAGGGGGCGCTCCGGCGGGGCGGCGCGGCCCGACCGTGGATCGGCTCCCCGGGTCCGGGCGCCGCCGGCGGGACGAGCTCGCGGAGGGCGCAGCACTAAATCCCGCTCCCGCTCGCGGTGCTCGGTCGGGGGAAGTTCGTGGGCGAGACGCGCGGCGCGGCGTGGCGGAGGAGGCTCTACCACATCGCCCGCCATCCGCTCCTCTGGTCCCGCTACCTCTACGTGCGGGAGCTGAGGAAGCGCGACGTCCTCTTCGAGGTGAACCCCCGGTTCCGCGACTGGGGTCCGATGTACCACGTCGCCCGCCCGGCGCTCGAGCGGCTGACGGGGGCCTCCCGCGCCCAGCTCGACGGGTACTTCGGGGAGCTGGCCCCGATCCATGCCGAGCTCCTGAGGTCCGTCGCGGGCCTCCCGAGCGCGGGCGCGATGATGCAGGCGCCGCTCCTCTACGTCCTCGTCCGGGCCGGCCGGCCCGGGATCGTCGTCGAGACGGGCGTCTCGAGCGGCTACAGCGCCCGGCTGATCCTCGAGGCGCTCGAGAAGAACGGGACCGGTCGGCTCTGGTCGATCGGGATCGAGAAGCTCGCCATGGGCGCGATCGACGACGCGCGCTCGGAACGTCTCAAGGGCCGCTCGATCGGATGGCTCGTCCCGGACCGGCTCCGGGCCCGGTGGGAGCTGCGGGTGGGGCCCTCGGAGGAGCTCCTGGCCCGGGTGCTCGAGGAGGAGGCCCGGCCGCTCGGGCTGTTCATCCACGACAGCCTCCACCTGTACGACCGGATGTACGCGGAGTACACCCTCGCCCGGCCGAAGCTCCTCCCGGGCGGCTGGCTCCTCTCCCACGACATCCACAACAACCTCGCGTGGCCGGAGTTCCTCGCGCGGGCGCCGCTGGCGGGCGACGAGGAGCTCGACCACGACCTCGGCGCGGTCCGGATCCCTCCGGGGTGATCCGCGCGGGCTACTGCGCCCAGAAGAGGTTCCGGATCAGGTAGCCGAGGCAGAGGTTCGCGAGGAACACCTCGAGGTCCGCCGGGTACTCTTTCAGGGTGCAGCTGCGGAAGCCGAGCTCCCCGTGGCCCATGGGCTGGGCGTCCCGCAGGATGGCGAACTTGCCGGTGAGCTTCTCGACGATGCTGTAGGAGATGCCCGAGTAGTGGAACGTCGTCGGTCCGAACAGCGAGGACTGGGTCCGCCACTTCTGCTCGCCGATCTGGATGATGATCTCGTCCTTCTTCGGATGGTAGGAGACCGTCGAGTGGATCTCCTCGGCCTCGCGCGGGTGGTGGACCTCGTAGACCGTGGCGAAGAGCGCGGCCAGCTTCCGCGTGACGTTGCCGGTGGCGTGGACCACCGGGCTCGCCGTCCACCGCTCGTCCCCGACCTCGATCTCGATGGTGTTCTGGAGGATACGGGCGGTGGCCTGGATCATTCGTCGAGGAACCACCGGATATACCGCTATATCTGGAGGAGGTTCGGCGGGGCGTGCCGGTCCGCTGGGTCCCTCCGGAGGCGGAGCTGGCGATCGGCCTCGCCCGCTACGTCACCGGGGCCCCCGGTACGGGCGGCCGGATCAAGGAGGACCCCGAGGACTTCCGGGTGGACGAGATCTCGCTCTACCCGATGCCGGATCCGGAGGGGGCGTACACGGTGCTCCGGGTCTCGGCCCGGAACTGGGAGCAGCACGAGCTCGTGCGGCGGCTCTCCGACCGGCTCCGGCTGCGCCCGGGGGCGCTCGCGTGGGCCGGCACGAAGGACCGGCGCGCCGTCACCGAGCAGCTGCTCACCTACGCCGGTCCGCCGCCCGAGCCGGGCGCCGTCGAACTGCCCGGCGTCGAGGTGCGCGAGGTCTACCGGGCGCGCCGCGGGGTGGTGCTGGGCCACCACTACGGGAACGCCTTCGGGATCCGGGTCCGGGGCGTCGGGCTCGCGCCCCGGGAGCTCGCGGACCGGGTCGCGGCGATCTCCTCCGAGCTCCGCGCGGTCGGGCGGATCCCCGACGCGTTCGGTCCCCAGCGGTTCGGGGAGGTCCGGCCCGTCACCCACCTGGTCGGCCGCGAGCTCGTCCGCGGCGACCCGGAGGCGGCGGTGCGGATCTACCTCACGCTCTCGGTGGGCGCGGAGGCCGGCGAGGCGGCGGAGGCCCGTCGGTCGTTCGCCGCCCACGGCGATCCCCTCCGCGCGCTCCGGGAGTTCCCCGCGGCGTACCGGTTCGAGCGATCGATCCTCGATCACCTGGCGCGCGGCCAGGATCCGGCCCGCGCCCTCGGCGCGCTGCCCCGCGAGCTGCGGCGGCTCTTCATCCACGCCTACCAGGCGCTCCTGTTCAACCGCTACCTCGCCGAGCGCGCGCGGACGGGGCTCTCGCTCACCGAACCGACCGACGGGGACCGGCTGCTCCGCGTCGCGCGGGATGGAACGGTGCCGGGGACGGATCCCATCCCGGTCTCCCGGGACAACCAGGCCGAGACGGAGGAGCTGGTCCGCCGCGGGCGGGCGGTCCTCGCCGGGCCGCTCGTCGGGACCGAGACGCCGGTCCTCTCCGGGGAGCCCGGGCGCCTGGTCGAGCACCTGCTCGAGGCCGACGGGGTCCGACGGTCCATGTTCGCCCTCCCCCGGACCCCCGACCTCGCGAGCGACGGGACCTGGCGGCCGCTGACCGTCGCCCTCCCGCCGATCGCCGTCCGCGTGCCCGCGGGGCCGCTGCCCGGCGCCCGGCCGGAGGGCGCCTCGGAGTACTCGCTCGGGTTCGCCCTGCCGAAGGGCGCCTACGCGACGGTCCTCCTCCGCGAGTTCCTGAAGGACGGCGCGCGCCCCGCGGAGTGACCCACCCGCGGACGGGCGGTCCCCGCCCGGTGCGCACGGGGCCGGGGGTATAGGGCCGGGACGACCCGCTCCGGGGCCCGGGCCCGGTGCGCGTCGGGCGGCGTCCACCGGGGGGAGCGCCGCCGAACCCGCGTGAAACCGGTCGAGCCAAGCATAGAAATAGGGTGGGCGCGGGATGAACCGCCCGGTACACTGGGTATGGCGTCCACGGACTCGCTCTCCTCCATCTCCCCGTGGCACGCGGGCGATACGGACCGGACGACCTACATGCCGCTGCCCACGGACCGTCGCGTGGCCACGGGCGTCGCCGATTTCGACGGCCTCTCCGGAGGGGTGCCCGTGGGCTCGGTGATCCTCCTCCTCGGCGAGGCCGGCGCCGGGCACCAGGAGTTCGCCCTGACCTCCGCCACCCACCAGATGTTCTTCCATGAGGACCCGTCGCTCCAGCGGTTCTTCCTGGGCTCGGTCCGGGGCCACTTCGTCTTCCCGGGCGGGCTCGCCTACGTCAGCCTCACCCGATCCCGCGCGCAGGTCCTCCGGGAGGTCGAGGGCGCCTTCCACGCCGGCTACCTCGAGGTGCTCGATCGGAACCTGAAGTTCCTGGATCTCTCGGCCGCCTACTTCGCCGATTCGGTGGTCCCCGCGCAGTGGGCCTCGACGCCCGGGCCGCTGCTCTCCTCCGGCCCCTCGCCCGCCCGGTTCGAGTCCGCCGGCGGCCCGCTCTCGGCGCTCGCCCGGGCGCTCGAGGAGGGCGGGCCGGGCAACGTGCTCATCGTCGACTCCCTCACCGACCTGCTCGTGCGGAAGGGCGTGGCCACCGAGGACCTCCTGAGCCTGGTCAAGGGCCTGCGGCGCCGGGCCAAGGAGTGGGACGGGCTCGTCTACCTGCTGCTCTCGAAGGGCGTGGCCTCGGCGGACACCGAGCAGGCGCTCATCGACTCGGTGGACGGCGTGCTCGCCTTCAGCTGGAACTCGAGCCCGCTCCGCTCGAGCCGCCAGCGTGTCATGGCCATCCCGAAGTTCATGCCCGTCCTGGCCCACGTGAAGCCCGAGCACCAGGGCCGGTTCGTCATTCGTGTGAGCCCGGTGAGCGGGCTCGTCACCACCCAGTATGAGCGCATCTGAGATCCTCCCGCCCGCGCGCGCCCGGACCGGCATCACCGGCCTCGACGAGATGCTCGGGGGCGGCTTCCCCCGCGGCCACGTGGTCCTCGTGACGGGGCTGCCGGGGACGGGGAAGACCTGCCTTGCGCTCCAGTTCGTCATGGCCGGCGTGAAGCAGGGGGAGAAGGCGCTCTTCCTCTCCCTCGAGGAGGAGTCCGACGCCCTCGCCGACAGCGGGCGCCAGTTCGGGTGGCCCGTCGACGAGAGCCTGAAGGACGGGCGGCTCGCGATCCTCCGGCTCGACCCGAAGGAGACCCGGGGCCATCTCCAGCGGATCCAGAGCGAGCTGCCCCGGGAGCTCAAGGAGCGCGGCGTCCAGCGCATCGCGGTCGACTCGGTCTCCCTCCTCAACATGCTCAGCGACGACGAGCCGTCCCGGCGGACGACCCTCTTCGCGCTCGCGGCGGCGTGCCGGGGCGCGGGGGCGACCACCGTGATCACGGCGGAGGCGGATCCCCGGCATCCCGAGGTGAGCCGGGACGGGCTCAGCGAGTACGTCGCCGACGGCGTCGTGCTGCTGGGATACAACCAGGGCACGGACGGGCACCGGATCGGGCTCTCGCTCCGGGTGATGAAGATGCGGCGGACCGCCCATGCGCGCTCGGTGCAGCCCTACGTCATCGGCCAGGGCGGGATCATCGTCGATTCCAAGGCCGTCGACTTCGGCCGGTAGGGCCTAACCACCCGGTCCCGCGCAGGGAAGTTCGTTCGGGGACGGTCATACCCTCCCGCGTCCTCGCGCGCACGGAGGCCGCATGGCGACGGGTGAGCGGGCGATCCGGCTCCTGCTGGTGGAGGACAACCCCGGGGACGTCCGGCTGACCGAGGACACGCTCGAGCAGAGCGCCGTCCCCGTGGAGATGGAGGTCGCGCACGACGGCGCGGAAGCCCTCGGCTACCTCCGCCAGCACAGCCCGTTCCACGGGGGCGGGCCCCCCGACATGATCCTCCTCGACCTCAACCTCCCGAGGCTCGACGGCCGGAAGGTGCTCGCCGAGGTGCGGTCCGACCCCGAGCTCAACCGGATCCCGGTCGTGATCCTCACCTCCTCGCCGGGCGACGAGGATGTCCTGATGGCGTTCAGCTTCCACGCCGACGGCTACGTCCGCAAGCCGCTCGAGCTCAAGGAGTTCAACGACCTCGTCCGCCGACTCGAGGTCGTAGCGTAGGGCGCGGCGCGTGCTCGCGGGACCTTCCGCGGGGGTCGGAGGGGATCGTGCGCGAGGCGGCCGTCGCGCCGCACGCTGGAAGGCGACGGGGTTCGCCGGCGTCGGGACGAGGTCGTCCCGGCCTTCGATCCCCTTCGTCCGGGACTCCCCTGTCTCGAGGGGGAGGGCATCACCACCGCCGGGACCGAGCGGGGTTCCGGATCGGCCCGGGTCGTTCCGAGGACCTCGACTCCCCTCGTGCGGGGCCCACCGCTCAGGTTTCGGAGGGCTTGGAGCCGGTCCCACGCCGGGCGTACCTCGAGCCGACCCGCACGGGGCGCGGGGAGGTCGAGCACCCGTCGAAGGTCCGCCACATCGTCCCCCGCGACTCGGAGGGCTCGCCGCTGTCCAACGGGTGCCGGCGTCCCGCCCCCGCCGTCGGGTTTCCCCGGCGCTCCGGCGCCGACCGGCGGGGGGGTCCGCGACGGTCCGAAACCGTGGGGGCCGCCGTCTCCGCCATCAAGGCCAAGAAGTGCCCGTCGGTACCGGTCCGAACCGGATGCGCTACATCGCCTACGTGGACATGGACGCCTACTACGTCTCGTGCGAGATCCGCGACCGGCCCGAGCTCGCCGAGGCGCCGGTGATCGTGGGTCCGGCGCCGACCGGTCCCGAGAGCCGCGGCGTGGTGCTCTCCGCCAGCTACGCGGCCCGGAAGTTCGGGGTCCGGAGCGCCCTGCCGGTCGGGCTGGCGGCCCAGCGGTGCCCGCAGGCGGTCTGGATCCCCCCCGATTTCGAGAAGTACGGCCGGATCGCGGGCGAGATCCGGGGGCTCCTCGCGCCCACCGCGGACCGGATGGTCCCGATGTCGATCGACGAGGCGGCGCTCGAGATCGCGGCACCTGGCCCGTCCGACGTCGAGGCCTGGGCGCGCGCGACGCAGGAGCTGATCCGGTCGAAGCTGAGGCTGCCCTGCTCGATCGGAGCGAGCCCGTTCGCGGTGGTCGCGAAGATCGCCTCGGATCGGGCCAAGCCCGGCGGGATCCGGGTCGTCCCGCCCGAGGCGACCCGCGGCTTCCTCGCACCCCTTCCGGTCTCCGCCATCCCCGGCATCGGTCCCAAGAGCGCGCAGCGCCTGGAGGAGTCCGGGATCCGGACGATCGCGGACCTCGGCGCCGCGTCGCCCGACACCCTGCGACGGGTCCTGGGCCAGGGGGCCCCCGCGTTCCGGGCGCTCGCCCGGGGGACGCCGGGCCCCGAGCTCGGCGAGCTGCCGGAGGATCATGGCCCGCGCCAGCGGAGCCTGGACCGGACCCTGGGTTCGGATACCCGTGCGGCCGGGGAGGTCCGGGACCATCTCTCCGAGATGGCCGAGGAGCTCGCGGGCCTGCTCGCCGAGGAGGGGTTCCGGTACCAGGCGGTGACCGTGCGGCTGCGCTGGAGCGATTTCACGCAGGCGCAGCACGGCCGCCAGCTGCCGGCGGCCCACGAGGGGCCGGCGGCCCTCACCTCCGAGGCGCTCCGGCTCGCGGGCGAGCTCCTGGCCCGGGAGCGGGCCGAGCACGACCGCGCCGTGCGACGCATCTCGCTGGCCGTCGGCGCGCTCGTGCCGCGCCGCGGACACCAGCGGAGCCTCGACGGGCCCGCCCAGCCGAGGGGTTAAGAACCACCCCGGAGTGGACGCCCCGGGCAGAACGTGCTGACGGTCCTCGGGTTGAGTCCGGAGGTATCGCTCGTCGTCGTCCTCCTCTTCCTGCTCGTCTACTCCTTCGTCGCCGGCCTCGCGGGGGGGCTCTTCGGCCTCGGCGGGGGGATCTTCGTGGTGCCGATGCTGATCCTCGTCTTCCAGCTCCCGCCCGCCCTCGCCATCGCGACGAGCCTCGTCGCGGTCATCGCCACCTCCTGCGGGGCGGCCTCGACGTTCGTGGGCGCGGGGATCGCCGACATCCGGGTCGGGATGTTCCTCGAGGTCGCCACCGTGGTGGGCGGGCTCATCGGCGCGATCCTCACCGTCTTCGTCCTGGCGAACTACGAGCAGGTCCTCCTCTTCGCCTTCGTGCCGGCGGTGATCTACCCGGCCTTCCTGATGGTCCAGCGGCGCGCCCACCACGCGGTGCCGGACCCGCCCCGGGACCCGCTCGCGGACCGGCTGAGGCTCCACGGCGCCTTCCCCACCGAGACCGGGACCTGGCGATCGTTCCGGGTGACGGGGACCCGGCCCGGCTTCTTCCTCTCCGGGCTCGCCGGGGTCGTCTCGGGGCTCCTCGGGATCGGCGGGGGCGTGTTCTACGTGCCCGCCATGAACGTCTTCATGAACCTGCCCGTCCGGGTCGCGAGCGGCACGTCGAACTTCATGATCGGCGTCACCGCGACGGCGAGCGCCATCGTCTACCTGCTCGCCGGGCGCGTGGCGCTCTTCTGGACCGTCCCGATCGTGGTGGGCATGCTCGCGGGCAGCCGCCTCGCCTCGGGCTACCACAGCCGCGTCGGGACCTGGACGTTCAAGGTGATCTTCGCGACGATCCTCCTCTTCACGGCCGCGCTGATGGCCCTCCGGGGCCTGGGGTACCTCAGCGCATGAGCGGCCCGCCGCCGGAGCCGGCCGAGACGGGGCCCCCCGCCTCCCACCGGGTCGACCCCTACCTGCGGCCGATGGGCCGGATCCTGCTGGGCGGGGTCCTCCTGTCCGTCGGGATCCTCCTGATCGGGGTCATCGACCTGTTCGTGCGCGGCCCCGGGGCGGTCAACGTGGGGCCGGTCTCCTACTCCGCCCGCGGGTGGATCGGGGCCCTCGGGGCCGGCGAACCGGAGGCGATCTTCCTGCTCGGCCTCGTCGTGCTGGTCCTCACGCCGCTGACCCGGGTGCTCTTCTCGGTCGCGATGTTCATCGAGGAGCGCGACCGGCCGTTCATCGCGATGACCCTCTTCGTGCTCTCCCTGCTCGCCGTGGGCGCCCTCGTGGGGCTCAAGCTGTGAGCTCCGCCCGGGAGTGGGCCCGCGCGGAGGCCGAGCTCGACGCGGCCCCGCTCGGCCGGTTCGTGACCCCGTCCTACCTCGGCCGGTCCCTCCCGAACCTGACCTCCACGCTGTGGCGGTCCGCCGGGCACGAGGGCGACGCGGGGGGGGCGTGGCCGCTCCTCCCGCCGCTCGCGCCCGAGCTCGATCCGACCGAGGGCCGGCGGACCGAGGGGACGATCCTCCTCCTCCTCGTCGACGGCATGGGGTGGGGCCACTTCCGGCGCGCGGTCGAGGCGCCTTCCGCCGCAGGCGGGTCGCCGATACCGGACGCCTGGGCGGAGCGCGCCCGGCCGATCACGAGCGTCTTCCCCTCGACCACCACCTCCGCGCTCACGAGCCTCTCGACCGGGGTCGCACCGTCGAGCCACGGCATCGTGGGCCACCGGCAGTACCTCCCGCGGTGGGGGGTGGTGGCCGACATGCTGCGGATGAGCCCGATGAGCGTTCCCGGTCTCGACAGCCTCGTCGGCAGCGAGTGGACGCGGAGGGAGCTCACGCCCGTCCCCACGATCTTCGAGCGCGGGCTCGCGGCGGCGGTCCTGACCCGGGACCGGTTCGCCGGCAGCGGCTTCACCCGGCTCCTGTACTCCGGCGCCGAGTTCCACGGCTACGCCACCGCGAGCGAGCTCGCCTACCAGCTGATCCGGCTCCTGGGGCAACGCGCGCCCCCGGGGGTGATCTTCCTCTACTGGGACGAGCTCGATCTGGTCCACCACCTCCGCGGCCCGGAGAGCTACCTCTACGAGCTCGAGCTCGAGCGCCTCGCCTCGCTCCTCCGGTCGGTCGCGGGCCGCCTCGAGGCGTCCCGGCGGAAGCAGATCGCGCTCTGGATCACGGGGGACCACGGGCTCGTCCCCGCCACCCCCGAGTCGAACGTTCCGCTCGACCGCCACCCCGACGTGCTCTCCGAGCTCGTCCATCCGCCCGCCGGGGACCGCCGCGCCGGGTTCTTCGCGACCCGTTCCGGCCGCGAGGGGTCGGTCACCCGTCGCCTCGAGGCGCTGTTGCCGGACGGCTCGCGCGTCGCGCCCCTCGACGAGGCGCTCCGCCTCCAGCTCTTCGGCCCGGGGCCGCCCCACCCCGAGCTCGAGGTCCGGACCGGCAACCTGCTCGCCCTGCCCGCGGCCCCCGCGGGCTTCACCTACCTGCCCCCGGGCGTGCCCACGCCGCGCCGCCACCTCCACGGGGCGCACGGGGGCCTCGACCGCGGCGAGCTCTGGGTCCCCCTCATCGCCGGCGGCCTCGACGAGCTCACGCGGGGCGGGTGACCCGGCGCGATCCGCGGCGGTCCCCTCCGCCCTCCGGTCCGTCCGGCGAAGAGCCTTAAAGCCGCCCGCCGTCGAAGGCGGCGGTGAGCGACGAACTCCGCCAGCCGATCCTCTCGCTCCTGGGCCACGTCGACCACGGGAAGACGACCCTCCTCGACCGGATCGCGGGCTCGGGCCGGGCCGAGCGCGAGGCCGGCGGGATCACCCAGCACATCGGGGCCATCGAGGTCCCGCGCGAGGCGATCCTCGAGATCTGCGAGGGGGTGCTCACGACCGAGCAGTTCGCGGTGCCCGGGCTGCTCATCATCGACACCCCGGGGCACCGCTCCTTCGAGACGCTCCGGCGGCGCGGCGGGGCGCTCGCGGACCTCGCCATCCTCGTCGTCGACGTCCGGGAGGGCGTGATGCCGCAGACCCGGGAGTCGATCCAGATCCTGAAGCACGAGAAGACCCCCTTCGCGGTCGCCCTCACCAAGATCGACCTCCTGACCGGCTGGAGGAAGCCCGCCGGCCCGGTCCGTCTCTCCGAGCACCTCGCCCGGTGCGCCCCCGAGTTCGGTCGGGTCCTGGACGAGCACCTGTACGGCGTCGCCGAGTCGCTCGTCGGCTTCGGGCTCTCGGCCGACCGGTACGACCGGGTGAGCGACTTCACCCGGAACGTCGGGATCGTCCCGGTCTCGTCGCGCTCGGGGGTGGGCGTCCCCGAGCTCGTCGCGCTCCTGGTCGGGCTCTCCCAGCGGTTCCTGAAGTCGGAGCTCTCGCGGCAGGAGGGACCGAGCGAGGCCACGGTCCTCGAACGGAGCGACCAGCGGGGCGTGGGGCCGGTCGCGTCCGTGATCCTCTACCGCGGCGCGCTCAAGGTGGGCGACGAGGTCGTCATCAACGGGCGGACCGCCCCGTTCGCCTCGCGCATCCGGGGCATCTACCGGCCGCCCGCGAAACGCCGGGGAAAGTCCGGCAGCAGCCGGCTCGACTCCCTGACCGAGGTGCGGGCTGCGGCGGGGGTCTACCTGGCCGCCCCCGGGATCGAGGACTCGATGCCGGGCGGGCTGCTCCGGGTGGCCCGGACCGCGACGGAACGGATCGAGACCGAGCAGCTCCTCGCCCACGAGGTCTCCGCGTCGGTGCCGCTCGCCGAGAGCGGCGTGCAGGTCTGCGCCGACACCCTGGGGGGCATCGAGGCGTTCGCCTACGAGTGCTCCGAGGCGAAGATCCCCATCCACGGGGCCGAGGTCGGCCCGGTCCACCGCGCCCTCGTGCTGCGCACCGCGGCGGTGAGGGATCCGCTGCACCGCGCGATCCTGGCCTTCAACGTGCCGGTCCTCCCCGACGCGCTGCCCGCGGCGGCCCCGGAGTCGGTCCGCATCTTCCAGGGCGACGTGATGTACCGCATCCTCGAGGAGTACGGCGCCTGGAAGAACGAGCGCAACGCGGAGCTCGCGCGGCTGCGACGGGTCGAGATCATCCACCCGGCCAAGTTCGAGGTGCTCCGGGGCTTCGTCTTCCGCAGTTCGAAGCCCGCCATCGTCGGGATCCGGGTCCTCGCGGGGGAGTTGAGGCCCGGCGTGCGGGTGATGCTACCGGACGGCAACGAGGTCGCGGTGCTGAAGAGCCTGCAGCGGGAGAACGACTCGGTGAAGGAGGCGGCCGAGGGCACGGAGCTCGCCGCATCGCTCGACGGGGCGGTCATGGGCCGCACCGTCCAGGAGGGGGACATCCTCTACGTGGCGCTGCCCGAGGCGGCGGCCCGGAGCCTGCGGGGGCAACAGCTCTCCGCGAGCGAGCAGGGCGTGCTCGAGGAGATCGTGAGGATCCGGCGGGCCACGCACGGGCCGTTCTGGGGCCAGTGAGCCCGGGCCGCGAAGGGGTTTCCGGCCCCGGCGTCCCCGCATTCTGATCGATGCTCCCCGTGGACGCCGGGGTGGGGCCCGGCGAGCGGGCCCCGGTGCGATGGGCCGTAGGGGGTCCTAGGCGAGCGCCGGGACCTCCGGTACGGGCTCGGTCACGTCGCCGCCGAGGAGCCCGAAGGCTTCCCGGGCAGCACGGGCCCGGATCACCCCGTTCGAGAGGAGGAGCCCCCGGTCGCAGAGCTCGAATCCCCAGCGCAGGCACGCCGGGCACACGCCGAGGTGGGCGTTCAGCGCGTGGAGGGCCCCCCGGAGCTCCGGGACCGGTCGCGTCCGGTCCGGGCTCATCGGTCGCCTCCGCCGCGCCGGTCCGCCGAGGGGAGCTCTTCCGAGCGGTCTCCGAAAGGGTTCCGTGGTCCCGAGGTGGTCTGCATGGTCCGACCCCATGGATTACATAGGGGCGGAAGTATCGGTACACTGTCGCGGAATCGGGGCGGCTTCCGACGTGGACACGCCTCATGCCTGTCGCGACATGATGCGACCCAAGTCGCGACAGAGTGAAAATGAACCGCACCGATCGTCGACTGCTCGCCCAACAGACCCAGGCGCTGGACCGGGAGCACCCGGAGTGGAACGCACGGGAGCTGGACGCCGAGCTCGCGATGCGGGCTCCCGTCGCCTACGGAGGCTGGGCCGAATCGACCCCCGAGCTCGCGAGCCGGCGGCGGTCGATCCAGCGGTGGCGGGGCCCCGAGGGCTCGGGCGCCGCCCCGCGGGCGGCGGGGCTCCTCTTCCCCTACCTGTGGCCCGTCGGCGAGCGGCAGCGGCACGAGCTGGAACCGGGCTACGTTCCCTCCTCCCGGCTCTCGGCGGGGTCGTGGAGGATCTTCCTGTACAACTGCAGCCCGGAGACGGTGCGGGAGATCCACGTCACCCTCGACCGGGCGGTCGTCGGATACTCCCCCTTCCTGCTGCCCGGGCGGTTCACGGAGGTCCTCTGGCAGCGCGTCCCCGCGATCAAGGAGGTGGCGCTGGCCGACGTCGAACCGCCCGTCAGCGACCACCCGCTCCGGGTCCAGTTCGTGCTGGCGCGCGGGACCCGGGAGGGGCGGCTCGAGGGGACCCTCCGCTTGAGGAACGACCAGGGCTGGGCCGAGTTCGACGGCGGGGGCGGCCGTCGCAAGGAGCTCGAGTGAGCGCGCGGGCCCGGTCGGGCTACCGTCGACCCGGGGGTCGCGCCGGCGGGGGCTCGTCCTCCTCGCTCCCCGGCCCGTAGAGCTCGTCCAAGTCCTCCGGGCTCAGCGGGATCACCGGGGGCGGGGCGGCGTACGGGCTCGCCCGGAGGAACAGCCCCAGGAAGAGCGCGACCGCGCCCACCAGCACCGCCGCCGACCCGGCGAAGGTCCCCGTGATCCGCTGGAGGGTGTAGGAGGGCTGGTCGATGACCGCGGTCCCGGTGGCGTAGACGGTCATGATGCCGGGGTCGGCCCCGACCGCGAGCGCGCGGACGTAGTACGGATAGTCGAGCGCCTGCGAGGAGCTCCAGTTCCCGCTGAGCCGGTCCGTCCAGTTGGTGACCGGGCAGGGGCACACGATCGCCTGGGAGCCGCAGGAGCTCCCGCCGCCGGGGCAGCGGGAGCCGGCCCCGTCGAGGAGCGTCACCTGGACCGGCACGGTGGACTGCCAGTGGACGTAGAAGCTCGGGGCGCTGCCGTTCTCCCCCCAGAGGGGGGCGGTCAGCGCCCAGATCGTCGGGTTGACCTCGACCGTGGAGGTGGAGTCGACCTGCTCATGGTTCGGAGCGTCCGAGGCCGCGTAGAGCGAGGCGAGCGCCGCTCCGCCCACCACCAGGAAGGCGACGCCGATCGAGACGAGCCACGGTCGCATGCCCGGCCGAGGTGTCGGAGAGTCTAAATATTGTGTACTCGGCGCGTGCGCAGGTGCTCTTCCGGCGAGGGCCGACCCATATTGATTATATACTCCCTTCCGTCATGCGACGCTGTGTCAAACCCCCCCGCGCCGGGTGCGGGGCCGCCCGGTCCCGAAGGGGCCGAGGCGAGCGCCTGTCCCATGTGCGGTGCCCGCCGCCAGGTCCGCGACGAGTCGCTCGGCGAGGTGCACTGCGCCGAGTGCGGGCTCGTCCTGGACGGCACCGAATTCGTCACCCCGGCGCCCTTCCTCCGGGCGACCCCCGGCTCCGACGGGAGCGGCCGGGGGATCGGCCCCTTCGTGGGCCGGGGCAACGAGACCCGCCGTGCGCTCGGATCGGTGCTGAGCGGCTCCCGGGACGGACAGGGCCGCCCCCTCGGGTGGGCCCGCCGCTACGAGTTCCAGCATCTCCGCCGGGTCGCCCAGCGCCAGACCGCCCGGGCGGC
Organism: Thermoplasmata archaeon; assembly: GCA_027314915.1. GTDB lineage: Archaea > Thermoplasmatota > Thermoplasmata > Lutacidiplasmatales > UBA184 > JAKIVR01. The sequence goes on along the minus strand of DAHUZZ010000002.1, from coordinate 61,793 downwards.
CGAGAGCACGCTCGAGCGCTCGCAGGCGCGCGGAGCCATCACCCATGCGGCGCAGACCCTGGGGCTTCCGCCGATCGTGGCGACCGAGGCGGAGCGGCTCTTCCGCGAGTGCGCCACGCGGGGGCTCTTCCGCGGCCGGGGCCTCCCGTCGTGCATCGGGGCCACGCTCTACGCGGCCTGCCGGGTCTACTCGATGCCCCGGACCCTGGGCGAGGTCTCCAAGGCCGTCGGCGCCCGCCGGGCCGAGGTGGGCCGGGCGTTCAAGGTCCTGCACCGCGGCCTCGGCGTGGCCGCGCCCTCGATCAACACCCGCGCGTTCCTGGCGCGCTACGCGGAGGAGCTCGCGCTCTCGGCGCGCGTCCGATCCACCGTGGAGGCGATGCTGGAAGAGGCGCAGCAGGACCCGGAGCTCTCCGGGCTGCCCGCGCACGGCCTCGTAGCGGCGCTCATCTACCTCGCGGCCGACCGCAACGGCGAGCACCGGTCCCGGGCCCAGGTGGCGCGGGTGAGCGCGGTGACCGAGGTCACCCTGCGTTCGACGAGCCGCCTCCTCGAGGCGATCGAGGGCCGGCGCGCCCGGGCCGGGGCGAGCGGCGCGTGATCCCGCCCGCCTCCGCGCCCTACTTCGTCAGGTAGTAGCCGGCGGCCTTTTCCCGGACCTTCCGCCGGGCGAAGCTCTTCGTCTGGAGCTCCTGGAGCGCGTTCAGGACCATGTTCTTCGGAAGCTTCGCCGACTGGGTGATCCGCTCGGCGGTCCCCATCTTCTCCTCGGCGATCATGCCGAGGTCCTTCATGGTCTTGTACACCTTCACGCCGTTCCCGGAGAGCTCGTCCTCGATTCCCATGGGCGGTCGGTGGGCGACGGGGCCCGGGTATTAACTTCGTTGCCCGTGCGTGGAGGGCGGGGCGGCTCGGTCCGCGCCCCCGCGGCCCTCGTCGCTCCCGGTCCGCCCACGCTCCTCCGTCCCGATCCCCTCGAGGTAGCCCCGCTCATCGGCCAGGTGCCGGCTCACCGCCTCCACGAGGAGCTTCCAGGACTGGCCGAGCGCCTGGCGGTTACCGCCGTGGCCCTCCCGGCCCGTCAGGTCGAACAGCCACCGGAGCTGCCCCACGGAGGAGGGGAAGATCGTGTGCTCGCGCTGCAGCGCGGCCGGGGCGACCACGCCGGGGATCCGGTCGGCCCGGGCGAGCAGCCGGTCCCACACGGCCGGGTGCCGGAGGACGAGCAACTCCTCCCAGCGCCCGAGCGCCCCCGCGAGCTCCTCCCGCGGGATCTCCTCGAGCAGCACCAGGCGGTCGCCGATGGACCCGTCCCGCTCGACGAGCTCGTGGAGCTCCTCCCAGCTCGCCCGAGCGGTCCCGAGTTCCTTCGCGGGGCCGGGCCGCATCGTCGTCCGCTAGGCGCGGATCTGCGCCGCGTCGCCGACGATGAGCGTGAGCTCGGCCGGGGCTCCCGATCCGCCGCGGATCACCACGTTCCGCCCGATGATGCTGTCGTGGACGCGCACGGGTCCCTCGATCCGGGTCCCCTCGAGGACGATCGAGCGCCGGACCTCCGCGCCCTCCACGGCCGACCCGTTGCCGAGCGCCGTCCGGGGTCCGATCCGGGCCCCCCGGCCGATCCGCACGTTCCGGCCGATGAGCACGGGTCCGCGGATCTCGCAGTCCCCCTCGATCACCGAGTCTGCGCCCACGCCGACGGAGCCGATCAGCTTCGCCGACGGGTCGATCGTGCCCTGCCGGAGGAACGCGGAGCCCGGGAGGGTGTCGAGCACCAGGTCGTTCGCGTCGAGGAGGTCGCCGGGCAGCCCCGTGTCCTTCCACCAGCCCTCGACGCGCTGGACCCGGACGCGCCGGCCGGCCCGGTGGAGCTGCCAGATGGCCTCGGTGATCTCGAGCTCGCCCCGCCGGGAGGGCGTGAGCTGGTCGATGATGGGGTGGATCGCGGGCGTGAACAGGTAGACCCCGATGAGCGCCAGGTTGCTCTTCGGCTGCGCCGGCTTCTCCTCGATGGAGGCGATCCGGTCGCCGTCGAGCTCGAGCACGCCGTAGTGGCGCGGCTCGGCCACGGGCGTCGCGCCCACCACCGCATCGGGGTGCTCCGCCTCGTACAGGTCGACGAACGGGCGGACCCCCTGCTGGAGGAGGTTGTCGCCCAGGTACATCACGAACGGGTCGTCGGAAAGGAACGCCCGGGCGCACTGCACGGCCTGCGCGAGCCCCTTCGGGGCGCCCTGCTCGATGTAGGTGACCTCGAGCCCGAAGTCGGAGCCGTTCCCGATCGCCTCCCGGATCCCCTCCTGGATCGGTCCCAGGATCACCCCCACCTCGCGGATGCCGGCCCGCGCGAGGTGCCGGAGCCCGTAGAAGAGGATCGGCTCGTTGGCGATGGGGATCATGTGCTTGTTGCCCGAGAAGGTGAGCGGCCGGAGCCGGGTCCCGTGCCCGCCGGCGAGGATGAGCCCCTTCACGCGGCGCCGCCCTCCCGGACGAACTCCTCGAGCGCGCGCCGCCAGCCGGTGAGCTCCACGCCGGCCCCGGGAAGGCGCCCCACCTTAAGCCCTCCGCGCCGGGGCCGGGGCGTGGTCCCGGGCTTCTCGAGGAACTCCGCCATCGAGCCCTGCGGGAGCCGGAGCTCCGTGCGGTCGACGAGCCCGAACAGGTAGCTCCCGAACTCCCACGGCGTCGTGAGCTCGGGCGAGGCGACATGGAGTACGCCCCGCTCCCCGGAACGGATCAGGTGCTCCACCGCGCGCCCCACGTCCGGGATCCACGTCGGGGTGAACTGCTGGTCCGCGAAGAGCGGCGGGAGCCGGCCGGCGCGGCGGCGCGCCACGAGCCCGCGCGCGAAGTCGAGCTTCCCGGCGAACCGGGCGCGGAAGGGGTAGGCGATGCGGAGGACCGCGGTCGCGGCCGAGGCGGCGCGCGCGTCGACCTCGCCGACCCCCTTGGTGTAGCCGTACCAGCTCACCTTGGGACCGAAGGGGGCCGGCTCGGCCCGCTCGTCGTACGGCCCGTCGACCCCGTCGAAGACGAAGTCGGTCGAGAGGGTGATGAGCCGCTTCCCGGAGCGCTCGGCGGCCTCGGCCATCGCCCGGGGGGCGATCGCGTTGAGCCGGTACGCCGGGCCGCCCGCCGCCCCGAGGGTGGCGGGCCGTTCCCGCTCGACGCCGTCGACGTCCGTGGCCGCGGCGAAGTTCACGACCACTTCGGCGACCGAACGTTCGACCACCTCCGCGACCGCGCGGGCATCGAGGAGGTCGACGGACGTGAAGCTCGCCGCCGGGAACCCCTGCGTCCGTGGGTCGGTGCGCCCGGCGGCGTGCACCGCGTGCGCGGTGCGGGCGACGAACTCGGAGCCCACGAGGGAGGCGGCGCCGAAGACGAGGAGGTCGCTCACCGGGGGCCCGCGCCCCCGGTGCGCGGCACCTCGTCCCATCGGAACGGGCGGCCGAGCGACGGGATGGGGAGCGTCGCGAAGGGGACCCGTCCCTCGTCCGAAGCGTTGTAGAGCTCGGTCGGGAAGTTCACGAGCACGAACGGCTGGTCGGAGAGGTTGCCGATGCAGTGGTAGACCCCGGGCGGGATCGGGACGAGGTAGGTCTGCCGGGCGCCCGCCGCCGCGGCGCCGGGCCGGTCCGGCGGCGGACCGGTCATGCGGACCGTGTGGAGGACGCCGTGGGTGGGGGACTCGGCCCGGCCATCGTACAGCGCGAGGATCATCTCCCCGAGCGGCACCACGAACCGGTCGCTCTGGACCTTGTGGACGTGCCAGCGGTCGCGGTCCCGGAACTCGCCGGGGACCGTGACCGAGGTGTAGGCCATCGCGAAGTGCCGGCCGTCCACGGCCGCGTCGTCCGAGCGGAGCATCTCGACCAGCAGGCCGCGGGGGTCCTGGTGGATCGTCCGGACGAGGGCGCGCGCGCCCGGGATCCGGATCTCGGACGGCGAGATCGGGGCGAGCGGGTCCGGGCCGCTCATCGGGCCGCTCCGCCGACCACGTGGGGGAGGAGCGGCTCCCACCACTCGGGGTGCGCCCGGTACCATCGGACGGTCTCGGAGAGCGCCTGGTCGAAGGTGTGGGCGGGGGCCCATCCGAACTCCTCGCGGAGCCGCCGCGGGTCGAGGGCGTACCGCCGGTCGTGGCCGGGCCGGTCCGCCACGTGCTCGATCATGTCGGGCCCCGAGCCGAAGATCGCGAGGAGGCGGTGGACGAGCTCCAGGTTCGCCACCTCCGTCTCCGCCGAGATGAGGTAGGTGACGCCGGGCCGTCCCTTCCGGGCGACGAGCTCGAGCGCCCGGCAGTGATCGCCCACGTCGATCCAGTCCCGGACGTACCGGCCGTCGCCGTAGAGCGGGACCTTCCGGCCGCGGATCAGGTTCGTGATCGCGAGCGGGATGAGCTTCTCGGGGAACTGGTAGGGGCCGAAGTTGTTCGAGCAGTTCGACAGCGTGAGCGGCAGGCCGTAGGTGGTCTGCCAGGCGCGCACCAGGTGGTCGGCGGCGGCCTTCGACGCGCTGTAGGGCCCCCGGGGGCGGTACGGCGAGCTCTCGTCGAACCTCCGGGGATCGTCGAGCTCGAGCGAGCCGAACACCTCGTCCGTCGAGACGAAGTGCGCGCGGGGCACGTCGTGGCGCCGGCAGGACTCGAGGAGCGTCGCGGTCCCCACGATGTTGGTCCGTACGAAGGGGCGGGGGTCGGCGATGGCCCGGTCGTTGTGCGACTCGGCCGCCAGGTGGACCACGAGGTCGGCGTCGGCCACCACGGGGTCGAGGTCCCCCCGCTCGGCGACGTCGCCCCGCACGAACCGGAAGTTCGGGAGCGCCTCGAGTTCGCGGAGCGACTCCCGGCGGCCCGCGTAGGTCAGGAGATCGAAGACGGTGACGGTGTCCTCGGGATGCTCCACCACCCACTGCCGGGCAAGGTTCGAGCCGATGAACCCCGCGGCGCCCGTCAGGACGACTTTCACATCGCAACTACTCCCGGCCCGGTTTATAAGAATTCCAAACCGGAGGCACCGGCCGGAGGCCGGGGGCCGAGGGGGCCCGGCGGCCGGTTCGTGCGACTCCGGGACGGGGTCAGCGGCGTTCCGCGGGAGTCGGGGGCACCTTCGCGCCCGCGGGGGCGAACCGGGCGGTGAAGTGCGGGAGCCGCGGGGGGCGGTGCGTCATCACCAGGCCCCGGACGCCCTCCCGCCGGGCGTGGACCCGGGCCACCACCTCGGCGACGTAGGCGAGGTGCGCGGAGGTGTACACGCGGCGCGGGATGGCGAGCCGGACGAAGTCGAGCGGGGCGTGCCGCTCCGTGACCCCTCCGTCGAACATGATCGCACCGACCTCGACGCTCCGGACCCCGCCTTCGCGGTAGAGCTCGACCGCGAGCGCCTGGCCGGCGTGGTCCTCCTCGGTCAGGTGCGGCAGGAACCGGCGGACGTCGAGGTAGATCCCGTGGCCGCCCGGCGGCTTGAGGAAGGGAACGCCGCGCGCCGCGAGGAGCCCCCCCAGGTAGCGCACCTGCTCGATCCGGTGCTCCAGGTAATCGAGCTCCATCGCCTCCCGCAGCCCCACGGCGATGGCCCCCAGGTCCCGCCGGGCGAGCCCCCCGTAGGTGGGGAACCCCTCGTAGAGGATGAGCGCCTCCTTGAGCCGCTCGAACAGCTCGGGGTCGCGGGTCGCGACGAAGCCGCCGATGTTGACGAGCCCGTCCTTCTTCGCGCTCATGGTGGCCCCGTCGGCGAGGGCGAAGATCGCGCGGCCGATGTCGGCGATGGAGCGGTCGGCCATCCCCGGCTCGCGCTGCCGGATGAAGTAGGCGTTCTCGGCCCACCGGCACATGTCGAGGTAGAGCGGGATCCGGCGCGCGTGGGCCTGCTCGGAGACGGCCCGGAGGTTCTCGAGCGAGACCGGCTGACCCCCTCCGGTGTTGTTCGTGATCGTGACCATGACCAGCGGCACCCGTCCGGATCCCTCGCCGTCGAGGAGCGCGGTGAGCGCCGGCAGGTCCACATTGCCCTTGAACGGGTGAGGGCTGTCGAGATCGTAGGCCTCGTCGATGGCCACGTTCACGGGCCGGGCCCCGTTGTTCCGCACGTGCGCCTGGGTCGTGTCGAAGTGCATGTTGTTCGGCACGAAGTCGCCGGGCTTGCACAGGGTGGAGAACAGCAGGTTCTCGGCCGCCCGGCCCTGGTGGGTTGGCATCAGGTGCGGGAAGCCGGTGATCGCCTGGATGGTGGATTCGAACTCCGCGAAGTTGCGGCTGCCGGCGTAGCTCTCGTCGCCCACCATGAGCGCCGCCCACTGGTGGTCGCTCATCGCGCTCGTACCGGAATCCGTCAGGAGATCGATCCGGATCTCGTCCGAGGTGAGGTTGAACAGGTTGTAGCCGGCCCGTTCGAGCGCCCGCTCCCGTTCCTCGGGGGTGGGCTGGGGGAGCCGCTCGACGACCTTGATGCGGAACGGCTCGATCGGCGGTAGGCCCGTGCCGTCGACCGCACGCATCCGTCGGTCGGACCGGGGGCGGCCTTATAGACCTCCCGCCGAATCCGGGGGCCCCCACGGGGGTCGAACGCGCGACCTACGGGGCGGCCGGGATCCGCATGCTCAACGAGACGATCTTCCTCCTCGGCGGCTCGCTCTGCCTGGCCGCGGGCGCGCTCTTCCTCGGGAGCCTGGCGGTGTTCGGCGCCCTCGCGCTGGCCCCGGTCCTCGCGTTCCCGGGGGTGCTCCTCCTGGTGATGGCCTTCCTCTTCCTCTACACGGGGTGGGACGCCCGACGCGACCGGCTCAAGCTCCTCGCCTCGGGCGAAGCCGGACGGCCGCGGTAGCCCCCGGTCGCCAGCCGTCAGTTCTTAATCCCGGGCCCGGTCGGAGGCGGGGCCGATGTCCGTGGGGATGAACGATGTCACGAGCAAGGTGGCCTACGCCTACGCCAAGCAATCGGCGTTCGTCGTGGTGGCGCTCGCCTTCCTGACGGTCACGCCCACGGTCGCCTACCTGGTCGTCTCCACGGGGTCGGGGGGCTGGGCCGAGCTGCTCCTGCTCGCCGCGGACGCCCTCCTCATGGCGGGCGGCGCGACGATGCTCTACGTCGTCCTCACGCGGCGGGACCTGGCCCGGATCAACCACGCGTGCCGCCGGATCGTGGCCCTCCTCTTCCTGGTGCAGATCCTCGTCGTGGCGGTCGTCCGGCTCGTCCCGCACGTCGCCGGGCCGCATCTTACGGGCGAGTTCGCTCTCGCGCTCTTCGCGCTCGCAGGGCTCGTCGCCTACCCGTTCCCGCTCCGCCGGGGCGGCGCCGTGCTCTACGACCCCGACGGGGTGCGGGCGCTCGCCAACGGCCGGGCGGCCGCCCTGGGGTCGCTCCTGCTCCTCCTCTTCGCCGGAACGCGGCTGCTCGCCGGGGGCGACGGGTTCGCGCTCCGGTCGCTCCCCGTGAGCCCCCTCGTCGACGCCGGGCTCCTCGAGGCGGTCGCGTTCGTCGCGAGCGGGCTCTTCCTGGCCATGGCGAACGGGCCGCGGCTGCCCCGGGTCATCGAGTCGCTCCTGGTGGTGGCGCTGGCCGTGAGCCTCCTGCTCGTCGTGGAGGACCCGACGGATCCCCGGATCTGGGCGGTCGCCCTCGGGCCGGTCGCCCTCGTCGCGTCGGAGCTCCTCGTGGACCATGGGCTCGCCGGCCGGCTGGACTCCGGGCGCGCGATCGTCGCCCACCGCGCGTAGCGCGCGCGACGGGCCCGCCTAGGGGTTCCGTCGCACGCGCTTCAGCAGCGCGCGGGGCGCGTCCTCGAGCACGGCGCGGAGCCGGTCCTCGGGCAGACCTGCGCCCAGGGCGACCTTGCGCGCGAGCTCGGCCGGCAGCAGTTGCTCCGGGGCGTGGGCGTCGGAGTCGACCGCGAGGGGGGCCCCGGCCGCGAGCGCGAGCCGGGCGATGTGGCCGTTCGCGAGCGCGTGGGCCCGCTGGCCGCTCAGCTCGAGGATCGTACCGTGGGCGCGGGCGAGCTCCGCCTCTTCCGGGGTGAGGAGCCCCGGGTGGGCGAGGATGTCGACCTCGCCGAGCTCGAGCGCCGCGCGGTTGGTCCCCGGCAGGACCTGCTCCGCCAGGGTCTCTCCGTGGACGATGACCACCTCCGCCCCGGCCCGGCGGGCCGCCCGGACCGCCTCGGGCACCTTGCGGGGGGGCACATGCGTCACCTCCACCCCGATGAGCGGGATCAGCGGCGAGTCCTCCCAGGCCCGCGCTTCCGACCTCAGCCGGGCGAGGAGCGGTGCCGGGTCCTCGGTGCCGAGGTGATCGGTGATGGCGAGCACCTCGTGCCGGAGCTGGAGGGCGTACCTCCACATCGCCGTCGCCGAGGTGTTCCCGTCGGTGAGGTAGGTATGGCTGTGGAAGTCGTACCGCGCGTACGGGGGTCGGTCGGCGGAGGCCGGCTCCGACACGTCCCCGCCGACCGGTAGGGCCGCTTTAGGGTTGGCGTGCCGGGACCGGCTCGTCCGCCCGGGGGCGCTCGATCAGGTTCCGGCGGAGGATGAGGCCGGTATCGACCGGCCGCTGGGTCCAAGGGTGCTGTCGGACGAGCAGGCCCCACTGCTCCGCGGAGACCCGGAGCGCGCGCCGCCGCGAGCCGATCTTCATCGCCCGGGGGTACGTGACGAGCGCGCGGCCCCCCGGCCGCAGGATCCTCCAGGCGGTGTCGAGCGCCCCGGCCTTGTCCCACATGCAGCACAGGACGAGCGAGAGCAGGACCCGGTCCACGGACCCGTCCGGGATCTCGGGGGCCTGGGCCGCCGAGCCCCGGAGGAAGACCGCCCGGACGCCGGCCACCGGCCGCGACCTCGCCACCTCGAGGTTCTCCGGATCGGGGTCGACCGCGTAGATCGTCCCGCCGGGGGCGATGCGGCGCGCGATCTCGGGAAGGTAGAAGCCCACTCCGGTCCCGAGATCCGCCACCGTCTGGCCGGGCGCGAGGTCCAGCCGGTCGACCTCGCGGGCCGCTGGCGCGAGCCAGCGCCGCAGCGGGTTGTCGAGCGTGCCGGCCCGGCAGGAGCGGTCGGGGGGCACGGTGCGGAGGACCTCCATCCGTTCCGGGGGAGCCCGGCGGGGCGTATAGGTCGCGCCCTACGCCGGGCCCGCCGAGGCCCTGTCGGGGGAGGGCGGGACCGTGCGGCCCGTCACGGGGAAGAGCGGCAGCAGCACGAGGGTGGCGATCGCCCCGCCCCCGAGGACCCACCAGAGCGAGCTGTACCCGTACACGTCGACCGCCCAGCCGGCGATCGACGCCACCAGCGCGCCCCCCGCGAGCTGGATCCCGTTGAACATGCCGATCGCGAGCGACAGCTCATCCCGGCGGAACCCGGGCAGGTAGGGCGGCAGGACATACATGATCGCGTAGACCATGCCGAAGGCGAAGGCGAAGAGGCTCCCGATGGCGGCGATCGCGCCCAGCCCGACGAAGGGGATCGCGAGCAGGAGCGCCGCGGGGACCGCGGTGAAGACCGCGAGCTGGGTCCGCCGGTTCGCGAAGCGCTCGGTCAGCCCCCCGCCGATCGGCCCGCCGAAGAAGCTCGGGAAGACGAAGAGCGCCGCGATCCCGCCGGCCAGCGCGGGGCTCCAGGCCCGGGCCGCCTCGGCGTACGGAACGAAGTACTGCCCCGCCGAGAGCGAGGCGCCCTCGAGCCCGATGAACGAGAGGCCGAGCACCCACAGGCTCCGCGAGGTGAGCGCCCGGGGGATCCCCGGCGCCGGCCGGGCACCGGCGGGGGGCGGCGCGCCGGCCCAGCGCGGTACGAACCAGAGGGCCACCGGAACGAGGCCCAGCGTCAGGATGCCGCCGAGCGCGAGCAGTCCGCGCCAGCCGAGCGGCCCCAGGAGCAGCGCCCCCGCGAAGAGCCCGAGCCCCGCGCCGACAGTGTAGGCCGAGCTGAACACCCCGACGGGCACGCCGCGCCGCCCTTCGGCGTGGAGCGTCGTGACGAGCGCGATGGCGGGGGAGAAGAACAGGCCGGCGCCCGCGCCGGCGACGGCGCGCAGGGCCACGAGCGCGAGGAAGGAGGGCGCGAGGCTCGACGCGAGGACGGCTCCCCCGAGCACCACGGCCCCCCCGAGCGCGACGCTCCGGGTCCCCCAACGACGCGCGAGGAGCCCGGCGGGGATCTGCAACGCGCCGGCCCCGGCGAAGAAGGCGGCGAGCAGGAGCCCCCAGCCGACGCTCCCGATCCCGAACTCGACGCCGATCGCCGGCAGCCCGGGCCCGACGTCGAACCAGTTGAACGCGTACAGGACCCGGAGCGCGATGAGCGCCAGGGTGGCGCGCCCCGCCGTTCCCCGGAACGCCGAGCGCGCGCCCGCGGGAGGCCCCGCGGGCGGCGGGTCGGGCCCCGGGGGACGCGGGGGAGCCTCCGCGGGGGTCACGGGGCGACCACGACGGCGTCGCCGCTTAACCCCGCGCCCGTCGGTCGCCCGGTGCGGAGAGCAGATGAGGGACGGCCGCTATCTTCCCGGGTAGTCCCCATGGAACCGCTCGCTTCCTATCCTTCCGGGGAGCCGCTGCGGCCGACGCCGCTGCCCCTCCCCTCCTCGGGGGTACCCCCCGGGCCGTCCGTCCCCGGGACGGTCGCCCTCGAGGTCGAGCACGTCACCAAGCTCTTCGGGCCGGTGCGGGCGCTCTCCGACGTCAGCTTCCGGGTCCCCGCCGGCCAGATCGTCGGGTTGCTCGGCCCGAACGGCGCGGGCAAGTCGACGATGATGAAGGCGATCCTCGGCATCCTTCGGCCCGAGGCCGGGTCGATCCGGGTGTTCGGCCGGGAGGTGCGGGACCAGGCGGTCGAGATCCGGCGGGAGGTGGGGTTCGTGCCGGAGACCCCGGCCCTCTACGAGTTCCTCACGGGGGCCGAGTATCTCGATTTCATCGCCGACCTCTACGGGATGGAGCCCGGGGTGCGGAGGGCCCGGATCGAACCGTTCCTCCACGCGCTCGAGCTCGTGGGGCACGAGGACGCCCTCATCAGCGGCTATTCGCACGGGATGAAGCAGAAGGTCGCCCTGACGGCCGCGCTCATCCACCGTCCACGGCTCCTGATCCTCGACGAGGCGCTGAACGGCTTCGACCCCCGCTCCGCGCGCATCGTGAAGGACCTCCTCCGCCGGCTCACCGGCGAGGGCGTGGGGGTCCTCTTCAGCACCCACGTGCTCGAGATCGCGGACGCGATCTGCGACCGGATCGTGATCCTGGACCGCGGGCAGGTCCGCGCCGAGGACACCATGGCCGCGCTCCGGGCCCGGGGCGGGACGGCGGCCGTCGGCCTCGAGGAGCTCTTCCTCACGCTCACGGGTACCGGCGATCTCCCCGAGGTGGTCCGGGGGCTCTCCCCCTAACCTCGCAGTACCATGGACCTCCACCGGATCCGCCGCATGGCCGAGGTGCTGGTGGCCTCCCAGCTCCGGAGCGGGCGCGCGAGCAGCAACCCGCACAGCTTCCTCGGCCGGGGCGTCGCGCTCCTCGTCCTCGACGTCGTGGCCGCCCTGGCCGCCTTCGGGTTCACCCTCTGGGTGGTCGACGGCCTCGCCTCGATCCAGCCGGGGTTCGGAGCCCTCGCGGCCGGCCTCGTCCTCCCGCTGATCCCGGCGATCGCCGTGGGGCTCGTGCTCGTCGCCGGCGTGATGTTCGAGCTCACGACCACGGCACGGTTCGCGAGCAGCGATGCGGTCAACTGGCTCCCGCTCCGTCCCATCGAGTACGTCCTCGCCTCGACCTTCGCCATCGCCTTCTCCTACTCCCTCTCCCTCGCCCTCGCCCTGGGGGCGGGCGCGGCGATCGCCGTCGCGACCGGCGAGTACCTCACCTACCTCCTCGCGGCCGGTCTCGGGGTCCTCGGCCTCCTCGAGGGCGGATTCCTCATCGAGATGATCCGGGCGGTCACCCAGCGGGTGAGCGCCGTCGTCGCCGGCCGGGCGGCCCGGGTCTCCCTCGCGCTCCGGATCGTCGGGGTGCTCGTGATGCTCCTCGCGCTCCAGTTCGCCTTCAATCCCGTGCTCCTGTACGACGTGGTCGGGACCTCCGGGCTGAACGGGACGTGGACCGCCGTGATCCCGATCCTCTGGGGGACCCACAGCGTGGAGGCGGCCGGTCGCGGCGACCTCCTGAGCGGCGCGGTCTTCGCGGCCGCGACGGTGGCGCTCTCGGCGCTGCTGCTCGCCGCCGCGGTCCGGCTCAGGGCGCGGTACTGGAACCCCGTGGCCCCCGAGCTCAAGCTCTCGCCCCACGAGTACGGCGCCTCGCACCCCTGGCTGCGCCGGTTCGGCTTCGGGCCGCTCGAGGCCTCCCTGGTCGGCAAGGACCTCCAGGGGCTCCTCCGCCGCCGCGAGATGACCCCGTTCCTGCTGCTCCCGCTCGTCCTCGGCGCGGTCGGGCTCCTGGGCCTGGACCCGGGGGCCGGCCCCTCCAGCGTCCCGGGGGCGGTGCTCTGGGGCGGGATGGTCGCGGGGCTCTTCGCGCTCTTCCTGAGCACGACGAGCCTCGGCCAGGAGCGCCGCGGCGTGCTCAACCTCTACGCGAACCCGGTACCGCCGCGCAGCGTCTTCCGGGCCAAGGCCGGCCTGGTCCTGCTCCTGGCCGGGACGTTCGCCGTCGTCCTCACCGGTGCCGTCTCGCTGCGCATGGGGCTCGATCTCCCGACGACGATCGGCACCGGGGCGAGCGCCCTCGCCGCGGTCGCGGAGTCGACCTTCCTCGGCCTCGCCTTCGCCGCGCGGTACTCCGACTTCCAGGAACGCCCCCGGCCGCAGTACCTCCGGCCGACCGCGATGCTCGCGGCGAGCCTGGGCGGGATGTTCGTGCTCCTGCTCACGGTCGGCCCGCTCGCCTTCGCGATCGGGGACCCTGCCCTGGGGGCGATCGGGCTCGACTTCCTCCTCTTCGGCGCGCTCCTCGCGACCGTGGTGATCGGGCTCGGGTTCTGGTCGGCGCGCCGCGGGGTGGATCGGCTCTTCGCCGAGATGCCGTCCTGACGCGCTACGCCGGGCCGCGCGGCGCCGGAGGCTCCCGTGCCGTCGAGGGGATCCGGGCGATGCGATCGTACCACGCGCCGAGCCGGGGGAACTCCCGGGGGATCTCCTCCCCCACGTACCGGAGCGGCGAGAGGCTCCCGAAGACCCCGAAGTCCGCGAGGCTCGCCGGGCCGAGGAGGTACTCCCGGCCGTCGAGCAGCCCTTCGATGAGGCGGAGGTGCTCGTTCATCTCCGCACGGAACTCCTCCCGGCGCGCCGCGAGCAGCTCGAGCGGGCCCCGGGCGCGTCGCTGCAGCTCCTCGAACACCCATCGCTCGACCTCGTCAGAAAAGGTCCGGACCGCCTCCGGGACCACGAACCGCCAGACCCGCTCCTCGACCACCTGGTGGCCCCAGTTCTCGATCACCCGGGCCGCCGGGCCGAGCCCCGGAGGGAAGATCGTCGGGTCGGGCTGCCGGGCCTCGAGGAACTCGGGGATCTCCTTCCAGGGAACGACCCGGCCGTCCCAGACGAGGGCCGGGACGTAGTCCTGCCCGGTCCTCCGCAGGAGCTCCCGCTTGTCGTAGTAGGAGACCGGCACCCGGCGGTGCGGGATCCGCTTGTAGGCGAGGATCCGTTCCGCGGCGACCACGTAGTGGCTCAGGTCGTAGCCGAACAGCTCCGGGAGCGCGTCCATGGCGCGGCCATCCCGGCCGAGCATAAGGAGTTCGGAGCGCGCCCGCCGACGCGATGACCCGCGGGAGCGCCGGGCCGCCCGGGCGGTAGAGCCATGTATCCATGCGCATAGACGGGGTTTAAGAACCAGGACGCGCGTGTTCTATTCCTCCCCGGAGACGCGTCGATGGATCGCAGCTGGAACCTTCCGTGCGCCGAACGCTCGTGTCGACACGCGCCGGAGGAGCATCTCGCCACGCCCGAGCTCTCCGGGCAGGGCGGCGAGCAGGTGATCTTCTGTCGGCAGTGCCGGCGCCACGAGACGCTACGGCCCGGTCGGCTCGCGTGGAGCCGGCTCGCGCGGGCCCGGGCCAACTAGCCCGGCCCTACGGTGCGCTCTCGGTCTCGAGCTCGCCCAGGAGCCCTTCCGCGAACTTTCGGACGACGGGCGTCGCCTCCGCGTCCTCCGACGTGGCGGCCACGATCGCGTTCGGGATCCCCTTGCACTCGGCGGCGAAGGCGAGTTCCTCCCACCGGATCCCGCGCAGCGGCGAGCCCGGCTCGGCCCGGCCGCGGTTCGACGGCGGAGCGGGGCGCACGATGAGGTAGACCCACCCGGCGCGCTGCGCGCCGCCGTCCGATGGCCCCGGGCGGAGCGGGTCCCGACGGTGGGTGAGCTCCCGGCCCCAGCCGACCGCGCCGGGGATCAGCTGCTCGAGCCCCAGGAGTCGGACGGGTGCAAGGTGCAGCTCCCCGAACTCGGGCTGGCCCGCGACGTGCTCACCGGCCTCCTCGAACTCGGCCGCGAGGTCCTCCAGCAGGTCGACCGCGGCACGGGACCGGGCGCTCGCCACGCGTCCCCGGGGGGCGGGCTCCGTGCGGCGTCGGGTCCCCGGACGCGGCCGGGTGCCGGGCGGTCGCGGGGCCGCGGCTCGACGGGAGGGGGAGCTCCTCGACCTCCGGACGGGCCTCCGCGCGGCCGGGGATCTCCGCGCCGGTGACCGCTTCGACCTCGACCTTCGCTGCGCCGGCATCCCGGATCCCGGTCCCCCAGCGGGACCCGGTTCCTAAGCTCATCGGCGGCCTCCGTCGTGCCGGGGCGGCCCCGCGCGAGCGCGCCCGGGGGGCATGCCGCAGCTAAAGTAGGCCCGCCGGCCTGTTCGGCCGGTGCTACGTGAGCGAATCGTGCCCTGACTGTGGTTCGGAGATCGAGTATGCGACCCGCCCGGCGACGTTGAAGAATGGCCATTGTGGCCATTGCGGACAGGATTTCACCTTCCTGAGGACCGAGGAGGTGATCCCGGTCCCCGCCGGCGCCCCCCCAGCGGCGGCCCCGGAAGGGGCGGGGGCGGAGGACGCGGAGGACGCGGAGGAGGAGGTCGGTCTGCCGTGCAAGAACTGCGGGGCGGACCTCGAGCTGAGCCTGGGGGCGGGGGACTCGATCGAGGCGGTGTGCCCCTCCTGCAATTCGGTCCAGCGGTTCGTGCTCGAGCGGCCGGGCTCCGACCGCGAGCGCGCCGAGCGGCCGGGCTCCGACCGCGAACGCGCCGAGCGGCCCGGTCCGCGGCGCGAGGAGCGCGAGTCCCGGGACGGTCCCGGGGGACCCGCGCGGACCCGCCCGTGCCGGGAATGCGGAGGACCCCTCTCGTTCACGACCCTCTCGGACGGGATGGTGCAGGGCGAGTGCGCCTCCTGCGGGAACAAGTTCGTCCTGCCGCCCCGGCGCGACCGGGGCGAGCGCGGAGAGTACGGCGGGGGGCGATCGGGATACCGGCCCCAGGGCGGACGCCGGGGTCCCCCGCGGTACGAGGCCCGTCGGGGCGGCCGGTACCGTTCCGATCGGCGGGGCCGCGGCCCGGACTAGCCGAGCGGCTGAGGGCCACCGCGGCCGGCCCGGGGCGGAGGCGGACCCGGCCACGGGCCTCCCGCCCGCGGGGCGGGTCCACCGCGGCGTCCTTCCGGGCGCACCGGGCGATCCCGGGGGAGGGGCGGACCGGGGGACCGTCCCGCCCCCGTCCCACCGGACGGCCTACTTCTTCGGCGCGAGCGCCCGGCGGGCGAGCAGGATCGCCACCAGGAACATGACCCCGCCCCAGGCGAGCAGCCCGAGCAGGTAGACGGCCGGATCGTACGGGTAGTAGGCCCCCGCGCCGGCGAAGAGGTTGATCCTCAGCACGTTCACGGCGAGCGTGATGGGGTTGTACGACGCGACGTTCTGGAACCACGGGGGCATCGTCCCCCACGGATAGAGCGCCGCGGAGGTGAGGAGGACGGGCAGGTTGACCGCGTTCACGACGGCGAAGTAGGTCTGCGGCTGCTCCAGGGAGAATCCGATGGCCAGGAAGAGCGAGGCGAACATCGCCGAGAGCAGCACGATCGCGAGCAGGACCTCGATCGCCCCGAGCACCGTCACGTTCGCCGTCACGTCGAGCCCGGCGAGCCCCGCGTGGCCGGTGAGGACGGCGAGGAAGAGGACGAGGAAGGCGAGCCCGATGGGCTGGATCATCCCGGCCAGCAGCCGGGAGCCGAAGATCTCCACCGCCCCGGCGGGCGAGGCCGCCACCCGCTTGAGCGTGCCGAAGAGCCGGTCGAAGATGACGTTCGCCCCGATGAAGAGGGTCGCGGTGACCGCCACGAAGCCGGCCATCCCGGCGGAGAAGTAGGAGAAGTAGCTCGGGGCGCCCCGGAACGCCGCGAGGAAGTAGGCGGAGGGGATCGACCCCCCGCCCAGGTTCTCCAGGTTGAACGCCTGGCCGAAGAGGAGGAGGTAGAGGATCGGGAGGAGGAGCGAGGTGATGATCGCCTGGGGGTTCCGGGCGAGCCTCAGGAGCTCGCGGCGCGTGAGCGCGCCCAGCTCGCGGATCATCGCCGCCCCCGTCCCATCGCCTGCGCGACCTGCCCGAGACGGACCGCCCGGTCGGTCGGCGTCATGCCGCCCTCCTCCTCGCGGTACTCGCGGCCGGTGAACTCCAGGAACACCTCGTCCAGGCTCGGCCGCTTGAGCGAGACGCCGGCGAGCGGGATGCCTGCGCCGGCGCAGGCCTCGACGAGCTTCGGCACGAGCTCCTCGCCCCGGGGGGCCTTGATCCGGAAGCTTCCCTCCTGGGCGGTCACCGAGAGGACCCCGGGGACGGCCCGGAGGATCGGCTCGATCCCCGCGTTCGGCGCGAGCGGCCGGACGGTGAGGATGTCGCCGCCGAGCCGGTCCTTGAGCTCGGAGGGGGTGCCGGTCGCGACGATGTGGCCGCGGTCGATGATGGCGATCCGGTCGCAGAGCCCGTCCGCCTCGTCCAGGTAGTGGGTGGTGACGAAGACGGTCATCCCGTGGTCCCGCCTCAGCTCCTGCACGTACCGCCAGAACCCGGCCCGGCCCTGCGGGTCGAGCCCGAGGGTCGGCTCATCCAGGAAGAGGACCCGGGGCGAGTGGATGATGCCGACCGCGAGCTCGAGCCTCCGCCGCATCCCGCCGGAGTAGGTCTTCGCGAGCCGGTCGGCCGCGTCGCCGATCTGCATCCGGTCCAGGAGCGCCTCGATCCGGGCGGCCACCTCGCGCCGTGGGACGTTGAAGAGCGCCGCCGCCAGCTCGAGGTTCTCGCGGCCGGTCAGGTCGGCGTCCGCGGTGGACTCCTGGAAGACGAGCCCGATCCGCCGCTTGATCTCCGCCGGGTGGGAGAAGACGTCGATGCCGTCGACGATCGCCGTCCCCGCGGTGGGGGCGAGGAGCGCGGTGAGGATGGCCACGGTGGTGGTCTTCCCCGCGCCGTTCGGGCCTAGGAAGCCGAACGCCTCCCCCGGGCGCACCTCGAAGGAGATGTGGTCGACCGCCCGGACGGACCCGTGGTAGACCTTCGAGAGGCCGTCGACCCGGATCGCTCCCTCGGCCATGCCGGGCGACCCATCGCATCCCGATAAAAGGCTCGCGTCCGGGCGGTCACCGGGCGGAGGTCGCGGGCGTCCGGTCGGCGCTCCTCGGCGCCGGGGCGGTCCGCACCCGGGGCGCGGGGGGGGCGCGAGCGAGGAGGAGGATCGCGCCCAGCACCGCCACGACGGCGGCGGCGAGCCCGAGCAGCGCGAAGCGGGGCGCGCCGGCCGCGACGAGCTCGAACGCCGCGGCCGCGAGGGCCCCCGCGGAGGCGCTCAGGATGAGCGTCGGGCTCGGCCGGTCGGCGGGCTCCCCCTCGGGGATGCCGGGCGCGACGAAGGCGAGGAAGGCGCCCACGAGGGCGAGGAGCGCGAGGGAGGCGAGGACCGGGTCGGTGAACAGCTGGAGCGGGAGCGGGGCGGAGCTCGCCCCGCCCACGAGGTCGGCCCAGCCGCCCAGCTGGTCGGAGCTGACCGAGAGGAAGGCGCCCAGGTAGTTGCCGGGCGTGGCCGCGAGCCCGCCCGCGCCCAGCCGGGCGAGGGCCGCGGAGTTCGTCATCGCATCCACGATGGCCACCCCGGTGAGCGGCAGGAGGAGCGGCGAGCCGCGGGCGGGCCAGAGCACGCAGGCCGCGAGCACGAGGGGCGCCCCGAGGAGGAGCCCGCCCAGGAGCTCCCCGCCCGGGGTGGTCGGCGCGCCGCCCTCGCCGAGCACGAGCAGGACGCCGGCGAGCCAGGCGGCCAGGGGGGCGAAGATGAGGGCGCTCTGCGACCGACCGGCGAGGAGGGCGGCGAGCGGCACCGCCGCGGCCAGGATCCCGGCGAGGGCCAGTCCGGAGATCGGGACCAGCGTGAGGAGGAGGGCGAGGAAGGAGTAGCCGAGGACCGGCAGCACGAGCAGCCGGGCCGGCTCGACGTCCACCGGCGATCTCATGCGAGCCCCCAGGCGCGGAGCCGTCCGTAGGCCGTGAGCACCGGACCGGTCGCGCCGCGCCGATCGTAGGGGAAGACCGGGATCCCCTCGGCCCGGAGCTCCGCGACGCTCCGGCCGAGCCGCGCCCGCTCCTCGGCCTCGGCCCATCGCAGCGCGAGCTCGCCGGCCCGTCCCTCCGGCAGCGGCGGGTAGAAGCCGGCCCGGTTGGGCGGGAAGAGGTAGAGGTGGTGGCCGCGGGAGCGGAACTTGAGGTGCGCCGGCCGCACGGGAGCGAGCGGTCCGTCGAGCGCCGTGAACGCGAGCACGTGGGCGTTGGTCGTGAGGCGCCGGGTCAGCAGGTCGAGCGCCGCCCCGAGATCGAAGAGGCCATCGACCGGCTGCAGGAAGGCCAGGTTCTCGGCGAGCCGGCGGAAGTGGAACTCGCCCCGGGCCGGCGCGAAGTACTGGCGGGGCCGGCCCGCGTAGGACAGGAGACCGACCCGGTCCTCCCCGTTCCGGGCCACGGCCGCGAGGACGAGCGAGGCCGCCTCGATCGCGCGGTCGAGCGCGTTCTGCCCGGGGAGTCCCGCGAGCATCCCCTCGGAGACATCGAGGAGCAGGACGAAGTCCTGCCGGTTCTCCTGGTCGAACTCGCGGACCTGCCAGGCGCCCGGCCGCGAGCGCTTCCAGGCGACGTGCCGGAGGTCATCGGTGAGCTGGTAGGGCCGGAGCGACCGGAACTCCGAGCCGAACCCCCGTTGGCGGAGGGCGAGCCGGCCCTGCATCCCGGTGAGGAGCGCCGGGCCGAGCCGCTGGCTCCGGGCGATGGGGGCGGGCGGGACGACCCGGATCGGCTCCTCGCTCTCCGGCAGGATCCGCTGGACCCAGGCGAGCGCGTGGGGGCTCCGCAGGGTGACCGCGACCGGGCCGACCAGGTGGCTCCCCCGGCCCGCCGCGCGGACCGCGTAGCCGATCGTCGCCCGGTCGCCCGGGTGCCACCACCGCTTGAGCGCGGTCGTCCCGGAGTCCCGCGGGAGCGTCGAGGGCAGGAGGTCGCGCAGCTCGGCGAAGATCGGCCGGGCGCCGAGGTAGGTGATCTCGAGCGCGATCTCGGCGGTCGCGCCGGGGGAGAGCCCCCGCCGGGCGCCCGTCCGCCGCACCCCGAACTCGAGCTCCGAGGCCGGGGGCGTCGCGAGATGGAAGTAGACGAGCTCGCCCCCGACGGCCGCGAAGATCGCGAGCGCGCCCACCAGGACGATCAGGTTGAGCGTGTAGACCGCGAGG
The DNA here is from genome assembly GCA_027314915.1 of Thermoplasmata archaeon. Taxonomy (GTDB): domain Archaea; phylum Thermoplasmatota; class Thermoplasmata; order Lutacidiplasmatales; family UBA184; genus JAKIVR01. The sequence goes on along the minus strand of DAHUZZ010000002.1, from coordinate 42,081 downwards.
AGGATCCCGACGACGGCGGCCCCGACGAATCCGGCACCGCGTCGGGAGATCATCGGGCGCGACCGTCCTCGCCTACCGGGGGAGCGGGACCTCCCGGGTCCTCCGCTCGAGCACCTCGCGCAGCAGGGGCTCGACGCCCCCGCGGCCGGTGACGTAGCGCTGGGCGAGGAGGTCCGGATGGAGCAGGATGCGGTGGTTGAGCACCTCGAAGACGACCGCCTTGACGTCGTCCGGGGTCACGTAGCTGCGCCCGGCCAGCAGCGCCGCCGCCTTCGTGGCCCTCAGGAACTGGACCCCCGCGCGCGGCGAGGCGCCCATCAGGATCTGCGGGTCCTCCCGGGTGCTCCGGATCAGCCGGACGACGAAGTCGAGCACCTCGGGCGTGAGGGTCACGCGGAGCGCGTCGCGCGCGAGCCGGTCGAGCGGCTCCGCGCCCAGGGGGATCCCCCGCGCCTCGGGGACGGCGGGCCCGGAGTGCCGCTCGAGGAGCCGGCGCTCGTCCGGCTCGTCCGGGTAGCCCATCAGGATGCGGAAGAGGAACCGGTCGAGCTCCGCCTCGGGCAGCGGGTAGGTGCCCTCCTGCTCGATGGGGTTCTCCGTCGCGATGACCATGAAGGGCTGGGGCAGCGGGTAGGTCACGCCGTCGACGGTCACCTGGCGCTCCTGCATCGCCTCGAGGAGCGCCGACTGGACCTTGGGCGGGGCCCGGTTGATCTCGTCGGCGAGGACCACGTTCGCGAAGACCGGGCCCCGCCGGTACTCGAAGGCCTGGCTCACCGGGTTCAGGATCACCGTCCCGACGATGTCGCTCGGCAGCATGTCGGGGGTGAACTGGATCCGCTTGAACGACAGCGAGAGCGAGGCCGAGAAGCGGCGCACCAGCATCGTCTTCGCGATGCCCGGGACCCCCTCGAGGAGCACGTGCCCCTCGGAGAGGAGGGCGATCGCCAGGAGCCGGACCACCGGATCGTAGCCGATCACCGACTCCCCGACCGAGGAGTTGAGCCGGGCGAGCACGCCCGGGGCGTCGACGGGAGGCCCGGGGGGGCGGGCCCCGGGTCGTTCGGCGGTCGGACCTGTTCCGCGGGGGGTGGGGACGGAGGAGTTCATGGAGCGGGATCGAAGCGACGGAGGGTCTGGCCGGCCTGGAGGAGCCCGGACCCGAGCCGGGCGTGGAGCGCCCGCTGCGAGCTCTCGGCGCTCCGCCAGAAGTCCCAGCGGAAGTAGCTTCCGGTCTCGAGCCGGTAGGCCCATCGCTCGAGCCCGTCGAGCACCTCCCGGCTGGCCCTCAGCCGGCGGGGATCGGGGATCCCCAGGCGGCGCTGGGCACCTCCCCGCCAGGGGAGCTCGTGCATCGACCGGCCCGTGCGGGCACGGACCCGGCGGTCGAGCCGGTCGCGCATCTCGCGCACCGCCACGGAGTACTCGCCCCGGTAGAGCGCGAGGTAGGTCCGGGAGACGGACTCCGCGTCGGAGAGTGGCGGGGCCGCCTCCCACGAGCTCCGCCGGGGTTCCCCGCGCGTGCCCAGGGCGTACCAGGCGGCCAGGCCGGCGACGATGAGGGTGAGCGGGAGACCCACCCGCGGCTCGGTGAGCAGCCCCAGGAGGTCGGGCGGCAGGAGGGCCATGGTTCAGTCCTCCGGGGGGTCCGTCGGGGAGGCGGACCCGTTCTTCGGCGGGAGCGTGCCGCCGTTGGTCGGGCCGGTCGCGGAGGCCACGTAGAGCCGCCACATCGGCTCGGCGCCGTAGAGGCTCTGGAGGAGCTCGAGCAGGTCCTCCGGCGTACCGGTCGGGGCGCGTTCCCCGTACCGGATCGGCGCGTAGATCCGGTACAGCCGGTCGAAGAACCCGGCCCAGGGGACCATCGTCTCCGTGAAGCACTTCGTGAGGATCTCCTCGTGCGAGTAGCCCGGCGGGATCTCGACACCGTAGCCCCGGGCGAGGTCCTCCACCACCTTGGGGTAGGCGTACAGGACGGCCTGGGCGAGCTCCTCCCGCCCCAGCCGGCGCTTGACCTCGGTGAGGACCGGGACCTCGACGGGGCGGATCCGCTCGATGACGACCGGCGGCGTCGCGGGCGGCCGACGGTCCCACCACCTCATCGCGCCGGACCCCCCGGACGGGGCGCGGCCGCGGTCGGACGGGACGGGCGGTCGCGCCCGCGGAGGAGCAGCGCCGCGTACAGCAGACCGGCCGCGAGGAGCGCCGCCGGGGCGGCCACCAGGAGCGCGGAGGTCAGGGCGCCGCCTCCGAGGTAGCCGAACGGCGGCGGGGAGGCCCCCGTCGGTTCGGCGGGGCACGCCGGTCCCCCGGGGCAGAGGGCGATCGGTCGCAGGTAGACGAGGTAGGGCGCGAGCACCTCGCCGTACTCGAGCCGGACCCAGCTGAAGTTCGAGATGTACCCGCTCGCGCTCGCCACGACCTGGTAGAGGCCGGCCGGGCGGACGTTCGAATAGTTGGCGTAGCCGGCCCCGTTGGTCGTGAGGGTGGGGTTCCCGAGCAGCTCCACGCTGGCGCCGCCGAGGGAGTCGCCGGTGGCCGCGCTCCGGACGAGGACGTCGAGGATGGCCCCCAGCTGCGGCGCCAGCGCCACCGTGATCGTCGTGGTCGCGAGCCACGGATGGTCGAACCGGACCGTGGACGGGAAGTACCCCGGCGCCGACGCGGAGACGGTGTAGTTCCCGGCGGGCAGCAGCGTGACGTTGTACCAGCCGAGCCCGTTGGTCGTGAAGGAAAGGGGCGGCCCGCTGCCGGGGTCGGTATCGGTCAGGGTCCCCGCGGCGAGGGGGATCGGAGCGTTGCCGGCCGCGGAGCTCAGCGCCCGGACATCGAGGCTGCCCGCGAGGTAGAGCGTGAGGTTCACCTCAAAGGGACCCGAGTAGGGCACCCTCACCGTGGAGTTCCCGGTCGAGTAGTCGGAGCGGGCGCCGTACAGCGTCAGGTTGCCGCCGGCGGAGATGACGTGGCTCACGTTGAGGAACCCGCTCGGACCGGTGGTCCCGAGCACGATGGCGGTCCCCTGGTCGACGGTCACGCCCGGGAGCGGCACCCGGTCCCCCGAGGCGTTGACCCCCCACGCACGGAGCCGGAGGGACGGGTACGGCGCGAGGGGCAGGAGGAGCTCCACCGTCGTGTTCGGCAGGAAGGGCCGGAGGACCTCGTTGAGCCGGTACCCGGGAGCGCTCGCGGCGATGCTCAGGTTGTCCGGGGCCGGAAGCGAGAGGTTGAGGTACCCGAGCTGGTTCGTCATCGCGCTCCGCGCGACGCACCCGCCCATCACCTCGACCGTCGCGTCCGGAACGCCCAGGCCGGTGAAGTTGTCGATCACCCGCAGGTCGAGGGGGGATTGCGCGACCGAGCAGGGCTTGGGCGGCGGGCCCCCGCCCGAGATGAGGTAGGGGAAGCAGTTGGGCGACGGGGCGCCGGTCGGCTCGAGGACCGAGGCGTTCATCGGCGGGCCGGCCAGGGAGGTGTTGCCTCCGATCAGGTTCAACCCCACGCATCCCGGGAAGTCGGCCCATGCGCTGGGCGCGTCGAAGCGGGGCCCGGGGCCTCCCCCCAGGACCAGCGGCGACCAGAGGTCCCCCTCGGGGTCGAAGAGGTACCCGCCTTGAAGCGCGGTGACCCCGTTCGCACCGTAGGTGAACCCCCCGTAGAGGATCCCGAGCCCGTCGGCCGCATCCCACACGAAGGTCGGGGAGGCCCGGGCGGAGGGTCCGCCGCTCGTGGCCACCGGCTGCCAGGCGGCCGGGTCGCCGCCGTAGCTCCAGAGCCCCCCGGAGCAGCTCAGGGCGCAGCCCCCGAAGAGGTCGAACCGGTCCGTCGCGTTCTGCCAGATCATCACCGAGCCGTACATCGGGGGTGGCGCGGCCACCCGCGTCGCCTCGGTCCAGTCGAAGGTCGTGAGGTTGAGCGACCAGGTATCGTTCCACACGACGGCACCCGTCGAGCCGCCGAACGCGACGTCGGGCGCCCACCCGCCCTCGAGGAGCGCGACGTTGCCCGACGCGTTCACGGCGAAGGCCGCGCTCTCCCGCGCCGGGGGCGCCCGGGAGTGCGTCACGTTCTGCCAGGTCTGGTTCCCGAAGTAGTACACCCAGGTGTCGTTCGTCGTCGCCTGCGTGCGGAGGTCGGTCAGCCCGCCGAAGAGGACGGCGAAGTCCCGGCCGGGCACGCTCGCGAAGGACGCGTTCGTCCGCGCGCTCGGCGAGGGCGCGGGGACGGCGACCTGGAAGGCCCCCGTCGAGTCATTGTAGTTGACCGTGTAGTTGATCAGCCCTCCGCGGCCCTCGCCGCCGAAGGTGGTGATGTTGTGGAGGTGATCGTCCACCACCATCGCCCCTCCCTCGCCCATGAAGTGGGTCGCGTCGTCCCCCGGACTGTAGAAGATGTAGGCATGGCCCCACTCGAACGTCGGCGGGGTCGACGAGGCCGGCGCGAAGGGGCCCGGGAACGGAAGGGCCGCCGCCTGGGCCCGGGCCGGGGGGGTCGGCGGGGGACCGGCGTGGGGGAGTACCGGAGGTAGGGAGCGAGCCGCCGCCGGTCCGCTCGGCAGGCCGACCAGCACGCCGAGGAGGAGGACGAGGAACAGGAGGCGCGCCACGCGCCCCCAGGGTGCGACCATCGGCGCATCGACAGGCGGGGGTCCCATTATGATTTGGATTCTCTTCCGACCGCTGAACGGTGCGACCGACGCCCCCGGAACGCGCCCCCGCCGGCGACCCGGGGGCCGCCGGACCGCTTATCAAGGGCGGAACCGCTGTCCCCGGGGTGGGCCGGCCCGTCGCGACCTTCGACGTCTGGCACACCCTGATCCACCTCGAACCCTCCTCCGAGGAGGAGTACTACCGGGCCCAGGTCGAGCTCGCGTCGGCCGCGCTCGCCCACGCCCCGGGCCCTGACGGCGCCCCGGGACGGTCCGGGCCGGCGATCTCCGCCGAGGTCGAACGCTCGCTCGCCGAGGCGACGGCGGCCGCGCACGAGGGGAAGAGCGTTCCACCCGCCGAGCAGCTGCTCCGGGCCGGCGAGCGCCTGACGCGCCGCCCGGACCCGGCGACCTACCTCGAGGAGCTGGACGAGCTCGTCCTCCGACAGCCGTTCCGCGCCGCACCGGGGGCGGGCCCGGTGCTTCGGGAGCTGCGCGAGGAAGGCTGGACCCTCCTCGTCGTGGGGAACACCGTGGGGGAGCGCGGCCTCGCGCTGCGACGCGTGCTCGCCCGGCTCGGCCTCTCGGAACCCTTCGATGCGATGTACTTCAGCGACGAGCTGCCGTGGGCCAAGCCCGCCCCGGAGATCTTCTGGCACGCCCTCCGCCTGGCAGGGGCCGAACCGGGATCGGCGGTGCACATCGGGGATGCCTGGCCCGACCTCGAGGGGGCGCGACGCGCGGGACTACGGGCCGCCATCTGGTTCACGGGACTCCCGGAGTACGGGCCGCACTACCGTTCGATGAACCTGGCGAGGTCGGTCGAGCCGCCGCTACGGCGCCTCGAGGCCCGGGACATGCGCGAGGTCCACGAGCTTCTGTGCGGCCTCCGATCCTCCGGCGGAGCGCGGGAACGATAGCAGGGCCCCGGGCGGCCTCTGACGCCCTCCCGGGACCCGTCTACGACCGACGGATCGTCGCCCGCCCAGCCCCGGGTCGGGAGCTCCCACGACTCCTCGAAGGGTCGGCCCCGCCGCACGGGGATCTCGCCCGGGCCCCGCATCGGGTGGGTGGATGGGCCGGCGGAGCGTGACGCCCACCGCCCCGGTACGAGAGCTTCAAAAGAGGGCCGGGAAGAGGTTCGACCCTCCCGCCGGGCAGCGGGAGGGTCCGGAGGTTCGAGCTCCCTACTTCACGAGGTTGATCGAGCTCCCCCAGTTCGCATAGGGTGCCCTCGTGCCGCCACAGGACGGGTCCACGAGGAACTTCGACGACGGGCAGTTCGCGTTCTGGATGTACTCCGACGCGAAGTAGAACCCCTTGCCGGGCACGAAGATCGCCGCGCCGTAGTCGCCCCACCGCGGGCGGATGGAGTTCGGGTAACCCAAGTACTGCGTGAAGCCGTCCTGGGCCCCCTTGCCCATCGCCGTGATGTAGATCTTGCCCGCCACGAGCCCGCGCGAGCTCGAGCTCACCCAGCCGAAGGCGCTGCTCGGGAAGTACCCGCCGCCGTTCGCGCCCGAAGGACCGCCGTTCCCCGAGAGCGTGAAGGACACGATGGTCCCCTGGCCCGAGGTGTCGCCCGCCGCGAAGGACGGGAAGGTGATGTCCTCGTGCGCCGGGGAGATGTACCCCTGGTTGACCATGGTGAGCCCGCCGTTCGAGGTGCTGACGACGAAGAACGCCGCGCCCACGTGGATCTCGCAGGAGGCCGACGCGCCGCACTTCCCGTTCCCGTACTTCTGGTTCACGAGGGTGCTGATGGCGCCCCAGATCTTGCCCTGGGCGTAGGAGACCTGCGTCATCCCGTCCCCGTTGGAGGCGATGCCCTGCTCCGCGCAGCTCTTCACGCCCGAGTCGAGGCCGAAGGCGACGCAGTTCTTCCCGAGCGGGACCAGGCCGGTCCGCTGGGCCGCGAGCCCGCAGTAGCCGCCCAGGCTCGCCGCGCAGCCCGCGCCCTCATCCATGTAGGCCTCGAGGTTCGTGAACACCATCCCGCCGAACGTGATGCTCGAGCAGGAGGCGCAACCGTAGCTGTTCAGGTACCCGAGCCCGCTCCAGTCGAACGCCGCGATCCGGTTGTCGCCGGTGCCGAAGAGGTCGAGCGAGCCGAGCATGAAGCCCATCCCGTTGTGCGCGTTGTCGAACTGCGAGGGATCCGGCGACTGCGCCGGAATCACCTGGTACCAGCAGTCGATCCCCGCGTAGGGTCCGGCGTAGCACTTGCCCGGCGGGGGCTGGAGACCGTGGATCCGGCCCATGTTGACGTAGGCGCTGGTGAACATCGGGTTCGGCCCGCCGAACGGCGAGAGGACCGGCCAGCCGAGCTCGAGCGCCTTCTTGTTGATCGCGAACTGCTGCGCGCCGTTGAAGCCGAAGCAGCCGAAGGCCGGGCACGCCGGGACGGTGCTCCCGTTCAGGTTGAACTCATCGTAGGAGAGCAGGAGCGCGTCCCGGGTGTTGCCGAGCTTCGCGAAGTCGTTGAGCAGGTAGCCCTTGCCCGGGTCGTGGTTCACCGCGTTCGGGTCGAGGAAGTAGACGTTGTAGGCCCCGCGGGGGTCGTTGGTCACGCTCACCGCGATGCCCTCGAGGCAGGAGTCCTTCACGGCCGCGAAGCAGCCGGAGAAGGTGCCTCCGCTCGCCTCCGAGCTGGTCGAGACGAACTCGATGATGAACCAGTGGCCGCCGTGGCTCGCGTCGTAGAGGCAGACGACGTCCCCGCCGCTGCTCCAGCCGAGCCCGGTGAGCCCCATGAGCGAGTCGAGGGAGATGTCGGCGCTTCCGCCGGAGAGCTTCGCGTTGAAGACCCGCAGCTCGCCGATGTTCAGCACCTCCATGACGTAGCCGTTGCCCGCGCAGAGACCCTGGTCGGGCGGCTCGACCGACGTGCCGTAGGTGCCCAGCAGGTCGACCGCGTTGATCCCGGCGGGGTTCGTGGTCGCGCCGCCGTTGTTCGAGCTGATGACATCACAGGCCGCCGACCGGGCGGGTGCGCACGAGATGGTCGGCGGGACCGAGAGCGACGTGGTGGTCACGCCCGCGGTCGCGAGCGCCGTGGCGGTCAGGGCCCCGGTCGAGAGCGCCTTCAGCCCCGGCTTCTCCATGTTGGGCGTGAGCCGGAGCTGGGTCGACTTCGCCGTCGTCGACGCCGTGAGCGGTGTCGCTACGGCGGCCGCCGAGACATGGATCGGCCCGTTCAACAGGAATTTCGCCGCCGGGCCGGCGTAGCTGGGCGCGTGGTTGCCCAGGTTCACCGTGCTAACGCCGGCGACGCTCGAGACCGCACCCCCCGGTCCGGCCGTCGGTGTCGCCGCATTCGCTCCCCCCAACACCATGACGAGCACCGTTGTGATGGCCGCGACCGCCGTGGTGATCCGCACACTACGATTCCAAAGCCGCACGACTTCCCCCGCGACGAAACCCCGTCGCAGGCTCCGCGACCTGTTTTCGTTTCAAATACTTTGGGTATACGATACTCGAAGCCGTGCGGGAGGCCGGCCGGCGAGTAGGTTCGACCGCGATATGCGCAGGATGTGCTCGTGAATCTCGGGCCCTCAACGGTCCATGGCGGCGGGCCGGCCGGGGAGCCGAGCGGCCGATCGCGCGGGGCTCGTGACGGGCACCGTGCGGCGGGCGGCCCGGGCCGAGGGGAGGGCGGCCGCGAAGAGGTTGCCGGTAAAGAGCGCCAGGTAGGGGGTGAGCACCCCTAAGGCGACGAGGTCGGGGGCCTGGGCGAAGGCCACCGGTAGGACCGCGGACGTGGCGCCCACCAGGACCCCGAACGCGACCATCGCCCAGCGGGCGGACGGCGCGGTGCGCGGCTCCGTGACCATGAAGAAGCCGTAGAAGACCGGGGCCCCCCCCAGGACGGTCGTCTGGACCACCAGCGGGAGCACGGAGCTGCCGCCGAGGAGGTCCGCGAGAGCGAGCGTCGCCGCGAAGTGGACCGCGAAGTAGACCGCCCAGAGTCGCCACGTGTGCCAGGCCCGGCTCCAGGGGACCAACCCGAGGGCCGCGAGGAGCGCGGAGTCGCCGAGCGAGAACCCCACGTGCCACGGTTGCCGGAGGGCGAAGTGGACGGCCGCGAGGGTGATGCCCACGGCGGCCGGGTTCCGGAGCGGATGGCCCCCGAACCGGAGCAGGTGACGGACCCCGACGGTCACGACCGCGACCGCGGTGAGCTCGAGCGAGATCGCGGAGGGCCAGAGGATCAGCGAAAGGAACAGGCCGTTCGAGATCGCAGCGTCGGGGAGGCGGAGCCGCGGGAAGCGGGTCGCCGGGAGCCCCAGGTCGGTGCGGGCGGCGACGGCAGGCAGCGTGCGGAGCGGGAGCGCGATCGCGGGCACGATGTTCAGGTTGTGCTCCTGCTGGGAGCTGTGGCCGGGCCCGCACGGGATCGTGCGCCAGATGTGCTGAGGGTAGCAGGCGGTCGTCGGAGCCACGAACGAGGCGCTCACCCACCGGCCCACGGGGGCGGCCGACGCGAGCAGCTGCTGGCCGGTCTGGTTGACCTCGATCCCGAGCCCGTGGTAGGCGGTCCCGCCGAGGGCGGTGTTCGGCGAGAGGCTCGTGGCATTGAGGTGGATCGTGTCGCCTTCGAAGATCGTCCACGTCCCCGAAACGTTCGCCCCGGAGACCGAGTCGACGATCCAGAATCCCCCGTCGTACATGGTGACGTCGAACCACGCGTCGCCCGTCCCGGCAGGGGAGGCCGCCGTGCCGAACACGCCCCCGGGGCAGCCGACGGCGCGGGGCAGGTGGCATCGCGGCGCCGCGGGCGCGAGCGTCCCGTACAGGGAGAGGGCGCGGAGCGACGCGAGCACGACGATCGACGCGGTCCGGCCGGCGCGGAGGATGCGGTGCATCGTGAGGGGGTGCCGCCCCCGCCCGGAGCGTCCGGCCGGGCCGCCGCGGGCGGTGCCGGCTCCGGGAGAATTCATCGGACCGCACCGGGGCGGCCGGGCTACACCTCGATCTTGGTGTGCGCTCCGAAATCGTTGGCGCAAACCCCGTAACGAGCACAAAGGAGATTATCGGGTCCACGCCTGCTTCGACGTGGACGGGGTCACCGAGGCGGCGGCGGTGGTGCTCGCCGGCCTGTCGTTCACGCTCGCCGCCGTCGGCGGGGCCGCCGCGGCGCGCTACTCGGATCGCCGGCTCGCCCTGATCGCCGCCGGGCTCGGGTCGATCGGCGTGGTCGGCGTGCTCGGCCTCCTCCACGAGATCTCGCCGGCGTACGGCGGGCCGTTCGCCGTGGACTCGACGCCGCTCCTCGTCCTGCTGCTCGCCGTCGCCCTCCTCTACCTGGCGGTGGCGACCGGCGGCCCCCGGGCCCCCGCTCGATGAGATGGACGACCTCCTCTCCCAGCCGACCCGGAAGAAGATCCACGACGTGGTCGCCCGGCACCCCGGCGCGAGCGCCCGGGAGGTGCAGCGGTTCGCCGCGCTCGCCTGGGGCGAGACCGCCTACCATCTGGACCAGCTCACCCGCGGCGGCCTCCTGCGCCGGGAGCGCGGGGGGCGGCGGGACTACTACTTCCCGGCGGCGATGGGCTGGGAGGACCGGCGGCTCCTCCAGGCGCTGCGGAGCTCGACGCAGCGGCGGCTGATCCTCGCGCTGGCCGCGGCCCCGGATCGGACCCTGGCCGAGCTGAAGGAGCGCACCGGCCTCAGCCTCTCGACGACCTCCTTCCATCTCCGCCACTTGCTCGAGCGCGGCGTCGTGGAGGGATTCCGGGACGGCAACCTCCGCCGCTACCGGGTGGTCCACCCGGGTCGGGTCGCGGAGCTGCTCCGTGGGTACCGGGAGTCCTTCCGGGACCGGCTGGTCGACCGGTTCGTCGCGGCCTGGAGCGGCCTGCTCGGGCCATGACGCGCCCGGTCCCCCCTCCCGCTCCGCGGCACGCACCAAGGAATTCGGGGCTTGCGCCAAAACCGTGGTATCCTCCGGGGCGCTCGTCGGGAGGGATGAGGGGTCGGGGCCACCCCCTCCGGGCCTACGGCATGATCGTGGCGGGCCTCCTGGCCGCCGCCCTCCTGGCCCCCGGCGTCGGGGGGAGCGTGCCGGGCGACCTCCCCGGGACCGTCCGGCCGCTCGCCGGCTCGGCCCAGTTCGCGGGCTGGACGAACGGGCAGGTGGAGCTCACCTTCCCGACACCGGCCCCGCGCTTCCTGCTCACCTCGGCCACCAACTCCTCCCTCTCCTCGAACCAGACCCTGGTCGGCCTCGCGGAGATCGGGGCCCGCGGCGGGATGCTGTCGTTCGCCCCCTTCCTGGGGAACGGGACCCGGTGGAGCTTCTCGAACACGAGCAACGCGACCGGGGTCCGGGTGACGCTCTCCGGCGCGGTCGCGCCCGTGCCGACGAGCGGGGAATGGGAGTCCGGGGACAGCGCCGGCGTGGCGGACGCGGGGCTCGGTGCCGCGCAGGTCACGCTGAGGTTCTACCTCAACGCGTCGACCCGGCCCGGGGCCGGATCGGTCTCCTACGACCTGGCGGTCTCCGACTGGCCCTGGATCCACGCGAACGACTCCCTCGGCGTCGAGGTCCGTTCGACCGCGACCCCCGCGACCCAGCGCTGGATGGCGAGCGGGACCAACGGTCTCGACGGGTTCGCGGCCTCGGGCCCCGTCCCGACCGCCCGGTTCTCGTGGGGTGCTCAGGCCACGGCCACCTACGCGAGCGGCACGCAGGAGGACAGCTCGGTCGGGGCCTACCGGAACGTCTCGAACCCGGCCGGGTTCCTCGTCCGGCTCGAGTTCGCGTCCCTCACCGGAGGATACCACGCCCTCTCCTACGATCCTACGCTCTCGCTGAACCTCCCCACCCTGCCGTTCGCCGGCCCCGCACCCGTGCCGGCGTGGGTCGTGACCACCTCCTCCCTCGAGGTGATCGGGGGCGCCACGGGGCTCTGCGGCGCGCTCGCGCTCGTGCTCCGCGGGCGCCGGCGACCCCCCGAAGAGGACCTGTAGGGAGGGGGGCGCGGCCGCCCGCGGTGCGGCCGCGTCGCCTCCCGGACGTTCCGCGCGGGCGTCGGCCGACCGCTAGGCCGGTCCGGATCCGCCCCCGCGATCCCCCGGGGGCCGGGCCGCCTCCCAGAAGGCGAGCCGTTCGACACGGCGGTAGGTGTTCGTGCGATCGCCCACGCGCTCGCGGGCGACCGCGATCGCCGACCCCAGCACCTCCCGGGGTACGTCGAGGAGCCCACGGTGGCCCCGGAGCGCGAGCCGGTCGAGCGAGGACCCCAGCGACTCCGTGACCTCCTCGTCGGTGATGGTCTCGAGGCGCCGGGGGGGGTGCTGCTCGAGGATCCGGGGCTCGCGCGTCCAGGGGCCGGAAGTTCCGAACGTGTTCGGGTAGCCCATCTCCTCGAGGACCTCCCGGAGCACGTGCCGCACGGACTCCGGGCCCGCCCCGGCGGCGCCGACCGGTGCTGCCGGCCGGGCGTGGACCAGCGCGAAGGCGCCCACGCGTCCGACCCGCTCCCCTTCGCCGAGCACCTCGCCCGGGTCGTCGAGGAGGTGCAGCACGTGGACCATCAGGACCGCGTCGAAGGAACGGTCCCGGAACGGCAGCCGTTCGCCCCGCCCCCGGAGGAGATCGCGGAGCCCCTTGGACCGCGCCTCCCGGAGCATGCCCCGGGAGATATCCAGCCCGGTGATCGCGAGTCCACGGTCCCCGAGCGGACGGGCGATCCTTCCGGTCCCGACGCCGATCTCGAGGAGGGAGTGTACGCCGGCGCGGGCGAACGCCCGGGCCAGCGCATCGATCGCCTCGGGCGCCAGGGGCTCCCGGGTCCGGTCGTAGACGGTGGAGATCGCGTCGAACTGCGCCGCGACCTCCCGGTGGACCCTCGGCATCGGCGGCGCGAGCCGGCGGCCCAGATAGCGCTGCCCCGGACCGGGCCCGCCCCGCGGGAAGATTCCGGGGAGGGCCCACCGGCGGGGCCCGACTCCGGGTCCCGGAGGGGACGAGCCCTTACCAACTCGCGCCGGTCCCGGCGCCCGTGGCGGGGCCCGGCGCGCCGGAGGGGGCCGACTGGATCGGGTCGGCCCCCGCCCGGCGGGGCCGGTCGCTCCTCCTCGTGACCCGGATCCTGCGGGGGATCGCCGCGGGACTCCTCACGATCGGGTTTCCCTACCTCATGCTGCAGGTGCTCCACACCGGGGCGTTCCTGCTCGGAGGGATCTACGCGGGGGGCGCGCTCTCGACCGCGATCCTCGCCTACGGGTTCGGCCGTCTCGGGAGCCGCTCGGCGATGCGCGCGGCCTACCTGGGCAGTCTCGGTCTCCTGCCGATCGCCGCCCTCCTCCTGCTCTTCCCGCCGACCCTCCCGATCGCGACGCTCGCGAGCATCCTGGGCGGGTTCAGCGCCACGGGATCGCTCGCGGGCGGAGGGGTCGGCGGGGTCGAGATGCCGCTCCAGACGGCGATCCTGAGCGACCTCACGCCCTCCGGGAGCCGGACCCGGTGGTTCAGCCTGTTCACCTTCACCGTCGGGATCTCGGGCGCCCTCGGCGCGCTCGGCGCGGGGTTCGGCAGCCTCGAGCAGGTCTTCGCGGCGGCCCTCGTGCTGGGCGCCGCGTCGTTCGTCGTGGCGCTCGCGGTCCCGGTACGGTCCATCGCCCGGGGGCGCCGACCCTCGCGGCAGAGCCGGGGGGTCATCCGGCGGTTCGCCGCGACGGGGGTGCTCAACGGCTTCTCGCAGGGACTGCTCTCCCCGTTCCTGATCCCGTTCTTCGTGCTCTACTTCGGCATCGCCCGGCCCGACATGGCGGTCTACACGACCGCCGCCGGCCTCCTCGGGACGTTCTCCGTCCTCACGGCGCCGCTCCTCGAAGCGCGCTGGGGCTGGGTCACCTCGGTCATCATGACCCGGGGGGTGGCCGCGGGGCTCGCGGCCCTGATGCCGTTCGTGCCGCTCGTCCCGGCGCTCGCGATGTACGTGGCGCTGCCGGCCTTCCGGGTGGCGGCGCTGCCCGCCCAGCAGTCCGCGCTCATGCGGCTGCTCCCCCACTCGGACCGCTCCGAGGGGGCGGGGACCAACCAGGCGGCCCGGGTCGGCGCCGCGAGCGGGGCGACCGCCCTGGGCGGGTTCGCGATCGAGGACGTGGCCGTGCCGATACCGTTCCTCGGGTACTCCCTGGCCCTCGTCCTGAACACCTACCTCTACGTCCGCTTCTTCGGCTGGCGGGGGGAGCGGATCCCGGCCGCGGAGGGGACGGAGGGACCGGCGGCGGGCTCCGGGCCCGGAGGTCCGGGGTCCGGCCCCGGTGGGCCACCCGAGGCGGAGGCCGGCGACCCGGCGGAGCGGGAGCGGGGCGCCTAGGGCGGGCGCCGGTCGGAGGCCGTCAGCCCGACGCGGACCGGCCCGCCGTCGGGTCGACCGTCTGGAGCTCGAGGCGCCCGGGTCCCTCGACGTGGAGCGCCTCGAAGCTCAGCGCATGGCCGGTGAGGCCGCCCCCGAGGGGCTGGTTGAACGCCCGCACGTTGACGGTCGGGTCCTTGCGCAGGAGCGCGCCATGGTCGATGTCCATCGTCTCGCCCGGCTTCAGGTCGAAGCCCAGGATGTTGCCGTGGCCGTGGTAGGCGATGACGCCCGGGCCGGTCAGGCGGTCGAGCCAGAACCCGATCATCCGGCCGATGCGGCCCGTGCCGGCGACGTAGGAGGTCGAGTACTGGACGGAGCTCGAGGCGAGCAGCATCGAGTGCTCGGCGATGTCGACGGTCTGGCCCGGGGCGAGCTCGAGGGTCCGGACCTCGCCCGGGGTGAACCGGCTGAACGCCGCGTAGCCCGGGCCCACGAACGCATGGAAGAAGAACGGGAGGCCGCCGACCATCGTCCGGCGGAGCACCTGCCCGAAGCCGCCCTGGGTGAGCGCGCGGACGGCGGTGCGGACCGACGGGTCGGAGTAGACCATGAGGCCCCCTTCGCAGTAGATCTCCTCCCCCGGCGCGAGCGCGACAAGGGCGACGGGGACGAACTCGCCCTGGACCTTGATCTCCATCGTCCTAGACCCCGCTGTGCACCATGACGAGGCCCGGGCCGGCGACATCGAGCACGGGCCGGAAGGCGGTCCCGGGGCCGAAGTTCGGCCGGGCGAGCCAGTCGATCTGGACCCCGTTCGTGGGGGCGCTCAGGAGGAGCGACTCGGGGGAGGCGCGGATCATCTCCCCCGGCTTGAGGGTAAAGCTCAGGATGTTCCCGTAGGACTGGAAGACGACCGTCCCCGGGCCGGTCAGCTCGTCGGCGAAGAGGTACTCGGTCTCCTGGTCGTTCCCGCGCTGGACGACCCACTGGGCGAGGACCATCGGGTAGTATCGGACGCTCTCGTCGAAGCAGATCAGGTGGCCCGACCGCAGCCGGATCGTCTCCCCCGGCGGAAGCTGGAGGACCCGGACCTCGCCGCCCTTGTCGCGGGAGAAGGTGACGTTGCCCGGTCCCTCGAACTCCGCGAAGAAGTAGTTCTCCTCCGCGTCCCCCCGGGCGTGCATCCCCATGAGGTGCGTGCGGCTCACCCCGAGCTGCTTCATCGTCTTGCGGGCGACCTTGACCGGGCCGTCCATGTGGAGCATGATCTCGTGGGCCGCGAGGATCTTCTCGCCGGCCCGGAGCTCGACGAGGACCGCGGGGGTGATCGCCCCGACGGTCTCCGCCTTCACGCGGAACCCCCCTTCTCGGAGGCGCCCACGTCGAGGGCGAAGGTGCCGCCGCAGTACTCGCAGCGCGCATAGCCGCCGGAGATGTTCTGGCCCTGGATCGGCGCCCCGCAGCCCTTGCAGGAGAGCTCCTTCAGGCTCGCCCGGCTGATCGTGACCTCGGTCCGCTTCTTGACGAACTCCTCGGGAACCGGCATCTCCGTTCTCCTCCTCAGCCCAGGACCCTCTTCGGATCGATGCTCTGGAGCGCGACCTTGCCCGGGCCGATCAGCTCGAGCACCTCGTAGGCTTCGAGCCGGCCGAGCAGTCCGGAGCCGAAGGGAAGGTTCAGGGCCCGCGCCGTGACGCTCCCGCTCTTGAAGAGCAGGGCGCCGAAGTCGCAGGTGACCTTCTCCTGGGGCGCGAGCGTCATGGAGATGATGTTGCCGAAGCCGTGGAGGGCGATCTTCCCCGGACCGGTCAGCCGGTCCATCCAGAACCCCATCATCCGGCCCGGTCGGTTCGTCCCCTTGACGTAGAGCATGTCGTAGGGGATCCGGTTCTCGGCGCAGAGCAGCGATCCCTCCGCGACGTCGAGGACCTCGTTGGGGGCGAGCTCCAAGTCGCGGATCTCGCCGACGCCATCGCGCGAGAAGGCGACGCTGCCGGGCCCCGTGAACTCCGCGAGGAAGAACGGCACGCCGCCCAGCGTCGAGCGCTTGAGCGTCCCGAACAGCCCGCCGGACTGGATGGTCTTGCGCCCCACGCCCACGCTCGGGTCCTTGTAGAGCATGATGCCGTGCTCGCAGTAGACGGACTCCTGGGCGCCGAGCGTCGCGAGCACCGCCGGCACGATCCCCTTGAGCGTTTCGAGCTCCACGAGCCCCTCCCGACGGCCGGAATGGCCGCCCGCCGAATATTAGACCATTGTCCGGACTCGGGACCGCCCCGTGGGGGATCCCCGGGGACCGGGTCCGCGGAGATCACGGGGGCGGCACGCGCTTTCCGCCCGGCCGGGTCGTCGTCGCGCCGACGCCCGGGGGCGGTCCCCGGCCGGGGTGGGTGGTCTCCTGATAGGCCTGCCAGAGACTGTGGCCCCCGATCACCCCCACGACGAGGACGATGAGCACCGTCGCGTAGCCGACCTGGTTCAGGTTCGGCACGGGGTTGCCCGTGTTGAGGTAGTACCCCTGGAGCCAGGGGAGCGCCGCCACGATCGATCCCACGAGCATGAACGCGAACCCGCCGAGGTAGAGCGTCCGGGCCGCCGTCCTCCGGCCGATCTGCTGGATCTGCCCCTCGCTGAGCTTCTTCACGCGGGCGAGCCGGGCGAAGAGCGCGCCGGTCACGATCTGCATCACCATCGAGCCCAGGCCGAACATCACGCCGACGAGCGCCGCCCAGCCGACGTTGGGCATCCGGGGGGCCAGGACGAAGATGAGGATGACCGCGAAACCCCCCACCCCCCATCCCGCCACGAAGCCGTGGACGAGCGCCATGCGGGCCGGAACGGCGGCGACCGGGCCCTCCGGCGGCGGACCCTCCCCGGCGGCGTAGGTGTGGTGCGTGTGCTCCTGGAAGAACCGCCCGAACACCCGCTCCATCGCCCGATCGAGGGGAAGGTGGATGTCCGAGCCGCGCAGCAGGTACCAGCCCGCCACGAGCATCACGAACCCGACGAGGAGGTAGACGTACCCGTCGAGGTTGTAGGCGGTGTACACCGACGCGAGGCCGAGGAAGCCGAGCGCGGTCAGGATCGCCCGCTGGACGGTGAACCCGGTCGAGAAGATCAGTCCGGCCCGGGCCCCGCCCCGGCTGCTGTAGCTCCCGATCGAGTAGCTGAAGGTGATGGGCCAGGTGTGCTCGTCGGGCGTGGCCCCGTGGAGCAGTCCCAGGATGAGCCCGATGACCAGGATCACGGGGATCGAGAGGCCCGCCGCCGACGCCCCGTTGAACAGTGCGAGGATCGTATCGAAGATCGACATGGTGGACCGTCAACGGCCCCGATCGCGCGTGGCGCACCCGGGGATGGGCTCGCCGTGGGGGCAGGTCGAGGGGTGACCCTCGGCGCGACAGAGCCGCTCCACCGTCCGGTGCGAGAGGGCGAGGTCGACCTCCTGCGCGGCCCGGCAGGTGTCGTGGGGCGAGAGGCCGAGACGGCTGAACATGCCCTCGGCGATGCGATGATGCCGCCGGTACTCGACGAGCGTCTCCCGCCCCTGGCTCGTGAGCCGGGACTTCCCGCGGTAGCGCGTGACGAGCCGGAGGGACTCCAGCTGGGTGAGGTGGTCGAGCGCCGACGGCGGGGTGACCCGGAGCGCCCGGGCGATGGCGCTCAGGGGGGCGCCCCGCGGGGGGCTCTCGCGGTCCCGCACCGCCTCGAGCGCTTCGACCTGCCGGCGCGTGAGCCGCTGGAGCACTTCCATGGGGCCGGTCCATCCGGCCCGACAATATAAGGTGGTCCCTAATTCTTAGTCACGGGCTCCGGAAGCGTCCGGCGCACCGCCGGCGCACCGTGCCCGGGGGCGCCCCGGGTCCGATCCGGGCGCGCCCCGCCGCCGAACGGAGTGCGGGCGGTGCGCGGGCGCCCTGGGGGGCCGACGGCGAAAGACCCAAGAAGACCGGGCCCTCGTCCCCCGCCCGTGGACCAGGTCGACGTCGCGGTGGTGGGGGCGGGCCTCGCCGGTGCGGCGACCGCCTACGCCGCGGCCCGGGCCGGGGCCCAGGTGGTCCTCGTCGAGCGGGGGGCGCGGTCCGGTTCGAAGGGCCTCTCGGGCGGGCTGCTGTACACGCACGCGCTCGGCCGGATGTTCCCCCGGTTCTGGGAGGAGGAGCCCTCCCCGGTGGAGCGGGCGATCTCCCGCAACGTCGTCACGCTGCTCACCCGGACCCAGGCGACGAGCCTCGACTACTACGACGCCGCGTTCGCGGCGCCGCCGTTCAACTCGTTCAGCGTCCTTCGCGCGCGGCTCGATCCCTGGCTCGCCGCGAAGGCCGAGTCCGCGGGGGCCACCGTCGTGTACGGCTCCCGGGTCGACGGGCTCGCCCGGGAGAACGGCCGCGTGGTCGGCATCCGGCTCGGTTCCGAGGTGCTCGGGGCCCGGGTCACCGTGGTCGCGGAGGGGTTCAACGCCACCAGCACGCGGGGGGCCGGGCTCGCCCCGGAGCTCGCGCCCGAGACGGTCGGCATCGGCGTGAAGCAGGTGATCGGGCTTCCGCCGGGCGAGGTCGAACGGCGGTTCCAGCTCCGCGGGAACGAGGGGTTCCAGATGGCCGCGACCGGCCTGCCGGCCGGCGTGGAAGGCGGCGGGTTCCTGTACACGAACCGCGACACCCTCTCCGTCGGGATGATCCTCAACCTCGGGTCGGTCCTCGCGCGCGGCGTGGCGATGTACGAGGTCCTCGAGGAGTTCAAGCAGCACCCCCTGATCGCCCGGTACCTCGAGGGGGGGACGCTCCTCGAGTACAGCGGCTGCGTGGTGAACGAGGGGGGGCGCGAGGCGCTCCCGGCGCTCTCGGGCGACGGGTATCTCGTCGCCGGGTCCGCCGGGCAGATGTTCGTCAACGCCGGCCTCACCCTCCGGGGGATGGACTTCGCGCTCGAGTCCGGCCGGCTGGCGGGCGAGGTCGCCGCGGAGGCGAGCCGCGACCACGACGGCTCGGCGAAGTACCTCGCGCGCTACGGGGAACGCCTGGCCGCGAGCTTCGTCCTCCGCGACCTCCAGACGTACCGCCGCGCCCCCAAGGTGTTCCGCAACCGGCGCCTCTACGGCCTCTACCCGGAGATGCTCTCTAGTCTCCTGCACCGTGCGTACTTCATCGACGGCTCGGAGCGGCCGCACCTGAACGGCGTGCTCCGCTCGGTGCGTGCCGGGAAGGTGTCGACCCTCACGCTCGCCCGCGACCTGCTGCAGGCGATGCGCACGCTGTGAGGGCCGCCCGGCCCCGCCGACGGCTCAGGTCGAGAACACCTTCGTCAGCGCCGGGACGATCTGGTAGAGGTCGCCGACGATCCGGTAGTCCGCCTGGGCGAAGATCGGGGCGTTCGGGTCCTTGTTGACCGCGACCACGACCTGCGCGGAGCGCATCCCGACCTGGTGCTGGACCGCGCCCGAGACCCCGACCGCGACGTAGAGCTTCGGGTGGACCCGGTGGCCCGTGAGCCCGATCCAGTGGTCGTCGGAGAGCCATCCGGCGTCGGCCGCGAGCGGCCGGGTGCATCCGACCTCGGCGCCGAGCGCCCGGGCGAGCGCTTCGATGAGGGGGAGGTCCTCCTTCTTCCTGAGGCCGCGGCCGATCGTGACGATCCGGTCCGCCTTCTCGATCTCGAGCTGCCCGCCCGCTTTCGCGCGCACCTCCACGGTCTCGGTGAGCGGCGGGACGGGAGCGACGGTCCGGTCCTCGGCCGGCCCGGGCGGGGCGACGGAGGGGGACGGGGCGGTCGTGCCGGGGAGCAGCGCGAGGACGGCCGGCCGGCGTTCGATCCGCTCGGTCGCGACCGCATTGCCGCTGAGCGCCTCGCGGTCGAGGAGCAGCGCTCCGCCCTCGGTCCGGAGCGCCGTGACGCCGCTCGCCGCGGGCAGGTCGAGTCGTCCCGCGAGCCGGCCGGCGAGCTCCCGCCCCCGCTTGGTCGAACCGACGAGGATGAGCGTCGGGGCGAGCGTGCGGACCACTTCCTCGAGGGCCGACGTGAGGACGTGGGGGTCGGTGCTCGCGGGCGCGACCAGCCGGTGGACCTCGTGGGCGCCCGCCGCGCGGGCGCGGTCCGCCGCGTCGCCGGGCACCCCCGGAAGGAGTACGGCCACGACCCGGTCGGAGGGATCCGCGCCCACGCTGCGGCCCACCCGGACGAGGTCGGGCAGGAGCGCGGGCTCCTCGGAGACGGCGACGATGCGCTCGGGGCTCATGGCACGAGCCCCTCCGCACGCAGCGCCTCGCGGAGCCCTTTCGCGATCTCCTCGGCGGAGGCGCCGGCGAGGGCGACCTGCTTCCGGGGGATCTCGGGCACCGCCACCTTCTCGACCACGACGACCGGTGCCAGGGAGTCGGGCGCCAGCCCGACGTCCGGGGGGGCGAGCACCTTCGCCTCCTTCTTCGAGGCCTTGAGGTTCGCCATGAAGGTGGGAAGCCGGGGGGTGTTGATCTCCTGGCCGACGGTCAGGACGACGGGGAACTTCGCCCGCACGACCTCGACCTCCTTTTCGAGGTCCTTCTCGGCGAGCACCGCCCGCCCCTCGATCGTGACCTTGCGGACGCTCGCGACCTCGGCGATGCCGAGCTCGCCGGCCATCCGCGGGCCGACCAGCCCGCCGAAATGGTCGGTGCTCCCCTCGCCGACGAGGAAGAGGTCGAACCCGCCCAGCGTCCGGTAGGCGCCGGCGAGGAGCCGGGCGACGGCGCGGGTGTCCCAGGTGGACCAGCTCTCGGCGGTGACCAGCACCGCCTCATCGGCTCCGATCGCCAGGGCCTCCCGCAGCGCCTCGCGCGCCGCCGGGCCGCCGACGGTGATCGCCGTGACGGTCCCACCGTGCTTCTCCCGGAGGCGCACCGCCTCCTCGACCGCGTTCTTGTCGAAGTCGCTCGTCTTCCGGGGCGCCCCCGCAAGATCGACCCGCCCGGTGGCCCGATCGGCCCGGGTGAGCGTGACATCGACGCCGTGCTTGACCGCCACCCCGATGCGCAACGTTTCGGCCATGGTTTCGTGATCTGTGAGGATCTCCGTGCGTCCGCCCGAGCGCGCTCGCCCCCGAACCCTTCAGGCCCCGCTCCCGGAGAGCACCCGCTCGGCCCGTGACGATCCCGGCTCGGTCGCCGCGGCCCCCCGGACGAGGCCGCGGATCGGTCGGCGCGTCCACGTCGTCCCGCCCCAGGCGCGGAGGACGACGTCGTCGAGCTCCCGGAACCGGCCCAGGGGAGGGATCTCCGCGAGGAGGACGCCCCCCTCGCCGTGGGTCGCGAACAGGTCGCTCGTGTGCACCGTGAGCAGGGTGCCGCCGTAGATGGCCCGGCCCGAGTGGCCGGGCGCGTGGCCCTTGATCATCGCGCGGCAACCGATCGCGCGGAGGAACGCGGCGAACTCCTCCACGGTGTAGGGATGTCCCACGGACCGGTCCTCGTAGTCGAGGTCGGGGTCGCCCCAGAGGAGCCCCTCGAGGAGCTCGAGGTCCCCGGAGTTCCAGCCCGCCGGGTCGAGCCGGCCCGCCGGGGGGATCCCCCCGTGGGCGAGGAAGACGCCGTGCTCGGTCCGCGCGGCGAGGGGCAGCCGTTCGAGGAGGCCGACGAGCCGCTCCCACAGGCCGAGCGCCTCTTCCGCGGGGTAGGCCCGGCGGAGCTCCCGCAGGAGCGTCGGCCCGGGGACCGGGAGTTGGCGCGTCGCCTCGTGATTCCCCCGGAGCAGGATCACCTCGTCCGGGGCGTGGGCGGTCCAGGACAACAGGTAGGCCGCGTTCCACACCGAACCGCTCGGGAGCGCCTTCGGGTCCGGCTGGCTCCGGGTCGCGCGGTCGACGTAGTCCCCGAGACCGATGAACCGGTCGGGCGGGTCGCCGCGGCGGGCGAAGGAGAGCGCGGCGTGGACCGCCGGATAGTCCCCGTGGCTGTCGCCGATCACCTGGATGGGCCGGTCGGAGCCGACCTCGACGAGGGGCGGCCAGGGTCTGCGGTCGAAGGCCGCCGCCACCTCGTCCAGGACCTCGTGGAGCGCCCCGGAAGGCGCTCCGGCGAGCACCGTGGGGTCGCCGCGGAGCCGCTCCCCCCAGTCGACCACGCCTCCCCCTCGACCCGTCCCCGCCCTCGGGCCGTCCCTAGAAGAGCGCGCGGTAGGGCCGGGTGAACACCTGCCACTCTCCCGTGGCGGGAGCGTAGGTCGAGTTCACGAAGCACTTCCAGCGCGCATCGTCCACGTGCGGGAAGTCGGCCCGGTAGTAGTAGCCGGGCCAGCGGGTCTCCTCCCGGAAGAGCGTATGGCGCAGGACGGCCTCCGCGGTCCAGAGCCGGTGGTCGAGCTCCCAGCCCCGCTGGAGCTGGTGCAGGTCGCGCGCGCCGAGCCGGGACATGTCGTGGCGCAGCGCCGCCAGGTGGCCGAGCCCGCGCTCGAGGAGGTTGCGGCTGGTCGAGTAGTTCGCGCTGACCCCCCCGCCGTACTCGTCCATGATCTTCTCGAGACGGGTCAATCCCTGGTCGGGGAAGAGCACCTCCGGATGGACCGTGCCCGCGGTGACCTGGGGGCCCTCCACCTCCCAGTGTTCCCGCGGGGCGAAGATCTTCCGCCGGAACCCCTCCACGTCGGCCGCCCGGACGGGGACCGGATCCGGATGGTCCCGGAGGAACGCGACCGCCGCCTTCGCGGCGAGCCGCCCCTCGGTGTACGATCCGCTCGAGAACTTGTGCGCCGAACCCCCGACGGTGTCGCCCGCACCGAAGAGGCCCGCCACCGTGGTCATGCGGTTGTACCCCCACCGGTACTCCGCTTCGGAAAGGTCGCCGGGTCCGCTCGTCCACGCGCCCGCGCAGACCGCATGGGAACCCATCACGTAGGGCTCGGAGAGGATGAGCTCGGAGGGCACGCTCTTCGGCTCGATGCCCTGGGAGGCCCAAGTCACCGCCTGCCCGATGGTCATGTTCAGGAAGTCCTCCCAGCCGATGGACTCCTTCTCGGGCGTGTCCAGCACCCGCTCGGTGTGCAGGAGGATGGGTCCCCGACCGGCGAGGATCTCCTGCAGCATGAGGTGGTTCCGCAGGCAGGTCGGCATCGGCTTCGCGTCGGCGTAGGCGCCGACGCGCTCCCGCAGCTCGGGGAGCCGAGAGGTCTCGTAGCTCTCGCCGGCGGCGTTCGTCGCGATCGCCTTGAGGAGGAGGAACCACGCCCCGACGGGACCGTAGCCGTCCTTGAAGCGCGTGACGACGAGCCGGTTCTCCATCTGGGTCATCTCGGCCCCCATCTGGATGAGCAGCGCGTAGGCCGAGCCGCTCGCCCAGGGCGGGTACCACGTCCTTCCGGCGCCCTCGCCCGCCGAGCGCGGCCGGTAGATGTGGGAGGCGCCGGACGCCGCCACGATGACCGCCTTGGCCCGGAAGACGTAGAAGGAGCCGTCCCGGACGCTGAACCCGACGGCGCCGGCGACCCGGTGGGGGTCGTCGGCGGCCGGGAGCAGGTGCGTGACCATGATCCGCTCGTGGACCTCGTCCACCGACTTCCGGGTCGCCTCGGCGATGATCGGCTTGTACGACTCGCCGTGGATCATGATCTGCCAGCGGCCCTCGCGGACGTACCGGCCGGTCTGGGGGTCGGTGAAGATCGGAAGACCCCACTCCTCGAACAGGTGCACCGTGGAGTCGACGTGGCGCGCGATGTCGTAGACGAGGTCCTCGCGGGAGAGTCCCATGAGGTCGTTGCGGACGTACCGGACGAAGTCCTCGGGCTGGTTCTCGTTCCAGCGCATCCCCATGTAGCAGTTGATCGCGCTCAGCCCCTGCGCGACGGCGCCGCTCCGCTCGATCGCCGCCTTCTCGGCGACCACGACCTTGAGGTCGCGCCCCCAGTACCGGGCCTCGAAGGCGGCGCCGCAGCCGGCGAAGCCGCCGCCGATGATCAGGAGGTCGCAGTCGACCTCGTGCGTGACGGGTTCCGCTCCGGGTTCGCTCACGGGCCCCTCCTCCCTCCTACGCCGTGGTGGGTCTCCGGGGGAGGGTCGGCAACGCTTCGACCGCCAGGTAGTCCGGTTCGAACGAGAGCAGCTCGCCGGACCGGGCCTCCGCGCTCGGGGACGCCCCTTCCTGGGGCGCCCGGATCGAGCCCCACGGGGTCGTGCGGATCGGGAAGGTGAACTCCTTTTGGTCCCCGTTCCGCATGCGGATCTTCCACTCGATCTTGTCGGGGGTCCGCGTCGGCTGGACGGAGTGGCCGAGCGGGGCGAAGTCCGCGTAGCCGCGGACCTCGATCGCCGCCTCGGGGCAGGCCTTCACGCAGGCGAAGCACTCCCAGCACATGGCCGGTTCGATGTTGTAGGCGCGCCCCTGCTCGGGGTCGATGTGCATGATGTCGCTCGGACAGATCCGAACGCATTCCATGCAGCCCTTGCACTTGTCCGTCCGCACAAAGGTCGGCATCCGTTCTCCTACCGCCGGGGCCCCCCGCCGCGCGGGCCGGTGGCCGTGCCACGGGGATGCACGGACGCGGGTAGGGGTGGCTCAGGAAAAGCCTTTCGACAATTGTCCAAATTCTTTGGGCCGGGGCCGGTCGGAGCTCCGGACCGCTCAGCCGTAGCGGTATTGCACGCCATGGCCGGTGGCCGGATAGTTCCACACGAGGGCCCGGTTCCCGAGCACGTGGCAGGCGATCCGGCACGCCCCGGTCTCGAGGCAGTTCTCGTAGCTGATCCGCAGACGCCCCTCCTCCCAGTGGTAGACCTCGGCCGGGCAGACCTGGATGCACGGCCGGCGGGCGCAGGTGACGCAGAGCTGGGGGTCCGAGAGCGCAAGGTGCGCGATCGAGTCGGTGTCGAAGGCATCGGCCCCGAGCGCATCCGCGATGGAGAGGCGCCCGACCATCCCCGACCTCGCGGCGGTCAGCCGGACCGAACGGACGCCCGGACCTGGCGGGCGAGGTCCGCGGGGAGCTCGGGCTGAGCGTGGGCGCACCGCATATGGTCCCGGACCCGCTCGAGGACGTCCTCGGTCGTGCGGGCCGCGAGCGCCCACTCGCACGCATTCCCCAGCGAACGGCACTCGAATCGCACCCGAGCCCTCTCGTCCATACCGCGTCGTCCCCCTGGGTCGACGGCCCGGCAATACGCCTCCCGTATAATTGCTCTAGTTCGGCCCGTGGTCCGGCGAGGAGTTACGTAGCCGGGGAGGTTGCACCGACGATGGGGTCCCCCTCCGGATCCGCGGGCCCCGTGGCGCTCCCGATGGCGGGCGGCCGTCCGGGCGCGATCCGTCCGAGCGACGCCGAGAGCCCCATCGGCCGGCTCGACCGTACCCGGATCCGGGCGGTGCTCGCCGTGCTCTCGGGCAAGGGCGGGGTCGGCAAGACCTTCGTCTCCGCGCTCCTCGCGAACGAGCTCCACCGGGACGGCGCGCGCGTCGGTATCCTCGACGCCGACATCACCGGACCTTCGATGGCCCGCGTCTTCGGATTCCACGAGGTCCCCCGTCTGACGCCGGACGGCGCCCGCATCCAGCCGTTGCGCACCGCCGGAGGGATCGCGGTGATGTCGATGGCCTCGGTCACGGCGGCGACCCAGATCCCGCTCATCTGGAGGGGCCCGATGATCAACAGCGCCATCCGCGGGCTGTTCAAGGACACCGACTGGCCCGAGCTCGACTACCTCGTGGTCGACCTCCCGCCGGGGACGAGCGATGCGCCGATGACCGTCTTCCAGTCGCTGGACCCCGATGGGGTCGTGGTCGTGACCGCCCCGACGGAGCTCTCGGCCGAGGTCGTGGCCAAGACGGCGACGATGGCGAAGACGTTTGACGCGCCGATCCTCGGGCTCATCGAGAACATGGCCTACCTCACCTGCCCGCACGGGGAGCGCATCGAGCTGTTCGGCCCGTCGCGCGGCCCGGAGTTCGCGACCCGGATGGGAATCCCGTACCTCGGGAGCCTGCCCGTGTTCCCGGGCCTGCCGGCGCTGGCCGACGCCGGGCGGATCGAGGAGCTGCACACCCCGGAGACGGCGCTGCTCGCGAGCCGGGTGCGGCTCCTGCTCGACCGGCTCCGGCGCGCCCGCGGAATGCCCGCCGACCGTACCGACGGCCCCGCGGCGGGCACGGACCGGTCCCGGTGAGCGCGGGCGACGCTCCGCGCCCCTCGAGGGTCCGGATCCTCCGGGCGGTCGGCGACCCCTTCGAAGCGGAACGGGCGGAGTCGGGCGCCGGGCCGGAGGACCCCTCCCACGTCGCGGTCCTGAACCGGCTCTTCTACGACAGCTCGGTCGACCTGGGCGGCCGGGTCGAGATCGACGGCCGCATCTACGTCTGCACCCGGGCCGGCTGGCGCCTCGAAGGGGCGGCCCCGGAGCGCTGATGGGTCGCCTCGGGATGCTCCTCTTCGCCTCGCCGGTCCAGCACCGGATCGTCGAGACTGCGGTGGACCTGGCGGCGGCGGCCGCACGGCAGGGCCACTCCGTGACGATGTTCCTGCTCGCGGACGGGGTCTACTGCTCGAGCCGCGCCCTGCTCTCCGCGCCGGAGGAGAGCGTCCTGCACCGGATCGCGGGGTTGCCCGCGTCGGTCGAGCTCGTGAACTGCGGCACCTGCGCCCGGTTCCGGGGGCTCGAGGAGGAAGAGCTCCTTCCCCACGCGCGGAACGGGACGCTCGAGGACCTCGTCGACCTTCTCTCCGACTGCGACCGGTTCCTGGGACTGACGGGGGAGGGATGAGCGAGCCCCCGCCGTCCCTCCTCCTGTGGATCCGGCGGCCGCCGCACTCGACGGTGCACCTCTCCGAGGCCGTCCGCGTGGCGTCCATGGCCGCCGCCTTCGACCGTCCCGTACGCCTCCTGTTCCTGGCCGAGGGCGTCCGGGCCCTCGTGCGCGGCCAGGAACCCTACCGGCTCGCCCCTCCCCTCGGGCGGACGCTCGCCGGGATCGTGACCCCCGACGCGCCCGCGCTGGTCCATCGACCGTCGCTCGAATGTCGGGGGCTCGGCCCGGAGCGACTGGTCGAGGGGCTCCCCGTCCGCTTCGTGGACGATGCCGAGTCGGCCGACTGGCTCTACCGGGCCGGGCGGGTGGTGCCCTTCTGACCCCGGCCGCCGCCCTCCCGCGCCGGTGGATCGTGGTCCGGACGGACGCTCCTCCGGCGGAAGAGATCCCGATCCTCGATCAGCTCGGTCGCCGGCTCGCCGACGAGGGCATCGAGCTCGTGAGCGTGTATCTCGGCAGCGGGAGCTACGAGGCGGAGCGGCCGGGCGGATCTACGGCCCCCCGGGGTCCCCGGTGGGTGCTCGCCGAGGACGCGGCCGGCCGGGGCCTTGCGGTCCCCCCGGACGACGCGGTCCGAGTGCTCACCCCCGAGGAGCTCATGGTGGAGATCATGGCCGCCGAGCGCGTGGTCTCGATGTCATGACCGAGGAATCCGGGCCCCCACCCCCGTTCGTTCCCCTCCCGATGCAGGGCGCTCCGGCGGGCCCCGGGGCGGCCCCCCGGGAGCTCCGGGTCGTCTACCTGCGCTACCGTGACCCGAACCCGCTGATGTTCCCCGAACGTCCCGAGCGGCTCCCCGGGCCGGTCTTCCATGCGGCCGGCGTGCTGTTGCGCGAGGACGAGGAGTTCCTGGCGATCGGGGAGATCGCCTTCTCCGACGAGAACGCCCCGCTCGCCGGGCGGTACGGGCCGGACCTCTTCCCGGCCTACCGGAACACGCTCACCGTCCCGAAGGCCGCCGTCGTCGAGCGGCGGGACTTCGTGGTCCGGGCGGCCGGCGACGCGAACGCGGGCCCATGATCCTCGTTGGACAATCGTAAACTCAAAATACGCCCCGGCGCTTCCCCGCGCTACGGTGTGTCAGTGTCTCCATCGAACTCCTCCGCCCATCTCGACGCCCGGGGCCTGTTCTGTCCCATGCCGATCCTCAAGGCCAGCTCGATGCTCGAGACCTTGAAGTCGGGCGAGCTGCTCGAGGTGCTCGCCGACGACCCGGCCGCCCCCTCGGACTTCGTGGCCTTCTCCAAGCGTACGGGGCACCCCCTCCGGGAGAACTCCGAGGACGCGGGGACCTACCGATTCGTCCTCGAGCACAAGTGAGCGCAGGGGACGAACCTAACGGTCCATGACAGCAGGAGCAGCTCCCGACACCAAGGCGACGTCGACGATCGAACACGCGAAGCAGGAGGGCAAGAAGTCCCTGATCCTGGTCGTCTCGAAGGGCGGGGCAGACATGGCCTACCCCTCCCTGATCCTGGCGACCACCGCGCGTGCGCTCGGGATGGACGCCCACATGTACTTCACGTTCTGGGGGATGCAGCTGCTGACCCCCCAGGGACGGGAGAAGTCGATGGAGGTCTTCCCGCCGGAGATCCGGAAGGCGATCACCTCGAAGTTCCCGACGGTCGAGCAGTTCATGCAGCAGGCGAAGCAGGCCGGGGTCCACATCCACGCCTGCTCGCCCACCATGGACATGTTCGGGCTGACGAAGACGAGCCTCGTCAACGAGGTCGACGACATCATCGGGGCGAGCACCTACCTCGAACTCGCGTCCCGGCCGGACGCCCTCACCCTGTTCATCTGACGGGGCAGGGTCGGTTGTCCCGGGGGAAGGTGTCTCCGTGGGGGATGTCGGGGCCTCCCCCGCGGAGCAGATGGCCGTCGTCCTCACCGAGAACTCGGCCGACAAGCTGCTCCCGTTCGCCACCCTCGTGAGCGGGGCGGTGGCGATGGGGATGCGCGTCGACGTCTTCGCGAGCTACTGGGGGCTGCTCGCGTTCCGGAAGAGCTCCGGATCGGAGCCGGCCGTGGTGAGCCCCGGGCACGGCGAGGAGGGGAGCCGCCTCGAAGCGGCCCTCCGCGCGAAGAAGGCGCCCTCCTGGAGGGCGATCCTCCAGATGGCCAAGTCCATCGGCGAGCTCCACATCTACGCGTGCTCGCAGTCGATGGACGTCCTCGGGCTCGCGCCGGGCGACCTCGAGCCGATCGTGGACGGGGTGACGGGGGTGGCGACGTTCGTGGACCGGACGAGGTCGGCGAACGTGACCTACTTCATATGAGCGGCGCCGACCCGCCCCCGGGCACGGCGACGAACCCTCCGGCGGCCTCGCGGCTCATCGTCGACGCGCGGGGCAGCTGGTGTCCCGGTCCCCTCATGGAGCTCGTACGCGTCATCCGGGAGGAGCCGGTGGGGACGGAGTTCGAGCTGCTCTCGAGCGACGAGGGTTCCCGGAAGGACGTGCCGATGTGGCTCGAGAAGGCGGGGCATCGGTTGGTCGAGTTCCGATCGGACTCGGGGTTCGACCGGTACGTGGTCCAGAAGACGCACGAGTAACACAGGAGGAAAGAACGTGGCGAAACGGGTCGTGGTGGTCGGAGGCGGCATCGGCGGAACGACGGTGGCGAACCGGATTCGCCGGGCGCTCGACGCGGAGGTGGCGAGCGGGCAGGTCTCGATCCAGCTGGTCGACCGGGAGGGGGTCCACGCCTACCAGCCGGGCTACCTCATGGTCGTCTTCGAGAAGATGCGACCGGAGGAGACGCAGCGCGACGAGAGCCAGCTCCTGCACCGCTCGGTGCAGCTCGTCCGGGCGGAAGTCGAGAAGGTCGATGCGGCCGCGAACAAGCTCCTGCTCAAGGGCGGCAAGGAGCTCGGCTACGACCTCCTCGTCCTCTCGAGCGGCTCCGTCCTCCACCCCGAGCTGACGCCGGGCTTCGCCGAGGGCGCCCACAGCTTCTACGATCTCGGCAACGCGAAGAAGCTGCGCGCCGCGCTGCACGGCTTCACCGGCGGCCGGATCGTGGTGTCGGTCGCCGGGATGCCCTACAAGTGCCCGGTCGCCCCGCTGGAAGTGACGTTCATGCTGGACGACTTCCTGCGCGGGCGGGGGATCCGCGACAAGTGCGAGATCCACTACACCTACCCGATCCCGAAGGTCTTCGGGATCGACACGGTCGCCCAGCCGATGACACGCCTCATGGGCGAGCGCGGCATCAGCATCCATGTCCCGTTCAACGTCGACAAGATCGACCCCGCCGCGAAGACGATCAAGGCCGTCGAGGGGGACACCCTGCCCTACGACCTCCTGATCGCGATCCCCGCCCACCGCGGCGCCGACTTCGTGGGCGCGTCGGGACTCGGTGACAAGGGGAACTGGATCCCGACGGACCGGTACAGCCTGAAGGCCGAGGGGAAGGAGAACATCTTCGTCCTCGGTGATGCGACCAACATCCCCATCTCGAAGGCCGGGTCGACCGCCGACTACGAGGCCGAGGTCGTCACCCAGAACGTCGCGTCGATGGTGCGGGGCGAGACGCCGACGGCGCGGTACGAGGGCCGGGTCTACTGCTGGATCATGACGGGGCTCTCGCAGGCGACGTACATCAAGTTCGACTACCTGCACCCCCCGCACCCGCCCACCCCCTCCTTCGCCCACTACTGGAACAAGACGATCTACAACCGGACGTACTGGGACCTCACGGCGCGGGCGCTGTTCTGAGGGGGGGAGACGCGCATGGCCACCCCCGTAGTTCCCCCGCCCACCGCTCCCCCGGCGACCTCGGCTCCGGACCCGGCCGAGGCGCGGCGGCTCCTCGACGAACGGCTCGCCCGCTGGCAGGCCGACGGGACCCTCGACCGCCTCTTCTCGCTCGCCGAGGGGGCGGTCGGGGTGGCCGACGCGGTGACGGACCGGATGCTCGGCTCGGCCGGCACGACGCTCATCGGCGCCCTCTCGCTCCTCGACTGGGTCGCCCAGGACGAGCGGCGCCGGGACGCGGTCCTCTACCTCCTCGACCGGCTCGCCGAGTGGAAGGAGACGGGTGCGCTGGAGACGCTCGTCACCCTCGCCGAGGGGCTGGTCGGCGTGGCCCAGGCGACGACCGACGGCATGATCGCCCACGCCGGGGCGAGCGCCATCGGCTGGGTCCACTTCGCCGAGTCGCTGCCGCCGAAGGAGGAGATCGAACCGCTCGTCCGGGCCGCGGTCAAGGCCGGCCCCACGCTCGCCATGCTGTCGGACACGTCCGCGCTGCTGGCCGACCCGGCGGCCCGGGAGAAGGCCATCGCCCAGGTCCCGGACGTCTCGGGCATCTTCGCGCTCGGCCACGCGCTCCGGGACCCCGAGACCCAGCGGGGGCTCAAGGTGATGCTCGTCCTGATGAAGCAGCTCGGACGGAGCACCTCGGCCGCTCCGCCCCCCCGCTAGCCGCCGATGGACCCGGGGCCGGTCGCCACCGGACCGGCCTGCCCGGCCGGGCCGGACCTGTGGATGCGGGAGGAGCCGGACGGGTCGTTCACGGTCGGGCTCACGCGGGAGGCCCGGGGCCGGATCGGACCGGTCGCGTTCTACGGTCCCCCGACCGTCGGCCACCGGTACGCCGCCGGGGAACCGGCGTTCTCGATCGAATCCGGCAAGTGGGTCGGCCACCTCCCCCTGCCGGCGCCGGGCACCGTCGTCGCGACGAACGAGCCGTTGCGGGGGGACCCGAGACCGATCCACGACGACCCCCTGGGCGAGGGCTGGCTCTTCCGGATGCGGCCGGAGGACCCGGCGGGGCCCGGCCGGGGGAACGCGCCTCCGCGCCCCGCGGCCGTCCCGTGAGCCCGGTGCCCCCCGGGGCCCCGCCGGACCGCGGCGGAGCCCTCCCGACCTGGAGGCTCCTCGACCTCGGAAGGTGCCCGCCCGAGCGGGCCCAGTCGTTCGCGGAGGCGGTCGCCCCGTCGGTCGCCGACGGGTCGGTCCCGAACACGCTCCTGCTCGCGCGGCCCTCCGCACCGTACATCTCGCTCGGGTACCACCAGTCCTATGCCGAGGAGCTCGAGCCGGGGTTCCTCGCCCGACGGCCCCTGCCGGTCCTCCGGCGGGTGGAGGGCGGCGGCACGACGTACCTCGACCCGGACCAGATCTTCTACCAGCTCGTCTACCGGGACGAAGCGACCGCCGCCGGCGGGGCCGCGGACCTCGCCCGGGTCCTCGGGGCGGTGGCCCGGGCGGCGCGCCAGCTCGGCCTCGAGGCCTCGGTGCGGCCCCCGTGCGACCTGGTCGTCGGGGACCGCAAGTTCTCCGGGAACGCCGGCGGGGACTGGGAGGGGGCCCACCTGATCGTCGGCGGGTGGCTCCTCCGCGCCGACCGGGAGACGATGGCGGACCTCCTCCGGCTGCCGGACCCGGCGCTCCGACCCCTGCTCCTCCGGGAGATGGGGCGCTGGATCACCTCGTGGGAGGAGGAGACCGGAGGGTGCCCCGCCCCGGAGCACATCGCCCCCGCGCTCGTCGAGGGCTTCGAGCGGGCGGGCCTCTTCCGCGCCCTTCCGGGCGAGACGACCGAAGCCGAGGAGGCCCGCTTCCGCGACGAGGTTGCCCCTCGCATCGAGACCCCCGAGTGGAGGGAGCTTCCTCCGCTGCCGAAGCCCCCGGGCCCCTCCGTCCGACGGGTCCGGGTCGCCGGCCCGCACGGGCTCTGGATCGTCGACGGCGGATCGGACGGTGGCCGGTGGGCGGCCGTCGTGGAGGGGAACCGGATCCAGGAGGCGTTCCGATGGCCCGAGGGCGACCCGGGGGCGCTCCTGCTCGTGGAACCGGGTCGGGCGGAGTGGGAGGAGCTCCGGGCAGCGACGGCCCGCCTCCCAGCCTTCGAGTAGTCCGTGGCGGGCGCGCGGGCGCGGGTCTCCCGGTGTCCGCCCGCCCGCGCCGGAGGGGGGCCGTCGCCGGTGCCGAACCTGAGGGAAGCGAGGGAGTTCTACCCCGCGCGTCTTGGGCGTCCGAGCGCGTGGGTCCGGGAGGGGGGATCGGCCGGTCCCAAGAGGGCGGACTCGGACACGGAGCTCGTGCTCGTCGAAGGTCCGGGGGCTCTGGAGCGGGATCTCAAGGTGAGGTCGGGGGACGGAGCGTGCCGAGTGGTCGAGTCCGCCGGGGGCACCCTCGCCTCGGGACCCTTCGATACCCCCCTCGGACGATGCGCGGTCGTCCGGGACCCGTGGACGAACCACCGGGTCCTCCCCGACTCCTCCTGGGGGCGGCTCACGGTGGATGCGTCCGGGCACGTGATCGCGTAGGGCGGTCGGTGCCCCCGCGGGAGGGCGGGATCCGTGGCTCGACCGCCGCCCCGCGGGCACGCGACCCGGTCCCTAGCTCGACGCGGGCGGCAGCGCGGCGGCGTCGAGGACGGAGCGGACAAGGTCCTCCGGGCCCGCCCCGATGAGCTGGACCTTCGATCCCGCGAACCATGCCGACACCGCCCCGGCCAGGTCGTCCGGCCGGAGCGGGACGCCGACGAGCGCCGCCTCGAGCTCGGCGAGCCGGCCGTCGAACGGCTGGGTGAAGAAGTCGCCGGAGAACTGGACCTCCACGACCCGGTCGTGGGTGTGCAGCAGCGTGACGCGCAGGAGCTTGCCGGCCTTCCGGTCGATCCGCGCGATCACCGCCTCGTTCGAGATCTTCACCGCGCGACCCTCCGCCGGGGCGCGGTCGAGGGCGCCGTGGGCCCGGTCCTTCTGGAACGTCCAGTCGTCCGTCGTGCGGGTCCGCACGAGCTCGGATAGCCGGGATCCCTCCTCGGGGAGGAGGACCCCCGGGACGAGCTCGACCGCGAACCGTCGGGCGAACTCCTCGCGCAGGAGGTGGCCGACCTCCTCGCGCCCGGGGAGCCGGCCCGTCTCGGCGCGCACCGAGGTGAGCCACTCGCCCATCCCCTGGGCGAGCTTCCCGCGGAACTTCTCGTCGGGGACGCGCAGGACCCGGCTCATCGCCGGCACGTCGAGGTCGAGGAGGAGGTCGCCGACGAGGACCCAGCTGCCCTCGAGCGCCATCGCTCCGTTGGCGCTGACCTTCCGGCCGCGGACGGCGAGATCGTTCACGCCGGAGCGCTCCGCCGGGACCCCCAGGCGGTCGAGCGTCGCGCGGATGGGCTCGAGGTAGCGTTCGTAGAAGGCCGCGATGCCCGCCTCGGTCCCGGGGGTGCCCGCGGGCACGATGACCATGTAGTCCTGCTCCCACGGTCCGTCCAGGATCGCCCCACCGCCCACCACGCGGCGGACGAGGGGGATCCCCTGCGCCCGGCAGTGCTCCACGTCGACCTCGCGTTCGGCCTCCTGGTGGAACCCGACGTTCGCGAAGGGGGCCTGCGGATGGAGCAGGATCACGGTCGGCGGGGACCGGCCGGCGCCCACGGGACCCGCGAGCGCCACGAACAGGTTGACCATCGTGGCGCCGTCGACGGCGCCCAGGTCGAGCCAGCGCCAGGTCGCCGGCATGGGTCGCCGGCCCCGCTCAGAAGGAAAGGACGGAGTCGGCCTCGAGGGCGAGGTCGGCCATCGTCGCCGACCCCACGAGCTTCACGCCGTCGATGAGCTCGCCCGGGGCGATCTCGCAGAGGTCGCGACAGCTCTCGGCGCAGGCCACGAACTTGACCCCGTTCTCGCTCGCCATATCGAGGAACATCTTGAGGTTCCCCCCCTTCTTGAGCGGGATCTTCTCGGCCGCGCCCTTCTTGAGGAGCTCGGGCGCGTGCATGAGGAAGTACATCGTCGTGTCGATCTCCATGGCGGCCATGAGCGCCGCCGTGTAGAACGGCGCGTAGGTCTTGTCGGGGTCCTCCGGCCCCGTCGTCATGATCATCAGGATCTTCTTCCCCGTCGGGTCGCTCGGTGGGCTCGTGCTCCCGGATCCGCTCATCGTTCGATCGCTCCCCGCGCGCTCACCCCTGGCACCGGACGCACCGGATCTGGTCGCGCTCGAGGATCTCCTTGAACCGGGCCAGGGCGGCCTCGCCGCGGAGGAGCGACGCGAGCTCGGCGGGGCTCGTCGCGGTCATGCGGACGATCCAGCCCCGCCCGTAGGGGTCGGTGTTGAGGAGCGTCGGGTCCTTCTCGACCTCCGCGTTCGCCTCGACGACGGTGCCCGAGACCGGCGCCATGACCGGTCCGGCCCACTTGCCGCTCTCCACCGTCGCGATCGGCTTGCCCCGCTCGCGCACGGTCCCGGCCGCCTTCACGCGCACGTGGAGGATCTTGCCGGCGCGCGTCTGCGCCGGGTCGGTGAGCCCGACGGTCACGCGGTCCCCCTCGACCATCGCCCACGTCATCTGCGTACGCTCGATGAAGTAGGCCCGGTCCTCGGGCAGCTCGCATCCGTTCAGGATCGCCATGGTGGAACTCCCCTAGGGGAACCCTCGGGCCCGCAATAAGGAATCCGGTCGGGAGAAGTTGTCGGCGAGGCGGGCCTCGCGGACCGAGGCGCCGAAGGCGAGGCTCATCAGCTGGGTGAAGTAGGCCACGGGCCGGATCACCTCGGGCCCGTAGGCGGCCCGGACGCGGTCGAGGTGGTTCTCGATGTTGATCTGGCCGAGCGGGCAGATCGTCGCCACGAGGTCGGCGCCCGCGCGGGTCGCCTCGTTCAGGATCGACGCGCTGAAGGCGACGGAGACCTCGAGGTCGCTCAGCGCGTGGCCGCCGCCGCAGCAGATCGTCTTGGCGGAGAACTCCGGGACGATCTTCGCCCCGCACGCCACGAGGAGCTCGTCCAGGAAGTGGGGGTGCTCCGGGTCATCGGTGCCCGGCGTCTTCCCCGCGCCCGTGTACCGCTTCGGTCGCGTGTAGAGGCAGCCGTAGTACGGCGCGACCGTGAGCCCGGCGAGGGGCCGTCGGACCGCCGCGCGCACCCGGTCGGGCCCCGCCCGCTGGTAGATGAACTCGAGGACGTGCTGGACCGAGGCGCTACCGTCGTAGGCGGGCGCGCCCCCCTGGGTCAGCATCGCGTTGACCCGGTCCCGGGTCGCGGGGCCCTGGACCGCGTCGTTCGCGCGGGCAAGGGAGTAGACGCAGCCGTTGCAGGCGGCGACGACCTGGTGGCGGTCCATGGAGCGTGCGAGGGCCAGGTTGCGCGCGGGCAGCGCGACCGAGACGTCCTCGCTCAGGTTCTTCACCTCGGTCGCGCCGCAGCAGTTGTAGTCCACGATCCGGTCGAGCGAGAGCCCGAGCCGGTCGAGCACCTGCTGGCAAGTGACCTCGTAGGCCTTCCCGAGCCCATCCAACGAGCAGCCCGGATAGTAGGCGGGGACCGGGTCGCTCGGGCCGCGCCCCGCGCTCGCGCTCATCGCCCCCCTCCGGCACCGACCGGGGGCTTGGGGACCGGGACGCGACGCTGCCGGGTCTCCTCCTCCAACCTCGCCCGGAGCACCTCGCGCATCTTCCCCCATCCGCGCGTGCGGTGGGCGAACGGCCCCGTGCGGAGCCGGCCGCTCGTGAAGAGCGCGAGCCCCATCCGCAGGAGCTCGCGGGTCGGCGTCTTCCGGCCCTCGAGCCGCTCGTAGGTGCGGAAGAGGGCCGCTTCGTCCAGGATCCCCCGATTCAGGAGGTTCTCCGTGTACGCCCGGTCGAACCGGTCGGCGGGGCTCTCGGGCGCGGCCCCGGTCCGTTCGAGGTAGCTGCCGATGGTATGGACCACCTCCTCGACCTTCACGCCCTTCGGGCACCGCTCCACGCACTTGTTGCAGGAGACGCAGCGCCAGATCGTGTGGGCGTAGCGGCGCAGTTCCTCCTCGTAGCCGATCTGGGCGAGGTAGATGAAATACCGCGGGTTGAACTCCGTCAGCCCGAAGTCGGTGTGCATGCAGCAGCCGGCGGTGCAGGTCCCGCACTGCCAGCAGCGGTCGATCGTGTCCCCCCCGGGCTGCGCCCGCACCCAGTCCGCCACCTTGACGTCGAGGTCGGTCCAAACCCGGGACCGCAGGAAGGTGTTCCAGTCCCCCGAGACGTCGATCCCCTCGAGCTCGAGCTTCTCGGTACGGTCGACCCGGACGAGCGATTTCTCAACGATCGGCATCGGCGAACCTCCTTCGTACGCCCAGGATCATCGTGGCGAGCGGGAACGGGCCGGGCAGGAGCCGCTCGATCCCGCCGCCCTGGAAGCTCCGGTCGACCGCGTCCTGCAGACGGCCCGCGTAGGTGAGCGCGAGCAGGACATCCACTCCGGCGAAGGTGGTGGACGGGAAGCCGAGCTCCGCGAGCTCGAGTCGGACCTCGGCCAGGCGGGCCTGGGCCGCCGGATAGTCCTCGGGCGGCGGGCCGCCGAACTCGCAGAGGACCCCCGTGCGCCGCGCCGGATGGTAGACCCAGCGGGCCAGGAGCGCGACCCGGTCCGGCGCGGAGGCGTGGATCAGCTCGGCCGCGAGGTCCCGGCGCACCTCGAGCGGGGCGCCCGAGAGCCTGCCCGCGACCTCCTCGAGGTCCCGCGGCCCGAGACGCCCGCCCCCCGTCGCGCTCACGATCTCCCGGAACGTCCCGGGCGGGGTCTCGCGAAGGAGCCCGTCCCGGTGGGGTCGGGTCGCCGGCACGGTCTCGAGAAGCCGTCGGAGCCGCGACGGGAGCTCCTCGGCGGGAGCGCGCGAAAGCCTCCGGGTCTCCTCGTGCTTCGCCGTCACGATCCGCTCGAGCCGGTTGATGGGCTCGATGCCGCAGGGCAGCACCCGCTCGCGGAACGCCCGGGCCACGAGGGTGGGGTCGGCGCCGAGTCCGGTGCCGGGGCGACGGAGCTCAACGCCGAGCATACTGAAAGGCGCGCAGCGCCGCCCCCATTCCTTCCGTGACGGCGTCGGGAATGGCCTTGGGGCCCGTCGCGGCGCCCGCGAAGAACACCCCGGGGATGCCGGAGTCGACCGGGTTCAGGTCCGAGAGGCGGGGCGTCAGGAACCCTTCCGGTCCGACGGGCACCCCGAACAACTCGGCGGCCTGCTTCGTGCCGGTCCCGGGCTCCATCCCGCTCGCGAGCACGATCATGTCGAACGGCACCTCGGTGGGCCGGCTCAGGATCGTGTCCTCCCCGGTCGCGATCAGCCGGGAGCCGCCCTCCGCGACCGTCACCTGGCCGATGCGACCCCGGATGAACTTGACCCCGTACTCCTGCATCGACTTCCAGTACAGGTCTTCCCAGAGCCCGTAGGTCCGGATGTCCATGTAGTAGACGTAGGCGTCGATCTCGGGGTGCTTCTGCCGGATCTCGACGGCCTGCTTGATGCTCACGGCGCAGCCCATCCGGCAGCACCAGGGATTCCCCACCTGGACGTCCCGCGAGCCGACGCAGAGGATCCAGGCGATCCGCTTCGGCGGACGGCCGTCGGAGGGCCGCAGGACCTTGTCGTCGTGGATCATCCCCTCGAGCTCCTTGAAGTCGAGCACATCCGGGTACCGCCCGTAGCCGTACTCGAACTTACGTCGCGAATCGAAGTGGTCGAACCCGGTCGCGAGGACGACCGCGGAGACCTCCCGCGTCACCGTGGTGTCGGCGGACCGCAGGGCGACCGAAAAGCCGGTGGCGGTCCGCTCGGCCTTCGTCAGGGTGGTTCCCAGCCGGAGCTCCACCTCGGGCCGCCCCGTCACCCGCTCAAGCAGCGGGTCCATCACTTCCTCGGCGGGGCGGAGATCGGGGGCGAGCAGGGAGTAATGCCACCGTTTCGGGTTCCCTCCAAGGTAGCTCTCCCGCTCCACGAGGAGCGTCGGCGCCCCGAGCGACGCGAGCTCCGCGGTCGCGCTGAGGCCGGCGGGTCCGCCCCCGAGGACGAGGATCGGGTTCACTTGGCCGGTCCTCCGACCGCCGGCACGGCCGCGGGAGCGGAAGCGGAAGCGGAGGTGGGGGCCGGACCGGAGGCCTCGGGCAGGACCTGGCCCTTGTTGACGGCGAAGAACGTCTCGATCTCCCCGTGGGCCGGATGCAACAGCTCCGGCGTCGCGCCGGCCTTGAGCGCGCGCAGGTACTCCTGGAACTCCTCCTTCGCGGTGCGCCAGTCGATCCCCATCTTCGTCAGCAGACCCTCCGTGGAGGAGGAGTGCCAGTGCACCTGGGCGATCTTGTACGGATGCGCGCCCAGCGCGAGGGCGGCGAACTGCACGTCCGCGAGCACCGGCAGCAGGTAGGAGAGCCCGTGCGCCTTGCCGATCCACTGGCTCTTGTCGAGGGTGGTCACGCAGCCGGTGTCGCTGGTGATCGCCACGTCGGCGTGGGCCTCTTCCACCATCGGACGGATCTTCCGAAGGTTCGCGAAGGAGCGGCTGAACTCCCGCTCGCTCAGGATGTGGCGGAAGCCGAACCCGCAGCAGTCGTACCACGTCGAGTAGTCGGCGACGGTCGCCCCCAGCGCCATGAGGATCCCGGACGGCACGGCGGGGCGCTGGCCGGCGTAGATCGCATCATCGTAGACGGCGTCCTCGGGCACCATCTTGTAGTAGTGGCACGGCTCGTGCACGGTCGCAATGATCCCCTTCACGGGGTACCGCTGGCGGGCCAGGATCTCGGGGGTCATTGCGTGGACCCATTCGGAGTAGTGGACGATCTCCTCCGGGAGCACGAGATCGCGATCCATCTTCCGCAGGACCTCGCGGACCTTGTGCCGCACCTCCGTGTTCTCCACCAGGAGCTTGCGCATCTCCTTGTAGTCCCCGAAGCTCGTGCCGCAATGGATCAGGGGGAAGTGGCCGGTCTCGTAGGCGCGGTGGAAGTTGCGGGCCGCGACGGCGGCGAGCGCGACCGGGTTCGAGGTCGCCGTCCCGTGATAGTTCCAGGCCGTGCAGGAGGTCTGATGGGGCTCGTTGAGGTAGGAGCGCCCGGTCTCGTTCATCAACCAGAGGAGCGAGGACGGATAGCCGGGGATGTTGCCGCACTGGCCACAGGACTTGTGGTGCCAGAGGCGGTCGGTGGGGATCCGCTTGGTCCATCCGAAGAGCGTGCTCGCCTCGACGGGGCGGTTCTCCGGACGGATCCGATGGATGACGAGCTCGCCCCGCTCCTCGAGCCGTTCCATCTCCTCGCGCACGTCGACGACGCGCTTCCCGGTGCCCTTCTGATGCGCCGTCCGCTCGGCGACCACCTTCCGGATCTCGTTCGCGCTCAGCATGCCCTTCGCTCTCCGCCTACCCCGAAAAGGTCGTCACCGGTCCCGTCTGGCCCGCCAGCTGGTCCTGGAAGCGCTCGCGTGCCTCGACGAACTCCTCGCGCCGCTCCTCGATGATGTCGATCAGCATCTCCGTCAGGTCCGGGTCGAGTCCCCGGAGCATGTCGAGCACCCCGGTCTCCTCGTAGATCCGGAACAGCTCGAGCGAGGTCTGCACCGACACTTCCCAGGACGACCGGGTCGTCTGGAGGACGTCCGAGGGGATCGCCTTCCGCATCACCTCGGCGCTCACCTGCCAGACCTTGTCCGAGCCGGTGGCGAACGGGCCCCAGTCGCGGAAGAAGTCCGGCTGGATCATGTCGGACGCCACCTGCGTGCCGACCGTCATGAGCAGGGTGAGGGAGCGGCCGAAGGGGGCGAGCGTGCGCCGCGTCGATTCGAGGCCGTGCGAGACCGAGAGCTCGCGCATCACGCTGATGATGCCCGCGATGTCGTTGCCGAACCGACAGCGC
Organism: Thermoplasmata archaeon; assembly: GCA_027314915.1. Taxonomy (GTDB): domain Archaea; phylum Thermoplasmatota; class Thermoplasmata; order Lutacidiplasmatales; family UBA184; genus JAKIVR01. The sequence goes on along the minus strand of DAHUZZ010000002.1, from coordinate 1,751 downwards.
ATGTTGCAGGTGTAGCACTGGCAGCACGCCCAGATCTTCTCCTGCATCGCATCCCACAGCGTGGTGGCGTCGCCGTTCTGGGCGATCTGGAGCATCTCGCGCGGCGAGAAGTCGTAGAACCGCGCGGCCGGGCAGCCCGTGGTGCACTCTCCACAGTTGAGACACCCCACGACGAACTCCCGATGTCGTCGATCGGCCCGGAACTCCTGGAAGATCGTGGCGGCCGTGCCCCGTTCCTCGGCCGTCATCCGTCGCCTCCCCGTGAGCTCCATGGTGGGGGGGGCCGCCTCCTCCTCCTCGGTGAGGGAGAGCGTGCGACGCGGAAGGCGAGCGACGATGCTCATGTTCGTGAGATGGACAATCGTCCAAACGGGGGGACCGTGATAAGTCTTTGCACGGGGGGGGCTCGCCCGTCGGCGCCACCGTCGGGTCAGGGCGCGAGCGCAAGGCCCGGGGGGAGTTCCAAGGTCGTCCCCGCCCGGCCGACCGGGTGGCCCGGGCGCTCCTTGTGGACGTGGAGGATCGGGATGGGCCGCACCCGCGCGACGTTCGGGATCCCGGCGATCCGCTTCACGAGAGCAGCCGTCTCGGTGGCCGCGGGCGTCGAGGCCAGCGCCATCAACTCCTCGGACCCGGCCAGCTCGAAGAGGTAGCACACGTGGGGCTCCCGGGCGATCTCGCGGGCCAACCGCTCGACCGCTTCGGGATCGCCGCGGGAGGGGATCACCTGCAGCGCGACGCAGTGCGGGGAGCGGCCGATGGCCGCGAGCTGCCGGACGCTGACCAGCGGAACGAAGCCTTGGAGGACGCCGAGTCGCTCGAGGTACCGTACCCGGCTGCTGACCGTCGTGACGCTCGCCCCCACGCTCCGGGCGATGCGACGCAAGGAGGCGCGGCCGTCGCGACGGAGGGCGGCGAGGATGGCCACGTCGAGCGAGTCCATGGGGTCGGCCGCCTTGCGGTGCCGGCCCCGGCGGACAAGGGACGGGCGCTTCCGGGGGCTCCGCCGCTTGGCTCCGGAGGGCGCCCTACGCGCCGGGCTCACGGGTGCGCACCTCCGGCGGGGCCCTCGTCCGCATCTTCGACGGCGGCCGTGAAACCTCGGCCTTCTCGGTACTCCCGGAACGGCGGTTCCACCTCCGACCGTGCTTCGTGGAGGACCTGCTCCTGGTGGCCGCAGAGTCGGCAGGCGTACAGGGCGACCATTTCCGAGTCGGCGACCCGCCGAAATCCTCGCTCCCCGCAGGCCGGGCAGGCCTCATCGTGGCGCGATCCGAAGGCGAGGACCTTCTCGTTCATCGTGCGGTCAAACTCCTTCGGGTCGATCGGAGTCCCTGGCTCGTCGCCCTCCGGCATCTTCGGCGCAGGCGATGCGCACGGGACCGATATGATGTCTCCGGTGGGCCCCGTGCACGCACGGAGCGCCCGCCGGATCCTCCAACAGAGTATCGGTTCCCGAAAGGATGGTATACCTAGACTGGCTACGGGTCACCGAGGGGGAGCTGGACGGCTCCGTCGGGGGGAAATCCATGAAAGTCTTGGTCGTGGGGGCCACGGGATTCCTGGGTATGTCGATCTGCGCCCAGCTCATCGAGAAGCGCCACACGGTGCGTGGGATCGCACGCCCGACCGCCGACAAGAGCAAGGTCGATCGGCTGCGCAAGATGGGAGTGGAGTTGGTTGCGGCCGACCTCCGCGACGCCCACTCCCTCGAAGCCGCGTGCCGAGGAATGGACGCCGTGATCTCGACG
>DAHUZZ010000029.1 GCA_027314915.1 Thermoplasmata archaeon | reverse complement strand
TTCGCGCCCCCGCCCGAGTCGCTGATCGCCGCGACGACGGTGACGGAGCCCGCGCTCTTGCCCACGGTGAGGTTGTGGTCCCAGCCGGTCCCGCTCGCCGTTCCGCCGATCAGCCACTCAATGACGAAGGGCGGCACACCGCCCACCGGGCTCGCCGTGAGGAGGACCGAGCTGCCCGCGGCGACGGTGATCGAGCTGCCGTTGCCCGCGGAGCTGCCGAGCGTCACCGCGACCGACGTGCCCACGATCGACGTCACCGGGGTGGAGAGGTTCGTGGCCCCCAGCGCATCGGTCACGGCCACCGCGACCACGACGTTGCCGACGTCGCGGGTGGGGAGGAGGAACGGATCCTGGCAGGGGCTCGTCGAGGGCTGCGCGGTGCCGTTGACGCTCCAGCGGCAGACGTAGGGAGCGAATCCGCCCCGGATCGTGGCGTTGTACTCCAGCAGCCCGCCGACGTCCGCCCCCGGGGCGGACGGTACGACGACCGCGCTCGGGCCGCCCACGACGAGGAGGCTCGCGACGCTCGCGGTCGCCTGGGCCCCGGTGCCGTCCGTGACGACGGCCCCGATGGAGTAGGTCCCCGGCGAGGCCGGGGTGCAGTTCAGGATCGGGGAGGAGGCGCTCGCGCAGCCCGACGGCAGCCCGAACCAGCGGTAGCTCAAGCGACCGAGTCCCCCGAGCACGGTGAGGCCGAGCGTGACCGGAAGCCCCACGTCGTCGAACGCGTGCGAGATGGAGCCGCCCACCGCGAGCGGGGCGGAGGTGCTGTCGGTGATCACGGTCGCCGCGTCATACGGTCCCGGAGGGTCCGTCCCCGAGCCGACGACCAGGTGCACGTAGCTCGCGTGGAGCTCGCCCTCGACCGTGTACTGGGAGTACTCCCGGGGGGTCGAGTCGGAGATGGTGGTGATGCCGAGGATGAGCCCGGCCGTGGGGCTCGTGAGCTCCTCCTGGCCGCCGTAGACGCCGTCCGCCCCCGCGAGCTCGTCCACGATCGACAGGGAGGCGACCCCCGCGGTCGAGGGCACCGTGGTCGACGTGGTGGAGTTCCAGACCTGGAGACCGCTCAGGAAAGACGTGGTGAAGTTCCCGTACTCGGGGAATCCGCCGTTCGTGGTCCGGGTGATGACGAGGTTCTGGCCCAGGTCGACCGAGAAGGGAGCATCGAAGGTCTGGTTCACGTAGGTGGTGGGGACCCCACCGGAGAGGACGACCGATCCCACCGACCGGGTGTGGAGCGAGAGGTTCTCCCAGGCGCCCGAGCCCGCGATCGAGGTGTTGGAGGCGAACATCTCCCGGACGGTGCTCGATACCTGGATGTCCCCCCCGCGGAGCCGGTCGATGGTGGCGTTCGAGGTGAAGCTGGCGGTCGCCATCTCGGTCGTGACGGCGCCCGAGTGGAGGGTCTGGACGGGCGTGATCGTGCCGGAGTAGCTGTTGCTCGTCGCTCCGGTGATGTTGGGGTCGGTGTAGAGGAGGAGCGCGCCGTCCACGATCCAGTTGCTCGAGGCGGAGATCCCCGACATCGAGAGGGTGAGGTTGTGCGTGCCCTCGAGCTCGGGGAGCGCGCCGGTCAGGTCGAAGCTCTGGGGGGAGTTGTCGACCGTCGCGACGGCCGTCACCGGCCGCCACAGGAAGAGATCGATCCCACCGGTGTTGATGAACGGGAAGGGGTACTCCGTCGCGAGCGCGGTCCCGTCGGAGGCGACGGTGATGGCACGGTAGGGCGACCCGGTGGAGTACCAGAACTCGTCGACCCCGAATCCGTAGGCCCAGAGCTCGAGCGTCGCGTTCGCGACATCGCTCGGGACCGTGACCACATCGTAGGAGCTCGGCGAGGCGGCCGTGAGCGAGGCCGAGTACCAGACCGGCAGCACGACGTTCGGCTCCGCGGGCGCCGGCTCCCCCGGGGAGACCGGGTAGTAGGCGAGCGTGATGTTCGAGAGGAAGTAGTCCTGGATGACCGCCGCGCCGAGGAGGAAGGTCAGGTTCGTCGGGCCCTGGAGGATCGCCCGGTACTCCGTCACGTCCCGCTCGACGGTCCAGGTGCCGTACTCGGGGGTCGTCCCGAAGAGGATCGGGACCTGGTCCGCGTACATCCGGTAGGAGGAGTCGTACAGCACGGCCGAGCTCGAGACCCCGGTGATGGCCTGGCCCTGGTAGGTGAGCACGATCTTCGACCAGTTGCCGACGGGCAGCGTGAAGTTCGCGCGCACGCAGCAGTTCTTGAGATCGGTCGTCACGGTCACGAGGGTCGGCGTCGTCGGCGGGACCGAGGGGAAGGGCTCCACCGGGACCGCGGAGACCGGCTCGCCGGCGAAGCGGTGGACGAGCGCCGGGCTCAGGCTGCGGTTCCAGGCCGCGTACTCCGAGACCGGGATCTCGCGGCCCGTCGGGGCGATGGGGGACGCGGCCCCCGTGGTGGCGCTGATAGAGGACCGGGCTCCCGTCGGGATCGCGGCGGGCGGCGCGGCGGAGGGATGAAGGCCGCTCGCGAGCGGGACCACCCCCGAGAGGAGCGTCAGCGCGGCCACCGCCGTGGCGACGATCGCCCACCCGGACCGGTCCATCTTCGTCGGCCGGAGCGCCCTCTTGGCTTGAAACCTGTTGTTTCGTTTGGGACGGTCCCGGGCCGCCACGTCACTGGACGAACGCCCAAACCAAGGACCCTTTTAGTACTCTGTCCGCCTCGTGATGGTTCGACGCGGGCGGCGCCGGGTCCGTCGCGGTCAGGGAAGACTCCATGATGGCCACCGAGGCGAAGAAGATCTGGATGGACGGAGCCCTCGTCGACGCGAACCAGGCGCACATCCACGTGCTGAGCCACACGTTCCACTACGGCGTCGGCGTCTTCGAGGGGATCCGGTGCTACGACACCCCCGAGGGGCCCGCGATCTTCCGGCTGGAGGACCACGTGGCGCGGCTCATCGCCTCGGCCCGGCTGTACAAGATGCCGATCCCCTACTCCGCGAAGGAGATCGTCCGCGCGATCGACGAGACCCAGCTCGCGAACGGGATCGTGCCCTCCTACATCCGCCCCATCGTCTACCGGGGCGAGCCCGCCCTCGGCGTGAAGAACATGAAGGGCCGGATCTCGCTCGCCGTCGCCGCCATCCCGGCGAAGAAGTACCTGGGCGAGGGCTCCGACACCGGTGTCCGGGCGAAGATCTCCCCCTTCCGCAAGCCGCACTCGGACGCCATCCCGTCCTTCGCGAAGTCCGACGGCAACTACACGAACAGCTACCTCGCCGGGACCGATGCCGCCCAGGACGGGTACGAGGAGGCGATCCTGCTCGACCAGAACGGCTTCGTCGCCGAGGGCTCGGGGGAGAACATCTTCCTGGTGCGGGGCGACACCCTCTACACCCCCGGCACCGAGTCGGACATCCTCCTCGGGATCACCCGGAGCTCGGTCCTCACCCTCGCGGAGGACCTCGGCTACAAGGTCGTCTCGAAGCTCCTGAGCGTGAACGAGCTCCTCACGGCGGACGAGGTCTTCTTCTCGGGCACCTACGCGGAGATCGCCCCCGTGAAGGAGGTCAGCCACTACACCATCGGCGATGGCAAGCCCGGGCCCATGACCCGGGAGATCCAGCAGCTGTTCTACCGGGTCGTCTCCGGGAAGGAGCCCAAGTACGCCCGGTGGCTCCACCGGGTCGGGCCCACGGTGGCCGCTCCCGCGGTCACCACCTCCCGGCGCGCCCCGTCCCGGAACGCTGCGTAGTCCTCCCCGAGCGCGGACGGGACGGCCGAGGCGTCGGACCGGCAGCTCAGTTCTCGGGCTCGCCCGGGTCGGCGGGTCCTGCGGCCTCCGCGGCGGCGAGCTGCCGACCGATCTTCTCGGCCAAGAGCTCCCCCTTGGAGGTCAGCCGGTAGACGTTGAGCCTCCGGGCCCCGCCCTGGACGTGGTCCACCTCGGCCCGGATCAGCCCCGAGTACGTCAGGCGGCGAAGGACGTTCGACAGCGGGCTCTGGCTCACGTCGAGCGCCCGGACCATCCCGCTCTGGGTGTACTCCTCCGTCGGGATGTCGTCGGGACCGAGCCGCGGAAGCCCGTGGAGATGGAGGAGCACCCGCTGGGAGAGCTTCGGCCGGTCCGTTCGCTCGAGGTCGGTCGCGAGGGGCGCCGGGGGAGCGGGCACGATCTCGCTCATCCCCACCGAGGAGGTCGCGAGGACATCGTACTCGAGGACCGAGAGGTCGAGGAATCGCCCGCGGTACATCTGGGGCGGGTAGATCGAATCGTAGGGTACGACCGAGCTCGATTGGCCGGCGAGCTCCGTCCCCAGCCCTGCCGCCGGCGAGGCGGGTCCGGGCGGCAGCGGCGCGAGGTGCGTCTCGCCCGACGGGTCGGGAGGCGGGGCGCGGCCGGATCCCCCGAACCGGTATCCGCCGCGGACGTAGACCATCGCGCCGGCGAAGACGGCGAGGCCGGCCCCGATGGCGCCGAAGATCGAGAGCGAGCCCGCGCTGACCCCCTCCGTCGTGGGACCGGGGGAGGCCGCGAGCACCTGGATGAGGATGGTCGAGTTCGCCACGTCCCCCGCGGTATCGACCGCGGTGAAGACCGCCCGGTAGCTACCGGGGATCGTGTAGGTGTGCGTGAGGCTCGCTCCCGGAGCCGAGCCCCCATCGCCGAAGGACCAGGAGAGCTCGTCGAAGGTCCCGGTGCCGCCGGCGACCGTGGCCGAGAAGTGGACCAGGAGCGGGACCGTCCCGGAGGTCGCGCTCGCCCCGGAGGTGATGGTCATCCCGGGGGCCGTGGCGACGATCCCGGCGCTGCACGCCCCGGTCTCGCCGGAACCGCTTACCTCCAGGGTCGCGACGTAGTCCCCCGCCACGGCGTACCGATGGGCGGGATGGAGGTAGGTCGCGCCGGAGCCGTTCAGGTAGCTCCCGTCCCCGAAGTCCCAGGAGATCGCGATCGGGAATCCGAGGTAGCTCGTGAGCTGGAACTGCACGAGCAGGGGCGCCGGGCCGATCTGCTGGTTCACCTCGAGCATCAGCAGCTGGGAGCACTTGGGGGGCGCGGGCGGAGCGGGGGTACCGGCGACGGAGGGCACGAAGGAGAGGGCGACGAGACCGACGAGGCCGAGACCGGCGACGAGCAGGGCGCCAAACCGGCTCGGGCCCCGCACGGATCAGCCCTCCTCACCGTGCAGGGGGGCGGATCCCTGCGAGCGTGCCGCGGCGCGTCGGGCCTCCCGATGTCCGAACCACAGGTGGACGGTGTAGATCGCGATCCCCCAGGCCGGGATCCCCACGATGAAGAAGAGCGCCCAGCTTCCGAAGGAGATGCCCAACGATCCGAGGGACCTCGGATCGATGGAGGTCCCCAGCCGCGCGAGGGCGAGCGCGAGCGATGCGGTCACCGTCCCCCCGTTCGGAGGGACGGCGGTCCCCTCCGGCGCATGGGTGGGTTATGGTTCTCCTTGCTTAAGGGCGTCGTGCTGGATTTCCGGTGACGGAACCCTAGAGTTGTCGCCGCGATCCCCTGCGGGGCTCGTGCCGGGGGCGCCCCGCGGGCCGGGGCCGTTGCACGCACTCGGGGGTGGATCCTTCCAGCCCGCACCGGTTGAGCGCACGGGAGCTGTCGCGCTCCCTCTCCTCGGGCATCGGCAGGTTCCTCACCGGAAGCGCGAGCCACCACCCTCTCCGAACAGCCCGCCCGAGCCTCAGGACGGAGCCATCCCGAGGGCGGAGTCCCCGCCGGTGGGGCCCTCCGGCCACGACCTGGTCTCCGAGCCGCGGTCCGATGAACTCGGTCGCCCGACGAAGATCCCCGACGAAGCGGTGCACGCCCCCGGAGCCGGGTGCGGAACGGCGCGCCCGAGTGGTTCCGGGCGACGAGATCCCTCCGGGCCGGCGCCTCCCAGGCTCTGCCCCCAAACGATTAGGCGGGGCGGCGGGCCTTCCCCGGCGTGCGCGGGAAGGACGCCTCGCGATCGACCCCGGCGGGGGCCGATCGCGCGCCGCTCACCACGGTGTTCTTCGACCTGGACGACACGCTCTTTGACCATGCACGCGCCCGGCGCGCAGGACTGCAGCTGATCCGGTCCGAGATCCCGCGGGCGAGCGGCATCTCGGTCGACGATCTGGACCGGAGGTACCAGGCGCTGGTGGAGGCGTTCCACCCCCAGGTCCTCGCGGGGACCTTGAGCCGCGCCCGTGCTCGGGCGCTGAGGTTCCGGGCGCTGGCCGAGTCGCTCGGGGGCCACGTCACGCTGGCGGCCGCCTCCTCCTTGGGCGCGCGCTACGAGGAGGCCTACCTGGCGCACCGGCACGCCGTGCCCGGCGCCCGCGGTCTGCTCGACCGGCTCCACGGCCGGGTCCATCTCGGCGTCATCTCCAACAACCTGGTCGCCGTGCAGGCCGGGAAGCTGCGCGACATCGGCCTCGCGGAGTTCATCGACACGCTCGTGATCTCCGAGGAGGCGGGCGTCGCCAAGCCGGACCCGGGGATCTTCCAGATCGCGCTCCGGCGGGCGCGCGCGGCGCCCGGAGGGGCCGTCATGGTGGGGGATTCCTGGGAGAACGACGTGGTCGGCGCCCGCCGCGCCGGGATCGCGGGGCTGTGGTACCATCCGGACCGACGCCGGAGCCCATCGGGGCAGGCCCCGCGCCTCGCTACGTTCCACCCGGGCACGAGGGCCGAGCGCGCGATCCGTCGCGCCCACCGGGCCCACCGGACGCGCTCTCGGGTGGCGTGAACCCGCTCACGCGGGCGCCCGAGTTTAGTACCGGCCCGGATTCGGGGGCCCGTGTCCGTGCTGACCGAGGCCGAAGGCGCGCTCGAACGGGCGCTCCAGCACCTGGACGGTGCGAGCGTCTACGCCGATGTCATGGCCGAGGCCCACGGGGGCTACCAGCTCCGGGTGGAGCGGGACTCGACCTCGCCGGTCGCCGTTCCCGCGCTCCGGGGCGCCGTCTTCCGCGCGTGGACCGGCCGTCGGTGGGCCGAGACGGTCGCCGCGGGGCTCGATCCTTCCGGACTCGAGCGGGCCGTGGAAGCCCTCGTCGGGCAGCTCCGGGGGTCGGAGGGGGAGAGCCGCCCCCCGCCGGGGGCGAACCCGATCGACCGGGGCGACTGGAAGACCCCGGCCCGGCGCCGGATGGCGGAGGTCGACGTCGAGGAGCTCATCGGGCGGGCGCAGGAGTGGCAGCGGCTCGCCGCCGGGATGCCCGGGATCTCGAACGCGATCGCGAACCTGATCAACCTCCGCGAGGAGCGGCTGTTCCGGTCCACGAGCGGCGCACGGCTCGGCGAGGAGATCGACCGGATCGCGGTCACGATCATCCCCCTCGCGATCGAGAACGGCCGCATCGAATACGACCCGATCCGGGCGGGGGGCACCGGGGGCTTCGAGCTCCTCGACCGCATCACCGAGGAGGAGATCCGCGCGGGCGCCCGGGGATCGGTCGAGCTCCTCCGGGCCGGCGCCCCGCCCTCCGGACGGTTCCGGGTCCTGCTCGACCCGTCGATGGCGGGGGTCTTCGCGCACGAGTCGTTCGGCCACGGCACCGAGGCGGATCAGATGGTGCGCGAGCGCTCCTACCTGAAGCCGCTCTTGGGCCAGGTCGTCGGCCCCGAGGCGCTCACCCTCGTCGACGACGGTTCCTTCGAGGGCGGGTGGGGCCAGATCTACTTCGACGAGGAGGGGACGCTCGCCCGGCGCAACGTCCTCGTGGAGAAGGGCCGGTTCGTCGGCGCGCTCCACGACCGCGAGAGCGCGGAGGCGCTCCACGCTCGACCCACCGGGAACGCCCGACGGGCGGACTTCCTCAGCCGCAGCTTCGTCCGGATGACGAACACCTTCGTCGAGCCGGGCGATCTCACCCTGGAGGAGCTCCTCGAGGAGGCCCGCGACGGGATCCTCCTCGAGTCGGCGACCAGCGGACTCGAGGACCCCTTGGGCGGCCAGATGCAGCTCAAGTGCAAGCGGGCGCACCGGATCGAGCACGGACGGATCACGACCCTCCACGCGTCGATGGCGCTCTCGGGCAAGGTGCTCGATTTCCTCCGCGACATCCGGGGCGTGGGGCGCCGCGAGGGGCTCCGGATGGATCCGGGATTCTGCGGGAAGGGCCACACCGACATGCTCCCCACGGGGGACGGCGGATGCTACCTTCTCAGCGAGGCGGTGGTGGGGCCGGCATGACGGATTCCGAGGCGGTCCCGGTCGCCCGCCGGGCCGCCGAGCAGCTGCGCTCCGAGCTCCCCGCGCCGTGGGAGATCTTCGGTGAAGAGCTCCTCCGTCACGAGATCCACTATGTCGGGGACCGCGTCGAGATCGTGCGGGGCCCGATCGAGCTCGAGGGCATCGGCCTCCGCATCTTCCGGCCCCGGGAGGGTCAGATGGGGGTCGGCTCCGGTAGCACCAACGACCTCTCCCGCGACGGGCTGCGGAGGGCGCTCCGGGACGCCGAGCTCGGGGCGAAGCTTTCCGTCTTCCCCGCCGAGCGCGTCGTGCTTCCCGGCGGAACGGGCCCTACACCGACCGTCTCGAACACCGACCGCCGCATCGTCGAGGATCCCCTGGGCGCGCTCCGCGCCTTCGCTGCGCAGCTCCTCGGCCAGTTCCCCGACGGGGGCCGCCGCGAGGTGGGGCCGAGCTTCGGCTCCCTCCGGGTCACCTTCGGCCGACGGTCGGTGGTGAACTCGGCCGGCGTCGAACGGTCGGACACCGGTACCCTCGCCGACCTCGAGTGGGCGGTGAAGTCGACCGCCGGTCCGGAGGGCGCACCCGCCGGGGAGTACTGGGTCAACTCGCGGGCCCGGCGGCTCGATCCGGACGACCTCGAGGTGGACGTTCCGCGCTGGATCCGGGTCGCCCGTGATGTTCGCTCCGCGGGCGCACCCACCGGCGGCACCCTGCCCGTCATCTTCCCTCCGAGCATCCTCTCCGACATCGTCCCCGAGGTGCTGGGGGGCCGCCTCTCGGGGGCGGCGGAGCGCCGCCAGATGGCGAGCCCCGTCGGGACGCAGGTCGCGAGCGAGCTGCTCACGATCGATGATGATCCCCACCTGCCCTGGGCGACCCACACGGGCGGCTTCGACGACGAGGGAAGTCCGACCCGGTCCTCGAACCTCCTCGAACGGGGCGTGGTCCGCGCCCACGTCTACGACGTGCTCAACGGCGCCGCCCTGGGCCAGGCACCGACCGGCGACACCTTCCGGACGGCCCGGCTGGGCGAGAGCTGGTTCCGGTTCACGGAGCCCCCGGCCGCCCAGCCCCTCAACTTCGACGTCCGTCCCGGCTCGGGCGGCACCGACGAAGAGCTCCTCGAGGCGGTCGGGGAGGGGCTCTGGCTGGAGCAGCTGGGCCACACCTTCCCGGACGCGGCCACGGGGGGGTTCGGCGGCGAGATCCGGATCGCCTACCGCATCCACGGGGGCCGGCTCGCCGAGCCGGTTCGGGGCGGCACCATCGGCGGACTGGTCCTCGCGCCGAGCGGCACGCCCTCCCTGATGGGGAACGTGACGGCGATCGGCTCCCGGCCGCGCCTCATCGGGCGCTTCCGGAGCCCCGCCTGGCTGGTCGCGAAGACGCCCGTCTCCGGGGGAAGCTAGCCGGGGGCTACTTCGCGGCCGGTCGGAAGAGCATCTCGATCGTGCCGCACTGGCGGCACATGCGCCCCGGCAGGTTCGCGGAGTGCATCCCCGTGAACCCGGTGGGCACCAGGACCTCCATCCCGTGGGGCCTCAACCGGCGGCTCTGATCCTCGTGGGACCAGAACAGCCCGCTTCCGTTGGAGGTCGACACGAACCCCTCCTCGAGGGCGCCGCCGCAGGTCGGGCACTTCCGTTCCAGCATGATGGGTCGAGCGCCGAGCAGTCGGCCCGGGGTAAGAGGGTTGCTCTGGACGCTCTACGAACGGTTTCGTCTCGCCGGGATGGGGCTCGCGCGCTGGAAAAATGCGGCCCCCCCGAGGGCCGGGTTCCCCCGGGGGGGCCTGGGGTTCATCGTGATCTCAGAGGAAGGCCAGCATGCTGTCCTACTCTCCGGAGGTCGGGAGGTGACGGGAAACGGTCCGGTTGCCGCGGCGGCTCACCCTGGGGACCAGCCAGAGGGGCCACGCGGGCGTGGGCAACCGGGCCGCGGGGGCATCGGCCGCGCTGACCAGCGCGACCAGCAGACCGTGGGATTGGGGATCGCGACCCGCCACGGCGGCGCGGGGCAGCGGGGCGGGAAGGTCGGCGGGGAGCGGGTCGGAGCTCGCGCCGGCGAACTGGCTCTTCACCGGGCGGCCGCGCTCGAGTATCATCAGAACTCCTCCGCGTAGCCGCCGAGGCTCCAGATCATGGTCAGGAGCTCCTGACGGCGGGCCAGGCGCCCCTCGGGGGCGGGGGTGGCAAAGACGCCCGCAGCGGTCTCCCGGGGCGGGGCAGCGTATCGCGAGGGCGGCGCCGCCGGGGCCGAGGACGAGCGATCATCGGAAAAGAGCTGGAGGCCGAGCCCGTCGTCGATGTAGGGGAAGGCGCCCACGAGGGAGTCGGGGCACCGGGCGGTCGTCGCGAGGAGGATCTTGCGGCGGTGCTCGCCGAGCAGCTTCCCGCAGCTCGGGCAGATGTCCGCCACGGAGAGCATGGAGCTGATCGCTCCCTGGAACCCCCCGCTTTCCTCGGTCCGCATCATCGGCAGACAGACGTGGGGTGAAAATGGGATTTAAACCCGGCTCAATGTTTTGTACAAAATAATTCTAAGTACTCGGAATGCGTATCCCTCCACACTGTGCCCGTCGTCAGCTACCTTCCCACGGAGATCTTGGACTACATCGCCACCCACCGTCCGGACGACGACTCCGTCTACGGGATCGGCCAGAAGGAGCTGGCCAAAGCGCTCGGCTACCACCCCTGCTCCATGTCCCGCCCCCTGGCGGAGCTCGTGCGGGCGGGGCAGCTGAGGGTACGGAGAGCCCCGGTCCGAGGGGGCCTCCGGAAGCAGCTGGTCTACGCGCTGACGGACGCGGGACACACGAGCCTCGTCCGGCAAGGCGAGAATGTCCCGGTCTTTGGCTCCTCGCTTCCGCCCGCCCCGAACCCGTTCGTGGGACGACGCGCAGAGCTCCGGGAACTCCTGCACCAAGCCTCCGTCGGGAGTCAGATCGTCCACTTGGAAGGGCCC
>DAHUZZ010000028.1 GCA_027314915.1 Thermoplasmata archaeon | reverse complement strand
ACCTCATCGAGGCGCGTGCCGTCGCCCGCTAAACTCGTCGTCGGTCCGGAGTAAACGGAGGCCCACGGGTTCACCTCGGGCCGGTTCGTGAAGGGCCACCGCTCGTGGCCAAGGAACAAGCGACCGGGAAGTAGGGCTCCTCCGGCCGAATTATCAGATGTTGTTTCTGAGCATCCCCTAACTTGTCCGAAAGACGGGAAAACGGGGCCCGATACGCGGGGAGGAAGCGCGTCCTTTCGCCCGAAGAAGAGAGGGATGCTGCCTGGCCGACTCGCGAGGTCGAGGGGGCCCTCCCTGCTTCTCGTCCACCCTCGATGCCGAGCCTTGCCGAGTCCTCGCCAGTACTGGCCCCGTGCTGGGCGGAGGGCCCGCTTCAGTGCTCGGCGCTGACGGTAGAGCGCCTACGGGCAACCTTCAGGCCCTCGCTCCCCGGGCCCCGCGCACCCTCACGACGCCATCGTAGAGCCCCCACCACGACGTGGCGACAAAGGAGATGCCAATGATCACCAGTCCGGCCCCGGCAAGGAACCCACCGTCCGAGGAGTTCGTCGAAAGATACCACATCACGCCCGCAAACGTGACGATGGATCCCAGCGTGGCCACCCACCCGATCCGGATCTGTTGCCGTTCTCCGAGGAGCCGCTCCGAAAGGAGGACGACGAGCACGACCAGCATCGTGAGGTAGAATGCCACGAACAGACGAAGCCAGGCCTGAGGGGGTGTGCCGATGGCGGTGCCGTTCGTCGGCTCGGTGAGGGCCGTCAGGACGGTGAAGATGACCAGCATCAGGAGGGGGAGGGCCTTGAGAGAGAGCCCGGGGTCGCTCGTCCAGGCCCGCAAGCGACCGCTGCCGATGGCGAGCGCCCCCAGGAGGAGAACCCCACCCAGCACCAAGAAGACAAAGTTGCTCGCATCGTTCAGGGCGAGGAAGCTGGGGACGCCCGGCAGGGCCGAGATCTGAGGGGGAAGGTCGCCCGGCCACGACGAGAACCCGATGAGGAGCGCCATCCCCGTCTGGGCGACCAGATCGATGCCCACGAGGATGAACCCGAGCTGGGCGATCTTCTTCGTCGTGCCCGCGAGCCGGTAGTAGCCGAACCGTACCGAGGCGAGCGCCATGATCCCGGCCGGGACCGCCGTGATCATGAGATAGGAATGGGCCCCGATCAGGCTCGCCGCCCAGTCGTTGAGCGACATCCCCATCTCCTGGGACGCGTACTGACCGAGCAGGCTCGGGTTGTCCCCGAACCCCAGGATCACCCCGGCGAGGTGACCGATGAGGGCCGCAACGAGCATGACCGCGCCGACCAGAGCCACGGTGACGAACGGAAAGGTCCGGCTCCGGGGCGCTCCCTCCCTCCAGACCGAGAGCATTCCCCACAGAAAGAGGATCACGATCTCGTCGAGCGCTACGAACGCCGTGATCTGGATCCACAGCCCCGGGCTCGTCCAGGGCGCCGAGGTGTTGAACAGGGCGCCGATCGGGGAGAGGATGCCCGCCACCAGCACCCCGGCCAGAATCCCCCGCCGGACGTGAACCGAGGGGAGCTCGAAGAAGTCGCACGCCACGAGCGCGGCGAGCCCCACCAACCCGGTGTTCAGGCCGTGAAGGTACATCACGACCCAATAGTAATTGGGCGAGCCCGCACCGAGGTCCCAGTTCGTGGGAGCGCCGGAACCCGTGAAGGGGTTGTTGATGAGGACGCTCCCGGCGAAGAAGATCGTGATCCAGAACACCAGGAAGAAGGCCAGTCGTCGTGGGCTGAGCCATCGGAGCCGGGGAAAGAGCGACCCTTCGGGTTCCTCGAGGAAGCGCGCTTGTCCGGGCGTCTCGGACACCGGAAGTTGATCCATGCTCACCACGCTCTGCCGAAGCCCGTCCACCGGTAGGGACGACAGGGTACCTCGCGGGGACCGCTCAACGCGAGCGGCTTCCGCGGGGACCGGGGACCGCATCGGGCCACGGTGCACTCCCGTTCCGTCATGGCTTAAGTCCGCTAAGTAAAGCCGGATTCACCCACGCCAGCATCCGCTCACCGGCGCGGAGAGCCAACCTGCCCGTCGCCGACCGCGGGGCGCATTCGACGACCGAGATACGACGGCGGCTTCGTCGGGCGGTACGTGGTCACCCTCCCACGCCGCCTGGTGGCGTGAGGTCGTGGGTTCCCTTCCAGCGCCCCGCGGAGCTCCGGCCTCGGTCGCTCCCTCGGAGCGAGGAACTCGTGGCCGCGACCCTCCCCCTCTGGCGCCCGACCCCGAAGGGCGACGAGGGCGGGATCGGCGTCTCCCCGAAGGGCCTCGCCGAACCGACGTGGGAGGCCGAAGAAGGGACCGGGGAAGACGAGCGGCTGCGGCGAGAGGTTGCCGAGCTCCGACGCCTCTCGGCGGTTTCCCTGCGCGGGGACCCTTGGGACCGCGGGGTTCCTCCCGCGCCCGCTCCGGTGCCCTGCGGCATCCTCGCGGTTTCGGTCGTGGTTCGCCTCTCCGGGTTGCCTCGCGCGATGACCGGGTACGGCGAACTAATCCCCGTCGGTGCAGTACCGGCGGCATGGTCGCGCGCGTCGAGTACGCCTCCTGCGTGGACGTCAAGGCCGCCCCCCCGCGGTCCCTCCCGTTGGATCTCGCCTCGCGCCCTCCCGACGTCCCATCCGGGGTGGCGGCGGGGGCCTAGGCGCTCCGATGTCGTCGCGACCCGTCGCACCAGACTCCGCCCCCGGTCCCCTCGCTCGGCCCACCCGCGCCGGACCGGTGTGTGAGTTCGCTCGCGCCCACCTCGACTTCCTGGGGACCCCCCCGAAAGAATCGCAGACCCTGGGGTGCTCTCCCGAACCGCTCGAGTTGAGATCTCACCCGGTCCCTCCGGACGGCAGCGAACGCTACGTGCTGTGCAACGGGCACCTTCGCGACCTGTACAGCTTGATCGACACGACCCGCAACCCGGCGCGCGGGCCCGATCGACGAGTTGAAACGAGGTGAGCCCCCCGCGGCGTGGCCGCGTGGTCCGGGCCGTCTCGAGGCCGCCCGCAGATCGGGAGGGGATCGAGCGCCCCGGGCAGTCCCGACCGCGAGATCGGTTCTCCGCCGTGTCCGTTCGTGGCACAGGGCTCGCTTATCCCCTTCCACGGCGCTCTATATAGTGAGGAGAAAACGTGACAGCAGTAACCGAGCCCCAAGTCCGCGAGATGTTCGCGGTCGTCAACAGCCGAAACGTCGACAATGTCTTGGACCAGTACGCCGAGGACGCCACGTTCCAGGGATTCGCCGAGGAGCAGCCGATTCGCGGCAAGGCCGCGATCCGCACCGCGCTGACGAACGGGTTCGTCGCGTTCCCGGACTGGACCATCGAACCGAGGACCATCTCGATCGTCGGCAACGAGATCCTGCTCGTGAACTCAGTGGGCGGCACCCACGACGGCCCGTACACGTCACCCATGGGCAAGTCCTATCCCGCAACCCACCGGAAGTTCTCTCAGGAGCAGATGACCCGGGTCGTCCTCAACGAGAAGGGGAAGGTCCAGTCGATGAAGGCCTTCGGGAACCCCGCCGAGGTACTCCGGCAGCTCGGGATCTGATCCGGCCCGGGCCTCGGACGCGGACGCGCCGCGAACGGCACGCGAGAACACTTTCCTCCCACCGCCTCGCCGACCAGTCCCGTGATGACCTGCTGAAGGACCCGCGTCCCCGTGGGGGAGCCGAGGCAAGACGTGTGCCCCGCCGGTCTGCCCCGGGTGAGGGGGGGCGGGGAGAGGGTGGTTCGGCGCTCGGCTGGACGAATGTGCTCGGGTTCGTGGCCGGACCGACGAGCGCGGAGGACCCTTCTCCGCCAGAGCGCTCCGCAGTGTTGCCCGGAACGACTCGCCACGTTTCCGGCAGGTCCGATGGATCGGGAGCCATCGTTCCAACCCACGCGCCCCGCTCCAGGTCCGTCGGCCCCCGCTCACCTTCCGGGTCAACACCCCTTGGCCGATCGCGTTCTCCGCTCCGTCGTTCTTCCCGGGAACCCCGGGCCGGAGCAGGAGGGGGGATAGCATCCCTTCCCATGGACCGGGTCGAGCCGGAGGTCCGACGTG
Organism: Thermoplasmata archaeon; assembly: GCA_027314915.1. GTDB lineage: Archaea > Thermoplasmatota > Thermoplasmata > Lutacidiplasmatales > UBA184 > JAKIVR01. The sequence continues at coordinate 7,147 of DAHUZZ010000028.1, read as the reverse complement.
GCGCGGGCATCGTACGGGTCCCCCGCCTCGTGCTCGAGGGTCCGGTCATACCCTTCCCGCACCTCGCAAGCACGGCCCTCCGGCCTTAGGTCGGCGCCCGCCGGTAGGCCGTCGCGGACGAGGTGCGTGCACCCCCGGAACCACCAGTTCTCCCCGTCCACCCGCATCCACGTCTCGTCCGGCGGCAGGAGGTGCGCCCGAAGCACCACCCGGTGGAGTGCCACCGACTCCGGACCGAAGCGCTCCGCCATGGCCTCCCACCGGCCCCGGATCGCCCCGTCGCTCACCTCGAGGCCGATCATCGCCGCCACCGTCTCTTGGATCCGTCGCACGGGCCGGCGCATCATCGACCGCAGCCCGGGGGTGCTCGCGCGCCGCGGGCCGAACGGGCGGCCCGGGATCGCTCGGTCGGCGCTCCCCTGGACGAACCGTTGGCCGTGCCCGCACCAGTACCGAGGGACGAGGATCCGAAGGGCCCAGAGGTAGGCCGGGAGGAGCCCGGTGACGATCCGCCCGTAGCTGCCGGCGGGGTCGCCGAGCCCCCCGTGGCAGGCCGGGCACGCATCGAGGACTCAGGTCGAGGGTCGGGTCGACGCGATCGGGCCGGCCGCGCCCGTCGGACGGAGGGCCGGGTAGGCCGCCCGGCCCTCGGCCCTTCGGTCGGGGTTCGGCGGGCGCCGGCGGCCGATGGTGGCTCTTCGAGGGAGGGACGGCGACGGCGAGGGCGGCGGCGTTGCGTCGCCGCCGCTCGTGCTCCCGGTCCTGCTCCTTGAGCTTGGGACGGAGCTCGCGGACCTCCGCTTCCAGCGGGTCGGCACGCTCGAGGCGACGAAGGATCCCGGGGCGCTCTTCGTGGGGGAGCGGGGACGGGCCCTCCTCGTCGGGAACGAGCCAGGGGCGGAGGCCCCGAGCGGCCGGGATACCCTCGGGCGAAGGGTGAACAGCTGGACAGCCTCGGTACTTTCCATGAACGCGCGCGCGCTCGGGCGGCTCGGCTCGGTGAACGGCGACCTTCGAGCCTGCCGGGATCCGGCCCGTCCGCGCGAACCGGGACCTCATCGAGGCGCGTGCCGTCGCCCGCGGAGGCACCCCCCGGGGTCCGGGCGAGAACGGGTTCTCTCGAGGCCGGTCCCCGACGGGGATCAGTAGATGGGCGGGAGCTCCGCGATGGCCTGGAGCGCGCCCTCGACCGAGACCGTGGGGTACACATGGCTCGTGTTCGTCTGGATGATCCCGGACTTGACGAGGAAGTCGCGGACGGCCTCCTGGTTCGAGGCGCGGAGCACGAAGAACAGCTTGTGGTCCACGACCGGCGCGCCGCTGAAGATGATCTCGATGCCGAGCGACTTCGCGAGCGCGGGGAGCTTCCCCGTGGACTCGGTCATCCCCTTGCGCACCATGGCGTTCGAGCTCGGGCAGTCGCCGGGCAGGTGGTCGCAGATCACGACGAACTCCATGGCCGCGCCACCGGCGCCGGGGATTTAGGCTCGCCCGAGCCCGCTCGTCCCCGCGCGGTCCCGACCCGAGGGTCCGACCGCCCTACGGCTCCGCGAAGGCCGTGGACGGTGCCTCCCCAGTCCTCTGCGGCCGGGCGGTCGGTGGCGCCTTCACGCGCCCAGGACGGGCAGCGAGCCCGGCCCCGCGGGAGAGGGGATCGTGGCCGGCGAGGCGGGTGTGGCGGGCGTGTGCCCCGTGGCCGGTGGAACGGTTCCCCCGCCGGATCCCTGCCCACCGCCCGGATGCACGGTCATCATGTGCGGGCGCAGCTCCGTCTCGGTGGGGATCACGGGGCCGCAGACCGGACCGGCCCACCGCCCGGCCAAATGGGCCGCCTCTTCGACGCGGATCCGGCCCCGTACCCTTGGAAAGCGGGGAAAGGGTGCACCCCCCCGGCCCGACTTTTTAGGGTCGCCTCCGGGGGGGTACCCTTTCCACCCGTTCGATGGCCCCACCCTACTTGAGCGGCCGGTAAGCCCGGCATCAGCGCCTAACCATCGACGGACCGACCCCAGGTCAGCGGTAGGGGCCGGAGCTCCTCCCATCCGGGCCCGCCCCGCCGGGACCCTCGCCGCGGAGGGTGCCCCGGTGCGGCCGGCGGATCGGTCTCCTCGGGACTCCCGGCCGTGCCCCCGGGCGCCTCCCGTCGGGTATCTTCGGCCCCGTTGAGCCGGTTCGGGCTCGGGCCGCCCTCCCACTCCATCTCGGTCTCCAGACCGGGGTGCTTCACGGCTACCCCCCGGGCGGGCCCGGTGTGGGTGAGCTTGCGATGGGCGGCGAGCTCGACGTCGGTGTCGAAGTTCGCCCCGCACTCGGGGGGGTCGTCCGGAGCCATCGCGCGCCTCGGGGACGCGGAACGGAGCCCCTCCGCGGGGCCCGGCCGTTACGCCGTCGCGGGGAGGGAGGCGCGCGGCCCTGCGACGCCCAGGGGCCCCCGCGCATCGAATCGGGGGGAGCTCACGATCGGTCCGACGCCCCGGCGGCTGGGCTGGGGTCGAGGGTCATCCACCTCTCGAACGCGCGATATTCCGGTTCCCGACCCAGGAAATCGCGGACCAGCTCCGCGGGCGGGCGGCTCCCTCCGGGGGAGAGGATCCGCTCGGCGTAGCGTCGCGCGAGCTCGGGATCGAGCAGGGAGCCCCGCTCGTAGAAGGTGCCGAGCAGGTCCCGGGCGATCACGAGCGACCAGGTGTAGGTGTAGTAGAGCGCCGAGTAGCCCGTCAGGTGGCCCCATCCGCACTCCATGTGGCCTCCCGACGGGCGGGGGAACGGATCGAAGCGGCCGAGCATCTCCGACATGATCGCGGCGGGGTCGGAGCCGGCAGGGTCCCGCTCGTACATGGCGAGGGACGCGGCGGAGTAGGCCACCTGGCTCCTCCAGTGGAGCGCCCGCCCGAAGATGCCCGAGCGGACCAGCCGTTCGGCGATCTCCCGAGGGAGGGGTTCGCCGGTGCGGAAGTGGCGGCCGATCCGCGTCAGGAGCGCGGCATCCCGGGCCCACTCCTCGAAGAGCATCGACGGCGCCTCCACGAAGTCGGTCTCGATCCACGCGTTGCTCGTCAGGAGGAAGGGGGTGTGCCCGGCGAAGATGGCATGGAGGAGGTGGCCGAACTCGTGGAAGAAGGTCACCACGTCGGAGTAGGACATGAGCGACTCCGAGACCTCGGAGATGGAGGGGACGAAGTTGCAGACCAGGACCGCCTCGGGCAGCTGGAGCCCCTCGACGCCGACCCTCAGATCGAACTGGGCCGCGTGGTTGTACTTCCCCTCGCGCGGGACCATGTCGAGGCCGAACCGGCCCAGGAGCACGCCGTCGCGGCGGACCTCGAACGCATCCACGGAGGGATGCCAGACGGGCGCCTGCGGGGTGGGCACGATCCGGAGGCCGAAGAGCTCCTCGCACAGGCCGAAGAGCCCGGTGCGGACGGTGGCGTAGGGGAAGTAGGCCCGGAGCGCCTTCGTATCGACCCCGTAGACGGCGACCCGCTGCTTCTCCTCGTAGTAGCCGTTCGCCATCCCGCCCGCCACATCCTCCGGCCGGAGCGGGCCGGGTTTCCCCGTGAGCTCCGCCTTCTTCGCCTCGATCCGGGCGCGATCCCGGTCGGCCGGAGGACGGAGCAGCCCGTCGACCCGGTCCACCAGCTCCCAGGCGGCCTCGGGCTTCTGCATCATCTTGTCCTCGATGATGTACGTCGCGAAGTTGGGGTAGCCGAGCAGCTGCGCGTACTTCCACCTCAACTCCCGGAGCCGCCCGAGCACGCTGGTGTTCTCCGGGTAGGCCCGGAGCGAGAAGGCGTCCACCATCTTCCGGCGGAGGTCGGGGTCGTCGGCGTAGGTCACGACGGGGAGGGCGTCGGGGTAGGAGGTGGTGAGCCGGATCTTCCCATCGGCGCCCGGCGCATGCTTCGCCCGGTAATCCTCGGGGAGACCGGCGAGGCGGGCGGGATCATCGACCTCGACCGTCCGGACGCGGTTCGCGAGGTTCTCCATGTACTGGTTCTGCGTCTCGTCGATGGCGTCCGAGAGCCGCTGGAGCTCCTCGCGCTCCGGCGCGCCGAGCCGTACGCCCGCCCGCCGCATCTGCAGGAGGAGCTTTTCCCGGGCCCTCGCTTCCGCCGGGGCCAGCGATCCGGTCGGGATGGCCTCCACGGCGTCGTAGAGGGCGCGGTCGAGCAGGAGGCGGCTCAGGGCCTGGTTCGCGAGCTCCGAGGCGCGGCGGGCGGCCTCGCGCGTCTCCGCCTCCGGATGGACCGAGAAGACGAGGGACCCCGCGGTGGCCAGATTGGTCACCGTCGTGAGCAGGCGGTCCACCGGGAGCAGGATGCCCTGGACCGTGCGGGGCACAGTTTGCGTGACGATCGACGCGGCGCGCCCTTCGCTCCAGGCGCCGATGGCGGCCCCCGAGGTCCGGAACTCTTCCGCCGAGCCGGTCGCTCCCGGGACGGTCAGGTCCCCTGGTCTCTGAGATTCGCTCATGATCGGTGGCTCCGGGCCTGCGCTTCGGAGCTACCCGGTGCGGCACATGAAGGTAACTTCGGCGGCCTTCCTTGGCCCGTCGTGGAAGGGAGGGGCCGGGACTCCGGCCCGGGGGGGATTTGGCGGTCGTAACCTCGTATCGTCGGGGGTTAGGTGGGGCGTCCGGCTCCGCGGTCCATGATGGACCGCGCGACCCTCCTACCGGGCGAGGCCTCCCTCGAGAACAACCTTCCGTGCCCGCTGTGCGGCCGGCCGTTCGCCCCGGACCCGGGGGCCCGCTCCGTTTGGCGCCGGGAGCCCCACCAGGCGATCCCGCTCGGCTGCCCGCACTGCCGCGCCACGAACGTCTACCACTTCGAGAACCTGGTCTCGCCCCCGCTCCGCTCCCTTCGGCCATCCCGGTCCACGGCGTGAATCGGATCCGGGACCACGGCCTCTCGGCGAGTCGGGCCCTTCCCCGGGTCCTTCGCCCGCGAGCCCGGTCCGGCCGCGAGACCCGGGGACGGCGTCTCCGCGGGGGCGGATCGGACGATCCACCCCCCGGACGGGTTCGGGCCGGGGGGCAGGGTTGAAGGCACGGGCCCCCTACGGGACGTGGGGAGTACCGCATGAAGTGGGTGACCCGAGAGAAGGCTCGCGTGGACCGGATCGCGTGTCCGTGGCTGATCCGTAAGTTCGTCGACCCCGCGGCCGAGTTCCTGTACGTGCCCGGCGACCGGGTCCTCGAGGTGGCGCGGAAGGAGGGGGCCACCTCCTTCGACGCGCCGGGGGCGGAGCTTCACCACTACGAGGAGAAGGGGAAGGAGTACGTCACCTTCGACGCGATCATCACGAAGTACGGGCTCACCGACGCCGCCCTGCTCGAGCTCGCGAAGATCGTGCGCGTCGCCGACGGGGGCTCCGGGGAGGCGGTGGAGGCCGCGGGACTGGAAGCCGCCTCCACGGGATTCCGACGCATCGCCCGGGACGACCACGACAACCAGCGGCTGCAGTTCCCCCTGTACGATGCCCTCTACGCGTACTGTCAAGAGAAGGTCGAGGAACACGGGAAGCTCGAGCATACCGGCCGCTGATCGGCACCGTCCCCCGTACGACGGACCCGCACGTTCCCTCAAGGATCGATCGGTCCTGAAGCGGTGAATCCCGCAGGCTCCGGCGGTCCTCCCACCGACGACGCCCGGTCGCGGAGCGCGCTGGCGCTCGCCCGGGGGATCCGGGGCTTCGGGGCCGGGGCCCTCTCCGTGGCCCTCGCGCTCGCCCTCGCGGCGGCCGGCTATTCGCCGTTCGCGATCGGGGTGGCGCTCGGGCTCGCGATGGGGGCTTCCGCGCTGTGGGCCCTCCTGCTACCGGGGAGGTTCGCGGGCCTCCCCCGACGCACGGTGCTCTTCCTCGGCGCCGGCGCGCTCGCGGCGGGCGGCTTCCTGCTCTGGATCGACCTCTCGAACCCGCTGGTCCTCTTCGTGGCCCTCGCGCTCGGCGGGGTCGTGGCCGGCGGGTCCGACATCAGCCCGCTGGCCGCGATCGAGCAGGGGACGCTGGCACGGGTGACCGACGGCCGGAACCGGACGTCGACGTTCGCGATCTACAATCTGGTGGGGTACGGGGGAGCGGCCCTGGGGGCCCTCGTCGCGGGCCCGCTGGGCGCGTTCCCCGGGGGCCCCCCCACCAGCGTCCACGGCGGATCGGTCCTGCTCCTCTACGGGGTGCTCGGCCTCGCGCTGCTCCCGACGTACCTCGCGCTCCCGGGCGATCTGCCGGGCCCCGCGGGAGGAGCCCGCGACCGGAGGCTCTCGCCGGACCACCGCGCCCGGGTCGTGCGGCTCTCCGCGCTCTTCTCGGTCGACGCCTTCGGGGGCGGCATGACGACGAACGCGCTCGTCGCCTACTTCCTCTACCTGCACTTCGGGGCGTCCGAGGACCTGATCGGCATCATCTTCGCGCTCGCGAGCGTCGCGGCCGGGGCCTCCCTCCTCCTCGCGGTCCCCCTGGCCCGCCGGTTCGGCCTCATCAACACGATGGTGTTCACCCACATCCCCTCGAGCCTCCTCCTGCTGCTCTTCCCCTTCGGGCCGACGGTCGCGGTCGCGGGGACCCTCTGGGTCGCGCGCGCCACGCTCTCCCAGATGGACGTCCCGACCCGCCAGTCCTACGTGCAGGCCATCGTGCCGCGGGAGGAGGGGGCCGCCGCCGCGGGGTACACCACCGCCGCGCGGAGCGGCCAGGCGCTGGGCGCGCCCGTCGCGGGGGCGCTCTTCTCGGGCGGCGCGGCCTGGCTCGCGGCTCCGTTCGAGCTCGCGGGCTCCCTCAAGATCGCCTACGATCTCGCCCTCTACCGTGGGTTCCGGCGGCTGCGACCGCCCGAGGAGATCCTCCGGCCCGGGCCCCCCTAGCTCCGGCCGACCCGGCCCGCGCCGCGACAGGCTCTAAAGGGCCGACCCCATCCCCCATGCGATGGCCTCCCGCCCTTCCTGCGCGTGCTGCGACTGCGACTCCTGCTGCAAGTGCTGTGCGTGCTGCTCGGTCGAGTCCGCGTGCTGCACCACCTGTCGTCCGTAGGGACCGGCCCGACGGGAGGGTACCCGCCGAGGACCGGAGGAGCGGAGGATCGTACCCGGCTGGTCCTGACGGTCCGACGACGCTCGGCGGGGGTCGGAGCGAAGAACCCTCCGGAATC
>DAHUZZ010000027.1 GCA_027314915.1 Thermoplasmata archaeon | reverse complement strand
GACGAGCTCTACAAGCTCGGGGCCCAGGAGGAGCTCCTCCGGGCCGGCATCCGCCCGACCTTTGTCGTGACCGGGAACGTCCCGGTCGTCCTGAGGGAGTCGCTCCTCCCCCAGATCTTCGACATCGGCGCCCGGATCGTCGAGCGCTCCATCGAGCTCTTCGACGGGATGGTGGGGCCGTTCTGCGTCGAGGGGATCGTGACCGAGGAGCTCAAGTTCAAGGTCTTCGAGGTCTCGACCCGGATCGTGGCGGGCACGAACCTCTTCCCCTCCGGCTCTCCCTATTCCGACCTGATCGCGCCGCGGCTCTCGACCGGACGCCGGATCGGCCTCGAGATCAAGCGCGCGGTCGCGGAGGACCGCCTCCGCGAGATCGTGAGCTAGGCGTGAGCCCCGCCGTCCCGCCGGGAGAGTCGCCCGCCGCGCCCGATTCCGGGCCGGGCCGCCCGAGGCCGTGATGTCCGCGGCCATCCGGACCCGGGGCCTCGAGAAGGTCTACCGGTCCCAGGGCCACGAGACCCGCGCCCTCGCGGGCGTGGACCTCGAGGTGCCCTCGGGGGCCATCTACGGGCTCATCGGCCGGAACGGGGCGGGGAAGACCACCTTCATCCGGATCACCTCGACCCAGCTCCTCCCGACGGCCGGCGAGGTGACCGTCCTCGACCACGATGCGCTCCGGGACCCCCGGTCCGTGCGCTCCCGGATCGCCGTCATCCCGCAGGAGTCGCGGCCGCTGTACTTCCTCTCGGTGGACGAGCTCGTCTACCTCTACCTCAAGCTCCGCGGCATGCCCTCGGAGGAGGCGCACGCCCGGACCGACCGGGTGCTCCAGGAGCTCGACCTCACGTCGCGCCGGAAGCTCCTCGTGAGCCGGCTCAGCGGCGGGATGCGCCGGCGCGCGATGGTGGCGATGGTGCTCGCCTCCGACGCCGAGGTGCTCTACCTCGACGAGCCGACCACCGGGCTCGACCCGATCGCCCGCCGCGAGGTCTGGGCGGCGATCCAGCGGGCGAGCCGCGAGAAGCGCACGGTGCTGCTCACGACGCACTACCTCGACGAGGCGGAGGCGCTGAGCGCCCGGCTCGCGCTCATCGAGAACGGCCGGCGGCTGCTCGAGGGGAGCCCCGCCGAGATCCGGTCCCGGATCCCCCGCCCCTTTAGGGTGACGGTGCGGGGCGTGCTCGGCCGCGCGGAGCTCGAGCCCTACGGCGAGGTCACGACGATCGAGGGCGGGTTCCTGGTCTTCGCCCGGGAGGCGGACGCGCGGGAGCTGACCCTGATGGCGCTCCAGCGCGGGGCCCCGGTCGCCATGGCGCCCGCCTCGCTCGAGGACGTCTTCCTGCAGATGGTGGGCCGGCCCCTCGACGAGGGGAGCGAGAGCTCCGGGGAGGCATCCGAATGACCGAGCGCCACCGGCTGCGCTCGCTCTGGACGCTCGCCTTCATGAACGGCGTCGTCCCCATGCGGACGCAGCCGCTCTACCTGCTGAGCACGATCGCCTCCCCGCTCTCCTTCCTCTTCGTCATCTCCGTGCTCTCGCAGGGCTCGCCCAACCACGGCGCCTACATCCTCTACGCCATCGTGGGCGGCTTCGTCCTCACGATCATGTCGGTCGGGACGGGGCTCCAGACCGACCTCACGCACTACAAGCAGGACCTGAAGTTCCAGGAGCTCGTGGTGGCCTCGCCGGTCGAGGCGCCGACCTACATCGCCGGGCTCGCGCTCTCGGAGTTCATCTACGCGATGCCGGGGCTCGGGGTCTTCGTCATCCTCTGGCTCCTCAACTTCGGGGTGCCGAACGTCGAGAGCACCCTGACCCTCCTGGGGTGCCTCACGCTCGTCTGGGCCTTCGCCTCCGCCCTGAGCTTCACCCTGGCCACCTACTTCGCCGACGTGCGGGAGACGTTCGTCTTCTCCCCGCTCATCTCCCTCGGGCTCACGGTCCTGCCGCCGATCTACTACTCCGCGAGGATCCTGCCGTCGTGGGCCCAGCCGCTCGTCTTCCTCTCCCCGACGACCTACGCCGCGGACCTCCTGCACCGCGCCTTCGGACTGGACCAGCTCGGCCCCTACCTCCTGCCGGCCTGGGCGGACTGGCTCGCGCTCCTCGCGTTCGCGGGCGCGCTGTTCGCGCTCGCCGCCGCCAAGGCGCAGTGGCGCGAGACGTAGCGCGGCCTCCGGGGAGGACGGTGCGGACGCATCCCCACAGCGTCCGGCCCCTGTCGTTCGTCGTCGGGGAGTCCCGAGGACAGAGCGCTTATGTAGCGGACGGATGCTCGGCGCACCCCTATGCTCTCGGTCTATGACCAGAGGAGCTTTTCGTCCGACGACGACCGCCTCGGGCGCTGCATCTTCTGCGGCAAGTCCCTCGTGGTCCTGCCGAACGATCGGCGCGGCGGGGCGTGCTTCGACTGCCTCTCCCTCCTCGGTCCGGAGGCGCCGCCGTGCCCCGACTGCGGGGCCGAGATCGCCCCGGGGCTGCGGCTCGCGGGCTGCCTGCGCTGCGGCTGGTCGCCCCTCCGAGCGTAGCGGGGCGAGCGGAGCCGGGCTCCGGCCCCGGCGCGCCCCCCGACGTCGGCGACAAAGCTTATGGGGCTCGTCCCGTCCGTCGAGAAGGGCGTGCCGAGGTGGCTCAGTCCGGTACGGCGCGAGTCTGGAAAGCTCGTGGCGGAAATCGCCTCGGGAGTTCAAAGGCCGGGCCGGTCCCACCCGCCCGGCGGAAAGTCTCCCCCTCGGCGCCTCCCCGTCGCGCGCAGGGGCGCGGGGGATGAGCGTCGCCTCCCGCCGCGCGCTCCCCGCGCTCCTCCAGGTCGACGCCATCGTCGGCCGGCTCCGGGGCGCCCAGGCGCTCGCCGAGGTGACCCGGTTCCTCCGTAGCGAGTTCGAGCACTTCCGCTGGGTCGGGGTCTACCGGCTCGAAGGGCCGGAGCTCGTCCTCGACGCCTGGGACGGCCCCGCGGCGACGGAGCACACCCGGATCCCCCTCGGCGCGGGGGTGTGCGGCCGGGCCGCACGGGAAAAGCGCTCCGTCCTCGTCGACGACGTCCGCAACGATCCCGAGTACCTGGCCTGCTTCCTCGAGACCCGGTCCGAGATCGTGGTGCCGGTCCGCGAGGGGGAGGAGATCCTGGGCGAGATCGACATCGACGGCACCGAGGTCGGCGCCTTCGACGCTAGCGACGACCGGTTCCTTTCCGAGGTCGCCCGGCGGATCGTCCCCGCCGTGCGCGCCGCCTCGGCCTCCGGCGGCCCGGGCGGCGAGCTGCCGGTCGTGCGCCCGCCCTGATCCGGGCGATCGCGTCGTCGAGGAGCGCCCGGTTCGAGATCCCCCGCGGGCGGCGCGGCGCCGGGAGCTGGGCGGTCCGTTCGAGCTCCGCGAGGAGCCCGTCGAGCGCCCGGGTGAGCTCGTCCACGATGGTGAGGTCGGCCGACTGCGCGGTGCGGGAGAGCGGGTTCAGGTCGATGGCCACGATCCGCTTCCCGAGCCGGCGGAGCGCCTCGGTGCGGTCGCCGTCCTCGAGCGGGATGATACAGAGGTCCGCGACGGCGATCCCCCGGGCGTCCACCCGGGCCCGGTCGGAGGGGAGGTGCGGGATGCGCACCGTGGGCCGCAGCCCGAGCACGGGACGCACCCCGGCGGCGGCGAGGCGCCGCCCGATCCGGCGCACGCGCTCGGGCGTGCGGTGGAAGAGGTTCACCTCGATGCCGAGGTTCGGGAGGAGCTTCGCGAGCCGGGCCACGCGGTCCGAGGCCAGCGCCGCGACGTTGCCGTTCACCGAGAGGACGGGGCGGCGGGCGGAGCGCATCCACTCCGCCGCCCGGCGGATCGCCCGGCGGGCCGACGGCGTGGTCCGCTCGCCGAGGAGGTAGTCGAACGCCTCGCCGCGGCCCTGGGCGATCAGCCCCTCGGGCACCACGATCCCCTGGCGGGCGGCGCGCGCGAGCTCGTCCCGGAGGAGGAGCGATCGGTACCGCGGGTGACGGGGCGAGATCCGGGTCATACCGCTCCGCCGAGGGCTACGCGCCGGGGGTCGGGGCGGCGGGCGCCGCCACCACCACCTTCTCGCCGCCGGTCGGCACCGTCTCCGCGGGCACGATCCCGAGCTGCCGTTCGATGACGGCCAGCCGGCGTTCGATGGACCCCAGGCCGAGCTCGAGCGTCTTCGCGACCACGAGCTTGAGCGAATCCTCGAGGGCGAGGAGGTCCCGGCCGAGGTCGGAGGTCCGCTTGAGCTGCTCGCTGACGACGAGCCGGGTCTGGGCGGTGAGCCGGAAGGTGTCCTCGACGCCGTGGAGGAGCTGTTGCGAACCGGTGGCGAAGGTCTCGAGCGCGTCGCCGATGGGGGCCCACCGGGTCTCGAGCCCCGACTCCACGCTCCGGTGGAGCTCCCCGCCGAGGCGCTCGCTGCCCTGGGTCAGCGAGGACTCGATCCGGGCCCCGACGATCTGGTCCAGGCTCTCGAGCCGGCTCGTGACCGACCCCTCGAGCGTCGCGCAGCGCTCCTGCACCCGGGCGAGGCCGTCCTCGATCGCCGCGAAGCGGGAGAGCAGGTTCGCGTAGGCGCTACCGATGAGCGTGTCCGTGTGGGCGGTCTCGAGCTCGCTCGCCCGGAGCAGCAGGTGGAGGACCCAGTGCTCGCGCCCCTTCGTCTCCGCGAGGGGACCCCGATCGAGCCGCTCCCGGCTGTCCCGGCTCTCGGTGAGCTGCTGGAGCTCCTTCAGGATCTCGAGCCGCAGCGTCGAGGTTCCGGGGGGCGCGATCGGCCGATCGGCCACGTCGAATCCGATTCGGGCCCGACACTATAGATTTTGGCCCCTCCCGAGGGACGGCTAGACCGGGGGTCCCTCGGCATCGTCGGTGCGGACGGGGATCCGACGGCCCCAGGCCGCCCCCCAGGGGTGGACCTCGAGGAGGTACGCCGCGGCCCGGACCCCGGCGTGGACGGCGCGGCGGAAGGCCCGGGCGAACTCCGGGTCGAGCTCCCCGTTGGGCCGGAACCCCTCGACGTCCGACCGCTGCACCACGAAGAGCACGCCGGCGCGGAGCCCCCGCCGGGCCGCCCGTGCCAGGTGCTCCAGGTGGCGGGTGCCACGGACCGTTGGGGCATCGGGGAAGGAGGCGTCCCGTCCCCGCCGCAGGTTCGAGCTCTTCACCTCGAGGAGGGCGCGGAGTCCTCCGGTGGTACGGGACCTACTGCCGAAGTCGAACCGGGAGCCGCCCCAGGGGCGCTCCGCCTCCCAGGGTCCTCCGCCGAACTCCGGAAGGAGCCCCCGGTCGAGGACGCGCCGGACCAGCCGGTTCGCGAGCCGACTGTCGATCGAGACCGAGCGGCCCCGGTGGCGGACGACCACGAGGTCGAAGTGGGTGGACCGTCCCGGGCCCGCGGCGGGGATCGCCCAGCCCACCGTCCGCCCGGGCTCGAGGAGCTCCTCCATGCGGCCCGGGTTGGGGACGTGCGCGGACACCACCTCGCCGGACGGAAGCAGCTCGACCCGGGCCAGGTAGCGATTGGGCCGGTGTAGGAACCGCACCCGCCGGGGAGGGCCCCCATACCGCACCGAGGGACCGCCACCGGAGGGCGTCGTCAGCCCCCGAAGCCCTCGCCGAGGAGCTCCCGCGCGATGATCATCCGGCGGATCTCGCTCGTGCCGGCGCCGATCTCGAGCAGCTTGGCATCCCGCGCGAGCCGCTCGAGCGGAAGGTCCCGCATGTAGCCGTATCCCCCGAAGATCTGGATCGCCTCGAGCGCGACGCGGGTCGAGGCCTCCGACGCGAAGGTCAGGGCCGCCGAGCTCGCCCGGGCGGAGCGCTTGTCCCGCTCGACCGAGGAGAGGGCCCGGTAGACGAGGAGCCGGGCGGCCTCCAGCTGGATCGCCATGTTGGCGATCTTCTCCTGGATCAACTCGAACTCCCCGATCGGCCGGCCGAACTGTCGGCGCTCCCGGGCGTAGGCCACCGATCGATCCAGGCATTCCGCCATGATCCCCAACGGGATCGCGGCGAGGACCGCCCGCTCGACGTTGAGCCCGCCCATCACGACCGCGACGCCCTCGTTCTCGCGGCCCACGAGGGCGTCGAGCGGCAGCGCACAATCTTGGAAGGCGAGCTCCCCCGTCGGCGAGCCCCGCATCCCCATCTTGTCGAGCTTGCGGGCGACGGAGAAGCCGGGGGTCTCGCGGGTCACGATGAAGGCGCTGATCCCCTTCGCCCCGCGGTCGGGCGCGGTCTTCGCGTAGAGGAGGATCGTGTCGGCGACGGGCCCGTTCGTGATGAACTGCTTCGAGCCGTTGACGAGGTAGCCGTCCCCGCGCCGCTCGGCGCGGCTGCGGAGCCCCAAGGCGTCGGATCCGGCCTCGGGCTCGGTGAGGGCGAGCGCCCCGACCGCCTCGCCGCGCACGAGCGGGGGGAGGTAGCGCCTCTTCTGCGCCTCCGTCCCGTTCCGGGCGAGGTTGTCGGCGCACAGGTTCGAGTGCGCGCCCACCGAGAGCGAGAGCGCGGGGGAGACCCGCGCGATCTCCTCCAAGATGACCGCCTGGGCCAGGTAGTCGAGCCCGAGCCCGTCGTACTCCGTGGGGATGGTCGGGCCCAGGAACCCGTGCTCGCCCATCCGCCGGAACAGCTCCCGGGGGAACCACTCCTCCCGGTCCATCCGGTCGGCGACCGGGGCGACCTCCTTCCGGACGAACTGCCCGGTCACCTCCTTGAGCTGGGCGACCTCCGACGGCAGCTCGAGGTCCATGGCCGCTCGACCGGTCCCGGAGTTTAACCGTTGGGGGCGGCCCTCCGCGCGGTCGGACGGTCCCCTCCCCGGCGGCCCTCAGTGGGGCGGCGCCGGGGCGGACGGCACGACCCGGGCGGGCCCCATCGCCCGCTGGAGGAGCTCCGCGAGATGCGGGGAGGACGGCCCCTCCATCTCGGTCTCGAGGGTCCGCTGGAACTCGAAGGGTCGGGGGATCCCGTGCCATTCCTCGTTCCCGACCGACCGCCCGGCCTCGGAACTGATCCGCACGGTGCCGTAGCGGAGCAGCCGGGCCCCGAACGACTGGTAGACGTCCACCCCCCGGATCTGGGGGATCGGGATCTCGTCAAAGCCCCGGGAGAAGAAGCCGCTCTGGACGACGACCCGGTGGTCGGTCACGCCGTACACGGTCGACCCCCAACGGACGTACCGCACCAGGAGCCAGAGGAGCGAGAGTCCGAGGAGCAGGGCGAGCAGATCGAACACGAACACGTGGGCGCTGAAGAACCCCCGGAGCGCCGCGAAGGCGCCCGTGAGCGCCGGGAACGGCGGGAGCCCGCTCCAGACCGCGGCCGCGGCCGCGTAGGTGACGAAGGCCAGCACCGCGACCAGGAGGGTCGGGACGGGCAGCAGCGCCCAGCGGGTCGCGCGGGTCTCCCGAAGGACCACCTCGCCCGGCACGAGGTGCCGGGACCGAAGGAGATGTCGCGGCCGGGCGGCCCCGGCGACCTCGGCGCACCTGCCCACGAGGAACGTGGGCGGCCGCTTGAGCGCCCCGTCGATTCCACTTCACGTGGGCCTGACGGCTTTCCGGGCGCGCGCGGGGCGCGACCGCGACCGGGCCGCGCTCGGGGGCGCCGAGGGCCGGAGGAGCCCGAGATGGCGCCGCCACTCGGGGCGGGCGCGGGGGAAGTCGGAGCGGTAGTGGGCGCCCCGGCTCTCCTCCCGGGTCAGTGCGGCGCGCGCGATCAGCAGGGCCGCGAGCGCCGCGTTGGCGATCGGGGTGGGCGGATCCTCCGGGCCGGCGGGGGCGATCCGGCGGTGGAGGTGCTCGAACTGGCGGATGGCGCGCCGGAGCCCCGGGCCGGAGCGCACGATCCCCACCTCGTTCCAGAGCACGTCCCGGATCTCCGCGACCTCCTCGGGCCCGGCCTCCGCCCCGGCCCCGGAGGCCTCCCGGACCATCACCCTCTGCGAGGGGGCGGCGGGCCCGCCGCTCGCCGGATGGAGGAGCTGCCGGACCACCCGCTCGCCGAAGACGAGGCCCTCGATGAGCGAATTGCTCGCGAGCCGGTTCGCGCCGTGCACGCCGGTGGCGGCCACCTCCCCGCAGGCGAGGAGTCCCCGGATCGAGCTGCGACCCTCGTGGTCGGTGCTCACCCCACCGATCATGAAGTGCGCCGCCGGGGTCACCGGTATCATGTCCCGGCTCGGGTCGAGCGCGTAGCCGGCCAGGAAGCGGGAGATCGTGGGGAACCGGGCGAGGAGCCGGTCGCGGGGCAGGCCGGTGGCGTCCAGGTAGACGCACCGTTCGCGCGTCCGCTCCATCTCCGTGCGGATCGCGCGGGTCACGACGTCGCGGGGTGCGAGCTCCGCGTCCGGATGGTAGTTCGGCATGAACCGCTCGCCCCGCCCGTTCCGGAGCAGCGCCCCCTCCCCCCGGATGGCCTCGGTCATGAGGTACCGCGGGGCCCCCTCGCGGTAGAAGACGGTCGGGTGGAACTGGATGAACTCCATGTCCGTCACGAGGGCGCCGGCGCGGAACGCCACCGCGACGCCCTCCCCCGTCGCGACCGAAGGGTTCGAGCTGTCGCGGTAGAGGCTGCCGGCGCCGCCGGTCGCGAGCACGACCGGGCCCGCCTCGATCCAGGTACCCCCCCGCTCCCCCTCCCGGACCAGGAGCACCCGGACCGAGCGCCCGGCCTCGGCCACGATGCGGCGGAGGGAGGTCCGCTCGTGGACCTCCACGCCCAGCTCGATCGCCCGCGCCCGGAGCGTCTCCTCGATCTGGAGGCCGGTCGCGTCGCCGCCGGCGTGCAGGATGCGGGATCGGGAGTGGGCCGCCTCCCGGCCGAGGGCGATCTGCCCCTCCACGGTGTCGAACGGCACCCCGAGCCGGACCAGGTCGGCGATCCGGCGCGGCGCCTCCTCCACGAGGATCCGGGCGGCGCCCCGGTCGACGAGCCCGGCGCCGGCGCGGATCGTGTCCTTGAGATGGAGCGCCGGCCGGTCGTCGGGACCGATGGCGGCGGCGATGCCCCCCTGGGCGTACCGGGTATTGGACTCCTCCAGCGCGGACTTGGTGACCAGGGTGGGGCGGAGGCCGAGCTCGCGGCCGCGGATCGCCACGTACAGCCCGGCGATGCCCGTGCCGACGATGAGCGGCCCGGCGGAGGGGGGCGCCACGACCGTGGTCAGCGGGCCGAACGTAAATGTCCTCCCGCGGCTCGCTCCGGGCAGGGGGGACCCGGTGGAGAGCACGGTCGAGCTCGGCGAGCCGCTCCGACGGACGCTCCGGCTCGCGTGGGACCCCCCTACGGGCATCGCGCTCACGGCCTCGGTCGACACGCTCCGTGGGCACCGGCCGGTCCTGGTGACCCAGCTCGCCGATCCGCGCTCGGGATACTACCGCCTCCGGCATCCGATCCCGGCGACCCCCGAGGCCGAGGAGCGACTCGGGCGCGGCCGGCGGCGCCACGAGGAGATCGAGCGGCAGCTCGCGCCGCCGGAGCGATGCGAGCTCCGGGTGGCGCGCGACGGGATCGTGGGCCGGGTCGATCTCGTCACCGACCGCCCCGTGGA
Source organism: Thermoplasmata archaeon (assembly GCA_027314915.1). Classification (GTDB taxonomy): domain Archaea; phylum Thermoplasmatota; class Thermoplasmata; order Lutacidiplasmatales; family UBA184; genus JAKIVR01. The sequence goes on along the minus strand of DAHUZZ010000027.1, from coordinate 2,815 downwards.
GCTCAAGACCACCGCGGCCGCCGTGCCGCGCGAGCACCTGCTGGCGGACCGGTCCGGCTACTTCGAGCAGCTGGGGATGTACTGTGCCCTCGCCGACGTGGCCGAGGGCCGGCTCCTGGTCGTCGCCGAGCCGGTGTCCGGGGGCCCGACCGAGGTCGAGGTGATCGACTGTCACTTCGCGGACCTGCCCGAGATGCGGCGCCGGATGGCGGAGGCGGCGGACCGGTTCCGGGACGCACTGGCCCGGAACGACCCCGGCCTGCTCCCCCGGTGCCCGTGGTTCGACCGGGGCTGCGGGTACCAGCACGCCGGAGTGTGCCGTTGCACCGGGAGCGAGCCGAACGAGTCGCTCGCCGTGGCGCGGCACCTGGACCAGAGCGGACCGAACGAAACGGTGCGGGCCGAGGTCCTGGAGAAGCTGGGCCAGCCCCCCCCCCTCGACGGCGCCGCCCGCCTGCGGGCGGATCGGGGCCTCGTCTACCTTCGACGGGGGTACTTCGAAGAGCTTCGACCGGACGTGGAGCGGATCGTACCCTCCAACGCCGAGGCGGCCTCGGAGGGCCCGGGTCTCTACCAGCTCCTGCGCGAGGCGGTGGAGGCGAGGAGCCCTCCCGGGATCGGGGCCGAGCCGCAGCCCTCCGACGCCCCCGAGGAGAAGATCCTCCGGATCAACGGGGATCCGGCGGTCCTCAAGACCTCCCGCGCGCTGGGACCCCCCCGGATCGAAGAGTTCCCCGACCGGCATCCTTGGTACTTCCTCGAGCTCGGGTTCCGGTGTGCGGCCCTGGGGCGGGACGCGGGCTGGCTCGTCCTCGGGTACGAACGGCTGCGACCGTGGGAAGCGCCCGTCCGGGTACTTCGGGTCCGGTTCGATCCGATCCTCCCCTGGCAGCAGGAGTTCGCGACCCGCCAGGCGAGGTTACGCGCCGCGCTCGCGGCGGGCGCCCCTACGGGCCTGCCGGCGTGCCCGGAGTGGATGCGGGAGGACTGTCCCTTTCAGCCCGAGTGCGGCGAAGGGGAGCTGCCGGCCTGCCGCCGGACCCGGTAGACGTAGGCGGTCGCCTCGGGGCGGAACCCGGTCGAGTCGTAGAGGGCGCGGGCCGGTGCGTTCGCCTCGGTGACCCACAGGCGCGCCTCCGAGTGGCCGAGCGCCACCAGGGCGCGGAGTACCCGCACGAGCAGCGCCCGACCGAGGCCGCGCCCCCGAGCGTGCGGATCGAGGGCGAGGTCGGCGAGCAGCGCCGATCGAGCGGACTCCTCGACGGTCAGGGCGAAGCCGACCGTCCGGCCCTCCGGGTCGATCAACGTGGGCGAAGCTTCCTCCAGCACGCGACCGAGCTGGCCGGCCCGGATCCCGGCAAGGAGCCGCTGGTCCCCCTCCGGGGTGTCGGAGAGGAAGGAGGCGTCCGGGCCGTCCTTGAAGGCCGCGACATCGAGAAGGGCCAGCTCCTCGATCCCGACCTCCTGGGACAGCCCCCAGCGATAGCCGGGCGGAAGCTCGAGCGGGGCCGGCGGGTCCGCGACGGACAGGGGGCGGACGAGCCCGAAGCGGCGGATCGGGTCCATCTCCGGACGACCCCGGAGGAGGCCGCTCAGCGACTCCTCCTCGGCGTCGGTGAGTCCCGTGACGCCCACGTCGAGGAGCTCGCACCCGGCCGGGCGGAGCTCGGCCAGGGCGACCAGGGACCGTTCGGCGAGGGCGACCCGACGGGGGGGCTCCCCCTCGGCGTCGACATGGATCTGTCCGAAGGCGTGACGCTCTCGGAGTGAAAGGATCCCGAGCGCGCGGCCGCCGCGCGGGTCGGTCACCAGGCATCCCTGGAGCCGCCCGGTGCGGAGGTCCGCGGTCGCCTCATCGGGCCATGCGGCCGGCAGCTGCTCGCCCCGGGTGCGGAGGGTCCTCCGGAGCGCCGCGGCGAGCTCGAGGAGGACCGTGGGGTCGGCCGAACGGGCCGATGTGACGGTGAACCCTCCCTCCATGGCGCCGCTACTGGGGGGCGAGGTGCTTCCTCAGGATCTGGGCGATGTCCGGGGCCACCGAGACCTTCTCCGCCGGGTTGTCGAGCGTGTCGGTCGAGTAGAGATGGTCCGCGACGGCCTTGATCCGCTCGAAGGAGTCCCGGAGGAAGAGCCCGTGGGTGCAGGCGGCGGAGATCGTCCCGACATGCTGACGGGCGAGGAGCCGGGACGCCTCCACGATCGTGCCGCCGGTCGAGATGACGTCATCGACGATCACGACCTTCTTCCCGGCGAGGTCGACCGGGACCTCGGCGGGGAGCGCGAGCTCGACGTGCTCGCTGTCGATCCGCTTCTTGTCGAGCGCGAGCCAGGGGAGGGCGAGGATCTGGGCCATCCGCTTCACCCGCTCCGTGCCCCCCTTGTCGGGCGAGACCAGCACGTCGACCGGCCGCTCCCGGAGCAGCCGGGCGATGGCGGGGATCCCGCTCGCCTCGAAGGCCGGTTTGGTGAACGCCTCCAGGGTCTGCGTCGAATGGAGATCGACGGTGACGACGGCGTCCGCCGCGAGCTCGACGTGCCGCGCCATGCTCCGGGAGCTCACGGGCTCGCCGGGGAAGAACGAGCGGTCCTGCCGGGCGTAGCCGAAGTAGGGGATCACGACGAAGAGTCGTCGGCATCCCGCTTCGCGGACCGCCTCCTCGAGGAGGAGGAGCTCGAGGACGCTCTCGTCGGTCCGGGTGGACTGGACGAGGACGACATCCTCCCCCTCCATCCGGCCGCCCACCCGGACGTACAGCTCGCCGTCCGGGAACCGCTTGAGGAAGGGGATCGCGAACGGGGTGTTGCCGAGCTCCCG
>DAHUZZ010000026.1 GCA_027314915.1 Thermoplasmata archaeon | reverse complement strand
GAGCATCTTGTCGAGGCCCCGCGGCCCGAGCGTCGAGCGCACGGCGTCCGCGATCGCCTTGGCGGCGGCGATGTTGTTCGACAGCGCCCCGCGTCCCTTCTCCCGCTTCGTCCCTTCCTTCAGCACCAGAATCGGCGTTTGTCCTGTCAACATCTTCGGTTTGCCTCCCGAGAGTACTCTCGGTTGTCAGAAGCGGTGAGTTTACGCTCGTATTTAAAAGTTGACCCGGCGGGGTTCTGCTGCGAGTTCGGCGGGCGAAGGTGCCCGGTGAGGGGCCGACCCAAATCGGCCGGCGAGGAAGGCCTTTCCTCTGGGGCGCCGTATGGGTTCTCGTCCCGAAGGGACCGCCGGGCGTGCAAGAGACGGCGAGGATCCTGTGAGGTTCTCTCCGCACCCAGCGGAGAGTCTGGCGCGCCGCGCTACCCTGCCCTGGCTAAGGCCGCCCTACTTCTGCCGATACCCCGGGCCGGCGCAAGGTTCGCGCGGTCCGCAAGGATAATCTCCTCCGAGTCGGGTTATTGACCCCTTAAGCTCAGTCGGGCGTATACCCTTATGAGGCAACGCGCATGACCAAGTCGGGCCCGATTTCGGTGGTGAATCGACCGTGGAAGAGGTAGCTTCTCCCCCTTCCCAGGCCGCGCTTCTCAAGAATCTTCTACTCTACCTTGGGCGCCGTACCGAACTTCGTTCGGCCAGGATTCAGAAGCTCGTTTATTTGGTCGAGGCGGATTATGCGGATCGACTGGGAAAGAGACTGACGGACTATCGATTCAAGTACGACGACTACGGGATGTTCTCCCCCGTTCTTCGCTCGGACGTGATCAGCATTTGCCGCCGAAATTCGAGCTTCCAAGTGCATCGATATCGTGCCACCGACGGAGGCAAGGGCTTCTCTCTGACGCTAACGGGGGAGGCCGGCGAGGCCGATCTTCCGGATGAGGTCAAGGTGTCTTGTGATCGGGTTCTCAGGGAGTACGCTCACCTCCGTAGCATCGTTGACCTCGCCGCCGCAGCGAAGCGCACCCTGCCGTTTGTAGGGACTCCGAAAGAAGGAACTGTGGATTGGAGCGTCCTGACCGACCCCTGCAATCGCGGGGAATGCGATGACGAACTGTCTGAAGAGGGGGCCCGCCTACTCGAAGCCTCTAAGGCGCCGTCTGAATAGTTCGTAGACCCGGTACGAATAAGTATCACACCGTGGCTGTCCGGCCTAACGGGTCGGATGAAGTGCGTGCCCTTAGGCGACCCGCCATGTAAGAAGCGGGCAAACGCGAACTATGAACGCGCGCGGGCGGAGTGGGTCGCGCGACATGCCGAGCACGCTGAAGTGCTAACCGCGATGGAGACGCGCGTGTTGGCGCTTCCCCAGGCCGTCGGCAAGCCCTCGAAGAGCGCGGACGGAGCCCGCCACGTCCACTTTGCCGACCACTACGTGCTCTTCTATAAACATCACAGATCGGCGTCGGAGGTCGAGTTCCTTAACCTCGGGCACCATGACAAGTTTTTCAGGCGCTGACCTGCCCCCGTACTCCGGAGAGTGACAGGCCCTCAGGCTCCCGGCTTCGTACGCCGAATTGGGACAGAACCACCCGGCGGGCCGCCGATGCAGAGTACGGAGAGCGACTCCACTTCGGTACCGGCCTCGCGTCCCACCGTGCGGGGAACCGATCCGGACTTTTCCCGCGACAGGGTACTTTCCCGACCGTTACCGGGGGGTCAGCTTCGGGCTTTCAGGGGTCGGATCTCCACGATCCGCGGGGCTCCGCCCGCCCGGTGATCGAGTTCCCGGAGGCGGCCCAGGTGGCGCGGGCAGACATGGACCTCCCGGACCCCGTCCCCCTCCGCCGGAAGGGGTTCGCCCCTCAGCCGGACGACCCGGGTGGGGGCCTCCTCGCAATCGAGGGATCCCGGTTGGCCCGCGGCCTGTGCGGAGAGGAATCGAAGCCCCCCCTCCTTGAACGTGTAGGTCAGCGCGAGGAAGTACTGGCACAGCTGGAGTCCGGGGAACACGCGGGGTCACGGGCGGTCCCGGGTTAAAGTGGAAAAGTCAACTCGAATCGACGCTCGGGAGCGTCCCGCGAGGCTGCCGGAGCGCCCCCGCGGTCAAGCCCCTCCTCAGGTCCCGTAGCGCCGGCGCCGGTTCTGGAAGTCCCGGATCGCGCGCAGGAAGTCGAGCTTCGTGAGCCCGGGCCACATCACGTCCGCGAAGTACAGCTCCGCGTAGGCGGCCTGCCAGAGCAGGAAGTTCGAGATCCGCTCCTCGCCGCTCGTCCGCAGGACCAGGTCGGGGTCGGGCATCTCCGCGGTGTAGAGGTGGCTCGACACCATCTCCTGCGTGATCTCCTCGGGACGGAGCGTGCCCTCCTGGACCTCGGTCGCCAGGGCCCGGATCGCGCGGACGATCTCCTCGCGCCCCCCGTAGGCGATGGCGACGTTGTACAGGTACCGGTCGTATCCCCGGGTCGCCGCCTCCGCATGCTCGATCGCGCGCACCACCCGCTCGGGCAGGATCCCGCGGTTCCCGAACGCCTGTACCCGGATCTGGTTGCGGTGGACCCGCGGGTCGATCGCGATCTCCTCAAAGCTCCGGGCGAAGAGGTCCATGAGCGGATCGAGCTCCGCCGGATCGCGCTGGAAGTTCTCCGTCGAGAGCGCGTAGACGGTCATGATCCGGAGACCGATCTCGAGGCACCAGTTGAGGAGCTCCTCGAGCTTGTCCCGGCCGCGCTCGTGGCCCAGCTCGACGAGGAGCCCGTGGTCATGGGCGAACCGGCGGTTGCCGTCCATGATGATGGCCAGGTGCCTCGGGAGCGGCGCCGAGCGCACGTGGTGGAGCAGCCGCTGCTCCTGCGCCTCGCGGAAGGCGCTGCCCAGCATGTTCGACAGCTGGGGCCCGGGCTCCCGGGTGCGGGGCCGGTCGGACGCGTTGGCCACGGAAAGACAAGAGGCACGGGAGGATAAGTCCGACTAGAACCGGGGCAGCGTCCGGGGGGTCCCGGGTCCGGAATGGACCGAGGCTCACGGTCCGACGGAGGGCCCGGCGCGCCGGTCCGGTTCCGACGGAAGGAGCCGGTCGTACCGGTGGTCCACGGGCACCTGGAAGTTGCCCGCCGCCTCCTCCACGATCTGGATCCCCTGGAGCGCCTGGCGCAGCGTGGCCATCACCGGCCGGCGCGGCCCCGCGTCGGCCGCGGCCGGCGGCCCGAGCACGCTCTGGCCGAGCGCGCCGAGGAGCACCCGGTCGCCGTCGACCACGTACAGGAACGGGAAGACCCGGCACTCGTGGGAGAGGGTCGCGAAGACCACCTCCGGCGGGACGCCGGTCTGCAGCGTGCCCGAGATGAGCACGATGCGGTCCATCTGGCGGCCCCGGAAGGGGGGGACGTGCGCCGGCTCGGCGAGGACCCGGTGGAGGATCCAGCCCTGGGCCAGCAGCCCCTTCTCGGCGAGCGGCAGGCCGAAGGTGCCGATGAGATGGCCGGCCCGTCCCTGCCGCTCGGCGACGAACGGTCGCTCGAGCAGCTCGCGGGCGGCCCACCGGCGCCGTGGGGTCCAGGTGCCCGGCGCCCCCGGATCGACCCCGGCCGGCGTCGGAGGCAGTCCCTTGGGGTAGGCCTGCGGCCCGGGCGAACCGGCGAGGTGCGCCCAGACCCCCTCGAAGTCGAAGTAGACCGGCAGCCCCCGCTCCTCGACCTTGGGACGCAGCAGGAGGACGGAGGAGGCGAGCTCGGCCGCGGCGATCCGCCCGCCCGAGGCGGAGGCCTCCCGGGCGCTCCGGTGGAAGAAGACGCCGAGCGATGCGACCGGGCTCACCCAGAGGAGGACGTTGCCCGGCTCGGAGGACCACCGCTCCGCGAGCTGGGGGACCTGGTCCGCGAAGGGGCGTGCGAGCGCGAGGGTCACCTCGGGGAAGCCGAAGAGGGTGGGGGCGGGCACGTAGCGGTCGCGGAGCCACCCCTCGGCGTAGGCGCGGCGCCGGGCCGCGTGGTAGGTGGACCGGGGCAGCCCGGACTGCCGGAGCCGGCTCCGCTCATCCGTCGCGGTGTCGGCGAGCAGGAGCGAGAGGACCCGGGCCTCCGACTCCGTCAGCGCCCGCACTCGAACCCCCCGCTCCTTGTCATGGGCTAGCACACCGTCCAGCCCCGTCGAGAGGGATTGGGACAACCGCTTATGAACCATCTTGCGGAGTGGCCCGTCCGAGGAGCGGTCGGGGGCCGGAGCCGAAAATGCATCGGGGTTCATCGTTCGCCGGGATCCGCCGGGGAGCGCCCTGGGCGGCCGCCATCGCCGGGGCGCTCGTCCTCGCCCTCCTCCTCGCGCCCACGGGGGCCGCGGCCCCGGTCGGATCGGGAGCGACCCCCGCCACGGCCGCCGCGGGCCCGGGGAGTCCCTCCGCGTGGGCCTACGGCGACCGCGCGAACTTCTCCGTCGACGTCACCACCAACCAGACGACCTTCGCGGTCCACGGCTGGTTCGCCTACCACGTGATCCTGAGCCAGACGAACACCTCGTCGACGACCTTGGAGCTCGAGGCGAACCGGACGTTCGGCTTCGCCTACGACGCCCAGGGCACCTTCTGCCTCAAGGCCTGCCTCCTCTCGCCGACGGTCCACGCCCTGATCTCCGTCCGCGCGACCGAGCACGACGTCGGCTTCGCGAACTTCACGACGCTCGGCAACGTCACCTCGGACGGATCGGCCGTGCCCGCGCTCGCGCTCACGAACGACTCGACCGTGATGAGCGCGCGGTACAACGAGAGCACGAACTACTCCGCGACCCTGAACGGACACACCTACTCGGCGAGGAACCAGGTCCAGGTCGGCGTCCGGTCCTCCGCCGCGGTCGCCTTCTCCCCGGCGCTCGGGCTGATCCCGAACTCGGTCGCCCCCGGGATGAACTGGACGAGCACGAGCACCTACTCGGCCGCGGTCTCGACGACCGGCTCCATCGTGAGCTCGCGGACCGCCTGGGACGGGGGGAGTTCCAGCTCCGGCCTCTCGATCAACCCCTCCGTCAACCGCACCGGCACGGTCACGCTCTTCGGGGTGGACCTCCAGAACCTCACGCTGCAGGACGGGGCGACCGTCCCCGCGATCGTCCTCGTGCTCGGCGGGCCGTTCGACGCGCGCGAGGGGATGATGTTCCTCCCCGCGGCCGGCGACCCGCTCAGCCGGGACGGCGCGGCGTACGAGGGCGAGTCCTCGGGCTCGGTCCGCGCGGGTACCCAGGTCGTCGATTGGGCCGGCCTGCGATCGGGCCACCTGGGGCTCCTCGCCTCGGCCAGCGGGATCACCCCCGCGCCGGCCCCGGACTCGGCGATCACCTCCACCTCGCCCACCGAGACGGCCACGGGATCGACCGGGAGCGCGCCCCCGATGGTCCGCCCGAACGCCTCGGCGGTCCCTCCGGCACCGGCGGCCGAGTTCCAGGCGCAGCCGGAGCCGGTCTCGGCCGCCGTCCAGGGCGATGTATGCATCGTCGCGGGCAACTGCGGCTCGACGACGGTGCCGGGCGGCTCCTCCCCGCTGGGGCACCCCTTCCTCGGCGCGATCCTCTTCGTATCGGCCGTCGTGGTCCTGGCCGGCCTCCTCGCCGCCCTGATCGCGACCCGCCGGAACATCCCGAACCCCCCGGCGAGCTCCACCCCGGCCTACCCACCCGCCCCCGGCGGGACCCTCATCCCCCCGCCGTCGCCCGGGACCCCCGGCCGCCCGACCGGCCCGACGCCGCCGGCGGACGCCGAGAGCGATCCGCTCGGCCACCTCTGGTAGGCCCCACGGTCCGGCCCATCGGGCCGGAGCCCCGGTGCGCGGTCCCGATCGGAGCCGCTACGTCGCGGGGAGGGTGCGGGGGAGCGGGTAGCGGAGCAGCGCCGCGAGGCCCCCGAACGCCTTCGCGAGCATCTCGCCCTCCTCGCTCTCCGTGGAGATGAGCCGGACCTCGGCGCCGGAGTCGACCGCCCGCACGTAGAGCGCCTCCACGAGGTCCTCGTTCGAGATCACGGACGGCGAGGGTCCCTTGCAGACCGGGCAGGGGGCGCCCGCGACCTTCTCGATGGCGTCGTCGGCGAGCGTCTGGGTGAACTCGTGGCCCAGCGCGTCGCGGAAGGTCACGCGCCGGCGCCGGAGGCCGTCGGAGAGGAGCAGCGTCGCCACCGCCCCGGCGGCGAGGGCGCGGAGCACTTCCGCCTCCCCGTAGGCGGCGAGGCTCCCCTCGGCCTTCCGGATCTCGAGGAGCAGCCGCTGGACGATCCGCTTCTCCTCGGTGATCTCGAGGCCGTGGAGGGTCTGCGTCGCCTTCTCGACCAGCTCCTTGAGCCCGTACTCGTCGGTGTAGCCGACGTCGAAGAGCGGCTGGACGAGCTTCTTCTGCAGCTCGTAGTGCAGGTAGCCCTCCTTCGCGAAGTACTCCTTCGTCGCGCCGGGACCGCCGAGCAGGATCCCCTTGAGCTCCTCCTTCTTGGGGAGGAAGAGCTCGGTCGCCATCTCCCCGCACCGGACGAAGAAGTCGTGGGCGGCGTGCTCGATGAGCCGCTCGAAGCGGTGGGCCGACTGGCCGCCGCGGCCGTGCTTCGACGGGACCTGGGACTGCTTGTTCCTCAGCGGCTCGACGCGCTTCCCGCGGAGGTAGCCGAAGGTCACCTCGGCGCGGTCCATCACGATGAGCCCCCAGAGCTCCGGCTCGTGGACCATCGCGAGCAGCGGGTCCAACAGGAAGGTCGAGTCGCACCGGTAGAGGTAGGTGTTGAGCGGCTCGGGCGGCTCCAGGATGAAGGTCACCGCCTCGGACTTGTCGGCGCCCACCGCCTTGCTGCCGACGAAGAAGGCGACGCCGTTCGGAGGGGGCTCCTTGTAGGCCCGGACCCGGCCCATGAGCGACTCGATCGCCCACATGACGTTCTTGCGGGTCGTCCGGCTCTTGATGTTCGAGCTCTGGGCGTACTCGTTCCTCAGGTACCCCATCACGTCGGCGATCTGCCGGCCGGGCGGCACGTAGAGCGTGACCAGCTCGGTCGCCCGCCCGCGCGACGCCGCGATCTCATCGAGCTTCCGCTTGAAGGCATACCGCGCGAACTGCGCGTCCGCGGGGGGGGCCTTCGGGGCCGTCTCCGCCATGGTTCAGAGGCTCCGGGCGAGGGCTACGGAGGCGGCCGGAGGCGGTCGGGCCGCGGACGGGGGTACGAGCTCGCTCCCCGGGCGGACCAGTCAGAGCAGCTTGCGGATGTGCTCGTCGATGACCTCTTCGGGGTAGGCCCCGACGATGCGGTCGACGAGCTTGCCCTGCTTGTAGAAGAGCAGCGTCGGGATGCTCATGATCCCGAGGGCGCCGGCCTTCTCGCCGTTGTCGTCGCTGTTGAGCTTCCCGAACGCGACCTTGCCGTTGTAGCGGTTCGAGAGCTTGTCGACGATGGGCGAGACCATCCGGCACGGTCCGCACCAGGGGGCCCACACATCGACGACGGCGACGGCGTTCTGCTGCGCGAATCGGTCGAAGCCTGCCCCGTCGAGCTCGTGAACGGTCATGGGAGAAAACGCTCCGGCGGGTTTCACGCTCGCCGGCTATTTATCCGTTCGGGCACACCGGGGCCACCTCGGGGCTTTCGGGCCAGCACGACCGGTGCCGGGCCGTGGGCCGGGTCTAAGTAGCCGCGGGCCCCTACGGGGGGACATGAGTTCTGACCGCAATTACGGGACGACAGTCCGCCCGGAAGTGGAGGAGGCTCCGGCGCTCGCCCCGCCGGTGCCCGCGCTGTTGCCCGGCCGACTGACCCTGCCGACGAACGGGCGCCCGCGGAACGGCGGCCGGTCCCGCGCGCCGATCCTGCAGCCGGCGGCGCGGAAGCAGCTTCGCCACCGGATGATCCTCCTTCGCACCGCGGGCGTCGATCGGATCCAGGAGTTGACCGGCGCGAGCGACGCCGAGCTCAAGGAGTACCGGCACGACCTCCTGTCGAGCGATCTTCCCGACCGGCTCATCGGCCGGGGGGCGGGGACGGCCTTCGTCGAGGAGTTGCCGCAGGGCGGGCTCCTCTACCTCCTCGTCCGGGCGCTGAAGCCGGCGCGGGCCGTCGAGACCGGGGTCCGGCCCGGCTACTCGACGGCGTGGATCCTCGCGGCGCTCGAGGCGAACGGCCGCGGCGAGCTCATCAGCCTCGGACCGGGCTCCGCCCAGGGCCGGGGGCCGGGCGTCCGCGAGGTGACCGTGGGCCAGTTCGTGCCCCCGTCGCTGAGGGCGCGCTGGACCCTCGTGCTCGGCAACACTCCGGAGATGGTCGAACGGACCCTGACGCGGGCGCCGGTCGACCTCTACTTCTACGACAACGGGCCGGACGTGGACCGGGCCCGGTTCGAGCTGCGCTCGGCCTGGAACGCGCTCACGCCCCGCGGCATCCTGCTCGCCCACCACATCGAGGCCAACTCCGCGTGGGAGGAGTTCTGCCGGGTCCAGGGGCTGGGACGCCAGATCCTCGACGGCGGGCCGCCCTCGCTGGGGGCGCTCGCCATGCGGCCGGCCTAAGGTCGACCGTCGGAGGGTCCGCTCCGGCGGGCGAACCCGCCGCTCCCCCCGGAGGCGACGGTCAGCGCTCGAGCTCCTCGATCAGGTGCTGGACCGCGGGGAGGAGCAGCTTCTCGATGCCGGTCCGGACGGCGCGCTCCGAGCCGGGGAGGGCGAAGACGGGCTTCCCCTTGACGAGGTAGAGGCCGGCGCGGCTCAGCCAGGCGAGCGCGCCGATCTCCTCGAAGCTCACCCAACGGTAGAGCTGCCCGAACCCCTCGAGCGGCTTCCCGCCCATCGCCTCGAGGGCGGCCACGGTCAGGTCCCGGGAGCTCACGCCGGTGCCGCCGATGGTGACCGCCGCCTCGACCGGGATCTCGGAGAGCCGGGGGTCAAGCCAGTCGCGGACGTCGGCCACGCTGTTCGCCACGAGCCCGTAGTGCAGGACCTTGTGGCCGCCGTGGCGGAGCAGCTCGTTCGCGAGCGCCCCGGAGGGATCGTCGTCGACCGAGTGGGTGTCCGAGACGCTCAGGACGGCGATCCCGAGCGACCGGCCGCCGCCCAGGTGGTGTCGGCTCGCGGCGGAGGGCGCGCGGGAGGACGGCTCGGAGGTAGGGCTCATGCGTCGGTTCCGACCCCTTGCTTGAGCTTCTCGACGACCCGGATGTGGTGGATCCGGGTCGCGGGATAGCCGCCGTGCCCGTCCTTCTCCAGGTACTTGACCATATCCCAGACCGTGAGGAGGGCGACCGAGACGGCCACGAGCGCCTCCATCTCGACGCCGGTGCGCCAGAGCGCCTCGACCTCGGCCCGGACCTTCACGCCCGAGCGCGTCGGGCGGACCTCGACGGAGCTGCCCGTCACCGGGATGGGATGGCAGTGCGGGAGGAGCTCGTGGGTGCGCTTGAGCGCGAGCAGGCCCGCGAGCTCCGCCGCGGCGATCGGATCGCCCTTCTCGACGCTCCCGGAGCGGATCGCCGCCCGGCTCCGCGCGGTGAGCGCGAGCTCGCCGGTCGCCCCGGCCCGCCGGTAGACGACGGGCTTCTCGTGGATCCGACGCTGGCGCGCCATGGCTACCGGCTGCTCGCCCGGGGGAGCGCGAGCCGGGCCAGCACCGTCTCGAGCTGGATCCGCTCGCTCGCGCCCTCGCTGAGGCGGAAGTCGATCTCGGCCAGGTGGTCGAGCAGCCGGAGCTTCTCCGGGAGCGGCAGGACGCTGTCGGGGAGCGCGGGGAGGTAGCTATGGATCGACCGGAGGATGTCCTCGCCGCTCGCGCCGCGGTCGGTGAAGAGCGCGTACAGACTCCGGCGCGCCTCGTCGAAGCGGCCGCGGACCGCGAGCTCGACCATCTCCTGGATCTCGTCCTTGAACGGCGTGGTGGCCACGTCCTTCACGCTCTCGGCGGTGAGCTCGTCGGAGTAGGTGGCGGCGAGCTGGAGGAGGTTCACGGCCCGCCGGAGGTCGCCGGCGCTCGCCTCCAGGATCTTCGCGTAGGCCTCCTCGTCGGCCCGCTTGTGCTCCGCGGCGACGATCCGCTCGAGGAGGATCCGGACCTCCCCGGGGGCGTAGGCGCGGAACCGGAAGACGGCGCACCGGGACTGGAGCGGCTCGATGATCCGGGAGGAGTAGTTGCAGGAGAGGATGAACCGGCAGCCCGAGGAGAAGCGCTCCATGAGCCGGCGCAGCGAGGCCTGGGCCTCGGAGGTCAGGTTGTCCGCCTCGTCCAGGAAGAGGAGCTTGAAGCCGATCCCGCCGATCGGCGCGGTGCTCGCGTAGCCCTTGATCTTCGTCCGGACCGTCTCGATCCCGCGCTCGTCGCTCGCGTTGAGCTCGAGGAAGCTCTGCCGCCACTCCTCCCCGTAGAGGTCCTGGGCGAGCGCGAGCGCCGCGGTGGTCTTGCCGGTGCCCGGGGGCCCGGCGAAGAGGAGGTGCGGCAGCGACCGCCGGCGGGCGTAGGCCTGGAGGAGCGGCACGATCTGGACCTGCCCCACCATCTGGGCCAGGGACCGGGGCCGGTACTTCTCCGACCAGACCGCCTCCGGGGTCGTCGGCTCGGCCATCCCGCGCTTCCTCGGGCTCGGGACGGGCGGTGCGGCTTAAGCTTGGTGTCGAGGTGCGCGCGGGCGCGCTCCCCCGGGGCGCCGCGCCCCGGGTAACGCCGGGACCACCGAGCCATTATGCGCCCGGTCCGCGTGGACGGTCCGTCCATGCGGGAGCAGCTCGCGCACGTGCAGTTCCGCGGGGTGATCCGCGAGCGTTCGGTCGACCCGTTCGCGCGGATGCTGCGGGCGCTGAGGGAGAAGCGGCGCGTGCGGGGTGTCCTGCTGGACATCTCGAGCGGGGGCGGCGGCTCCGTCCCGTCGATGGACCTCTACCTCGCGGTCAAGCGGCTCGATGAGGTGAAGCCGGTCGTCGCGTCGATCGGGTCGATCGGCGCCTCCGGCGCCTACATGGCGGCGCTGGGGGCGCGCCGGATCTTCGCCTACCCGGACTCCAACATCGGGTCCATCGGCGTGATCTACCCGCACGTCGCGGTCAAGGGGCTGCTCGACAAGCTCGGCATCGAGGTGGACCTCCTCCACCACGGCCGGCACAAGGACGCCTACCAGGGGTACCGGCCGCTGACCGAGGAGGAGCGGACGAAGCAGCTCGCGGTCGCCGAGGACGGCTACCGCGGCTTCGTCGAGCTCGTCGCCCGGGAGCGCCGCAAGACGGTGGAGGAGATCCGGCCGCTCGCGACCGGCGAGGTCTTCAGCGGTCTCAAGGCGGCCCAGCTGGGGCTCGTCGACGCCCTCGGGGACCGGGAGATGGCGCTCGAGGAGCTCGCGCGGCTCACCGGGGTCCCGGCCGGCCGGGCGGTCCGGATCGAGCCGCACCGCCCCTTCCTCGAGCGGGCGCTGAGCAGCGGGCTCCATGCGCTCGGGCCCTCGCTCCGCCAGGGGCTGGTCGATTCCCTCGAGGAGCTCTCGTTCGACGGGCTCCTCCGCTAGCCGGATGCCCCGGTCCAGCGTTATATACCGGCCGGAGGCTTCGTCCCGGCAGCACCGATGCCCGAATCGAAGAACCGCGGCTTCAGCAGCGCCGCCGGCCTCATCCAGTACTACGACATGGAGGAGACCCGGTCGCTCAAGATCGACCCGGTCTTCGTCGTGGCGATGGGGATCGCCGCCGCCCTCCTCGTCGAAGTGCTGAACTGGAAGTTCTCGTAGGCCCGGGGACGCTCGGCCGCGGTCTCCCTTTTCCCCCGTCACCTTCTCGCGACGGCCGGAAGGCCCCCGTGCCGGAGCGGCCCGAGGATCCCCCGCGTCCCGTCCCGTCGTCCGGTCCCAACTTCGCGCCGGTCCCCCGCGGGACGAGCTCCGTCGCACCACAGTCGGCCCGGTCCTTCCCCGCGGAGCCGGCCGAGGACGAAGGGTTCCCGCTCGCCGTGCTGCCCGCGCTCCTCGACGGCCACCGCTGCGGGAACCACCCGGAGGCGCCGTGCTCGACCGCGTGCCGGGTCGCCTGCGTCGTCGGCGGCGATCCCGCCGGCCCGAGCTGCGACGAGGCGATCCCGAGGCGGCTCCCGGCGATCCTGGCCTCGGGCCTCGACCTGGCCCGGAACTGTTCAAACGCGGGAGGCCGGGATGTACCCGGAAAACCCGTTCAACGTCGGGAGGTCTTCCCGGCAATCGCCTAGCCGAAGCGGGATGGAGCCTCGGCGCGGCACCATTCCCGGCGAATCGAGGGATGGGAGCCAGACCCCGCGCCGTTCCGTTTCCCGCTCGGCGCCGTTTCTACGGCGCCTCTACGGACCTTTCGGTACACTTGAACTGACTTTCCGCACCCCGAACCGAGCTTGAACTCGAATTTCGCCGGGCCCGTCTCTCAGCTCTCCGGCGCGCGGTAGGCGCTCTCCGGGATCCCGAGAAGCCAGAGGATCTTCCTCTGCAGTCCATCGAGTTCCGGATTCTCCGTGTGTAGGAGCCGACCGTCCTGCCAGGCCCGGTGCACCTGCACGTCCTCGAAGAGCTTCAGCACCTTGGCCGTCGTCGGGGCCCGACACTCTCGCTCCTCCGGATAGACCGGGAGACTCTCGATCCCCTCCCGCTTCATCGCCCGACGAAACTCCCGTTCGATCAGCGCCTGGACCAGGAGCGCCAGGAAGTACAGGCCAAGCAGCCCTTCGACCCGAGTGATCTTCTTCAGGTAGACCGGCGCCACCCGGTAGACCGTCTTGAACTGCTCGAACCTCTTCTCCAGATACGGCTGATACTTGTAGGCCGCCAGGAGCTTCTCCCCCGTCATCGTCTCGTCGTTCGTGATCAGCGGGAACATCCCGTCGCTCTTCGTGTCGTAGTCGATCGCCTCCCTCTTCTCCTGGCCGGACACATGCCAGCGGACCTTCGTCTGCCGCCGGTATCT
>DAHUZZ010000025.1 GCA_027314915.1 Thermoplasmata archaeon | reverse complement strand
CAGACCCGATGCACGGTGACCGGGTCCACGCCCATCTCCTTCGCCATGACCCGAGTCGACCAGTGGGTCCGACCGCGAGGCTTGCTGTGGAGGGTTCGATCCACGATCCGTGCGACCACCGCGCGGGGGAGTCGGGGGTTGCGCCCCGGGCGCGGGGCGTCCCGCTCGATTCCTTCGAGACGGAGCAGGAGGAAGCGACGCCGCCAGACTCCCACCGTGTTGGGACGCGTCTCGAGTTCGTCAGCGATTGCTTGATTCTCCTTCCCATCGGCGGCGCGGAGGACGATCCGGGCGCGAAGGACGAGCCGCTGCGGGGTGGAGCGGCCCCGTGACCAGGTTTCGAGCTGGGAACGCTCCTCGAGAGAGAGTTCGACCGGAGGGGCGACCCGCATGCACCCCCATGTGCGAAGGGGCACTTATACTATCGCCTAATACTGTAGCACACCACTAGAGGGCTGCGAACTTTTCGTCCTTGCCCTCTCCGGGAGTCGAACCTTAGGTTCGGGTGCCGGGGCCAGGATTCGAACCTGGGAACTCCTGCGAGAGCAGATCTTGAGTCTGCCGCCTTTGGCCGCTCGGCCACCCCGGCAGCGGCTGAAGGTGGGCCGTTCCGGCTTATTCGTCTTCGCCCTCGCCCGCGTCGGGCATCTCCTCGTCCTCCCCGACCAGGACCGGCTCCCCGGGGGATCCGCGGGGGCGCAGCGAGGGGTCCTCGATCGGTTCGAAGGACGGGTGGGGGGCGATCCGCGTGCGACGGGTCGCGCCGCAGGCGAGGCAGGTACGGACCCGGCGGTCACCGCGGAGCCGGGTCCTCACCGTGCGACCTTCGACCCAGTAGGTCGAGCAGTCACGGCAGTAGAATTCCCGGAGCTCGGCCGCGATCCGGACGTTGTAGCGCATCCCGATCCGGCGGGCGAGCTGGACGTACCGGGACGGCAGCGGGCCCGGACCGCGCCGCGCCTCGAGCTCGGCGAGGGAGAAGAGGGTCCCGATCCGCTCGTGGGCGGTCCGGATCATCTGGGAGGTGCGGCGTCCGCGGCGCCCGCCGCGCCGCGCCCCGGCTGGACCGCCCCGCATACGGGGCATCGGACCGCCACCGGCGATATCAGGGTGTTGCAGCCGGCGCAATGGACGACGCGTCCGACCCACGGTGCGGGGACCCAGTCGGGCGGCGGAGGCGGAGGGGTGCTCAGCGGGGCGGGGCCCGAGGGCTCGACCCGACGTTCCTCGGCCGCCGCGGGTCCGGTCGGGGGGGCGGACCCGGGCGCGGGGGGGATCATGACGGTGGCGCCGCACCGGTGGCAGAAGAGCGCCCCCGGTTCGGAGGGGGTCCCGCACCGAGGGCAGTCGACCACGGCCGGCAAACTATTTGCGCCATTTGACTATTCTCGTTTAGTGCGAATCCGGTGCGTCGCCCTCGCCACGCGGGACCCGGCGCTCTACGCCGATCTCGCCGGGGTGCTGAGGGAGCAGCGGATCCCCTCCGTGAGCCTGCTGCCGGGGGACCGCATCCCCGCGCACGTCGCGATCGTCCTGACGAGCCCGGCGGAGGCCGACTCGATCCGGCACCCGCGCGTCGTGGGGGTCCCACCCGATGCCGACCGCACCTCCCTGGTGGCCGCCGTCACCGAGGCGGTGGCCGCGATGGACCCCGCGACCGAGCTCGTCGTGGGCATCGATCCGGGCCCCCGGCCCGGCTACGCCGTGCTCTCGACCTCGGCGTGCCTCATCCAGGGCTCCCTCGAGGCGCCGGAGAAGGCGGCCGATCTCGGGCGGCATCTCCACCGGAGGTTCCCGGAGCGTCCGCTCCGCTTCCGCGTCGGCAGCGGCGACCCGCTCTCGCGTACCCGGATCGTGAACGCGCTCTGGGAGCTCCACCGGCCCATCGAGCTCGTCGACGAGAGCGGCACCACGCCGAGGGGTCACCGCCGGCCCCGGGACCCGGTGGCGGCCCGCCGGATCGCGGGTACCCCCGGCCGCCGGGTGGAGGGCCCGTCCCCGCTCCGGATCACCGACGGGGAGATCACGAACGTCCAGCGGCTGAGCCGCGAGACGAGCGGGGGACACCTGACCATCTCGCGCGCGCTCGCGAGCCGCGTGCTGGAAGGTCAGCTCACGCTCCTGCAGGCGGTCGAAGAGGGCCGGCGGCGCAACGTGCACCCCCCGCCGCTGCCCCTGAGCCCGAGCCAACCGTATTAACGGCGGACGGGTCGCGACCGAACCGTGGCGGCCCCCCTGGACCTGGCCCAGCGGATCCGCCGCGTGGCGCTCGAGAACGCGCTCGCGCACGCGGGCTCGGCCCAGCCGGGCCCGATCCTGGCGCGTCTCCTCGCGACGGATCCCGAGCTTCGCGCCCGCGCGGCCGAGGTGAACCTCCTCGTCCGCGAGGCGCTCCAGTCCCTCGCCCCCCTCTCCCGCGAGGCCCAGGAGCTCGAACTCGCCGGGCTGGGGGGACCGGAACCCGCGCGACGGGCCGCGGACCGCGCCGGCGCCGCCGAGCTCCCCCCGCTCCCGGGCGGCGAGATGGGGAAGGTGGTGCTGCGCCTCGCGCCGTTCCCCTCGGGGGCGCTGCATCTCGGCAACTCCCGGATGCTGTTCATCAACGACGCCTACCGGCGGCGCTACCAGGGGAAGCTCTTCCTGGTCTACGACGACACGCCGGGCTCGGAGCAGAAGCGCGTCGACCTCGAGGTCTTCGACCTGATCCGCCGGGACCTGGAGCACGCGGAGATCCCGGTCGATGCGACCTACTACAAGTCCGACCGGGTCCCCCGCTTCTATCCCTGGGCCCGCCGGGTCATCGAGGCCGACGCCGCGTACGTCTGCACCTGCCCCGCGGCGCGGCTCCGGGAGAACCGGGCGGCGGGGATCGCCTGCGAGCACCGGGCGCAGGACCGGGACCGCACGCTCGAGGAATGGGAGCGGATGCTGGCCGGCGCCTACGGCGAGGGCGAGGCGGTCCTTCGGCTCCGGACCGATCCGGCCGATCCGGATCCCGCGTTCCGGGACCGGGTGCTCTTCCGGGTCAGCGACCTGGACCACCCGCGGGTGGGTCACAAGTACCGGGTCTGGCCGCTCCTCGAGTTCTCCTGGGCCGTCGACGACATCGAGCTCGGCCTCACGCACGTGGTCCGCGGCAAGGACCTCGTCATCGAGGACAAGATGGAGCAGTTCATCTGGAACCTGCTCGGGATCACGGGCCCGAAGTTCCTCCACTGGGGGCTCCTGAGGGTCCGGGAGGCCAAGCTCTCGAAGAGCAAGTCCTACGCCGAGGTGAAGAGCGGGGCGTACGACGGCTGGGCGGATCCCCGGACCTGGTCGCTCGCCTCCCTCGAGCGACGCGGCATCCGGCTGGAGGCGGTCCGGCGCTTCACGCTCTCCTTCGGGCTCTCCCTCTCCGACATCGAGGTCCCGGCGGAGACCCTCTACGCGGAGAACCGGCAGCTCCTCGATGGCACGACGATGCGCCGCGCCTTCGTTCCGGACCCGGTCCGGGTCCACGTCGAGGGCTACCCCGCCGAGCTCCAGCACGTGACGCTCCCGAACCATCCGGAGCGGACCGAGCTCGGCGAGCGGATCGTGGTCGCCGGACCGGAGTTCTACCTGCCCCGCGCGGAGCTCCTCCGGCACGCGGGCACCGAGATCCGGCTCAAGGACCTCCTCAACGTGGCGCTCCCCCCGGAGATCCCCGACCGGCCGCTCGGCGCGGTGCCGGTGACGTTCACCTCGCGGGAGAACAAGCGGCTGCCCCGGATCCAGTGGGTGGGCGCGGAGGGTTCCGCCGCGGTCGACGTCCTCACGCCCGAGGGCACCCACACCCTCGGCCGGGGCGAGGCCGCGCTCCGGATCGGGGAGCCGGGCACCACCTACCAGTTCGAGCGCTACGGGTTCGTCCGGATCGAGCGGGGCTGGGTCCCCCGGACCGAGCCGGTCGCCGTCTGCTACGGTCATCCCTAGCGGCGCGCCCTGTTAATACCGCCTCCCGCCATCCCGAGGACGGTGGGAAACGCTGAGGTTCCTCCATACCGCGGTCAACGTGCGCGACCTCGATGAGTCGGTCCGGTTCTACCAGGAGGTGCTCGGGCTCCTCCCGGACGGCCGCCGGGCGATCCCCGAGAACCGGGCCGAGATCGCCTACGTGAAGGACCCCGAGACCGGCGTCCGGATCGAGTTCACCCGGTGGGAGGAGAAGCCGGTGCCCGCGAGCGGCGAGGAGCTCGACCACCTGGCCTTCGAGGTCCCCGACCTGGACCTCGCGGTCGCGCGCGCCCGGCAGCACGGCGCCCGGGTCGCGAAGGAGCCCTTCTCGCTGAAGGGCGGGAGCTCGCGGCTCGCCTTCCTCCTGGACCCGAACGACATCTGGCTCGAGCTCATCGAGCATCGACCGGCCCGTGGCTAGGTCGCCCGCCGACTCCTCCGGGGGACGCGCGCACCCCCTGCGCGCCGTGTACGGGGCCACGTTCTTCATCCGGTTCGCCTTCGGGCTCACCGTCTCGGTCTTCGCCGCCTACACGACCGGCCACTTCTCCGGGCTCAGCTCCGCGGAGGTCGGCACCGTCGGCGCCGTGACGGCCGCGGCCCCCATCGGCGAGTTCACCACGGTGCTCCTCTCCGGCGCGCTCGCCGACCGGCGCGGCCGCTTCCCGGTGCTCTTCGGGGGGATGATCGGCGGGGGGATCATCTTCCTGGCGGTCTCCTTCACCCGGTCGGTCCCCGAGCTCGCGGCCGCCAACCTCCTCTTCGGGGTGGCCAGCGGGGCGATCCTCGCCGCGAGCCTCGCGGTCATCGCGAACCTCTCGGAACGGTCGGGGCGCGGCTTCGCCATGGGCCGGTTCGATGCGGTGAACCTGCTCGGCTGGGTCCTGGGCTTCGCCGCGGGGCTCGGGCTCCTGGGGGCCCTCCCCAACGGGGAGCTGCCCTGGCTGTTCCGGGGCGGCGCGCTCGCGCTCCTGGTCGGGATCCTGTTCGCCCTCGTCGAGACCCGCGGCTTCGAGGAGGTGATCGGCCCGCGACGGTTCGACCTGGGCCAGATCCGGGAGGCGGTGCTGGGCCGCGAGGTCCTCCTCGTGGCGCTCCCCTGGTTCGTGATCTACATGCTCATCGGGACCGCCTTCTCCTTCCTGGGATCGGCGGGGGTCGCCGCCGGGATCAGCACCGGGGAGCTCGCCCTCGTCATCGGGATCGGGGGGCTCCTCCTCCTCCTCACCCAGCCCTCCTTCGGCCGGCTTTCGGACCGGTTCGGCGCCTACCGGCTCATGGTGGTGGGCACCCTCGGGTTCCTCGGGCTCATGGGGAGCCTGGGCGCCATCGCCACGTTCGGGGCGCGCCCCGAGCTCCTCGCGCTGGCGGGGGGGAGCGCCCTCGCCGCGCTCGCCTACGGCCCGGCCGCGCTGAGCGCGCTCGCCTCGGTGAGCCACCGCCACACCCGGGCGACCACGATGGCGGTCTACTCGCTCGTCATCAGCGCCGGGATGATCGCCGGTCTGCTCGGCGCGACCGCCCTCTACAGCGCGCTCGGCCTCGTCGGGATCGACCTCTTCTTTTCCGTCATCGGCGTCGGTCTCGTGATCCTCACGGTCCTCCGCGGGTACGACCTCCGGACGGGCCGGGCCCCGCCCGAGCCCGGGCGGGAGCCCCCGCCCCCGCTCGGGTCCTAGGACTCCGGCTCGATCACGAGGTGCTTGAGCGCCGGCATCTCGGTGCGCAGCGAGGCGCCGATCTCGTCGATGGTCGACTCGATCTCGTCGGTGGTGAGGCCGTCCTGGAAGTTGAGCCGGAGCGCGAGGAGCGCATCGTCCGGGCCGAGCATCATCGACTGGAAGCTCCGGACCCGGCGCACCCGAGGGTTCCGCTCGATGAGCGCGATGAGCCGGCTCGCATCGTGCAGCGAGAGCGCCTTGCCCACGAGGAGCTCCCGGCTCTCCGCCGCGAGGACGAACCCGGTGAGGAGCAGGAGGACGCCGACGGCGGAGGCGGTGAGCCCGTCGATGGCGGGGTCGTGGGTCGCGTAGACGACCCCGAGCCCGACGAGCGCGGTGGCGCTGCCGACCGTCGAGACGACGTCCTGGTAGAAGATCGTCTTCATCCCCTGGTGGGAGCTCGCGAGGAAGCTCCCCACGGTGTCGCGCGCGAGCCGCAGCTCCCGGAGCACGATGAGGAGCCCCGCGACGCTCGTGAGGAGCGTGACCCCGACCACGATGAGGCCGTCCTCCACGCTCCCGATCGCCTCGGGGACGATCGCCTGCTCGATCCCCGTGAAGAGCACCCCCACGCCGGCGAGGCTGAAGGTCACAAGGCTCGCCGCGAACGCCCAGAAGAAGCGCTCCTTCCCGTAGCCGAACGGGTGGTTCACGTCCGGGGGACGCTGGGAGGCGACGAGCCCCCAGGCGAGCATCGCGCTGCCGACCAGGTCGGCGATGTTGAAGACCGCCTGCGAGAGCACCGCCCGGCTGTGGTCGCGCAGCGCCACGTCCAGGTTGAGGAGGAAGAGGGCGGCGTCGAGGAGGATGGCGACCGAGATGAGGAAGCCGGAGCGCATCGAACGGACCGCGGGGCCGGACTATCGGGCGGGGCGGTTAACGGTTCCGGAAAAGGTCCGGGACGCCCGGGGGCCCCCCCTACGACCCCCGTCGACCAACGGTTAAGAACACGGGACCGGTCCCGGGGGCAAGGTGAGCCCATGGCCGAGTCGAATCCGGAAGCGCCCGCGCCGGCCCGTCCCTCCCCGAACGCCCCGGGCGCGGGCCCGGCCCCGGGCCGCGCGGCCCGCCCGGAGCTCGCCCGGCTGGGGCTCTCGCCCGGCAAGAGGGCCCGGCTCCTCCGGCTCCTCTACCACCACGGGCCCGGCGGCGGCACGCTGCTCGTCCTCCCCATCGACCAGGGGCTCGAGCACGGTCCCGTCGACTTCTTCGTGAACCCGGAGGCGCTCGACCCGGACTACCAGTTCCGGCTCGCCCGCGAGGGCCGCTTCTCGGCGATCGCCCTCCACTACGGGCTCGCCACGAAGTACTTCCACGAGTACGCGGGCGAGGTCCCGCTCATCCTCAAGCTCAACGGGAAGACCGCGATCCCCGGCGACAGCCAGGCGTTCAGCGCCCTCACCGGCTCGGTCGAGGACGCGGTGCGGCTCGGCGCCGACGCCGTGGGCTACACCGTCTACGTGGGCTCCCCCGCGCAGGACCGGGACTTCGCCCAGCTCGAGGGGGTCCGGGCGGACTGCGACCGGTTCGGGATGCCGCTCATCGTCTGGGCCTACCCGCGCGGCGAGGCCGTGGGGAAGAAGGGCGGCAAGGAGAGCCTGTACGCGGTGGACTACGCGGCCCGGGTCGCCCTCGAGCTCGGGGCGGACATCGTGAAGGTGAACTACCCGGTCGCCTCGGAGAAGGACGCCGAGAGCCCGGCGCCGTACAACGCGCTCCGGCTCGACCCCGATGCGGCCTTCCGCAAGGTGGTCGCGAGCGCCGGGCGGGCCCTCGTCCTCGTCTCGGGCGGGGAGAAGGTCGGCGACCGGGAGCTCCTCGCGAAGGTCCGCTCCTCGATGGAGGCCGGCGCGACGGGGATCATCTTCGGACGGAACCTCTGGCAGCGGCCCTGGCCGGAGGCGATCCGGCTCACGCGCGAACTGCATGGCATCTTCCGCGAGTACGCCCGGCCCCTCCGCTGAGCGTCCGATCCGGCTCCTCCTGAGGGTGGCCGGCGAGGACCACCCCAAGGCGTGCACCGGTCGCCGTCTCCTCCGCCGGGGCCTGGCGGAGCGGGAAGGTACCGGACCCCGAGGCCGGGCGCCGATCCTCCTCGATCCCCACGCGCTGCTGCCGCTCTCCCGGGCCGACCTTCCCCGGGCGCGGTCGGGCGGCGTCCTCGGCGTCGACTGCTCCTGGAACCGGCTCGACCGCCGGGGCGGCTATCCGACCGCGGTGCGCCGGGGCCCGGAGGGCCCCCGGCGGCGGCTCCCGTTCCTCCTCGCGGGCAATCCCCAGCACTACGGCCGGATCGCCGAGCTCAACACGGCGGAGGCGCTCGCGTCGGCGCTCTGGGTCCTGGGCGAGTCCGCGCGCGCGCGCTCGATCCTCGAGGGATTCCCGGGCGGGACCGGCTTCGTCTCCCTGAACGCGGAGCTGTTGGCCCGGTACGACCGGTGCGCGGACGCGGAGGAGATCCGGTCCGCGGAGCGCGAGTTCTTCTAGCGATCCGGGTCGGCGTCGTAGGACCGGCCCTCGGTCTCCACGTGCGCGACCGTGAGATCGTCCGCGCTCCCGAGCGGTCGGTCGAGCCGGGCGCGGGCATAGAGCACGCCGCCGTACCGCTCGTAGACCCGCGTGGAGTGGAGGGTGAGGCAGCGGTGCTGGTAGATCACCCGGCCGGCGAGGTCGGGATCGTGCCCCCGGACGAAGAGCCGCGCGCCGATGTGGGTCAGGAACGCCCCCAGGTCGCGGTCCAGGAAGGGCGGGCTCAGCCCCCGGTCGGCCCGGCTCGGCCCCGCGTCGCGCCAGACGGTGTCGTACAGGAGCTCCTCGGAGGGGTCCCGGTAGGCCTGGGCCAGGTCCGGGGGGAACGGCTCGACGGGAAAGCCGGCGTGGGCGAGGTACAGCCCGTTCGAGGAGGTGGCGATCCAGGGGCCCCGCTCGAGGAGGCCCAGGATCCGCGCGTACCGCTCGACCTCCGGCCCCCAGAGGTCGTCGACCTCCTCGGGGAGGTCGTGGGGGACGACCGGGATGCGGCGGGTCGCCTCGTGGTTCCCCTGCAGCAGGACGACCCGGTCGGGAAAGCTCGCCGCGAGCCCCAGGAGGAACAGCGCGTTCGCGACCGAGCCGTTCGGGCAGTCCTCCGGCGGGCGGTCGATGTAGTCGCCGAGACCGATCAGGAGGTAGCTCGAGGGATCCGCGAGGAAGATCCTCGCGATCGCCTCGGTCGATCGCCAGTCGCCGTGGGTGTCCCCGAAGAGGAGCGCCTCCCGCGCTCCGCCGGCCGAGGGCAGCGCGAGCGCCCCGGGGTGGACGGGGACCGCCGCGTCGAGCCGGTCCAGGAGGTGATCGGCCCCCTCGGGATCCAGCGCGAGGATCTCGCGCGGGTCGAGCGGGCGGGCGAGCGGGACCTCGCGGGGACGTGGCACGGGGGGCTCCTCAGGAGGTCCCGGGCCGCGGGGGTCGGTATGCGGGGGGCCGGAGTTCCCGGCCCGGGGAAGCGGTCCCCGGGCCCTTTGAACCGGCGCATGCCCTAGGCAACAGGGTCCTAAGCCCTGCCTCGGTGGCCGTGGGGCCGTGGGGAACGACCGACACGTTGGCCGAGCTGGAGCACCCCCGCACCCGGGGGCTAGGCACGAAGGGGGTCAAGTAGCCCCGGCAGGAGTTTCGGTCGCCGGAGGGGACCCCCCGGACCACCTTCGAACCTGCGTCGCGAGATCCAGAGTCTCGCATGATTGGCCACTACACTACGGGGCTACGGCCGGCGGACCCGGGGCCCGACTATAAACGTTGCCAGTACGGAACCCCCGGACCCGGAGGACCTCGGGTTTTCCGCGGTCGCGACCCGGAGGGACCGGGACCCACGGAGCACGCTCGGGACGGCGGGCCACCCGTCCGGACCGGCGGGCAGAACCAAATAGCCGGGGAGGGTCCGCCCCGCGGGCCATGGGGCGCCGGGTTTATGGCCGCCTCGAACGGATGGTACCGGACCGGAGCGCGGACCACCTTGGGACGGACGCCCCCTCCGGCTGAATCCCCCGACGTGCCGGGCGACCCGGGGGGCCGTCGCTTCCGGTTCCGTCCGACCCTCCTCCTCGCGGCCGCCGCGCCCGTCGCCGCCGTGGCCCTGCTGCCGACCGCGGGCACCCTGGGCGCCGACCTGCCGGCCGCGGCGATCGACCTTTCGCTCTCGTTCACCCGGATGCTCCTCGCCTACCTGCTCTCCCTCGTCTTCTCGATCGTCTACGGGTACTACGCCGCCACGCACCGTCCCGCGGAACGGGTGCTGATCCCGGTCCTGGACATCCTCCAGTCGGTGCCCATCCTGGGCTTCTTCCCCATCGCGATCGGCGTGCTGCTCCTCGTGTTCCCCCCGCCCGCCTTCCCGTCGTGGTTCGGGCCCAACGTCGCGGCGATCTTCCTCATCTTCACCTCGATGGCGTGGAACATGGTCTTCGGGGTCTACGAGTCGATCCGGGCCCTCCCGCAGGAGATGCGCGAGGCCGCCGACTCCTTCGGGCTGCGGGGGAGGCTCCGCTTCCGCGCGGTGCTGATCCCGGCGACCATCAACCGCCTCGTGTACAATTCGATCCTGTCCTGGACCGCGGGGTGGTACTTCCTGGTCGCGGCGGAGATCTTCTCCCTGAACTCCCGCACGACGACGCTGCCCGGCATCGGGAGCTACCTCCTGGCGGCGGCCGCCGAGAAGAACGTTCCGGCGCTGCTCGCCGGCCTCCTCCTCCTGGTCGCGCTGATCACCGCCCTCGACCTCCTCCTCTGGCGGCCCCTGACCCGGTGGGCCGATCGGTTCCGCTACGACCAGGCCCCGAGCGGCACCGGCGTGCCCGAGATCCTCGTGCGGCCGGCGGGGGGCCGGCCGATCCGGAGGGCGGCCGGGGTGGTCGTCGAGTACGTCCGCTCCGGGGTGTCCCGGGTCGGCACCCCGATCGTCCAGTTCGGCAGTTCCATCTCCCAGTTCGGCAGCGCGATCACCGAGCGGACCCGCCGGGGGACCGAATCGGAGTTCGCCCGCACCGCGTTCCGGTACGTGGCGATCGGAGCGCTGCTCACGATCGGCTGGCTCATCCTGATCACCATCGGGGTCGGGGTCTACTCCGTGTTCCGCGCCCCGATACCGGCGCAGATCCGCGACCAGATCGCCCTGCTCCCGGAGGCGGTCCTCCTCTCGCTCGGCCGGGTCACCTCGGCCTACCTGATCTCGCTGGCGATCGCGCTGCCGCTGGCCATCTTCCTCACGCAGCGGCCCAAGGTGGCGCGCTACGGGATGCCCGCCATCGAGGTGGTCGCCTCGATCCCCGCGACCGCGCTCTTCCCGCTCTTCATCTTCGCGCTCGTGGGGGGGCTCGGGGCCACCATCGGCCCCCAGGCGGCCGTGCAGACGGCCGCGATCCTCATGCTCACGACGGGGATGCTGTGGTACCTGTTCTTCAACATCCTGAGCGGGCTCCGCAGCATCCCGCCGGACCTGGACGAGGCGGCCCGCTCCTTCGGCCTCACCCGGCGCCAGTACTACCTGCGCCTGGTCTTCCCGGCGATCTTCCCGGCGTTCATCACCGGGTCCATCACGGCCTTCGGGGGCGGGTGGAACGCGCTGATCATCGCCGAGTACATCAACTACAGTCCGACCCAGTACTACCACGTCCTCGGGGTGGGTTCCCTGATCGACATGGGGACGTTCCCGCCCCATGGACTGAACGGTCTCCCGCTCCTCGCCTCCGCCGTCCTGGTCCTGGTCCTCGTGGTCGTCGTCCTGAATGAGCTTTTGTGGAAGCCGCTCTACCGCCGGGCCGCGGAGCGGTACCGGATCGAGTAGCCGCGGGGTCCGCCGGAGGGAGGATGGCGCTCATCGAAGTGGACGACGTGGTGAAGTCGTTCCCCTCGCGGCACGGCTCGCTCGCCATCATGAACGGCATCACCTTCCAGGTGGCCGACAACGACTTCCTCGCCATCGTCGGCCCGAGCGGCTGCGGGAAGTCGACGCTCCTGCGGCTCCTCCAGGGGCTCGACCGGCCCACCTCGGGCGAGATCCGGTTCCGGGGCCAGCCGGTGGGCCGGGTCCAGAGCGAGATGGCGATGGTCTTCCAGAGCTTCGCCCTCTACCCCTGGCTCACGGTCAAGCAGAACGTCGCGCTGGGGATCGAGGCCCGCGGCTGGAGCCCCGACCGGATCGAGGCGCAGGTCGAGCGGTACATCTCGGTCACCGGCCTCGTGGGCTTCGAGGAGGCCTACCCGCGGGAGCTCTCGGGGGGCATGCGGCAGCGCGTCGGCCTCGCCCGCGCGCTCGCGGTCGAGCCCGCGGTGCTGCTCATGGACGAGCCGTTCTCCTCGCTCGATCCCCTGACCGCCGAGAGCCTCCGCGAGGAGGTGCTCCAGCTCTGGCAGGACCCGGCGCTGCCGCCGGAGGCGGTCCTCCTGGTGACCCACAACATCGAGGAGGCGCTGTCGATGGCCGACCGGATCATCGTGCTGTCCCACCGGCCCAGCCGGGTGCTGGCCGGGGTGATCGTGAATCTGCCCCGCCCGCGGGACCGGAAGTCCGAGGCGTTCTACGAGCTCACCGACTACGTCTATTCCCTCATCACGGAAGGCGGTCCGCCCGCCACCACCCCGTCGGGCCAGGGCGCCCGCAGCGGCCCGCCCGCCGCGACCGGCGGACCGGGGGCGGCCCCCGGCCCCAGCAAATAACCGCGCGGAGGAAACGCTTATCCTGCGTCCCTGGATTACCGGCTCGCTCCCTCCCGTGAGCGGTTGAGCGAAGTGCCCACCACCTATCCCAAATCGAGCCCGACGGAGATGATGGGGCTCCTGGTCCTCCTCAAGGACCACAAGGGGGCGGACGACCTGGCGCGCCTCGCCGACGACCTGGACCTCGAGATCGACGAGATCCTCCCCTCGAGCGACTGGGCCGAGGCGCTCGGGCTCGTGAAGGTCGAGGACGGCCGGATGACCTTCACCCCGACCGGCCAGGCGCTCGTCGCCGCGACGATCCGGGAGCGGAAGAACATCCTGCGCCAGCAGCTCATCCGCTCGACGCTCTTCTCCACGCTCTCCCGCTCCCTCGAGACCGCCCCCGGTGGACGGATGCACCAGCAGGAGTTCAGCCGGCTCATCGCGCTCACCGCGGCCCCCGCGGACGAGGCCGAGCAGAACATCATCAACTGGGGCCGGTACACCGAGCTGTTCCGGTACGACCCGGATGAGCGCATCTTCACGATCATCCGGCACCGGCCCCCGAGGTCGACCGCCCCCGGCGGGCGGCCGCCCACGGGCGCGGTGACCCCGGCATCTCCCCCGTCGGAGCCCGGCTCCGCGGCGGACGAGCGATCGCTCCGGGTCGCTCCGGCGCCGGCCTGATCCTCATCACAAATCCTTAAACGAACCCGAACCTCCCCGCCGACCACCGGGCACGTAGATCAGCGGAAGATCGCTGCTTTCGCAAAGCAGAGGCCGGGGGTTCAAATCCCCCCGTGTCCACCTCCCCCATTGCGCTTCGGTGCGCGACGAACGATCGTGGGATTCCGGGACGTGGGACGTCGTCGCGCGACCCTCGGGGTGAAGTCGTAGGATCGGCCCGCAATTCTCCTGCGAGAGGCGGTGGTTTTCCTGCGCCCTGGTCTGCCTGGGCACTGGGACTGAGAGGCGATGATAAGTCGGAATGAGCGCCCAACCCAAGACGCCGTAGAGGAGGAACGTCGCGCCCCGGGGACCCGCCGGGACCCCCGTCAGAACGGGAAGACCTGGGTAGCGAGCCGGCCCGGGGCGGACGGTATCACAGCTGAGCGACGTCAGTCGGCCCGGTCGTCCAGGACGAGGTCCTCGTGCGACTCGGGGAGGAATACGTGAACCTCGCCCCGGCGCTCGTCGACGGTCAGCGTGTGGGCACCTTCGGCAGTCGACACCCTCGAGGTAGCGCGCGGCGGGTCGAGGTCAAACACATCGACAGTCCCCGGCTCACCCACCGCAC
>DAHUZZ010000024.1 GCA_027314915.1 Thermoplasmata archaeon | reverse complement strand
ATCGAGACCACGGCGTATGACGGCGTCTACGATCCCTCCGCCGGCGACCCCGGCAGCGATGTCTGCGCGCAGTCGACGGGCGTGGTGTGCGAGGAGTCGAACGGGGTGCCGTTCTACGTCGCGCACGCGCAGCAGATCGCGGCCGCGATCCAGGCGGCGAACCCGCACAGCCAGGTCTCCTTCGCGATGGTGGACTACTTCGCGACGATCACCGACTTCGACGACGGGGACGGCTCCGAGTACCACGTCGACATCCCGCAGTTCGTGCCGGCCTCCGAGTTCGGCTCGGCGGTGCAGGGCACCTTCCAGGCGACGGTGCTCTCGGGCGGGTACGTCTACGGCGACTCCGACCTCTCGGACAACATCCTCGACTCCTCCTCGATCACCGCGCTCTACGGGACGATCCTGGGGAGCGGGCTCGACTGGTCGCCCAACACGCACCACGTGATCGTGTGGATGGGCTCGACGGTGCCCCGGGACCCGAACTACCAGGTGAACTACGCCGTGAGCGCCTCCGACTACGCGAGCTACTGCGGGGCCAACTGCCTTTCCGCGTCGTGCGAGCCGTCCTACACCTTCGGGACGCTGTCGAGCCCGAACTGCGAGGGATGGGTGAGGTCGCAGGACGGCAACGTGACGCACTCGATCGCGGCGCTCGCGCGCACGTCGCCGACCTGCACCGACTCGATCGGCGGGGTCTGCACGGTGGACACGATCGACCTGTACAACGGGGTCACCGACCCCTGGTCGAAGCAGTGGCCGGCGGGGCGCACGGGCGGTGGCCCGGGCGGGGTCATCTCGCAGCAGGACTCGGCGAAGATCCTGCTCGCGGGCTGCGACCTGGCGGCGGCGACGGGCGGGACGTGGGACGGCCCGAACTTCTTCACGTGCCCGAGCGGCCAGCAGGGCTCGCTCGCCTACATGCAGTTCGGGACGAACACGAACCCGAACACGAACAACCCGAGCCTCCTGGAGGCGTTCCGGAGCATCGGCTTCGGGCCGGTGCAGACGACGCTGGTGGCGAACGGGACGAAGCAGCCGATCTTCCAGTTCGTGCCGTGGGGGAACGTGCGGATGGCGCCGGGCAACGATTCGCAGATCTCGACGGTCTGCACGCTGCAGAACGGGCTGTACTGGCGGGGCGGGGCGGGACCGAACGAGCGGTGCCCGAGCCAGCCGGACCTCCTCACGGCGGCGAACGGGGTCACCTACTACGGGTGGAACTGGTCGAACAACGCGACGGAGAACGCGATGTACGTGGGCGACTCGTGGCAGGTGTCGTTCAACATCGTGGTGAACGGTCCGCCGTATGCGACGGTGCCGGTGGACGACTGCATCACGTTCTCGTGCAAGGTGGCCGGGTCGCTGGAGATCAACGGCATCTACACGGCGGCGACGTACGTTCCGGTGACGAACCACACGGTGGTGGAGCAGTCGTTCCCGCTCGCCCAGCTGACGGTGGAGGCGTCGCCGGTGGTGCCGCCGGGGTCGGCGCCGCCACCCCCGGCGCCCCCGGCGCCGCCGCCGTTCGCGATCCCGGCGCCGGCGGCGCTCCCGGCGGTGGTGGGCATCGGCCTGCCGGCGCAGGTGGGGGTCGCGAACGCGGCGCTGCAGGCGACGGCGGCGGGGCTGCTGGCGGCGGGGTTCATCCGGGTGTCGCAGCGGAACCGACCGATCTCGATGGCGGTGGCGGCGCTCTCCGGGAAGGCCTACCACTCGAAGTTCGAAGGGGTCCGCAACACCCAGGACGCGGGCATCGGCCGCTTCGAGTAGGGATCGCCCGCCCGGACCGACCGGGCCCGTCGGGGGGGCGGGCCGGCTAGGGCGCCTCGGACCACGGGGGCGGCGGCCGCCCCGCCGCCGCGGGCCCGTTCGAGAGCGCCTCGCACCAGGGCGGGAGCGCCGGGTCGACGGGCATCGCCGAGGTACGACGGCGGTCCGGGGCGCGGCGCCGTCCGGGCAGCAGTCCGCACGCGAGCACCGCGGTGCCCACTACGACCGCCGTCGAGACCGACCAGGCCGCGAAGCTCCCGGCGAGATCGGGGGCGATCGCCCCTCCACCGCCGATGGAACCGATGGGCGCCAGGGCGACCGAGCGGAACTGTGCGACCTCGAGGACGGAGTCGACCAGGAGGATCGCCACCGAGGCCTCGGGCCCGCTGTAGGAGTTCGTCCCGCTCCCGACCCAGCCGACGAACTCCGCGCCGGCCGCCGCGTGCGCCGAGATCGTGACCCGGTTCCCCGGTGCGACCCAGACGTGGGAGGCCCCGGCGCTCCCGGGCCCGCGGGCCGCGACCGACACCCGGAGGTACGGCGTGAAGGTGACGTTCACCAAGCAGGGGCCGCGCACCTCGAAGGAAAGCTCCGGGGGCGCCGCGTAGAGCATCGTGGGCCGCGTCGAGAGGACCGGGGCCGGCTGCGCGGTGTAGGTCCCGGGGGCGACCGCGGGCACGGTGAGCGGCCCCACGCCGGACCGCGCGAGGGTCCCGAACCGGATCGACCAGTTCGCGCCCGGGGGCAGTCCGACCGGACGGAAGGTGACGGGCGCGCCGGAGTTCCCGCTCGCGAGGACCGCGATGCCCACCTCCCCCTGGCCGACCATGCCGCGACGGTCGACGGCCGTGACCGTGACCTCGTAGACCCCGGCGGCCACAAACCGGTGGAGGGGCGCCGGGCCGCTCGCGTTGGTCCCGTCCCCGAAGTTCCACCGGTAGCCGACCGGGACCTGCGCCGAGGGCGCGCTCGCCGTGAAGGCGACCGTGAGCGGCGCGATCCCCGAGATGCGGGTCGCCGTGAGCTGGATCGAGAAGGCGTGGACCGGACCGGCGGGGTGCTCGAAGGCGCCGATGTCGGTGGGTCCCGCGGCGGGGCGGGGGTCCCCGAGGAGGTCCGTCGAGAGGCCCGGGATCGGCTCGCCGTGGCCGATGGCGACCGCCCCGGGGAGGAGCTCGAACTGGCTCGCGGCGGGGTCGATGAAGAGGAGCTCGGGCACCGCCGCCAGGGACCCGGGCTCGTGGCCGCCGGCCTGCCACGCCGAAAGGGACTGGCGGTCGGAGGAGGTGCCGACGGTCACGCCGCCGAGGATATTGTGGTCGCTGGTCGTGTGGGCCACGTCCCCCACGGTCGCGTACCAGATCCCGTTCGGTGCCGTACCGGAGTGCACCAGGATGTTGTCCCGGGCGAGGATCGGGCCGGTGGTGTCCTGGATCCGGAGCGCCCAGGCCCCCGGGGCCGGGTCGACGATCGTGTTGTAGGCCACGGTCACCCCGGCGACGCTCTGGCCCGGTCCCGAGCCGCCGAGGAGGAGGCCGTCGCCGCCGTTCCCGTAGAGGAGGTTGTTGGCCACGAGCGTCGAGCGCAGACCCTCGAGCCGGATCGCCGGCGCGCCCGCGCCCCCGTTCGCGAAGAGGAGGTTGTCCTCGATGGTCGCCCCCGGCGCGCCCGGGGCCGTCGCGGAGGGTCCCGCGATCATCGCGAGGCCGGGGCCGGCGTTCCTCGCGAGGGTGTTCCCGACGATCCGGGTCCCGTCCGATCCCGGACCGACCGCCACGCCCGGACCGGGATCGCTCCCGTAGATCCAGTCGCCCGTGAGGGTGGTCGCGTTGCTGGCCGACACGAGCACGCCTCCCTCGGCATCGGACCCGAGCGTGAGGTTCGAAAGGCTCACGTGGTCGCTCCCGAGGACCTGGACCGCGAACTGGGGCGCGTGGAAGGTCCGGAAGCCCTCCACGTCGACGTACTGGGAGCGCACGATGACGAACGCCCCGGTCCGGTTCTGGTAGTCCTCGGTCGGGAGGACCTGGGCGCCCCGGTCGGGGGCCGTGAGCACGATCGGGAGGGCGGCGGTCCCGTGGAGTCCCCGCAGGAGGACTCCCGTGTAGACCCCGTTCAGGACCCGGACGGTACTGCCCGGCACCGCCCGGGCCACCGCCTCCGCGATCTCACGGCAGGGCGCGGTCCGCGTGCAGCTCGAGCCGTCGCTCCCCCGCGGGGAGACGTAGAGGACCCGGTCCGGCCCGGGGTGGACCGCCGGGGCGAGGGCGTCCGCGCTCCCGGGGCCGGGGCCCAGGCGCAGGGCGGCGGTGGAGGGCAGGAGCAGGATTCCCACCAGCGCGAGCAGGGCCACGGCCCCGGTCCACGATCGGAGGTTTCGAGCAGGGCCGCGCCGGGGTCCACCGGTCTCGGGCATGATCGGCAGGGGGATCGAGCGTGGAGCCCGGAGCAGGTGGGAGAAGGATGGATTGATGCGCACTTATACGTATAAATGTGCGTCCCTGCGCCGGGGCTGCCGCGCCGGGCGCGGCCGGGCGCCATTTCCGGGGCGGGAGCGCGGCGGTGGGGAGCAGTTCCGCGAGAGCTCCGGGGGCGCGGCGTTAGACCCACGTGAGCTCGAAGGCGATGAGCTGGCCCATCAGCGCCTTGAGCAGGTCGCGCAGGCGCGCCGCCGAGCCGGCCCGCGGACCTTCGGGGTTGGCCCGGAGGTACTCGTCCAGGTGGCTCACGGTCCGGGCGGTGTAGGCGACCCCGCACGCGCACGAATGGAAGCAGCGGCCCCGGAAGGTGGCGAGCTCGGCCGGGATGCGGCTCAGCCGGATCGCCCGGGGGGACTCGGCCAGTGCCCGGCCGCACCAGCAGGTGCGGACCGGCGCGCCGCGCAACCCCTCGATGACGAACTCGCTGTCGGGGGCGCTGCGCCCCAGCTCCAGACGGGCCAGATCGCCGAACTCCCCGGCGGCCGGCATGGTCGTTGGACTTGGTGGCAGGGGCTATATGAAGCGTCGTCCCGGGCGTGGTCCCCGGTACGCCGCGTCCGCCGGCCGCCGCCCCCCCGGTGCGGGCCTGAACGGCTGGTTAGCGGGCGTTCTTGAGCCGTTCCCGGCTCGGCCTCGTCATGATGGCCCCGGAGGGGTTCCAGTGCGAGGCCTGCGGGCGGTTCTTCGTGAGGCCGGAGGACCTCCGGGGCCATGACACCGCGATCCACGCGACGCCCCGGACCCCGCTCTGCCTCTGCTCGTCCTGCGGCGGCTCGTTCGACTCCCTCTTCCAGCTCGAGGACCACCGCGCCGCCGTCCACTCGGGGAGATGAAGCTCACTTCCGCCCGGCGGCCGGCGAGGTTGCGCAGCCCGCGTAGCTGAACGCATACCCGCCCCCGGGGGCCCCGAATCCCGCCGCGAGGTTCTGGAGGCTCCACACCCCGAAATCGGCCGGGAAGACGTAGTGGAAGTGCTCGGAGAAGAGGAGGACCACGGCGACCTCGACGGCGTGGCCCTGCACTTGGAAGGTCGCGTCCACGGTGATCCGGACCGAGCTCACCGTGAGGGATGCGCTCCCCCTACCGCAGGTGGAGATGGGCGGGAGGTTCGGGGCCTGGAGGCCGTTGTGGAAGGTCGCCGCCTCGTACGAGGCGGGAGCGGGAAGGGGGGCGCCCGGCTCGGCCGCGTCCGTCCGGCTGCCGCCGGGAAGGGTCTCGAACGGTTGCGTGCTCCCGAGCGCCGCGGGGGAGGGCGCGAGGGGGATGGCCGCGTAGCGGGCGTTGCAGCGGTGGTTCGAGCCGGGGCCCCCGAGGGTCACGTTGTGCATCCGGTAGAGCTCGACGTTCAGGAGGAGGAGGCTGCCTCCCGCCGCGCCGTCCGACCCGGCCCAGTGGCCCCCGGAGGTGCTCGAGTTCGCCCAGGCCCATCCCCCGAACGGAGAGTTGCCGAGCACCTCGGGGACGAAGATCGATCGCTCGTCCTCGAGCATCGCCCTCTCGCACCCCCAGTGCAGGATCGGGGCCCACGGCGCCGCGCCGAGGACCGTCGGGACCATGAGCAGGATCGCCGCGCCGACCAGGGTCGGGACGACGAGCCACTTCCAGGGCCGGAGCCGTCCCCGCCGCCCCTCGGTGAAGGCGTCGATCTCGATCCGGACGGTGGGGGAGCCGGCCATGCGATGATTCAGGTAGGGGCTCCCAGATTTAGGAGTTCTCTCCGATCGGAGCGGCCGGTGCCGCGTCAGTCGCCGGTGACGTCCAGCAGGAACTCGCGGATCGTGTTGAGGAACTCGCGCGGCTGTTCGAGGTGGGCGAGGTGGCTCGACCGCGGGAGCACCCGAAGGTGCGCGGGGGGGATCCGGTCGGCCATCTCGTGGGAGGCCTCCAGGAAGAAGTCGTACCGGCCGACGAGGACGAGGGTGGGGACGTCGATCTTGGAGTAGTACTTCCGGCCGTCCCAGTGGGCGAGCGTCCCGTCGACGACGAACTCGTTGCCGGTCCGGGTCATCATCGCCCGGTAGACGCCCGGGTGCACGTGCCGCTCCGAGAGCTCGGGCACCGGCCGGGTCAGGAAGCGCCGGGAGAACGGGGCCATGACCCGGTCGACCAGGTCGGCGTACTCGGGGCTCGAGAACTCCCGCCTCCGCTCGAGCTCGTTGAGCCGCCGCCGCACCGTCTCCGGCGCGGCGAGGCGCATCGTCCGGTTCGCCGCCCGGATCTCATCCGCGCTCCCCGCGGTGGCGCACAGGAGCAGCGAGCGGAGCCGCGACTGGTACCGTCGGGCGTACTCGAGCGCCACGAAGCCGCCCGCCGAGAAGCCCAGCAGGTGGAGCTCCTCGATGCGGAAGGCCCGCCGGAGCGCCTCCACGTCCTCGGCCATGTTCCGGACCGTGTAGTCGCTCGTCCGGCGGGGCGCCCAGCTGCCGCCGACCCCCCGGGGGTTGAACAGGATCACCCGGAGGTGCGAGTTCGCGAGCTTGAGGAGCGGCCGGAGGTAGAGGTAGTCGAGCCCCGGTCCGCCGGGATGGACCAGCAGCGTCGCCGGTCCCCGGCCCCGGGCGATGTACTCGAAGGTGCGCCGGCCCGCCGTGCCGATCCGCCGGGGGCGAGCCATGAGCACCCGGGGTACCACCCGGAGGATATAGGCCTCTTTGTGCGGTCGTGGACCCGGAGCGCCGGCGGTTCCGACCCCTCTCCGGGCCGGGGACGCGGGGGCTACTCGGCGAGGAGCGGTGGCGGCGCCTCGCCGATACGGAGCACGCTCCGGCGGTGCCGCCCCCCCCGGACGTACTCGAAATCGATGGCGCCGCCGATGGGAAGCCGCGAGAGGCCCGCGACGAGGTCGCGGAGTCCCCGGACCGGCTCGGACCCGAGCCGGGTCAGGACGTCGCCCGGGCGGAGCTCGGACCGCGCCGCGGGCCCCTGGGGGTGGACTTCGGCGAGCAGCACTCCCTCCGGCTCGCCGAGGCCGAACCGGCGGGCGAGGGCGCGGTCGACGCTGACGCCCGAGATGCCGATCCACGGCCGGATCACCCGGCCGCTCGTCCGGATCTGGTCGAGGACGTTCCGGACCGTGTTGGCGGGGATCGCGAACCCCACGCCCTGGGCGTAGGGGATGACCGCGCTGTTCACGCCCACCACGCCGCCCTCGAGGTTCGCGAGCGGGCCCCCGCTGTTGCCGGGGTTGATCGCGGCATCGGTCTGAATCAGACCCTCGAGGACGTGGTCGGCGCCCGGCAGCGGCCGTCCGAGCGCGCTGATCACGCCGAGCGAGACGGTGGGGCCGCCCGGGAGCCCGAGCGCGTTGCCGATGGCGAGCGCGAGCTGGCCCACCCGGAGCCGCTCCGAATCGGCGAGCGGGGCCGCCGGGAGGTCACGCCCGTCGATCCGGACGACCGCGAGATCGGTGGCGGGGTCCTCGCCCACCACCGACCCCGGGTGCTCGCGCCCGTCGTCGAGGACGACCCGGAGCTCCCGGGCGCCGCGCACGACGTGGTCGTTGGTGACCAGGTAGCCCCGTCCGTCGACGATGATCCCGGTCCCGGCGCCCTCGGCCCGGAGCGCGCCACCGCGGCCCGGGAGCGTCGCGTAGCGCCGAAGTCGGACCACGGAGGGCCCAAGCCGCTCCACGGTCTCGACCGCCGCGCCCTCGATCGCGTGGAGCATCGGTCCGCCGGCCCGGGCCGGTATCGGGCTAGCCGGCCCGCGGGAAGGGGATGGGGAGCTGCGGATTCGGCTCGGGGCCGGGCCCGGGTCCTCCGGGGAAGGGTCGGGGCACGGGCTCACTCCCCGAGGAGCTTCTCGAGCTTCGCCATCACGTCCTCCTCCTGCTTCGCGCCCTTGCGGCCGCCCTCCCAGCGGGCGTTGACCAGATCGACGAGGACCTGGGCGAGGTCGTCCATCCAGGGTCCCTCGGAGGCCTCGAACCGCTTCTTGATCTTCTCGCGCAGGAGCTCGTTGTAGGCCTTGTAGGCGCTCCACACCCACGGTCCGTAGGTCGGCCGTTCTCCGTATCCCTGCTCTTCCGACATGGTTCCCAACTCTGCCAGCTTCCTGGCAGGACCCCCACGGTCCGGTGCGGCATATTGAGCGGAAGGAAGGGCATCCGGTCACGGAGACGGCGGGCCGGTCCGTCCGCTCCGGGCCGGGCTCCCCCCCCGTTACCGGAGCCGACGCCCGCGCACGATCGGGACCGCCGCGACGCGAAGGTGGTGCTGCGATCCCTCCCTCGGACCAAGATCGTCTCGGTCGCGGGGGTCGGGAGGAACTCCCCGGTCGGGGCGATCTGGACGCAGTAGGGCACCGCGTGGGCCGGCGGCGGGAAGGCGATACCGCCCGACGTGGGCTCGCCGCAGGCGCCGTGGAGCCCGACCGACCGCGCGGTCCCCGGAGGCCGCCCCACGGCGGTGAAGGAGAGGTTCCCGAGCCGCACCGGGATCGTCGGTGCGGCCGGCGCCGCGCCGTCGGGGATGCGGGGGAAGCGGGGGATCCGAGCGGGAGGCGAGCAGGGAGCGGCCGCCCGCAACCACCCGGAGGTTTCGGAGTAGCTCCCGAGGACGTGCAGCAGGACCGATCCTACGATCCCGTCGGCACGGAGATGAACCCCGACGCCGCCGTACCGGTTCGCACGAGCTCGCCCTCCTGGGTTTCCCACCGACCGGCCGCGGAGGAAGGCCGAACTCCGAGGAGGTCCACCCCCCTTAAGTCGGGCCGCGCGGAGGGACGTGGTAGGGGGTCCGTCAGGGGCGGGCCGCCGATCGATCGTGGGGCGGGCGATGCGCGCCCGGGGGCGGAGCGGCGAGGGGCTGAGGGGGAGGCGGCGGGCGCGGTGCGTAGCCGCGCGACCCGGTCTCCTCGGGCTCCTCCGAGGGGAAGGTCATGAGACCGATCCCGACCAGGAAGAGGAGGAGGAACCCCAGGACCGCGTAGTCGCTCGAGAGATGCGTCGCCGTGTCGAAGCAGACGGTGCGGCCGGAATCGCACAGGACGAAGAACGCGAGGACGAAGGCCAGTCCGACGAGGGCGGCGACCACGACGCCCAACCCGAGCCCGCGGAAGGGCCGGTCCTCCGGCGGCATCCCCCCATCGTCCGTCGCCGCTTCCAGACCCCCGCCTCCGTGGAGGGGGCGGACGCTGCGGGGGGCATTTCAGACGGCCTAACGTCCCATCCACGTCGTAACGTGGCCGGACGAAGGGTCGCGGGAGCCCACCGACCGCGGCGCGGTCCGCCATGCCCTTACATAGGCCCCGCAGGCTTGTCCCGGACCATGAGCCCGCGGGACCGGGAGCTCCTCACGGGGATGGGCAACTGCTTCGCGGCGTGCGGGGCCAACTTCGAGGAGACCGTCGGGATGGTCGCCCGGGCACGGGACCGCGACCCCGAGGAGGTCCGGACGACCCTCGCCCGGATCCGCCGGGAGTCCGGGACGGAACCCGAGTACGTCGCGCTGAGGGGACGGCTGCCCGCGGAGTTCCCGTTCTGACCTCGGAGGGACGGAGATGGTACGGTGTCCCGCCTGCCTCCTCCCGCTCCCGAAGCGTGGGT
The DNA here is from genome assembly GCA_027314915.1 of Thermoplasmata archaeon. GTDB lineage: Archaea > Thermoplasmatota > Thermoplasmata > Lutacidiplasmatales > UBA184 > JAKIVR01. The sequence goes on along the minus strand of DAHUZZ010000024.1, from coordinate 5,958 downwards.
TCCAGCCCCTCGCGGAGCACCTGATCGCCCGGGCCGGTGAGAGCGATCCGGATCACGTGCGGTGGCTCAACCAGAACCTCAGCCGGTCCCGGATCGCCTCCGAGGAGCTCGTTCGCCGGCTGGAGCAGTACTTCGACCTCGGGGAGCGTTCGCTCGGGGATTGGATCACCCGGCGGTTCATCGCGAAGTTCTTCGGGGAGGTCCCGCACCCGTTCGTGCTCGCCCTGCAGCACCCGTCCCGGGGCACGCTCCTCGGCTACGTCCTCGAGCACCAGCACTTCCTGCGCCAGTGGGTCCGGTCGTGCGCCTACATCATGGCCCGTACCGACGAGCCGGAGGTGGTCCGGTACGAGCTCGAGAACCTCCTCGTGGAGTTCGGGACGAAGGACCCGGCCGCGACCGCGCACTACGAGCTCCTCCTGAGGATGGGCGAGAGCCTGGGCGTGAGCCGCGCCGAGATCCTCGCGACGCCCCCGCTCCCCGCGACGCGGCGCGCGATCGCCGAATGGAACCGGATCGCCACCGAGACCGACTGGGTGGAGGCGATGGCGGCCCTGCACGCGCTCGAGCTCATCGCCCACCGGGACCTCGTGAGGGAGGGGGCCACCGTCCACTACTTCGACCCGTCGATCCTCGAAGGCGATACGATCACCCCGGCGAGCCGGGCGTTCCTGCGCGAGGGGTACGAGGCGGACCTCGAGCACGCCTCCGAGGCGCTCGGCCTCATCGAACGGTTCGCGCGGGCCTCGGGCCGGGAGGAGGAGGTGCAGGCGACCTTCCTCCGCTCCCTCGACCTGTTCGACGACTACCTGATCGCGCGGCTCGAGCGGGGCGAGCAGTTTGAAGCTTAACTACCGGGGCTGCGCCATCTGCGACTCCACGTGGGGCGACCTCCGGGAGGAGGTCGACGGCACCCGGCTGTTCTTCTGCTGCTCGATCTGCGCGATCCAGTTCCGGCACCTCGTCGAGCGCGTGAAGGCGCGCACCGGGTGGGACCGGATCGACGCGCTCGAGATCGCCGGCGACCGGCGCGGGCGCGCGTGCGTGGCGACCCGGGGTGATCGCGAGTTCCGGTTCGAGATCGCCTTCAACTCCGACGGAGAGGTCCGCCGCTTCCGCCCCGCGCCCGCGGGGGTCCCGGGCTAGCCCAGCCCCGGCTCCCGGAGCCCGTCCCGCCGGGCGCGGGCGCCGGCGGGCTCGGGCAGGGGTTCGCCCGCCACGGGCGCGAACTGCTGCCGCTCGGTCGATCCGTCCATCGCCCGGGTGGAGGTGAGCCCGCCCGAGAGCACCTGCGCGACCTCGTCGAAGTAGGCGGTTCCCACGAACGCCTGGTGCTTGACCGCCCGGTACCCCTCCGGCTCGGCGGCGAACTCCGCCTCCTGGAGCTCGGTGTAGGCGGTCATGCCCTGCTCGGCGTAGCCGCGGGCGAGCCGGAACATCGAGTAGTTCACGGCGTGGAATCCGGCGAGCGTCACGAACTGGAACCGGTAGCCGAGCTCGCCGAGCTCCTGCTGGAACCGCGCGATCTCCTCGCGCGAGAGCTTCTGCCGCCAGTTGAAGGACGGGGAGAGGTTGTAGGCGAGCAGCTTCTCGGGATGGCGTCCGCGGACCGCCTCGGAGAACCGGCGCGCCTCGTCGAGGTCCGGGCCCGCGGTCTCGAACCACAGCAGGTCCGCGTACGGCGCGTAGTCGAGCGCCCGACGGATGGCGGACTCGATGCCGTCGCGGATCTCGTAGAAGCCCTCCGGCGTGCGGGCGCCGGTCAGGAACTCCGCGTCGCGCGGATCCACGTCGCTCGTGAGGAGGCGGGCCGAGAGCGCATCGGTCCGGGCGATGAGCACCGTCGGCACGTCGAGGAGATCCGCGGCGAACCGCGCCGCCCAGAGCTTCTGGTTGAACTCGCGGGTGGGGACGAGCACCTTGCCGCCCAGGTGGCCGCACTTCTTCGCCGAGGCGAGCTGGTCTTCCAGGTGGAGCCCCGCGACCCCGGCCGACAGGAGCGCCTTGGTGAGCTCGAAGACGTTGAGCGGGCCGCCGAAGCCGGCCTCGGCGTCGGCCACGATCGGGGCGAACCAGTCGATCTCGCCGGTCCGGAAGGCGTGCTGCTTCTCGTCCTCGCGCCGGAACGCCTGGTTGATCCGGCGGACCAGGTGCGGCATGCTGTCCGCGGGGTACAGGCTCTGGTCCGGGTAGGTCTCGAGCGCGTCGTTGCCGTCGGCCGCCACCTGCCAGCCGGAGGCGTAGATGACGGGGAGCCCGGCCTGGACCATCTGGACCGCCTGGGTCCCCGTGAGGGCGCCGAGCGCGGGAAGGTACTCCCGGGTCTGGAGCAGGTGCCAGAGCCGGCGGGCCCCCCGGGCGGCGAGCGTGTGCTCGATCCGGAGGGAGCCGCGGAGACGCTCGACCTCCTCGGAGGAGTACGGCCGGGCGATCCCGCGCCAGCGCGCCTCGAGCTTCCAGATCGGTGGGGGCGGCACCTCGTCCATGGGCTCACTCCGCCGGGATCGGCCGCCCGGGGCCGGTGCTACGGACGGAGGGGGTGGCCCCCGCGTCCGTCGTGACCGCCTCCAGCTCCGGCAGGGCGACGGTCGCCAGGAACGGGACGAACTCGGGGGAGGTCACGATCCGGTCGAGCAGGAGCTCCGCCCGGTGCTTCGGATCGGTCCAGGCCCGCCGGGCGAGCCGCTCCTCGAGGAGCTGGTCCGCCTCGTCGCGGAGGAGCCGACGGAACAGCTCGGGGGTCACCCGGCGGCCGTCCGAGAGGACCGTCGCGTGGCGGATCCACTGCCAGATCTGGGCGCGCGCGATCTCCACGGTGGCGGTATCCTCCATCCGGTGGTCGATCGGGACGCATCCGGTGCCCCGGAGCCACGCCTCGAGGTACCGGTAGGCGACCCGCACATTGGTCCGGAGCCCGTCGGCCGTGACCGGCCCCCGGGGGACCTCGAGGAGCATCTCGGGCGTGATCCGGACCTCCTCGCGGAGCCGGTCCAGCTGGTTCGGGCCGGGGCATCCGGCATCGAACACCTCGCGGGCGAGCGGCACGAGCCCCGGATGCGCGACCCAGGTGCCATCGTGGCCGTTCGCCACCTCCCGCTCCTTGTCGGCGCGGACCCGTGCGAAGGCGACCTCGTTCGCCTTCGGGTCCTCCCGCGCGGGGATGTCGGCCGCCATGCCCCCGAGGGCGTGGGCCCCGCGCCGGTGGCACCGCTGGACGATGTAGGTGGAGTAGGCGGAGAGGAACGGGGCCCCCATCCCGAGCTCGCCCCGGTCCGGGAAGACCGCCTCAGGCTCGTCCCGGTACTGCGTGATGAAGCTGAAGATGTAGTCCCACCGGCCGCAGTTGAGCCCGGCGGAGTGCTCGCGGAGCTCCCAGAGGATCTCGTCCACCTCGAAGACCGCGGGGAGCGTCTCGAGCAGCACCGTGGCCCGGATCGTCCCGGGCGCGAGCCCCAATCTTCCCTCCGCGCGGTCGAAGATCTCGTTCCAGAGCCGGGCCTCGCGTGCGTGCTCGAGCTTCGGGAGGTAGAAGTACGGGCCGCTCCCCCGGCGCACCAGCTCGTGGGCGTTGTGCCAGAGGTGGACCGCGAAGTCGAAGAGGCTCGCCGACATCGGCACGCCCTCGACCCGGGCGTGGGGCTCGACCAGGTGGAGCCCCCGCGGCCGCACCATGAGGACGGCCGGCCGGGGGACGAGCCGGTAGCTCCGGCCGTCCTCGGACTCGTACCGGAGCTCCCGTCGCACCGCGTCGCGCAGGTTGCGCTGGCCGTCGAGGGTGAGGGGCCAGGCGGGCGCGTGGGCGTCCTCGAAGTCGGCCATGAAGACCGCCGCGCCGCTGTTGAGCGCGTTGATCATGAGCTTCCGATCGACGGGCCCCGTGATCTCGACCTTGCGGTCCTGGAGGTCGGGCGGCGGGGGAGCGACGCGCCAGGCGCGCTCGCGGAGCGGCGCCGTCTCGGGCGGCGGGGCCGGTCGGCGACCCGCGCGGATCCCGGCGTGGAACGCCCCGCGCTCCTCGAGGAGGCGCCTCCGGGGCCCCTCGAAGCCGCGGTGGAGCTCGACGAGGAACTCGCGCAGCCCGGTCGGGAACAGTTCCTCGACGAGGGCCGTCCCCTCGCCGTCGAGCGCCAGCGCCTTCCCCTCGACTGCGATCGGAACCATCCCACGGGCCCGGCGAAAGGACGGGGCGAGCGCGATAACCGTTCCCTTTCCGAGAGGCGACCTCTTGACCGAGGCGCCCCGCCGGGTACGACGGGCCCCCCTCTCCGCCCGCCCAAGGACGGCTCGGTCCCCGTCGCCGAAATCCCGGCACGACCCCGGCCGTCGACCCGGGTCGGACGGTTCCGGGGGTCGTTCCGTCGGCGACCCGCTCGGTCCGCGGCTGGCGCCTCCCCCCCTCGGGTCCCGGGACCGTGACCACCATGGAGGAGGCCGTGGTCCCTGCCCCGGGCAGGACCGTGGACGTCGAGGTCCGCCGCGCGCCGGCGGTCCGCACGATCCGCGCCGAGGGGAAGGGCCCGGGGAACGAACTCCGGATCCGCACGGAGTTCGAGAGACTCGCCCGGTGGGCGTCGTCCCGGAAGCTCCGCACCGGCCGGTGGTTCTTCATCGAGCCCGCCGAGCGCCGGTGGGGGGTCGCGATCGAGGTCCGGGGTCCGGTCCGCGGGGAGGCCGCCGTGCGCGTCCGGAACCTCCCCGCCTCGCGCGTCGCGAGCGTGCGGTACGATCCGGACCTCGTCTCCCCGCGCGTGATCTACCACGGGCTCACCGACGGGCTCAGGTGGCGGAAGAAGGACGGCTCGATCCGCCGGGCGGGCGTCGACCGCGAGGTGTACGAGGAGAATCCCTGGACCCGCGCGAAGGCCCGGTCGCGGAGCGAGATCCAGGTCCTCGTCCGCGGACCCCCTCCCTCGGGAGGGTCGGGGGCCGCCCGGGTCCGTTCCGACCCGGGCGGCGAAGGGGTTCGGGAGTTCAGTCGAGCGGGACGCGCCGCTCCTTGACGGGGTGGGCCTTCGGAACGGAGATCGTGAGGACCCCGTTCTCGAACCTCGCCTTCACCTCGTCGGAGCGCACCGGCTCGGGCAGTTCGATCTCCCGGTGGAAGCCCGTCTCGGACCTCTCGCGCCGCAGGTAGGTCCGGCCCTCCTCGGAGGGCGCCGGCTCGGTCGGGGCGGTGACGTGCACCGTCTCGCCGGTGACGCGGAGGTCCACCTTCTCCTTCGGGACGCCCGGGAGGTCCACCCGGAGCTCGAAGCTCTCTCCCAGGTCCACCACGTCCGCCGGGGCGGGGGCGCTCCCCTCGATGGAGAGCCCCACGGCCGCAGGGAATCCCCAGGCGTTCGGGAGGTGGGCGTGGAGGTCCCGGAAGACCCGGTCGATCTGGTCCCAGAACTCATCCCGCGGGCTCGGTCGCGCGATCTCGGTCGTCTCGCCGCTGCTGCTCGTCTGCGTCATGATTCCTGAGCGTCCTCTCGGACGCAACAATAGTAACCTAGCACTACTATAAAAGCGCAGCGGGTCGCTGGTTCTGCTTCGTTTCGGCCGGCGAATTGTTCGGGTTTCTCACCGCTTCATTTCGGCTTGACGAGCCAACGGACGAGTCTCCTGATGTGCCCGGGAGGACGCCGAGTGGGGCCCCGCAGCGGGTACGTCGGTCCGTTCCTGATGCCGGACGAAATAGCTTAACGCTCCCCGTCGGAGAGGCTCCCTGGATCATCGATCCCTCTGGCTTCAGTCGCTCAATCGTAGAGGTGCGTCGCCGCCACGAAGGATCGGATCAGGGCTGGTCGGATCCGCATCCGCACCACCGCCAACCTCAGCCCATGGCGGAGCTCCTCCACATCGTGTGGGGCGAAGCTCGCCGGCTCGTGCTGCTTTAGGTGGCTCCAGACCCACTCGTCGGGATGGAGCTCCGGACTGTAGCCCGGGAACTGATGCACCTCGAGCCGTCGATGCTGC
>DAHUZZ010000023.1 GCA_027314915.1 Thermoplasmata archaeon | reverse complement strand
GCCTGACGAGCGCACGGCGGCATCCGCAGTCACCAATGCCGCCCGCTACACCGTCCGGCCGATCGGACCCCTGGTCGCCGGGGCGGTGCAGCAGATCGCGCTGGGCGCCCCGCTGCTCATCGCTGGGGCGGTCAAGGGCGGGTATGACATCGCCCTATGGGCCTGGGCACGTCGTCTGCCGCTGAGAGCTCCCGGTGCCACGACGGAATCCAGCGCAGCCACGTCAGCGGAGGTACACGACAGCGGCGCGGCAACCGGTGTCGCGCCAGAGAGCAAGGAGAGTGTGTCATGAAGTGGGTAACCCGCGAGAACGCCATCGTCGACCGGATCGCCTGCCCGTGGCTGATCCACAAGTTCGTCGATCCGGGGGCCGAGTTCCTGTACGTGCCGAAGGAGCGGGTGATGGAGGTGGCGGCGGCGCAGGGGGCAACGCCGTTCGACGTTCCGGGTGCCGAACTCCACCACTACACGGAGAACGGCCAGGAGTTCGTAAGCTTCGATGCCCTGATCCGGAAGTACCATCTCGCCGACCCGGCCCTGCTGGAACTGGCGAAGATCGTCCGAGCCGCCGACGGGGGCTCCGCGAGGGCGGCCGAGGCGGCCGGCCTCGAGGCGGCGGCCACGGGGTTCCGGTTGATCGCCAAGGACGATCTCGAAAACCAGCGCCTCCAGTTCCCGCTCTACGACGCGCTGTATGCCTACTGCCGCTGGAAGGTCGAGGAGAACGGGCGCCTCGAGCATACCGGTCCGTAGGCGATCCGTCCGATCGGGCCGGGGAAGGCGAATCGGGGGCGGCCGCGGAACGGCCGGCCCGGCGACCGATGGCCATTGGGCCGGTCCGCCACCGCGGGCCGGTCGATCCGTCCAGGGCGCCCGGGGTACGGCCATCCTCCCGCCGAACCGGGGCGAGGCCGATCAGCCGAGTCCTCGCGTAGGAGTACAGCCAGAGCCGACAAAGCAAGGGCGGCGGGATGGGGTCCCGCCCAGGTGGTGGCGCCCGAGGGACCCGGTGATCCCCGGGCCGAACCCGAGGCGGGGAACCCGCCTTCGGCGGGATGACGGACCCTACCTGGGAACAGACGCGGGAGACACGGGCTCCCGAAACCGGACGGTGGAGCCCGGCGCGGGGTGCGATTCGGCCCCCACCGGCCGCGGCACCGATTGTGCGGGGGACGTTCCGACTCGTGGGATCCCCCCAAGACCCAGCTTTGGGCGTACCCTCTCCCGTTCCCGAGGCGTCATAAGAATCCCTGGAATCACTGTTCCGTGAGCGAGAACGGGCCGCGCGAGGGGACCAAGGACCTCCCTCGACGCCACCCCGAGGCCGGCCACCGCTCGGTCGACCCGGACTCCCCGGCCGGCCTCGCCTACGCCCGCCTCGCCCGTGCGGAGGCACGGCGCCGGGAGGAGATCCGCGAACTGCAGGACCACGGACTCTCCGGCGCCGCGCTCATCGCCGAATACGGCCGACGCCACCCGACGGAGCGCCCGGTCTCGCCCGACGAGATCCGATCGGCCGATCGGAGCTAGCGTCCCCCCGGTCGAATCCAGGGTCCGAGACGAGGGGCGAAGATCGGGAGGAGTTGCGGCCGGGTCGGCCGCTCCCACCTTGGCGTGGGTGGTCCCTGAGACTCTCCGGAGACGCCCGTTCGATCCGACGCTTGGGAAGGTACGAATCCCCCCGGGAACCGCCGGTCCTTCTGATTTGGTTGAGCCCCCTCCCGGAGGTACGGGGCGGACTTGACGGGGCGCCCGTTCGTCCGCCATCGGGGCCCCGGGCTGGGTAGTTGGACGGGCCGGCCGGCGGCGCGGTAAGGCGAACCCAGAACAGCTCGGTAAGGGGAAACCGTTGTGGCCCGCCGGTTTCGGAAGGGCGCCCACGGGGGCATGCGACAGGGGAAGCCTGCCTCCGGCGGGGCATTCGGGGAGCCGGTGCGGCCCTTCTTCGAATCACTCCGGGGCCGGTCACCGGGAGCCGGCCGATCGATCCCACCCCCGCTTCGAGGATGGCGAGCACTCCAGTTCGGGGCCTGTCGTAGGACGGCCGGTTCGTGGACGCATCTGTGAGCTCGCCCCGCCCCCGAGGGCGGGCGGCCCCGCGGCCGCCGGCGGGGCGAGGGTCGAAGCGGGGAGAGGGGCTCCGTCCGGCGAGGCTACCGGACGGCCTCGTAATGGAGCAGGATCTCCCCGTCCTCGCCCGGTTGGGTCTCGATCAGCCGGAGGGTGCATTGGGAGTCCATCGGGCCCCAGTACCGTGGCCCTTTCGCATAGACGACCGGCATCACGAAGAACCAGTAGTCGTCGGCGAGACCGCGCTGGATGCACTCGCGCACCACCGCGGGTCCCCCCTCGACCATGATGTTGCCGCCGGGCTCGCGCTTCAGCTTGGCGAGGATCCGCGCCAGGTCGCCGCGGAGGATCCGGGAGTTCTGCCAGTCCGTGGACTTGAGGCGATGGGAGAGGCAGATCTTCTCGACCCGGTCGAGATACCGCCGGTAGTCGAGGAGCCACGCCGGCTCGCCGGGTTTTCGCGCCGACTCGCTCCACACCTCCTGGTGGCCCAGGAAGGAGCGGCGGCCCATCACGACGGTCGTGACGTCGTCGAACCGGTTGTACCACATGTGGCGGAAGAGCGCGCTGACGCCCTCCGGCCGCCGGTCGGAGCCCGGATACTTGGGAAACGCGCCGCGGCCGTCCAGCGTCAGGTACCCGTTCGCCGTGATCTTTCGCATGGTTTCGTTCCTCGTTCGTCCGGCCCCCGCGGCCCGAGCCCGGGATCCGGTACGAACTCGTATACCCATATGGACATATATCTACTTGAGCATGAATGTCCCGTGCCCGATGTCTTTCGGCTCCTCGCCGATCCATCGCGGCGGCGGCTGCTCGACGCCCTCCGGGACGGGGAGCGGTCGGTCACCGATCTGGTCGCCCGCACCCGCATGTCCCAGCCGTCCGTGTCGAAGCAGCTGCGGATCCTGCGGGACTCGGGCGCGGTCACGCTCCGCACGGCGGGCCGACAGCATCTCTACTCGATCCGGGAGGGGGCCCTTCGAGAGGCGTCCGATTGGCTTTCCTACTACGACCGCTTCTGGCGGGAGGGGTTGCGACGGATGGACGACGCGCTTCGGGACCGGCCGCGCCCCAGGACGAGGAGACGGCGATGAGCCGCTCGGATGAGGCGCCGGTCGCGGTCCGGATCGAGCGGACCGTTCGCGCCTCCCCCGACCGGGTCTTTCGGGCGTTCCTGGACCCGGCCCTGATGCGTCAGTGGATCGTGCCGGACGATCTGCACCTCGATCGGATCTCGGTGGACCCGCGCGTCGGCGGCCGGATCGAAGTCTGGCATTCGCGCGACGGGGTGAGCACCGGAAAGTTCGAGGGGCGTTTCGTCACGATCGACCGGCCGAGGGAACTGGTCTACCACTGGGCCTTCGTCGGTACCGAACCGGCGCGAGGGGAGTACTACGACACGCTGGTCCGGATCCGGCTGCGGGAACGGCCCGACCGCGGGACGCACGTCACCGTCATCCACGAACGGCTGGACGACCTCTTCCGCGGGGCGCCCCACCTTCGTCCGCGGCTCGAGCCGGGGTGGGCGAACTGCCTGGAGAAGCTCGAGCGGGTCGCCGGTGGCCTCTCCGAGGCCGACGACGCCGGCGCCTTGGCGGATGCCGGGGCCGAGGATCCGGCCCCGGGCAACTGACGACGGCCCGGCTATCCCGAGCCGCTCTGGGGCCGCGCTTCGGCGGTCCCCCGGGGGCCCGGGTCCGGGCTCGACCAGAGACCCGCGGGCCGGATTGTCCTCGACGGGTTTTCGCCGGATGGAACCGCCCGCCCCAGGTCCCCCGCGTGACCATGGTGGTAGGCGGCGGGATACGGTCGGGATCCGGAGGACCCCGTTCACGGGGACGTCGAGGGACGGGAAGGGGGCCGGGGCGTTCCCCCGGCCGCCCCGATACGGCGCGCGTCGGAATCGTGATGAAGGCCGGCGCTTTCTATCGGAGAGCAGAGCGCGCCGCGAAACGTATCGACGGCGCGGAGATACATGGACCGGGAAGCTCGTCGCCGCTCGTTTTCGCGCGAGATGGCGTGCATGATCCGCGCCGGCGGACGGGAGTACTGCGTGGATCCCGCGGGCGGAGTGCTGGGCCTCCTGGGAAAGGGTTGGGCTCTGCCGCTGATGGGGGTCCTCGGGAACCGCTCGGCCAGCCGGTTCAACGAGATCCAGGATGCCGTGCGCGGCATCGGAGGCAAGGTGCTCGCCTCCCGGCTCCGGGACCTTGCCGAGATGGGCCTCGTCACGCGCACGGTCTACGCGGAAGTCCCCGCTCGAGTCGAGTACCGACTCACCGAAGCCGGCATAGAACTTCGGGAGGCCCTGATCCCGCTCCTGGCGTGGGCGACGATCCACCCGGTTGCCCCTCGCCCGCGCCGGGGACCCGCTCCCCGCCGTCGACGGACGCCGTAGCCCGCCCGCCTCGGCGGCGGTGTCCGAGTTCGCACCGGGTACCCCGGATCCGAGCCGTCGACGCGGGGCCGCTCGATCTCCGCGGGACCCGTCAGCGATTCCGATTCCTCGGGCCGGGGAACGAGGGCGTGGGTCCCCGGTCGGCGGAGGCGTCCGCCAGCCTCCGCCCGATCTCGGCGTCGTCGATCCCCTCGACCGCGAGCTGCTTGGCGGGAGTCCGACCGGCGTGCTCCCAGGAGACCCGGGCCTCCGGGAGACCGAGCCAGCCGGCGAGCAGGCGCAAGAGGGCCGCATTCGCCTCGCCCTCGACCGCCGCCGCGCGGCAGCTCACGATCCACCGGCGTCGCCAGGGATCCCAGCGGATCCGATCCTCCGAGCTACCGGGCCTCGCCCAGATCGCCACCCGACCCATCGACGCTCCGGGAGCCCCGCTCCGCCGGATAGGGCGTCCCGCCGCATAACTCCGGGGACGGACCGGGCCCCCCGACCCGCCGGCAAGGGGTATTCCCCTCCCCGGCCTTCTCGCCGTTCGGGAGCGAAAGCGTGACGCCGCCCCAGCTGACGATCCTGGACGGACAGCAGAGCATCGGGGGGACGAAGATCCTCTTCGAGCAGGGCCCGACCGGGGTGCTGCTGGACTTCGGGACCAACTACCAGAAGATGTCCCGGTTCTTCGAGGAGTATCTCCAGCCCCGGCCGGCGCGCGGCCTCGTCGACCCGATCGAGCTCGGCCTCCTGCCCCGCCGCCGCGGGCTCTACCGGCGCGACCTGCTGCCCCCCCAGGACTACCCGGACGGGGACGCCGGCTGGCCGGGGGGCCACCTCGACGCCCTCCTCCTGAGCCACGGACACCTGGACCACTGCGGCGCGATGGCGTTCCTCGATCCCGCGATCCCCGTGGTCTGCTCGCCGACGACCGCCGCGCTCCTCCGGGCCTGGCAGGAGTCCGGGAAGTCGGACGTCACCTCCGAGGTGACCTACCTGGGACCCCGGCGGCCGTCGGCCGTCTCGGGCGGGCGGCTGATCGAGACCGACCGGTCGGCGGCGAAGGAGAGCCGCGAGTTCCGCCTCCTCGGCGAGGCGCCGACCGCGCTGCGGGGCCTGCTCGCGCGTTCCCCGTACTCGGGGGAGCGCACCCGGTTCGAGCCCCGGGAGATCGGGGCCGCTCCGAACCGGCTCGGGGAGGCGCTCCGGTACACGGCCTACCCGGTCGACCACTCGGTCTACGGGGCGATGGCCTACGTGCTCGACGCCGACGGGGGCCCGGTCGCCTACTCCGGCGATCTCCGCTTCCACGGCGAGAAGGGCGAGGAGAGCGAAGCGTTCGTCCGGGCGCTCGAGGCCCGCCGCCCCGAGCTGCTGATCGTCGAGGGGACCCGGCTCACCGACCGGGATGACGCCCCGCCCCAGCGCCGGATCTCCGAAGACGATGTCGAGCGGAACTGCCGCGCCCGGGTCGAGGAGTATCCGGGCCGGCTGGTCGTCGCCGACTTCGGCCCGCGGAACATCGAGCGGTTGCGCCGGTTCCGCCGGATCGCGCTCGACACGGGGCGGCAGCTCGTCGTCACCCCGAAGGATGCCTACCTCCTCCACCTCCTCCACGCCGCCGACCCGTCGATCGAGACCGATCTCGCCCCCGGCGGGATGCGGATCCTCGAAGAGCCGTCGACCCGCGGCTCCCCGTGGCTCCAGCTCGTCGTCGACAGCTACGGGTCCGCCTTCCTGGAGCCGGAAGCGGTCGCCCGGTCCCCCGGCCGCTACCTCCTCTGCTTCAGCTTCTTCGACTGCAACGACCTCATCGATCTCCGCGCGGCGACCCCCGGCGGCCTCTGGCTCTACTCGTCCAGCGAGGCCCACGGGGAGGAGCAGGAGTTCGACTTCGAGCGGCTCCAGGCCTGGATCCGCTGGGCCGGGATGCATCAGGTCGGCTTCCGCTACGAGCCCGATCCGGCCCTCGGCGGACGGGAACGGCTCCGCTTCGACCACCCCGAGGACGTCGGCCACCACGCGAGCGGCCACGCGACCCAGGAGGAACTCCTGGAGTTCATCCGACGCGCCGCGCCCCGCCGGATCCTGCCGGTACACACCGCCCAAACCCCCGAACGGTACGAGGCGTTGCTGAGGGCCCGGGGGATCGAGGCCCCGGTGATCCGCAGCTCCCCGGACCGGCCGGTGAGCTGGTAGACCGCCGGGGGAGGATCGATCCCCCAGGACGGCCTGCGATCCACCCGCGGCTGCGGGGGGAACGCCCCGCCTCTCCCCGGTCGGGGCGGCTGGCCGCCGTCTGCCGGCGTCAGGCCCGCTGCGGGGCGGAAGCCGAAGCAGCCGCGGGGGGCGCCGACCCGGTGGCGGTGGACTGGATCGACTGGTTGAGGGCGACCTCGGCGATCGTCCCGCAGAGCCGTCGGGAGGTCCCCACCCCCCATGCGAAGACGGCCAGCGAAGCGGTTTGCCGGTGGGGGAGCCGGGCCCGGGCCAACGCCTGCTCCGTCCGGAGCAGCGCCCGGAGGCCTTCTTCCCGGTCGCGCAGCACCCGGTGGGCGACCGTTCGGTCCGACTGCTGCAGGGCGAGGGCGGCATCGTGGAGGGTCGTCCGGAGCGCCTCGGCATGCCGCTCGAGATCCTCGCGGAGCCGGCCCGGCCAGGCCGGTCCGCGGAGCCCGGCCTCGAGCTCGGAGGCGGCCCGGCACAGGAGGTCCGCGATCTCTTCGTAGACCTTCCCCACGACCCGGCCCCCGAGCAGGTCGCGGGGTTCCCGGACCTCCAACCGGCGGGCGAGCGCGGGATCCCCCTGCGCGAGCATCAGCTGGCGGAGGGTCAGCGCATACAGCCGGTCGGACTCGACTTCCATGGCGCCGAGCTCGGCGATCGGCACGGGGGACGATCCCCGCACCGCCTCGGTAAGCCGCTCGGCCATCTCCTCCACGACCAGTCCGGCCCGTGCGAGCACCTTCGGGACGGGATGGCGGCGGGCATCCAGAAAACTCTGCAGCCGGGCGCGGTGGGTGTCGAGGAACACCACCTGGAGTCCCACGAGCGCGTGGGCGGTGCGTTCGAGTTCCCGCCGTCGATCCGGGTCGAAGCCCTCGGCGTCGAAGAGGTCGATCCGATCGTATCCGACCGCGTAGCCTCCGAAGACGGTACGCGCCAGCACCTCGGGTTCGCCAAAATGGGCCGCCTCGACGGAAAGGACCCGGTCCGCGGCCCCACCGGCGGCCGGGGGGGCGGAGGGGGCGATCTCGAGCCGGCCGTCGTCCCTCGGGTGGAGCCAGACGAGGGAGCCGCGCGAGAGGGCATGCCCCTCGATCCACGACTTGGGCAGGCTGACCGCCAGGGAATGGGGCCCGGATCGGTGGAGGTGCCTGGGGGTCTGCGCCGGGGGGGACGGGGCGGGGCCCCGCCGGGCACGGAAGCCGGCGGGTCGCCGCCGGCCCGCCACCGGGGGGGCGGGATCGGGGATCGGTTCCACGGGCGGCTCGGGGTCGAGGGGGGTCTTTACCGTGTCGGCTTGGGTCCTGACGGTCGTAGACCTTCCGTACCGTCTCGGGATGGCCTTCCCCGGTTCTTACCTCCCGATGGCACCGCCCCCCCGTACCGGCGCGGGCGGGCCGTCGGTCGTCGGCTGAGGGGGTCGTGGGAACCCCCGGTCCATGAATCTGCCGGAGCTGCTCCTCCTCGTAGCCCTCGCCGGCGGATCGGCCGCGGCGATCCTCGGGTTCGCCCGCCCGGGGGCCGCCCGGGTGCGGGCGTCGTTCCTCGTGGGGGCGCTCGCGAGCGCCGTCGCGGCGGGGCAGGCGGTCCTGGTGCTAATCGGGATGGCGCTCCCGACCGTGGCCCTCGGGCTACCGGGAACGATCTCGGCCTCCCCGCTGCTCGCCCTCGGGATCCAGGAGGACCCGCTCTCGGCGTTCTTCCTCCTCGTCGTCTCCGTCAGCGGGGCCGCGATCCTGCTCGCCTCGGTCGGCTACACGGAGCGGTACGTCGACGGGCGCCGGGGGCTCCTCGCCGGCGGCATGAGCCTCTTCTGGGTGGCGATGGCGCTGGTCTGCGTCGCGGGGACGGTGTTCCTGTTCCTGGTCGCGTGGGAGGCGATGACCCTCATCTCCTACTTCCTCGTCGTCCACGACCACGAATCCGAGCCCAGCCGCAGGGCCGGCCTCCTCTATCTGGTGATGAGCCACGCGGCGACCGGCGCGATCCTCGTCTCGTTCGTCCTGCTCGCGACGGGGACCGGGTCGACCAGCTGGACGGGGATCGCGGCCGGCGCCGGCGGCCTGTCGCCCGGGGTCCGCGATGCCGCGTTCCTCGCCGCCCTCGTCGGGTTCGGCACGAAGGCCGGGATGGTGCCGTTCCACGGCTGGCTTCCCGAGGCGCACCCCGCCGCCCCGACCAACGTCTCGGCGTTGATGAGCGGCGTCATGATCAAGCTCGGCCTCTTCGGCCTGCTCCGGGTCGCCCTCGACCTGCTGGGCGGAGGGCCGAGCTGGTGGGCCTACCTCGTCCTCGCCCTCGGCGGGGTCTCCGCGCTGGGAGGGGTCCTCTACGCCATCGCCGAGCACGACCTGAAACGGCTCCTCGCCTACCACTCCGTCGAGAACATCGGGATCATCCTGCTCGGCGTCGGGGCGGCGATGCTGTTCCAGAGCCTCGGCGACCCGGTGCTCGCGGCGCTCGCGCTGGCGGCGGCGCTCCTGCACACCTGGAACCATGCGTTGTTCAAGCCGCTCCTGTTCCTCGGGGCGGGGGCGGCGGTCGGGGAGACGGGGACGCGGGACATGGAGCGGATGGGCGGGCTCATCCGTCGGATGCCCGGGGTCGCCCTCGGCTTCTTCGTCGGGGCGATGGCGATCTCGGCCCTGCCCCCGTTCAACGGATTCGTCAGCGAGTGGCTCCTCTTCCAGAGCTTCTTCGCCGGGTTCACCACCGGCTCGGTCCTGGCCGAGATCTCCCTCTCGCTGCTGGCCGGGGTGCTCGCGCTCACCAGCGGGCTTGCGGCCTACTGCTTCGTGAAGGCGTTCGGGATCACCTTCTTGGCGCGGCCCCGATCCGAGGCGGCCGCCCGGGCGGGGCGCCCGCCCGCCTCCCTCACCGGAGGGATGGGGATCTTAGCGGCGTTCTGCCTCGTCCTGGGGGTCGCCCCGATCCTCGCGCTCGACCTCGCGGCCCGGCCGCTGCGGGAGCTGACCGGTGCGGCGGTGGGCTCCGGGGTCTCCTTGGGGGTGCTCTCGGCCCTGCCGAACCCGTCCGGCGGTTCGCTCCCCCTCGCCCCGGCGATCGTCGCCGCGTTGCTGGCCGGCGGGCTGCTGGTGGCGTGGATCGTTCGGCGCCTCCGCCGCGCCCCCGCGGTCGACGAGCGGCCGCTCTGGGACTGCGGCCTCGACGCGCCGACGTCCCGGATGGAGTACACCGCCGCCGGCTACGCGCAGCCCGTGGAGCTCCTCCTCCGGGATGTCTACCGGCCTACGGAACGGGCGGAGGAGGTTCCCCCCGTACGGCCGTCCTGGGGCGGGCTCGCCCGGATGCAGCGCTACACGGTGGTGATCACGGAGCCGATCCGGGGGTGGGCGTATGAGGGGGTCGCCTCGGGGACGGTCGCGCTCTCCCGGGCGATCAGCCGGTTCCAGTCGGGGCGCATCCACGCCTACCTCGGCTACATCTTCGTCACCCTGATCGGACTCCTGCTCCTCGTCCGCGCGGTAGGAGGCTCGGGGCCGTGAGCGGGTCGTTCCTCGCCCCGGCGCTCGCGCTGGTCGGGGAATACCTTCTCGTCCTCGGGCTGTCGCCGCTCCTCCTCGCGGTCCTGCGCCGGGTCAAGGCGCGCACCCAGGGGCGGATCGGTCCGCCGCTCCTCCAGCCGTACCGGGATCTCTGGAAGTGGATGGGCAAGGACGGGATCTACGCGAGCTCCGCCTCCTGGATCACCCGGTATGCGCCGGCGATCTCCTTCGCGGCGCTGCTCGCGGCCGTCCCGCTGGTCCCCTGGTTCGTCCTCCCGACGCCCCTCGGCCCGTTCGGCGACCTGATCCTGCTCGTCGGGCTCCTCGGGCTCTCCCGATTCGTGATCGCCCTGGCGGCCCTCGACGGCGGGAGCACGTTCGGCGGCATGGGCTCCTCGCGGGAGATGTGGATGGGGGCGCTGGCGGAGCCCGTCTTCCTCCTGGTGATCTTCGCCTTCGGCAGCCCGGCCGGCTCCACCCAGGCCGGGGCGATCGCGGCCCGGGGGGTGGCGCTCGGGATCGCCTACGCGAACCCGCCCCTCCTCCTCGCGATCGTCGCCTACGTGCTGCTGCTGCTCGTGGAGACCGGCCGGCTCCCCGTCGACAACCCGGCGACCCACCTGGAGCTCACGATGGTGCACGAGGCGATGGTGCTCGAGTACACCGGCCGCGACCTCGCCCTCATCGAGTGGGGCCGGGGGTTCAAGCTCGCGATCATGTTCGGCCTCCTGATCGCCCTCGCGGCCCCGTGGGGGATCAGCACCTCCGGGACGCTCCTGCTGGTCGGGCTGGCGGTCGGGATCGTCGTGGGGAAGCTCCTCGGCGCCCACGTCCTGGTCGGGCGGCTCGAGGCGCGGGTCGCCAAATGGCGGCTGTTCCGGGTGGCGGACCTGCTGACGCTCGCCGCCGTCTTCGCCTTCGGATCGCTCGCCCTCGCCTACGTCATCGGGGGCGGCGCATGACCCCGCTGCCCGTCCAGGCGTTGGACATCGCCGCCGCCGTCGTGCTGGTCACGGCCTGGGTCAGCCTGCTCCATCGGCGGATCGAGGCGCTGGTCGACACGTATGCGATCCAGTCCGCCGCCGTCGCCCTGACCGCGGGGCTCGTGGCGTACGAGTACCGGGCGCCGGACCTCTACCTGCTCGCCGGCCTCACGGTCGCCGTCAACGTGGTCGCGCTCCCCGGGCTGCTGCGCCGGGTCGTCCGGGTCCTCGGGGTCCCCCGGATGGTCAACATGTACGCCTCGGTGCGCGAGAGCGCCCTCATCGGCCTCGCCCTCCTGCTCCTCTCGGTGTGGGTCGTGGGCCCGATCGCCCCGTTCGCGGAGATCCCCTCCGCGGGGCTCCTGCCGATCGCCGTGGCCGTGGTGCTGATCGGGTTCTTCCTGCTCGTCTCCCGCCGCAAGGCGATCACCCAGGTCGTCGGCCTGCTGGTGATGAACAACGGGGTCTTCCTTGCCGGGATCGCGCTCACCTACGGCCTCGGGCTCCTGGTCGAGCTCGGGCTCGCGGCGAACCTCCTCGTCCTCGCGATCGTGGCCCGGATCTTCCTCCAGCGGATGAAGGAGTCGTTCGACCACGTCGACGCCGACGCCCTGCGCGCCCTGGAGGGGTGACCGCCCGCCGTGCCGATCCCCTGGCTGCTCGTCGTGCTGATCGTCCCGGTCGCCGGGGCCGGCGTCGTCGCCGTCGCGCGGAGCCGGCGCCAGGCGAACGCCGTCGCCGCGGCCGTGGCGGTCTCGGCGGCGCTGGCCGTCGCCGGGCTGCTCCAACGCCTCCTCCTCCGCGGCCCCCAGTCGTACGCCGGGAACTTCCTCTACGCCGACGACCTCTCGGGCCTGCTGCTGCTCGTCGTCGCGCTCGTCGGGCTCGCCTCCCTCCTGTACTCCCTCGATTACCTCGGGCGGCCCGGCGGCGCCCACGAGCTGCCGCTCCCCCGGCTGCGCCGGTACTACGCGCTCGTGTTCCTGTTCCTCTTCTCGATGTACCTCGTCGCGGAGGCGAACAACCTGGGGGTGCTCTGGATCGCCCTCGAGGGGACGACCCTCGTCTCCGCCCTCCTGGTCGGCTACTACCATACCCGGCGGGCCCAGGAGGCGTCGTGGAAGTACCTCATCCTCTGCAGCGTCGGGCTCGCCTTCGCCCTCTTCGGCACGCTCCTGCTCTACGTCGCGGCCGTGCACGCCTTCGGATCCGGGAACGCGGACCTCAACTGGACCCGGCTCGTCGCCTCGGGGGCCGAGCTCGATCCGGGGGTGGTGCGCGTCGCGCTCGTCTTCCTGTTCGTGGGATACGGGACGAAAGCCGGGCTGGCGCCGCTCCACACGTGGCTGCCGGACGCCCACTCGGAGGCGCCGACACCGGTCTCGGCGCTGCTCTCCGGGGCGCTCCTCAACTGCGCGATGTACGCCCTCCTGCGGATCGACGCGATCACGGTGCGGATCCCCGATTTCACCTGGACCCAGTGGCTCTTCCTGCTCCTCGGGCTCCTCTCCGTGTTCCTGGCCGCGCTCTTCCTCGTGGTGCAGCGGGATCTGAAGCGGCTGCTCGCCTACTCCTCGGTCGAGAACATGGGGATCATCGCCGTCGGCCTCTCCTTCGGGGGAGCGGCGGGGATCTTCGCGTCGCTCTACCACCTCCTCAACCACGCCGCGACCAAGTCGGCGATGTTCCTGATCGGCGGCCACGTCGCCGTCGTCGCCCGGACCAAGAGCCTGCCGGAGATCCAGGGGGCCCTGGTCGCCGCCCCCGGCACCGGGCTCCTCCTCCTGTTCGGGGGGCTCGCGCTCGCCGGCGTGCCGCCGTTCTCGATGTTCTCCAGCGAGTTCCTGATCCTCTCCGCCGGCTTCGCCCGGGGCGACAGCGTCGCCGCCGGCCTCCTGCTGCTCGGCCTCCTGGTCGCCTTCGGCGCCCTGCTCTGGCACCTCAGCCGGATGCTGCTGGGCGATCCGCACCAGCCGTACGACCGGTCGGCCCGCCTCGGCGTCGCCGCCTCCCTCGGGATCGGGATCGTGCTCGCGGTCGCCCTCGGCCTCGGCCTGTTGCTGCCGGATCCCCTCTCCCAGCTCCTGCACGGCGCGGCCCGGGTGGTGAGCGGATGACGCCCCCCGCGGAGGAGGGGGAGGAGCCCCCCTTGGAGCCGGCGCCGGCCGTCGCGCTGGCCGGCGACTTTCCGAGCCGGCCGACCCCCGCCGAGGAGCGGCGCTCGCTCGGGGCCCTCGGCCTCGACCCGGTGTGGGATCCGTCCGAGGATCTCTGGCGGGTCGACGTGCCGCCGGAGGGGTGGGTCGCCGCGGCGGTCGGTGCGTCCGACGCCCTCCAGCACCCCCTCTCGACGCTCTTCGGCGAGGCGCCGCGCGAAGCCCCGGGGACGATCCGGGTCCATGCCCTGTTCCTCGGGATCCGGCCCTCCGGCGGCGTCCACCTCCGCTGCGCGCTCGATCCCCCGCGGCCGACGCTGCCGACGCTCTCGACCACGCTGCCGTACGTCGCGCCGTTCGAGCGGGAGCTGACGGAGATGTTCGGCGTCGACGTGAGCGGGCTCGCGGACCGGCGGCCGCTCTTGCTCCACGAGCACCACCCGAATCCGCCGCTCCGCCCCGGCCCCGCCTCCGCCCCGGACGGGCGGCGCGTCGAGTATTCGTTCCGCCCGGTCGAGGGGGAGGGGATCTACGAGGTCCCGGTCGGCCCGGTCCACGCCGGGGTCATCGAGCCCGGGCATTTCCGGTTCCAGGTCGTCGGCGAGAAGATCCTGAACCTGGAAGCCCGCCTCGGCTACACCCACAAGGGGACCGAACGCCTCTTCGAGGGGAAGCCGAGCGACCTCGGCTCCATCTGGGCGGAGTCCGTCTCCGGCGACATGTCGCTCGCCGGCGCCGCGGCCTACGCCTATGCCGTGGAGCGGGCCCTCGACGTTGCGGTCCCGCCCGGGGACGAGGTTGTCCGGGGCCTGCTCCTGGAGACGGAACGGATCGCGTTCCTGCTGGGGGACGTCGCCGGCATCGCCCTGGACGTAGGGTATGCGGCGGGGGCCGCCCGGGCGAACCGGCTCCGCGAGGCGGCCTACCAGACCCTCCGGGCCGCCACCGGCTCCCGCCTCGGACGGGGCACCATCGGGGTCGGGGGGCTGCGCCGGCCGATCCGCGGGAACCTCGACCCCGATCTCGCGACGACGTACGCCAGGTGGCGGGAGGCGATCGGTCGGCTGCGGGACGAGTGGCTCGGGAAATCCTCGGTCGTGGACCGGCTGGAAGGCACCGGCGAGATCTCCCGGTGGGTCGCCGAGCTCATGCATTTCGTCGGGCCGGTCGCCCGGGCCTCGGGGCTCCGCATCGACCTGCGGCACGACCGGCCGTACGGCGCCTACGTCGGCACCGAGGTGCGGGTCCCCCGGGGGCTCACCGGGGACGTGCGGGCCCGGCTGGTCGTCAAGGTCGAGGAGATCGTCGAGTCGTGCCGGCTCGCCGAGGAGTTCCTGCGCCGCCTCCCCGCGGACCGGTCGCCACTCGAGCCGCGCCGCCCGCCGTCGCCGGGGGAGCGCCGGTCGGGCCTCGGATGGGTCGAATCGCCGAGGGGCGAGTTCCTCGTCCACGTGACGATCGGCCCGGACGCCCGCCTCGAACGCGTGCACGTGCGGGACCCGTCGTTCCTGAACTGGCCGGCGATCGAGTTCGCTGTCCGGGGGGCGATCCTGCCGGACTTCCCGCTCTGCAACAAGAGCCTCAACCTCTCCTATTCGGGGTACGACCGATGACGGAGCGAACGGTCGATCCGCCCCCGCGCCCCGCCCGGGCGCCTCTCCCCGGGCCCGCCGACCCCGCGGCGAGCCCGATCCGCTACCCCTTGGGGCCGCTCGAGCTGCCGGTCGGACCGCCGCGGACCCCGCTCCACCGGGCGGAGCGGTGCGAAGGGACCGGGGCCTGCGCGCGCGCCTGCCCCACGGACGCGATCTCGGTGGATCGGAGCTTGGGCCCGACCGTCGTGGAGCTCGACTACGGGAAGTGCCTCTTCTGCGGGCTCTGCATCGATGCCTGCCCGTCGGGGGCGATGGCGTCGGTCCGCTTCGAGGAGATGGCCGTCCGGGATCGGGCCGATCTCCGCTTACGGCACGGTCCGCCCTCGCCGCCGCTCGCGGGCTCCCGGCTCGCCGACGAGGTCCGGGAGCGCGTCCGGCGCCTCTACGGGGACTCGCTGGCGATCCGCGCGGTCGACGCGGGGAGCTGCAACGGCTGCGAGGTGGAGGTGGCGGCGCTCCTCTGGCCCCGGTACGACCTCGAGCGCCTCGGGATCCAGCTCGTCGCCTCGCCCCGCCATGCCGATGCCCTGATCGTGACGGGCCCGGTGACCCGCAACATGCGGCTGGCGCTCGAGAAGACCTATCGGGCCGTGCCGGGACCGTCGTTCGTCGTCGCCGTCGGGGCGTGCGGCATCTCCGGCGGGCCGTTCCGGGATTCCCCCGAGGTCGAGGGCGGGGTCGATCGGGTGCTGCCGGTCGAGGTCTACGTGCCGGGGTGTCCGCCGTCCCCGGTCTCCCTGCTCTACGGGCTCTGGCTCGCCCTCGGGAAGGTCGACCAGCGGCTCGCCCGGGGGGAGATCCCGGCCGACGCCCTCCGCAGCCCGCCGCGGTAGGCGGGGGACGGGGCGACCGCCCCCCCCGGACCGCTCCCGCGGCTCGTCGATCGATCGCCCGTTATGTCGATGCATGTCTACATATATGGTGTAGATGTAGGTCGACATGATGCAGCGCGCGCGGCGGGCGGGGGCGTTGGGGCCCCGCCTCGAGCGGTTGACCGGGACGGACGGCGCGGCGTGCCTCCCGAAGTATGCGGGGTGGGGGCGGGCGATCGCGCGCGAGCCGGCGTTCGCTCCGGCGCTCGCCCGGGCGAAGGCCCTCGCCGACGGGCACCGGCTCGCCATCGCGGCGCTCCTGCGGCGGCACGGCGAGCTGTGCGGATGCGAACTGCAGGCGGCGCTCGGCGTCAGCCACGCGACCGTGAGCCACCACATGTCCGTGCTCGGGAAGGCCGGCCTCGTCAGCGCCCGCCGGCAGGGCAAGTGGATGTACTACGCCCTGCGGCCCGGGGCGTTCCTGGAGATCCCGTGAACCGGGCCGCGGCGGACGCGGAGGCCGCACCCTCCGGTTCGAAGCAGGTCCTGTTCGTCTGCGTCGGGAATTCGGCGCGCTCCCTGATGGCCGAGGCGATCTTCAACGCGGACCCTCCGCCCGGGTATCGGGCGGCCTCGGCCGGTACCCGACCGTCGACCGCCCCGAACCCCCGGACGGGGCCGATGCTGCGAGAGGTCGGCGTGGAGCCGCCCGTCCACCCCCCGCGTCCCTTGACGATCGAAATGGACGAGCGCGCGGACGTGCGGGTCACGATGGGCTGCCTCGACGACGCGAGCTGCCCCGCGCACCTGAAGACCCGCCCCCTCGTCGATTGGGCCCTGCCGGACCCGGCCCGGCTCGATGACGAGGGATTCCGCCGGGTCCGCGACGAGATCCGGGAACGGGTCCGACTCCTCGGTCTCGAGCTGCGCGCCGCCGCCGGCCCTCGCCCCGCGGCCTCCCGCTCCGTCCCCCATCGGCGGGTCCCATGACCGCCGACGAGGCGGGCGCGGCGGGTTCTGCGAACGCGACGCCGGTCCGGAAGCTCGACCCGGTCGACCGGTACCTTCCCGTCTGGGTCATTTCGGCGATGGCGGTCGGGCTCGCCCTCGGTCGGCTCTGGCCGGGACTTGGGACGGCCGTCGGGGCCTGGCAGGTCCAGTCCGTCTCGGTCCCGATCGCGATCGGCCTCCTATTGATGATGTATCCCATCCTCGCGCGGGTGCGGTACGGCCGTGTCCGCGAGGTCGCCCGCGGGTGGAAGCCCACGGTGTTCTCCCTCG
>DAHUZZ010000022.1 GCA_027314915.1 Thermoplasmata archaeon | reverse complement strand
ATGCCCGCCGATAGACAAGGCCGGCTATAGTACCTCGCTTCGAACTGCCGTCAGTGAGTAGAGCTACACGCTCCTAGGTCTCTAGCTCGATGATAAACCTCGATGGGACGGGACCGGCCGACATTCCGCGCCGTTCCGCCCCCCTCATGCGCTGTTCTGATGGACGCCGCCGCATCCGGGGCCGCTGCGGGCCCTCGAAAGTGCGCGGTCAGCGCGGGGCTGCCCCGGCGCGGCCGACTCCGGCCCTGCTTCCGCGGGCGCGGGCGGTCGGGCGCGCTCCGCGGGGGGAGGTCGCTCGCCTCCGGATGCGCCCGGGGGATCGCCGAGCCGGCCACCCTCATCAGACCGGCTCGTAGTAGTACTCGCCCGAGGCCCGCTGCTCCCGGTCCAGCGCGGAGTCCTCCCGGTTGATCCGGGGCCGGAGCGTCTCGGCGTCGCGGCGGAAGGTCACCTGCACCTGGTGGAGGAGCCGGTTCATCCCCTCCCGCATCGGGAACGGGCCGACGCCCTCGCCCGCCGAATCCCCCTCCGGGCGGAAGACCATGAGCCGGTCGCACGCCAGGTCGAGGAAGTAGACGTCGTGGTCGACGACGAGCGCGGTGCACGCCTGCCGCTCGACCTGCCGCCGGAGGATCTTCGCCATCGCCATCCGCTCGTCGGCGTCGAGGTACGCCGAGGGCTCGTCCAGGAGGTAGAGCGTCGCGGGTCGGGCCAGCGCGAGCGCGCAGGCGGCCCGCTGGAGCTCCCCGCCGGAGAGGTCGGGGAGCGCCACGTCGAGGACCCCCTCCAGCTGGAGCCCCGGCACGAGCTCCCGCTCGAAGAGCTTGAGGTCGAAGGTGGGATCCGAGGCGAGGGCGCCCATGCGCTCCCGCAGGCTCGCCGCCTGGGTGGCCTTGAGGTACTGCGGCTTGTAGCTCACCGTGACCCCCTCGGGCGGCGTCCCCTCGGTCGGCGTCTCCGCCCCGGCGAGCATCCGGACGAAGGTCGTCTTCCCCGTCGCGTTGGGGCCCACGATCCCGACCGTCTCACCGTGGTCGAGCTCGCCGCTCGTGACGGCCACGCGGAACTCGGGGAACTGCTTCACGAGCCTCGGGAAGTTCAGGCGCGTCCGCCGCCCCGTGGCCGCCCGGGGCGGATGGGCGACGAACCGGACCGGCTCGGTCCGGAACCGGACGTTCTCGTCGCGCAGGTAACCGTTCAGGTAGGTGTTCACCGCGGAGCGGACGGGGAGCGGGTGGGCGATCACGCCGAAGGCCGCCTCCTCGCCGTAGACCAGGTGCGCCTGGTCGGCCAAGTAGTCGAGCAGCGCGAGATCGTGCTCGACCACGAGCACGCTCTTCGTCTCCCCCAGCCGGCGGAGGTGCCGGGCGATCTCGAGCCGGTGGACGATGTCGAGGTAGCTCGACGGCTCGTCGAAGAGGTAGAGGTCCGCGTCGGTGGCGAGCGCCCGGGCGATGGCGGTGAGCTGGAGCTCGCCGCCGGAGAGCTCGCCGAGCTTCCGGCCGCGGCGCGCATGGAGGCCGAGCTGCTCGAGGATCGGCCCGGCGGGGCGGCCCCCGCCCTCGGCGACGAGCCCCTCGACGGTGGTGTCGAGCTCGGCGAGCCGGTCGACGTACTGCGGCTTCACGACGGTCCGGAGCTCCCCCCTCGCGATCCGCTGGAAGTGCTCGTAGAGCTGCGTCCCGCGGTAGCGCTCGACGACCGCCTCCCAGCGGCCCGGGGTCTCCCAGTTCCCCAGGTTCGGCACCTCGAGCCCGGCGAGGATGCGGAGCGCGGTGGACTTCCCCGTGCCGTTCGGTCCCAGGATGCCGGTCACGCCGTTCCGGGGCGGCGTCGGGAGCCGGTAGAGCCGGAAGCCGTTGTAGCCGTACCGGTGGACGATCTCCGCCTCGTTCGCCTCGGGGGTGTTGAGGATCTTGATGGCGTCGAAGGGGCACTTGTGGACGCAGATGCCGCAGCCGATGCAGAGCGTCTCGGAGATGACGGGCTTGCCGTTCGGCCCCTCGACGATGCACTCCTGGCCCATCCGGACCGGCGGGCAGTAGGCCTGGCACTCCCACTGGCACTCCTTCGGGTGGCAGCGGTCGTTCAGCAGGATGGCGATGCGGGCCACGGGCCTCTACTCCGAGGCCGAGTCCCGCACCAGCTGCCCGTCCTCGATGGCGAGGTGGCGCCGCGCCCGGGCGGCGACGAGCGGGTTGTGCGTCACGACCACGATCGAGGCACCGGTCGTCCGGTGGGCCTGGTCGAGCAGGTCGAGCACCGAGTCGGTGTTCGCCCGGTCGAGCTCGCCCGTCGGCTCGTCCGCGAGGAGGAGACCGGGGCGGTTCGCGAGCGCCCGGGCGACGGCCACCCGCTGCTCCTCCCCGCCGGAGAGCTGGTGGGGGTAGGCGCCGGCGCGGCCGGAGAGGCCGACCAGGCCCAGGAGCTCGTCCGCCCGGCTCCGCCGCTCGGCCGCGGGGCGGCCGAGGGCGCGCATCGGCATCTCGACGTTCTCGCGCGCGGTCAAGGTCGGGATGAGAAAGAAGCGTTGGAAGATGAAGCCGACTCCCGTCAGCCGGAGCCGCGCGCGGGCCCGTTCCGAGAGCCCCTCCGCGCTCGTCCGGTTCCAGAAGACCCGGCCCGCGGACGGGCGCTCGAGGAGCCCCACGACGTTGAGGAGCGTGGTCTTTCCCCCGCCCGAGGGGCCCTCGATGGAGACGTACTCGCCGGGTTCGATGCGGAGCGTGACGGTGCGGAGCGCCCGGACCTCGTCCGGCCGGCCGGCGTGGAAGGTCTTGCCGATCCCGTCGAGGTAGACCTCGGTCGCCGGGGAGGGCGCGGAGCCGCTCATCGGAGCGTCTCCGTGATCGGGATCCGGAGCGCCGCCCGGGTCGCGAGCCCGCTCGAGAGCACGCCGAGGCCGAGCACGGCCGCGGCGAGCAGAAGCAGCGTCGTGGGGTCGTAGACGGAGAGCTCCACCGCGGCCTGGACCGTCGGCGAGCCGAAGCGCGCGAGCGCGGCGATGGCGAGGTAGGCGAGCACCATCCCGCCCACGATGCCCACGGCGGCGAGGAGGAGCGCGCTCCCCGCGAGCTCCCGGGCGATCTGCCCGGCGGGAACCCCGATCGCCCGCCGCACGGCGATCTCGGAGCGCATCCCCTCGACCCGGCGCACGAGCACCAGGGCGAGGAAGAGGAGCCCCACGGCGAGCCCGATCGAGGAGAGGGCGAAGTAGAAGCCGGTCAGGATCGACGCGGCGCGTTCGGCCTGCTGGACGGTCTGGCTCTGGGTCGCGACGGCGTAGAACGGGTACTGCTCCTGGAGGGAGGCGGCCACCCGGCTCACCGCCCCCGGGTCGGTGGCGGCCGATCCCGCGAGCGCCACCTCGACCGTGTCCGCCGCGTCGATCACGTCCCCCGAGGGGCCGCGGGCGTAGCCCGTGAGGACCTGCAGGTCGGAGAGCGGGAGGAGCGCGGCGAACGCCGCCGTGGGGCCGAGGAGCGTCGGCGGCACGCCGAAGATGCCGGCCACCGTGAAGTTCTCCGCCCCGACTCCGTCGGGGGTGGCCGCGAGCCGCACCGGCGTGCCCACGGTCAGCCCGTGGGCGTAGGCGATGGGGCTCGAGATCAGGATCCGCCCGGCGGAGGGCCCGGCGTAGGTCCCGTGGTCGAAGTGGACGAGGTCGGTCGGATCGCCGAGCGGCAGCGGCTTCGGGAAGAGCCCGGCTTCTTCCGGGGGCAGCGTCGCAAGGAAGGCCGAGGGGACCACCCCCTCGACGAGGAGGGGCACCGGGCCGCTCGTTCCCGCGAAGAGGTCGACCGGGACCGAGAGCACGGGCGACGCCACGGCGATGTTCGGCTCGCCCGCGAGCTTCTCGACGAGCGCGTGCGCCCCGGTGATGCCGTGCTCGCCCGGCGCGCTCAAGGAGACCTCGAAGCCCGTCGAGCGCAGGTTCGCGAGCTCGTGCGACGAGACGCCGCCGCCCACCGAGAGCAGCAGGACCGGCAGCGACACCGCGAAGGCGAGGGCGAGCGCGGCGAGCGCCGTCTGGAGCCGCCAGTGGCGGAGCCGCCACCGCCCGCCGGAGAGGCCCCTCATGGCGCGCGCAGCTCCTGGGCGATGGGGAGCCGGAGCGCCCGGACGGCCGGGAGGACCCCGGCGGCGAGCCCGATGGCCACCACGAGGAGGAGCGTCCCCGCGAGGACCGTCCCGTCGAAGGCGACGAAGGTGAACCCCGCGGGGAGCGGGGGGAGGAGCCGGAAGAGGAAGGCGTTCATGCCGATCGCGCCCAGGTAGCCGAGCGGCGCGCCGACCACGAGCCCGAAGAGCGCGAGGAGGAGCCCCTCGACGAGGATCTGGCGCGTGATCCATCCGGGTCCGAAGCCGAGCGCGCGGAGCACGGCGATCTCGCGGCTCCGGTCATCGACCGACATGAGCAGGATCGTCGTCGCGAACAGGAGGGCGACCGCGACCCCGACGGCCCCGACGAGCGTGCCGAAGGTGCGGTAGAGGTCCACGACGTTCCCGATCTCGCCGAGGATGTCCGAGAGCGTGAAGACCGTGAGCGCCGGGAAGGCCGCGGCGAGCCGGCGCTGGTCCGCGCCCGCCTGGCTGCCGTCGTGGAGGTGGATGAGGACGATCGACGCGGTGTCCGACTGCGTGGCCACCCCGCCCAGGAGCGACTGCAGCTCCGAGAGGTAGGTGAAGGCGAGGAGCGCCGACGGCACGAGCCAGAACGGGCCGGAGATGCCCACGACCTTGAAGCCGGTCGCGTTCGCGAACCATCCGGCGAGCTGGGCGGGCCCGTCGGGCGTGGTGGCGCCGACGTAGACCTCGGAGCCGATCGAGACCCGGAGCACCTGGGCGAGCGACTGGTCGAGCACGATCGCGTGCGTGGATGGCCCGGTGTAGGTGCCCCCCGCGTAGTGCGGGTCGCCGGGCACGGGAAAGCCGGCGCCCTGGACCATGGTGGGCACCTCGATGCCGGCGTTGGCGCCCGGGATCCAGCCCACGATCCCGCTCCCCGTGGGCGCCCATCCGCCCGGCACGCCGGAGCCGCTGACGGAGGAGTTGCTCCGGGCGTACAGGCTCGAGTTCGCGAAGACGAGCTCGCCGAGGAGCCAGGGGCTCGCCGTGGCCACGTTGGGGTCGACCTGGGTCATCTCGCTTTCGAGCCGGTGGGCGCCGGTGAGCGGTGGGAAGCTCGACGAGCTGAGCGAGGTGTCCGCGCTCGTGGCCAGGAGGTCGACGCCGCTCGACTGCGCGAGCTGCGTCGAGCTCGCGGTGATGCCGCTCGAGAGCGAGAGCAGGAGGACGACGAGCCCGGTCGCGAGCCCGATGCCGAGCGAGGTGAGGAGGCTGCGGCCCGGGCGGCGCCTCAGCGCATCCCAGGCGTACCGCATCGTCCCGTCCCCGAGCGCGTGACGCTGCCTACGTCCCGAGCCCCCGCCGGAGCTCGCGGAAGCTCGCCTCGTGGGAGGCGGTCACGTCGTACTTGTGGATCGACTCCTCGCTCCGGGTCGACGCCCGGACGATCGTGGAGTCGGGCAGGGAGGGGAACTTCCGCGGCACCGAGGTCAGGAGGTCGCGCAGGACGTCCTCGACGAACTTGGGGTTCCGGTGCGCCGCGAGGACCACGCCGGCCTCGTCGCCCCGCTTCAGGATCGCGTAGGTGGGGCTCGACTGCGCCTCCTCGATGGCGGCGACGATCTCCTCGGCCTCGACCTCCGCCGGCTCGGTGAACCCGAAGAGGAGCGTGGTGCGGTTCCGCTGGTTGTGGCTCACGATCGGCAGGGAGGCGAGGGAGGGGTCCTTGAGGAGCGGGAACTCCTCCTCGAGCCGGGCCCGGGCGGTCTCCATGGCGCACGGGCAGGCGGTCATCCCGAGCGCCTCCGCGCCCACGCTGTAGCTCTCGGCCGAGAGGCTCCCGTCCTCCTCCCGCTGCGCCCGGGCGTCGGCGAGGAGCAGGAAGTCCTCGAAACTCCGGCGGCCGGGGGTGACGCCCCGGGGGAGGAAGTGGTCGGCCCGCGCGTCGACCCGGGTCCGGTGGGCGTAGCTGTGCCGCAGGAGGAGCTCCCGGGCGATCGCCCGGCACGCCTCCTCGAGGCTCGCCACGGGGCGGAGTGCGGTGGCGTCGACGATCTCCGCCAGGATCTCCGCGTTCCGCGAGAGGTCCGAGCCCTTCCGGCTCGCGGGGAGGTCGACATGGACGCTGAACTCGGCGTGGAGCGTGACGGCGCCCCCCGGGCGCCGCACCGAGAGCGGCTTGCGGACCCCGCTCACCCCCACTTCGCGGAGCCCGAGCCGCGACCGGGTGGGCTCGAGGGCGTGGACGTCGCGCATCGGGGCGACCCACCGAGGTGGGGGATATGGGATTGATGGCCCCGGACGCGGCCCCGCGGCCCCCGTCTCCCTCCACGTTATACGGGGGGGCGCGTCTTTGGGATGATGGCCGAGGCCACGCCGTCCGAGAGCGCCCCCCCGGCCGCCCCGCCCGCCGCCAGCGCGACGGGCCCGGCGCCCCCGGCGAACGCCTTCACCTCCGACCCGGACCACGCCGACCGGGCGGCGCTGATCAAGGAGAACCTCAAGAAGATCTACGACCCGGAGATCCCGATGAACATCGTGGACCTGGGGCTCATCTACGACCTCGCCTGGAAGGAGTCGGCCGTGACGGTGCGGATGACGCTCACCGCCCCGGGCTGCCCCGTGGCCGGGATCCTGGCCGAGGAGGTCAAGGTGGCCGTCGAGAAGGTCCCGGGGGTCGCCTCGGCAGAGGTCGACATGGTCTGGGAGCCGCCCTGGACCCCGGAGCGGATGAGCGACTTCGCGAAGCGGCAGTTCGGCTACCTTTAGGCCGGTCGGCGCCCGGGGCCGCGGGCGATCGCGCCGGACCCGACCAGGTGCTCGACGAACTCGAGGACCCCCCGGGGGCCCGCGCCCCGGCCGGCGCAGGTCGCCGCCTCCCGGAGCCGCGGCACGGCGTTCGCCGGGGCCCCCGAGATCCGGGCCCGCGCGAGCAGCTCGAGATCGTCCTCGGCATCGCCGATGGCCGCGAACGCCCCCGGGTCGAGCCCCCACGGTCGAGGAGGGCCCTCGTGCCGGTGAGCTTCGTGATCCCGGCGGGCACGGCCATCCGGCGGTCCACGTTGGGGACCCGGTCGATCCCGAGCCCGGCGACGAGCCGCTCGGCCTCCGGCTGGTCGGCACGGTGCATCGAGACGATCACGTCGCCGAGGTCGAACTCCTGCAGCCCGGCCCCCGCGAGACGTTCGCGCGCCGCGCGGAGGTCGGCCGAGTCCACGAGCCGCTCGACCCGGGCGCCCCCGGGAGCGGGGAGCAGCAGGACGCCGCCGTTCTCGGCCACGACGCCGTCGATCGGGCCGTACCTCCGGGCGAACCGCTCGAGGTAGGCCCGGTTCCGGCCCGAGGCGACGAGGAAGGCGAGCCCCGCCTCGTGGGCGGTCGCGATGGCCCGCTCGGCGGACCGACCGAGCTTTCCCTCGGGGAGCCAGAGGGGGCGATCGAGGTCGCTCACCACCGCCGCGACCGGGGCACTGCCGGCCGGTCCGTCATCCGTAGGCGTCCCGGACCTGCTGGAGGTGCGCGAACACCTCCGCCACGCTCCGGTCGGAGTAGCAGGCGGCCACGGCGTCCCGCCCCTTGCGACCGAGCTCCCCGGCGCGCCGCTCGTCGCTGAGGAGCTCGTCGAGGAAGCCGGAGAGCGCGGCGGGGTTCCCGGGCGGGAAGATGTAGCCGTTCACGCCGTGGTTGATGAGCTCCGAGACGCCGGCGCCCGAGCTCACGACCGCCGGGGTGGCGTAGAGCCACGCCTCGGCGACGACGAGCCCGAACCCCTCGGCGGGCGAGGGCAGCACGAACGCCCGGGCGGTCGCGTAGGCGGCGCAGAGGCTCTCGTGGTCCAGGTTCCCGGCGAAGATCACGTGGGAGGAGAGCCCCAGGCGCTCGACCATCGACTCCAGGTGCGCCCGCCAGGTGTGGGACTTGGAGGCCCCGAGCCCGCCCGTCGCGGAGCCGGTGAAGCTCCCGTTCCCGACGAGGAGGCACCGGAGCCGGGGATGCTTCTGGAGCAGCGGTGGCAGCGACTCGAGCAGGACGTCCTGGCCCTTCATGGGGTCCATACGCCCCACGGAGAGCACCACGGGGGCGTCCTCGGGGATCCCGAGCGCCTTTCGGAGGAGCGCCCGCCGCTCCGGCGCGACCGGGGGGAAGACCGACGGGTCGATCGTCGGGTAGATCTGCCGCACCTTCCCGGTGAAGCCGTAGCCGAGGAGCGCCTCGAGGTCCCGCCGGCAGGAGACGATGATCGAGTCGAACCCCTGCAGGCCGTGGACGATGTACCGGCGGACGGAGCGCGGGGTCCGGGCCATCGTCATGGGGATGTGCCAGCGCATGACCGCCGGGGCCGCGAGCCCGATCATCGAGCCCGTGATGAGCTGCTGGAAGTCGTGGATGTAGAACAGGTCGACGTCCCCGGCGAGCTCGAACATCCCGCGGGTACACTCCCAGTTGTACCGGGCGAACGCGACGAAGTCCTCCTTCTCGAGCGGGGAGGTGGGGAGGCCGTGGATCAGGTTCCAGAGCTTCTCCTTGGCCCGGGTGTAGGCGGCCAGCTCCCCCGCGTCGAGGGAGACCGCGATCATCTCGATCCCGTCGGACTCGTAGCGGTGCGGCCCCTGCGGCGAGAGGCTGAGCCAGTAGGCGTGGTCCAACAGCTTCTCGTCGAGGAGCTTCCGGAGGAGCGGCAGGACCACCTGGACGACCCCGCCCGAGGTGGGCACGTAGTCGACCCCGCTCGTGAGGGACTTGAGCGAGACCGGGCCCGCTCGATCGCCGGCCCGCCCCTCGAGCTGCCCCGGCGTCCGGAGGAACCGTACGAGCGGCGTCTGGGTGTTGATGCAGAGGGATCGGAGGGAACGGGGCATGGGACCGGCTCGGAGTGCCGGGGGGACCCGAGGTCGGGTTATCCGTGTACGGCCGCGGTCGTAACCACCCTGACCCGGGGTCCCGGAGTACGGCCCGGGCGCCCACCAGCAGGTTACCTCCGCTTCCGTGGACCCCCTATATGCGGGCGGCGCTGTTTCGCCCCGATGAGCACGGACGGATCGGGAACGGCGGCGGGGATCGAGCCCCGGCTCGAGGACCGGGTCGTGGCGCTCCTCAGCGCCCACGACGGCTCGCTGGCCTTCAACGGGCTTCGGCGTTCGCTCCAGGTCCACCCCGAGTCGCTGAGCCGGGCGCTCCGCCGGCTCGAACGGTACGGACGGATCGCGCGCGCAGACGGCGGCTACCGCCTGCTCGGTCCGGGCGAGGCGGTCGGGGACGCGTCGGAGGCGGCGCGCCCGGCGCTCACCCCGGAGGAGCCCGCCGAGCGCTGGACCCAAGTCGCGGAGGTGGGGCTCGCCCCCGGTTTCGACGGCCCCCAGATCCTCGGGCTCCTCGCCGGGCGCTGGGCCGGTTCCCTCCGTTGGGTCGGGGTCTACGACCGCGCGAGCCACCCGCTGCTCGTCTGGTCGCGGACCGACGGGCCGGGCCAGGTCCTCCTCGGCTGGAGGGACCATGCCCTCCGGGTGTACGCGGAGCCCGAACCTCCGGGACCGGTCCCGCCCGACCTCAACGAGGCGGCGCGCGATCTCCTCCTCTTCGCGCTCGAGCGGCTGAAGAGCTTCGCCCTCGAACCGAGGACCCCGGGGGCGAGCGCCTTCGTCCTCGGCGCTCCGGCACCCGCCCTCGGCC
This sequence comes from Thermoplasmata archaeon, assembly GCA_027314915.1. Classification (GTDB taxonomy): domain Archaea; phylum Thermoplasmatota; class Thermoplasmata; order Lutacidiplasmatales; family UBA184; genus JAKIVR01. The sequence goes on along the minus strand of DAHUZZ010000022.1, from coordinate 8,243 downwards.
CCAACTAGGGGATGGGGGAGCGCGGCTCAGCTCAGCCGCTGCTGCCGGGTCGCTCGCGCGGGCCGCCTGAGGGCGGTCGCTTCGGAGGGCTCCGTCTCCGGAGGGGCCTCGGGTCCGAGGGGCCCGGAGCGACCGGAGGCCCCCCCGGTCGGTGGAGCGACCCCCGGTCCGCCCGAGCGGGGTTCGCTCCGCAGGAGTTCCGTCTGCACCGCGGCGGAGTCGGGCTCCAGGTCCATCAGGTAGGCGACCTGGTCGGCCTCGAGCCGGGTCCGATGGATGATCTCGGCCCGGAGCGCCCGCGCCGCGGGGCGATCGAACCCCGGCCGGGGCGGGTCGAAGAGCCGGTACAGCCACGGGAGGACCGTCACCGATCCCTTCCTCGCGGAGAGATGGAAGAACGGATCGACGCGCTCGAGCACCGCCTTGCGCTGGGCCCGGGCGATCCGGCTCCGGCCCATGCCGGCGAGGAACATCGGGAACCCCGCGTACACCGCCCCCGAGCCCGCCGGCCGGTCGAGGGCGGTGGCGACGCCGCCGGTCATGAGCTCGGTGGCGTAGCTCCACAGGCCCCAGTGACGGAACCGGCGGGCGCGCATGAGGCAGAGCTCGGCCCGGCCGAGCGTCTCGAAGGCCGCGAGCCGGTGGGCGGCGTCGAGGGCGGCGTGGGGGACCGCCTCCTCGATCCAGGGGAAGAGGTCGTCGGGCGAGGCGTCGAGCCGGTCCCGGACCTCCACCATCCGGACGAAGCGCGCATGGTCGAGCGCCTCGGAGACGAACGTCTCGAACTCGGAGCCCACGTCGCGCGCGCCGAGGACCGCGACCTGCGCCGGACCGGCCGGCAGCGGGGCGATGGCGTCCAGATCGTTGAGCGCGGCGCGGAGATCGCCGTGGCTGCGCCGGACGATCGCCTCGACCGCCGCGGTCTGGATCTCGAGCCGCTCCGCGAGGATCGTCTTCCTCAGGAAGGCGCGCATCTCGGCGTCGGCGACCGGTAGGAAGCGGACCCGGGCGACCCCCTGCCGGAAGAGGGGGGAGTACCGGGTCAGCGTCTGGGCGTCGTTCACCGTGAGGATCACGGGTTGGAGGGTGCTCTTCACCAGCTGCGCGATCGCGCCGAGCCCGCCCCGGTCCGAGAGGTCCTCCGCGCTCCCCGCCTCGCGCCACTCGGCGAGATCGACCTGGGCCGCCTTGAGCCGGGTCCAGGCCCCCCGGCCCCCCGTCGTCGGAACCTCCTCCCAGCCCGCAAAGGCGGGCGGGGCCTTCGGCCGGCCGAGCCCCCAGGCCTCCGCGAGCGATCCGACCGTACCGTAGCGGGCGCGGAGGAACTCCCGGAGGGTGGGGGGCGCCTTCGCCGGCGCCCGGTCCTCGGTCGCGCGGCCCGTGAGGCAGTCGGCCTCGTCGAGGAGGATGAGGGTGCGGCCGCCGCTCTTCGCCGAGCGGTACTGGCCGTCGGAGGAGAAGGAGTTGGTGAGCGCGGCGCGTCCGGCCACCTGCTCGATGGCCCGGCGGTTCCGGGCCTCGGAGGCGTTCATCTCGACGACCGACCAGCCCATGTCGTGGGCGAGCGCCCCGGCGGCGCTGGTCTTGCCGACCCCGGCCCGACCTTCGAGGAGCGCGGCGCGCTGCCGGGGCGGTCCGCGGCCGGGCGCCCAGCCGGCCGCCCACGCGGTGAGCTCGGCGATCGCCCCCGCATTCCCGATCAGCTCGGAGAGCCGCTTCGGCCGGAGCCGCTCCGTCAGGAGCAGATCGGCGGTCCCGGAGACCCGCGCCGGCACGACCGCGGGATGCGGGACGAGGGTGATAACCTCCCGGGCGCGGGGCCGCCGGGCCGCGGCGCGCGCAGTAAGCCGATAAGGGCCGGCGCCTCGACCGGCCCATGGAGGTCCGCCGGGTCCCGGGGCTCGACCGGCCGGTCTCCGTCCTCGGCGTCTCCCTCGCGCCGCTGGTCGAGGGACCCCCCGACCGCGCGCTGGGGGCCCCGACGATCGGGTTCCTCCGCCGCGCCCGGGCGCTGGGGATCCGTGTCTACGACGTCGACGCGGGCGACGCGACGCCCGCCGCCGAGCGCGCGCTGGCCGCGGCGTTCCCCGAACCGGACCCGGAGCTGGTCGTGATGGGCTCGCTGGCCTCCCGAGCCGCCGCCGTCCCGGACGTCCCGCTTTCGACCACCCTCGAGGAGTTCCGGCACCGCCTGGGCGGGCACCCGATCGGGATCCTCTGGGTCCCGGAGGGGCGCCTGGGGCGCCTCCGGGCCCGCAGGGCGGAGCTCGACGAACTGCGCCGGCAGGGCCGCCTCGGGGCCTGGGGAGTTGCCTTCGATCGGCCGGAGTCGGTGACCGAGTTCGTGGCGCGAGGGGAGTGGACCGGCCCCGCCCTGTTCCGCGCGCCGTACGACCTGCTCGAGCCCCGGGCCGGGCGGGCGCTCCTCGCCCGTCTCGAGGGCACCGACGGGCGCCTCGTCGCGACCGACCCGCATGCCCAGGGGCTCCTGGATGGCTCCCTCCTCGAGCCCGGCGCCCCGCTCCCACCGTCCCCGACCGAACGCCGTGCGTTCGAGGCGGTGGCCCGGCGGCTGATCCGGTTGCGACCGTTCACCGCGGGGGGGGCCCGCACGCTGCCCGAAGCGGCGGTCCAGTTCGCGATCGCCCCGCCCGAGGTGGCCTGCACCGTCCTCCGGACCCGGCGGCCCGAGCTCCTCGAGACCTCCGTGCGTGCCCTCGCGCGACCGCCGCTGACCCGCGAGCTCCTCGACCGGTCCCTCCCGGACCCCGGCGAGCCGGGGGGACCGGGCGGACCGTCCCCCGCCCTCTCCCGCCCCGGGCCTCAGGCGTGGGACTCGAGATCGAAGTAGAGCCGCACCGTGACGTGGTATTCGGTGATCCGCTGGTCCTTCACCGCGCCCTCGAACTCGGTGACCCGGAACCACCGGATGTTCCGGACCGTCTTCGCCGCGGTCGTGACGGCGTTCTCGGCGGCCTTGGCAAAGCTCTCGTTCGACGTGCCGACGACTTCGGAGATCTTCTGCACCATGGTGCGGCCTCGGGACCCGGGAACGCTTCCCTCCCCAAAGGGGTTCCGGGCCGCCGCGCCCTCCCGGAAGAGGCTATGCGGCCGCGGCGGGTGCCCGACCGATGCGGATCCGTAGCGTCGAGCCCCTCGAGCTCTCCGACCCCGGCGCCGAGCGCTCCTCCCCGTGGAGCTCCACGATCGTGCTCGTGCGGGTGACCACCGACACCGGCGCGGTGGGGTGGGGCCAGTCGCCGACGACCGCGATGACCGTCCCGGTCCGGGAGAGCGTGCGCGAGGTCGCGCGCTTCTACGAGGGCCGGCCGCTCGAGGAGATGAACCGGGCGTTCGACGAGTACTCGGTCTCGGCGTTCTACCGCTCCCGGTCCGTCGAGCAGACCGCCGCGTTGAGCGGCGTGGACATCGCCTGCTACGATCTCCTGGGCCACGAGCTCGGCGTCCCGATCCACCGGCTCCTGGGCGGCCGCCGGCGGGACCGGCTCCGCGCCTACGCGAACGGCTGGTACTCGGATTGCCGCGCCCCCGAGGAGTTCGCCGCGAAGGCGAAGAGGATGGTCCGGGGCGGCTTCACCGCGCTCAAGTTCGACCCGTTCGGCGACCAGTACGGGCAGCTGTCGAACCCCGGGCTCGCGCTCGCCTCGGAGCGCGTCCGGGCCGTCCGCGAGGCGGTCGGCCCCCGGGTCGACCTGCTCATCGAGTGCCACGGCCGCTTCTTCCCCGAACCGGCGATCCGCGCGGGGCTCGAGCTCGACCAGTACGCCCCCGCCTTCATCGAGGAGCCGACGCAGCCGGAGCTCTCGGACGGGCTCCGCGAGTTCCGCCGGAAGGTCCGCACGCCGGTCGCGCTCGGGGAGCGTCTCCTCACCCCCGCCGACTTCCAGAGCTTCCTCGCGCGCGGCCTGGTCGACATCCTCCAGCCGGACCTCACCAACTCCGGGGGCTTCACCTTCGGGCTGCAGATCGCCGGCGTGGCCGCCGGCTTCGGGGCGCAGATCGCCTACCACAACGCCTTCGGCCCGGTCCAGACGGCGGCGACGCTGCAGCTCGACGCGGTGCTGCCGACCTTCTTCATCCAGGAGAGCTTCGAGTCGAGCTGGCCCGCCTGGAAGCGGACGCTGGTCCGCGGGTACGAGCTCGCCGACGGCCATTTCCTCGTGCCGGACCGGCCGGGGCTCGGGATCGAGGTGAACGAGTCCGCCGTCGAGGCGGCGCGCTCCGACGAGATGGAGCCCAAGGGCACGGAGCCGCCCTGGGTCATCGGGGGCACCTGGGCTCCCCGCGGGCGGGGCGATGCCCGCCCTGGCGCGACGTCCAACCGCCCGGGCGGCCGCGCGCGGGCGAAAGGGGTCCGGTAGACGCCGGCCCTCCCGACGCAGGACCACGGCGCCCGGGTCCGCACGGGCGCGGGAAACACCCTCGCGTCCCGGAGCCTCCCCGGGAGCCTGCGAGCGTCCCCAGGAGAAGTCCGGGCCGGAATCGCGAGCCCCCATACCCCCTTCGCGAACGTCGGGAAACGGCCTCACCGGATTCGGACGACCGATGGGCTTGGACCCGGGCATCCGGGGACCACGGACCCATCGCTGCGAGGGACCCTGTTGGATCGGCGTTCGCACCACCCGCGACCACCGTTCCAGGTCAGGTCGATCTATCCGCGCCGTGGGCGCGGTACGGGACCGGGACCTGACCAGGCCCCGGGCTACAGGACCCCCACCGACCGGCCGGGGATACGCCCGTGGCGCCGGGCCAACGCCCGAGGCGTGACGGCTCCGCTCCCAGGAACCGCAGAACTCGATCGCCCACACTTCACGGAGCGGGGTAGGACCGGCCCGCCACCTTAGAAACACCCATATCTACGACGACGACTGAGGATCAGGGGTGGTGCCGCCGCGGTTCCGAGGGCGGACTTTCGTCCCCCGTTGGAAGATTCCGTTGGCCGTGGTCCTCGCGGGCGTCGTCCTGATCTCGGGTCTGCTGGTCCTAGGTCCGTTCGGAAACCAGATCCGGCCGATCGCCTATCGGACGCCGCCGACGCTGCGGGGACCCGCGGTCACCGTCCACAGTTTCACGCTGCAAAACGGGGTGGCCACCCCCGTCGGAGGCGCCAACGTGACGATAATGTCCCCCGACCCGAACGCGGCCAGCAACCCGGCGTGGGCCGGGATCAACATTTCTTCCGCCGTGACACCCGATGCGGGAGAGATCCCCCTCCTGAACGGCGGGACCGGCACCAACGGTTCCTTCGAGGGAAACCTGCCCGCCTCCTTCGCGACGATCGCCAGGGAATGGACCACCCACCTCTACCCGGGAAGCCACCTCCAGAATGTGTCGCTGCAGATCTATGCGGTGTACGCGAACGTCAGCCGCGCCGGCGTGCAGAGTGTCTATTCCTACTCCGACAACATCGTCTACGATCCGTGGAGCCCACCGGCCACGTTCTCCCTCTCCGTGGCCTTCGACGTGACCCACCCGATGTGGACGTCGGGGGGAGGCGGCCAAGGTCCGAGTACGGGGGGCCGTAGTCCGGCGATGTCACCCGAAGGCAGCAGGTGCCCGACGAACGAGGTGAAGTGGGTTCTCCTGGGCACCACAAATGACACGGGGCCCTACCCGGTCGCGTTGGCCAACAACAGTGATCCCACCGCCACGAACGATTACCTCGCTCTCGTGGGTCCCGCCTCGCGCGGGACGTGGTCCGTAGATTGGAACAGCATCACCGTATCGGGAACGACTCGAGACGTGCAGATGAGCTCCACGCCGTCCTACACGGGAACCGGGAGCGCGTATCCGGCATCGAGTCCGGGTTGCGCGGCCAACTACCTGAGCTCGGCAAGCACGTGTATGATCGATCTCCAGGCGGTGACGATGTGGACGTTCAGGTTCCAGATGCAGGTCCTGTACCACTCCGGGTACACCTGCCAGGCGTACTCGTCGAAGTTCAACTATCTGACCATGGAGATCCTCAAGATCAACGGAGGACCTAACGGCACCGGCGGTAACGCCCTGTACTCGCTCCACGCCGGAGGTGAGAACAGCTACTTCGGCGACCTCCTCCAGCGGATCTCGGACCGGGACCAGGCGTTCGGTTACACCGGACCCCTGGGCCCGACGAATTTCACCCCGCTCTCCACGATGGAGGGCAGCGCCACGCAGTACTCGAACGCGGGAAGGGCCCTGACGAACTTTACCAACGCGTCTTCGTACTTCGATTCCGCGTTGGGACTCGGGCTCGCGGCCATCGATGCCGCGAACCTCTGCGGAGCCGAATGCAGCGCCGCCGCAGTCCCCACGATCCTGGGGTTGCTCTCGGCCACCGCGGGATTCGCCTCGGGCATCTATCCCTCGATGTCAAGCCTTAGCCTCGCGATGACGAACACACTGTATCTCGGCGCCCAAGTTCTCACCAACGCGAAGTGGGCACTGGATGCTCCCGGAGCGACTTACCGCATATTCCTTAACGAGTCGGCTTCCGCGGTGCAACTGTCCTGCGGGGTCGACACGTACTATCCCCAGATGCCGGGACTGATGTCGATCGCCTGCCCGTACGGCGCGAGCCCTGGGGCGGGTTGCTAGCGGGGCATGTCCCGGGGAGAGCGACATGGTCGGGGGGTCCGTCCAGGACTCGCCCTGGCGTTCCTCCTCCCGCCGTTGGAAGATGTCGGGAATCGTCGCCGCTACGATCGGATCCCCGTGGTCCGCACTTCGGTCTTCGTTCTGGGCTTTCCCGGCCGCGCGCCCTCCCCCTCCAAGCCGGATCGGGACCTGACCCTTGATCAAGGAAGAGACTGAGAGCAACGGGGCCGTGGCGGCAGTTACGCCGACGGCGGAATCGGCTGGGGCGGAGAGTAAGCGCCGGCGCGAGAACGAGGAGCGGGTCGGAATCGACCCATTCCTTCGATCGCTGAATTTGGGTCGGGGAGAGCGCGCCGAAGCTAGAGAGGACCCGGGTTCGGATCCGCGCCCCGTTCCGGGCCGAAGTGCGACAGGGGTAATTGGGCCGTTACCGACCGCCGGTCGAGGGGAGGGCACCCCCGGGAAACTGTCCCCGCACTCCGTCGGTGCTACTCCCGCCGATGCCCCCTCTGGCGTCCGTTGCTCGTGGACCCCCGCGGCCTTGAGGATGGTCCTCGGGAGGTCACCGAGTTCGGTTGCGAGCAATCACCGCACTTCGGTGCCTTCCAACTCCGATTCGTTCAGGGCGAAGGTCCGAAGGTTGTACCATGGGCACCAAGCCGCCAGAGGGAATCGAACCCCCGACCTGCTGATTACAAATCAGCTGCTCTCCCGACTGAGCTATGGCGGCGCACGTCAGAGAAATTGCCCGATTCGGGTTCTTTCCGGGCATCGACTACGGCGCGACCCCTTGCGGTGACGCGTCGACCAGCCCTCGGAACCCGTCCGCGAATCGCGCGAGCCCCGCCCGTGCGGCCCGGTCGTCGAGGCCGATGTAGTGGGCCGTCATGTCCACGGACTCGTGCCCGTAGAGGTACTTCAGTTCCACGAGCCCGACGCCGGCTTCGTAGGACAGCCTCCCGAACGTCCGCCGTAGGTCGTGACCCGAGACGTGGATCCCAAGTCCCGCCGCGACGGAAGCGCGCCGGATATCGTGGTCCGCCGTCCGCTCGTGGAACGGGTAGAGTCGGTCCGTCGGAGACTTCCCATGGCACGCTCCGATCAGTTCCCCGTAGGCGAACGGAGTAAGCGGTATCGTCCGCCACTTCCCCCCGTTCTTCCCCTTCCCGAGGACGTGAATCTCGGGCCGCGAGACCGTGAGGTCCACGTCCTTCGCGCGGAGTCGAAGCACTTCTATCCGTCGAAGCCCGTTGAACCCTTCGAGGGCCACCACGAGACGTTGGCGCCCGCGCGCCGCATTGTAGAGCGCTGCCAACTGCTCCGCCGTAAGCCACCGACGGCGAACCGGGGCACCGCCCGGCGTCTCCCAGAGGTCCGCACGATCCGCGAGGGGGTTTCCCGCCCACCGGGCGAACCAGCGAAGCACCAGGAGCATCTGACGAAGCGTCGTCGGTGCCCACAGCCCTCCATCCTTCAACCGGAGGACGTGAATCTCGGCGAGGTTCGCCGGTGTCGATGGACAAGCCACGCCGACCCGTGGGAAGTTGCCCACGAGTCCGGTCAGGTATTGCCGCATCGTCCTCCTCCATCTTTCGCACCCTCTCCTTGTCGCTACGAACCGCTCGGCCTGTTCGGTCCACCACCGA
>DAHUZZ010000021.1 GCA_027314915.1 Thermoplasmata archaeon | reverse complement strand
GGATCCCCTACGACCACCTCTTCGACCGGGACGAGATCAATCCGGAGTTCGCGAGCGCGGACGCGGTCCTCGTGATCGGCGCCAACGACGTCGTGAACCCGGCAGCCCACCGGCAGGGGAGCCCGCTCTACGGGATGCCGATCCTGGACGTGGAGCAGGCGAAGAACGTGATCGTGCTGAAGCGCGGCCAGGGCCGCGGCTTCGCCGGCATCGAGAACGATCTGTTCTACCGCGACAACACCCGGATGCTCTACGGCGACGCCCAGGACAGCCTGGGACGGCTCGTGCAGGCGCTCAAGAAGCTCTGAGGCGGCCCGACGCCGGGCCGTTCAGCGGAGGAGCACCGGGACGACGTCCTCGCTCGGGACGGTGAGCCCGCTCCGCCGGGACGGGCTCCAGACCGAGCGCTTCGTGTCGGCGAGCGGAGCCCAGGTGAAGAGGTCCTCGCGGCCGAAGAGGTTGGTCCACCGCGCCGCGAAGCGCGCGAGCGCCTCCGCCGCGAAGAAGAGCGTGAGGTCGAGCGGGGAGACCTCCCGGTCGCGAAGCGTCGCCAAGAGGGCGGTGCCCACCGTGCAGAGCGAGTCGGTCGAGGCCCGGCCGTAGCCGCGCCGGGTATGGGCCCGCACGTGCCGGATCGTACGGACCCGTTGCACGAGGAAGTCCCGGAGGTTCGTGGGCGGCACGACGACCACCGCCGCTTCGGGGTCGTAGACCGCCGGACCGGCGTGGGAGGTCACCTGCACCTGGAGCTCGACGTCCTCGACCCCCGAATCGGGACGCAGCCGGATGGGGATGCCCCGGAACAGCTGCACCAGGGTGGTCTTGGGCTCCCGCAGGGAGACCTGGTGGTGGATCGCGAACTCGGCCCGGCTGAGCCGGGTCACCCATCGGCTCGGGCTCGGGGCGGGGACCACCCGCGGACCGACGATGCCGCCCTGGGTCGCGGAGAGCTTCCGGATGAGCGAGTCGAGGTCGCACGCGGCGAAGTGGACGTCGGCGTCGATGCGGAGGATGAGGTCCCCCCGCGCGAGCATCAGGAGCCGGTCGAGGGCGCTCAGGAGCCCCTCACGATGGCCGGTATCGACGACATGCACCGCCGACCACTGGTACGCCCACGCGTGCGCGATCTGGGGGGTGCGGTCGGTGGACCCGGAGACATCGACCCAGACCTCGAGCTCCACGGGGCGGTGGACCGAGACCGCCGCGAAGTTCTCCAGGAACGCGAGCAGGTCGCCGAGGTTGGTCTCCTCGTTGTAGGCCGGGATCACGACGCCGAGATGCAGGGCCGATTGCGGAACGCTGTCGGGCTCGATTTCATCTAGGGATGACGTGTCGAAGAGATGCGTACTTGCGAGTGACATGACCGATCCCGGTTCGGTGGTGGGAAAGAGCTGACAGTTCGAGGGGCCTCACTCGAATCTACTTCCAGCCTCCCGCGTCGTAAACGAGTCCATGGTTACAAAAGCATATTGGTACCCATGACGAAGTGAAAGCGCTTCAGAATACGGTACCGGCCCTCGTCTCCTCGCGCCGAAATCCAGGCGAACCCACTCGGCCGGGCGCACGGGGCCTCATGACGTCGGCAGGGGCGGCCCAACCTTAATGGGCCGGGGTCAGTTCATTTGGACCGTGATATCCCCGGGCGCAGATCGCGCGCCCGGCGGGACGCTCCCTGCGGAGGGTACGCCGGGGTGGGCCGGCCGCTGGGCCGCGGCGGCCGGGCGGCTCCTCACGGACCCGCGCCACCGGACGCTGCGGTGGGTCCTCTTCGCCGGGCTCGCGATCCGGCTCGTGCTGGCGCCGCTCACCTCGTGGGACTACGACACGCCCGAGTTCGTCCAGGCGGGCATCTCGACGCTGTACACGGGGAGCCCCTACGCGCTCTCGCTCTGGGCGAACCCGCCCCTCGCCCCCTTCCTCTCCGCACCGCTGCTCGCCATCCCCACGATGATCTACGGGCCCCAGGGGCTCGTGTCGGCGGTCGCGGCGATCACGCCGGTCACCGTCCAGAGCGGCGTGAACGCGACCCTGCTCCCGCTGCCCATGGCGCTCCTCGCCTGGAAGCTGCCGTTCATCCTGGCCGATCTCGCGGTCGCGATCGCGCTGTACGAGTTCCCCACGTGGGCCGGCCTGGAGCTCCCCATCTCGAGGACGGTGGTCGCGGCGGCCTGGTTCCTGAACCCCCTCGTGATCTGGGCCTCCTCGGTCCACGGGGAGGTGGACTCGCTCGCGATCCTCCTCCTCCTGCTCGCACTCGGTGCGGCGTACCGGCAGCACTGGATCTCGGCCGGGCTCTTCCTCGGGCTCGCCATCTTCACGAAGGGCTACCCCATCGTGCTCCTGCCCGCCCTCGGAGCGGCCGCGCTCGCGTGGCCCGTTCGGGAGCCCGGGCCCTGGCGCCATCGCACCGGACGGCTCGGCGCCATCGCCCTCGGGCTGGGCGTGAGCGCGCTTCCGTTCCTGGCGTTCCTCTCCCGGACCACGGGGGTCTTGACCTCCAAGGCCTCCAATCCGCTCTACGGCGGCATCAGCATCCTCACGATCTTCAACGGCGCCTCCCCCCGGGGGACCGGATGGTACGCCGCCGTCACGACCGCTCCGGGGAACGCGGCCGCGACGCTCCTCGTCCTGAGGGCCCTCGCGGGCGTCGCGATCGCCGGCAGCGCCCTCCTCCTCGGCTACCGGCTCCACCGCGATCGCGGCGGGTCGGATCCGGCCCGGTACCGCTGGCTCCTCCTGGCGTCCCTGTGGGCGACCACCGGGATCCTGCTCGCCGATTCCGCGCCCCAGCCGGAGAACCTGGTCGCCCTCATCCCGCTCGCGCTCCTCGCGCTCCCGGCCCGCGGCCATCGACGCACGCTGATCGCGGTGGCCCTCCTCTCGGCCGCGGGGACGCTCCTGTACTGGGCCATCCTCACGCCCCTCGGGATGATGTACCCCCTGGCGCGGCTCCTGGGCACCCCCTCCATCCTCTGGGTGAACGGGGTGGTGCTGGCCTACATCCACACCCCGCTCCTCCGGGGAACGCTCTGGCTGATCGCGGGGGTCGTGGGCGGTGGCTCCGTCTTGGTTTTATGGGGGGTCGCGTGTATTGCCTTGCTGCCGGAGCATACGCTCCGGAGGATGATCGGGGGGATACGACGCCGTGCAACGGTATCGCCTGCTCCTCCGGCCTAGCCTCGCCCTCGCGGCGATCGTCACCACGATCCTGCTGCTGAGCGTCCTGCTCTACGGGCTCAGCTACGAACATACCGGCCCGGTCACCATCGGCTTCCCCGGCACGCCGGTGTACCGCGGGGGTCATGTGGCGCTCAACGTCTCCCTCGCCTCGAACCGACCGTTCCCTCTGCCCGTCGAGGCCGGGCTCTTGCCCCTCGACTTCTCGAACGGATCGCACCCGGTCTACGTGCTCGTGGACCCGAGCCTTCCCGCGCTGTTCGGCACCACGTCGGAGGCCCAGGGACTCGTCGACACGCTCGGGACGGAGCTCTCGAACATCGGATCCACGACCTCGGTCGGGACGCTCACGGCGCCCCAGCTCCCGAGCTTCTTCTCCGGGAACCGCTCCGCGACGCTCATCGTGGCCAACTACGGGATCCTGCCCGACCCCCTCCTCTCCAACTCCAGCGGGTCGCTGGGCGGCTGGATGGACGCGGGGGGCCGGCTGATCTGGGCCGGCGGGCCGCTCGGGTACTACGCGACGAACGCGAACGGCAGCGTGCCGAACGGCGGGGCCGGCGGCCCCGGTTGGTTCGGCCAGATCCACCTCCTCGGCTTTCCACTCACGGACCCGCCGGCCAACTGGAGCGCGGGCAACCTCACGGGGAACCTGAGCGTCCCGGTGCCTTCGAGCGGGACGCCCCCGATACCGGGGCTCACCCTGAGCGAGCCCAACAACGGCTCCTCGAGCTCGAATCTGCCGATCCCGGCCCCGTGGCCCGGCCCGATGACCGGGGGAAACGAGTCCGGGTTCGGGGCGGGCCTGGGGCTCCAGTACAACGGCACCGAGTACGGCGCCAACGTGACCGAGCTCCGCGCCCACGGCGGTCTCTCCCTGGGGTACCTCACGCCGCCCGGATCGGACGGCGCCTCCCCGCGGACCTCGCTCGCCTACCTGCCCGTCGGGAATGGATCGCTCTTCTACTTCGGTGGGGCGGTCTTTGATCCCCTCGGCAACTTCGTGCCCGAGGGAGGCGTCCGCCTCGCCTTCGACATCGCGCAGCTCATCGCGTTCCCCTTCACGCCGGCGAGCGGCCCGGTGTTCGTCGAGTACCTCAACCTCTCGGCCTACCAGTCCACCTCGGTCGAGATCGCCGCCAACGACACCGCCCCCGCGATCGGGTTGGTCCTCCAGTCCGACGTGTCGACCTCGGTGCTCTTCGAGATCACCCGGCAGCTCGTGGGTCCCGGGCTGAACGACACCGCGCCGGCGGGGACCGCGGCGGGCTAGACCGGGCTCTGGCCGGGAGCGTTCCGGACCCGACCGGCCGTCCGTGCGGTGCGCGCCGCGTCGCGCATCCCCTCGAGGATCTGATGGGCCCGCTCCCCCCGCTCCGGGAGCAGCACGAGCGCCCCGAGGGTCCCGAGCCACATGGACAGGAGGATGCCGAAGGCCACGGAGCGGTCCGTGCTCCATCCCGTGCGGGCGCAGATCGTGGTGTCGCGGACCAGGTGGTAGCTCCTCCGGGGCGGGTACCCTCGGATCGGTCGCCCGAGCACCGTGGCGGGCACCCCCTGGCGGTGCCGCACCAGCGCGTCGTCGCGCCGGAAGAGGTGGTAGCCCGAGTCCCGGAGCCGGAAGGAGAGGTCGTAGTCCACCGCGTCGAGGAAGAGCCGCTCGTCGAAGCCCCCCACCGACCGGAGCGCGCCGACGTCGAGGAGCAGCCCGGAATTGGTCGCCGTCCACCGTTCCGCGAGCGGCCCCTCGGACGCGAGGCGCTGCCGCCGGCGCAGGGCCGAGAGCCGCGCCTCGAGCAGGCGTGCGAGCGCGGCCTTGGGCGAGAAACGCACCTCGAGCTCCTCCAGGTTGCGCGCGTTCACCCCGCCCGCCGGAGCCCGCGATCCCGGGCCGAAGACGGCGAACGACGCGGTGAGCCGCGCGACGGTCCCGGGCAGGGCGCGCGAATCCTGGTCCAGGAGGAAGAGGTACCGGAATCCGTGCGCGAGCGCGAACTCGAGGGCCCGGTTGTAGGCCACTGCGAGGCCCCGGTTCTCCGGGGCGCGGACCAGCTCGAGCTGGCCTTCGGACCCCCCGCGGGGGAGCCGTTCGCGGGCGCCCGGGAGCCCCGGCTCGGTGTTGTCCCACAGGAAGAGGCGATCGACCTGCGGCGTGGCCGCGAGCACCACCTCCGCGAGCTCCGGACCGGGACGATAGGCCACGAGGACGCCCAGCACGCCCCCGGTGGAACGCGGTGGATCGCCGGTCATCCTCGGGGAACCACCGTGGCGGTCGACCCTCCGCCGTCCCGCCCGCGACGGCGCCGGAGGTAGTACCACGACCCCCCGAGGAGGAGGAACGGGACGGCGGCGGACCAGAAGACCGGCACGAGGTAGTACTGGTCGGCCCCGATCTGGGTCATCGTGAGCTGCTCAAAGACGAGGGTGACGCTGTAGGGAGCCGCCTGGAGCTTGCCCCAGGCGAAGACCGTCGTGAGGTTCCTCGACGTGAAGTCCCGCCCGTTCACGGCGAAGGTGGTGCCCTGGGCCGTGCTGGTCAATCGGACGCTCACCGAGGGCGCGGGCAGCGAGACATTGGTGAAGCGGCCCGAGCCGTTCTCCTCCACGGAGTAACCGTACGAGGCCGCGATGGGGGGGGCCGCGCGCGAAACGTAAAGTCCGGTCGCGTACCCGACCCCCGATTCCCGCGTGGTCGGGGAGGCCAGCGGAAGTCCGACGAGCATCTGGATCGTGCCCGAGTCGAAGGCCGGCGCGACCACCGTGCTCTCGTACCCGTCCAGGTTGAAGGTGATCCCGGCCGCCGTCGGATGGACGGTGAGGTAGCTCCACATGCCGTAGGGGATCACGCCGGGCACCGTGATGTCGCGGATCGCGTGGCTCGTCGCGGATCCCGCGGCGAGGAGCGCCGTCGAGTTCAGTTCCCGCACGAGGAGGAGGTAGCTGTCCCCGTCCTCGATGAGCGCGACGAGCGAGGGCGTGTAGGAGGGGCTCGTCGGGTAGAAGGTGTAGGTGTAGTAGCCGCCCTGCCACGCGGCCGCGTTGAACTCGTACTCGGTCGACGCCGGCAGCACGCCGGCGGCCGCGGGCAGGCGCGGGACCGATCCCGCCGCGGGGACGGGCAGCGGGGCGACCGTGGAGCCGCCGAAGAGCACCGGATGGCTGTAGTTGAGCAGCGTGAGCTCGTAGGGCAGGCTATGGATCACGAGGGCGGCGCGCGGAACGGCCCCCCCGAGGCTCGCCCGGCCCTGGAAGACGAAGGAGTCGGGGCCGATCCAGCGGCCGAACTGCATGGGGGGGGCGGCCGCCGTGATCTGCGCCGTGGCGCCGGAGACGGTGTAGGTGGCCCCCGGGATCGCGCGGGGCACGTTCCCGTTCGTCGGGTCCCATCCGGGCGAGAGGATGTAGATCGGCGCGGGGCCGTTCCCGGTGTAGTTCACGAGGTTGGGGACCTCGGCATTGAAGACGAGGGAGGCGGCCAGGAGCACGACCACGATCCCGGTCGCGGCCACGAGGACCCGACGGCGTCGCCGGACCGGGTCCCGCGGGGGCGGCGGTTCCACGAGCGGCGCGGCCTCGGGCGCGCCGGCGGGGCCCGTTCGACGCCGAGGGGTCTTCGAGAGCAGGACGAGGAACGACAGGACGATGGCGGCGAGGACCGAGAGATTGAACGCCACGAGGAAGGCGTGGATCGCGCCCGGGGTCCGGACGAAGACGATGTTGGAGCGGAAGAGGTCGTAGCCGAAGTAGAAGATGCCCGTCCCATCGGGTTGGGCATTGCCGATGTACCCGTTCACGAGGAGGAGCCCCACCAGGGGGTAGGCGACGAGCGCCCAGAGGTAGCGGAACCGGAGGTCCCGCGCCCGGAACT
Organism: Thermoplasmata archaeon; assembly: GCA_027314915.1. GTDB lineage: Archaea > Thermoplasmatota > Thermoplasmata > Lutacidiplasmatales > UBA184 > JAKIVR01. Next base: position 12,086 of record DAHUZZ010000021.1, on the reverse strand, counting down.
CCCGGAACGCCAGCACGGCGAACGGGAAGACGAAGACGTAGTTGTCCGGCATCGGCACCGGGCTCGTGAAGATGAACAGCGTGGCGACAATGAAGGCGGCCGCGGTCTCGGCCAGCCCCAGGGCGCGAAGGAGCAGCGGCAGGAGGAGGACCAGCGCGGCGGCGAGGGCCAGGTAGTAGTCGCCCGAGATCGGAACGAAGTACTGGAACCCGAAGTTCCGGACGAGGGTCGAGTTCACTCCGGCGAGCGAACCCAGGTAGGCGGAGACCCCGCCGGAGAAGAAGAGGACGCTGGCCGCGAAGGTGGTTCCCAGCACTCCGACGAAGCCGGCGAAAAGGTAGGCCCGCTCCCGCCAGTCGCGAGCGTAGTAGAGGAGCGTGGGAACGATCGCGAGCGCGAACCAGTAGAAGAAGACGGACACCGCGATGAGCCCCACCCCGAGGAGGAGGCGGCGGGGGTCGGTGGCGGACCCCGGCGCGTAGCGCAGCACGAGGTAGCCCACGGCGAGGAAGGCCACCGCGACCACGTCGTATTCGGTCCAGAAGTAGTTCAGGAAGATCCAGATCGGGTTGGCGAGGACGAACGCTGCCACGCCCACGGCGAGCCGCTCCCCCCGTGGTCGGAACAGCAGGTAGATGGCGTAGGCCATCCAGGCGGTGCACCCGAAGAAGATCGCCTTGAAGACCGTGTACGTCCAGTAGATGTCGTACCCGCCCGCCAGGTAGGCGAGGTGACCGGGCGCGAAGACCGAGAAGATGAAGATGCCCGCGACCCAGTGGTCGTAACTGAACGCCGGCATCGCGCTCGAGAAGTGCGAGGTGATCGAAAGGGCGAGCGGGACGTTGTTGGCGTCGTAGAAGGGGAGGAAGAGGAAGATGAGGTTGAGCAACAGCGAGGCCAGGATCAACGGCCGTGCCAGGAGCCAGCGGACCCCGAGCTCGACCCGGTTGGGGATCGCGGAAAGGGCGGAGCCCGCGCGCTCGGGCACGGGGGAGTGGATCTCGACCATCGTGCCCTCTCAGCCTATCCCCAAGGCTTGAGTCTGTCGACGGATGTACTGCCCATAGAGCCGGCGCTCGACGGGGGGGGCGAAGGCGCGGAGCAGGAGCCCGGCGCTCGCGAGACCCACCGAGATCCCCTCGCCCCGGAAGAGCCGGCACGCGATGAGGTTCAGGAGATCCCGGGGCGGGAACGGCGCCGTCGCCGAATCGGTGGCGAGGGCGTACATCGCTCGGCGCAGCCTAAGGTCGCAGGCCGCGAACCGCTCGATGGGGTGGCGTCGCGCCATCTCGGAGATGAGCTCGAAGCCGTCGACCACCGCCTTCCACTTGGCCGCCTCGGCCGACCAGAACGCTTCCGGGCCGGTCGGGCTCCACGACGCGCTGGCGTGCAGCCGGTACCCCGTCAACCGGTCGCCCGAGTTCTCGAGGCGGAACGGGGCGACGAGGGCGGCGTAGCAGAGCAGGTTGTCGCACGTGAGGTTGGTTCGGGACAGGTACGGCCGGGCCGGATCGAGCGCCTCGCGGCGAAGGGCCGTCGAGCTCAGGTTGAACGAGGGTCCGACGCGGAGAAAGGCGCGGACGGACCGGGGCGACCGATCGCGGGCCGGAAGCATCGCGGGCGTGAGGCACTCCTCATGGAACCGGCTCGGCCCGGGTCGGCCGTCCGGGCCAAGGACTTGGACCGCGTTGTGGAAGTAGCCCATCTCGGGGTCCTCGAACGCGCGCTCCAGCAGAGCGAGCCGATTTGGCATGAATAGGTCGTCGTCCTCGAGGAAGGCGACCACCGGACCGGAGGCGACCTGGAGTCCCACCTCCAGCTTGGCCCCGAGCGACCCGGCGTCGGTACGGCAGTTCAGGACCCTCCGGTCGCTCAGATACCGGTCGATCTCGGGATGGTCGAAGTTCTTGACCACGATGACCTCGTAGCGGGCCCGAGGGAACTCCTGCCCCAGCACCGAGTCCACGGCGGCCCGGAGGAACTCCGCCCGGTGGTGGGCGGTGACCAGGACGCTGATCGCCGGAGGAACCATGGATCCGCGGGGAGCTCCCAAGCGGGCTACCGGCCGTCCGATAAGGTAGTTCGCCCCCGTCGGCCGACCCGGGCGGGGGGGATACGGGGAAGAGGTTCGGTCCGGGGACCTAGCAGCAGCCGCCGCCGCCGCCGGAGCCGCAGCCGCAACCTCCGCCGCCGCCCGAAGGCTTGGAAGCCACCAGGAGGGGGGCGGTGATCTTGAAGCCGGACTCCTCGAGCGTCTGGACGTAGTCGATCGTCGCGCCGTCGATGAACTCGGCGCTCGCGCCGTCCACGATGACGTTGAACCCGTTCACCGGGATCACCTGGTCACCGTTGCGCGGTCGGTCGAACGCCATGCCGAAGGTCGGCGCCGACGACTCGCCCGAACCGCAGCCGCTCGCGCAGCCCCCGCCCCCGCACCCGCATCCGCCGCCGCCCCCGGACTGGAGGTAGACGCGGACGCCGGTGCCCGGCTTCTGGGCCTTGATGAGCTGCTGGACCTGGCTCGTCGCGGGTGCTGTAACATCTAACTTGACTGACATCGAATGGGCCCTCCTTGACTACCCGAACGTCCTAGCGCCTCGCCGATATTTAACGGCTCACCGGAAGCGGTGCTCCCCGGGCGACCCCATGGCATGCGGGGGGCGACGGAGGGGGATCTCTCGAGGCGGGAAGGACCGAAACCGCTCCGGGCGGGCCGAGAAAGCTCTAGTACTCACGTCGCCCCCCCGTCCGTCGGGTACGGGGGTCGCTGCTCGCCGGGGTCGCGGCGTGCCCGGGGCGCGTTCCTCCAACAGGCAGGGTCGGCGCATGCGTACCGCAGTCCTTCCGCCGCTCCGGGCATGGTTACAGCACCCGATGCTGGCGGCCGGGGCGGGCTGGGACCAGATCGCCTCGAGACTGACCCCCCGACTCCACCCGGCGCCGAGCCCGAGGGAGTTCCTGCCTTCGCCGACGGCCTTCGTCGCGCGCCTGGCCCACGTGCCGAACGAGGAGGCCACCGCAGCCGTCGCCGAGACGCCCGTCGACCACCTGGTCCACGAGATGATGTCCGGCATCGAGCGGGGGATCCCGGCCCGCCTGGCGCGAGCCCAGGCGCCCCCGCCCACCCCCGCCTGGCAGGGCATGCTGGCCGGTCTCTTCGGCCTGGTCCGGCTGACGCGACCGGCGACGGTCGTGGAGACCGGGGTCGGATTGATGGGGGCGAGTTCGACCTTCATCCTCGAGGCCCTGGATCGGAACGGGGGCGGCGAGCTCTGGTCCGTGGATGCCGATCGGTACTTTCCCCTGTTCGGGGTCCACGTCGGCCAAGGCATCCCCCCCCGTCTCCAGGGCCGGCACCACCTCGTGGTGGGAGACAGTCGACAGCACCTGGGCCGGGTCCTCGCGGAGTGCGGCGGGCCGCAGATCTTCCTCCACGACTCCCTGCACACCTACCGCAACATGACCTTCGAGTTCCGGGCCGGGTGGCAGCACCTCCGGCCGGGGGGCATCCTACTATCCGACGATGCGACGAACTCCTCGTTCGATGATTTCGCGGCGGCGGTCCGCGGGCGACCGCTCTTCTTCGATTGCGGCTCCATCTTTGCCGGCATGAGCCGGCCGGATTAGGCGGCGCGGCCGCCGAGCCGGGGCCGAACGGCCCCCAGCGTTACGCCGAGAACGACTTCCCGCACGAACAGGTCGTCTTCGCGTTCGGGTTCGAGATCTTGAAGCCCGAAGCGTCGAGGCCGAGGAGGTAGTCGACCTGGACCCCCTCGAGGAGCGGGGCGCTCGCCCGGTCCACCACGACCGTGAGCCCCTCGCCCTCGAACGCCACCTCGTCGCCGCTCTCCTGCTGGTCGAAGCTCATGCCGTAGGCGAGCCCCGAGCAGCCGCCTCCCTGGACGAAGAGGCGGAGCGTCGAACCGGACTTGCCTTGCTTCGTCATGATCTCGAGCACCTGCGCCCGGGCGGTCGGTGTGACCTCGACGTGGACCATGGGACCTCGCGGAATTAAGCAGTACCCAGGTGCCTAAATCCCTTGCTGAGGGGGTCGGACCCCGTCGCTCCGCTTGCACCATTCTTAAGACGTGGGGCGGTGAGAGAGGGCCGATGTGCCGCCTCTTCGGACTTCTCGGCGCCCCCGTGACCCAAGCGGCTCCCTGGCTCCTCGAGGGCGATCGTTCGTTCCTCGCCCAGGCCCACGCGAGCGAGGAGACCGCCCAGAAGGACGGTTGGGGGATCGCCTGGTACGACGCGCGCCGGACGCCGAGGATCGACCAGGGGATCCGGGGCGCCTTCGAGGCGACCGAGCGGCCCCGGTTCGAGCAGGCGGCGCGGGCCGCGCACGGTCCCGTCGTGCTGGCCCATCTGCGGCATGCCAGCAACCCGATGGGTCTCCCCCACTCCCGGCTCATCGCCCTCGAGAACTGTCAGCCGTTCACCCACGACGGGGCGCTCTTCGTCCATAACGGGGAGATCTCGCTCCCCCGGGAGATCCGGCCCCGGCTCGGTCGGTTCGAGGAACGGGTCCGCGGGGTGAACGACAGCGAGATCCTCTTCTGGCTCTTCACGAACCACCTCCAGTCGGTCGGCGACCCGGTCTCGGCCTACGTGCGGGCCCGGGCGGACCTCGAGGAGGTCTGGCGCGAGCAGGGGATGCGGCCGAACCTCCCCTACACGGGGCTCAACGTGATCTACAGCCGGGGCCCGAACGAGCTCTGGGCGTTCTGCCACTGGCGCGGCGATCATGGGGGCGGGCTGCTCGACACCGAGGCGCCGTACTACCAGATGGGCTACGAGTCGGACGCGAAGACGGTCGTGGTCGGTAGCGAGCCCTTCTCGGCACAGCACCCCGGCTGGCGGCGCCTCGAGAACAACCACTACCTCGCGGCCCGCGTCGAGCACGGGCTCGTCGGGGTCAAGACCGCCCCCATCGCCTAGGCCGGCGAAGCGGTATCAAGGGGGCGCGGGTCCCCTCCGAAGGTCCCGCGCGGTCGATGCCGGTCGAGCTCCCCTCCCAGCTGCTGTCCGGGCCGGATCTCGGCGGGGGCTTCCTCTTCCAGCTCACGCGGGAGCGCGCCCCCCTGCCTCCCGGTTTTACCTTCCACCTCCAGGAGGCCGGCCTCGACGCGGCCCATCCGCCCGCCGCCTCCCCCCGGCTCCTGGGCTTCGAGCATCCCGCCGAGCCCTGCATGTACGGCGGCCGGGACTGCTGGCATCTCCCCTTGCCGCTTTCCGAGGGCGAGCTCCTTCCCGTGCGCGTCGCCTACAACCGGACCCGCTTCGTCCTCGATCCGATGCTCGCGCAGGCGGCGCACCTGCGGCCGGCCCCGATCGCGGAAGGGCTCCGGGAGCTCCTCGAGAGGATCGGGGGGCCGATGGGGGATTCCCACGTCGCCTGGCAGATCGGCGGCTCGGCCGGGGCGTGGCTCCGCGGCGCCCGGATCGATCCCGCGGACCTCGACCTCAGCGTCGAGGAGCGCGGCTTTCCTCTCCTGGCCGAGGCGCTCTCCGAGTACCTCGTGGTCCCGCCGCACCCGATCGGCCCGGCGCCCGACGCCCCCCGCCGTGCGGCCGCCTTCGTCGGCACGCTCCAGGCGGGGATCCGGGTCGAATGGGGCTCCGTCGATCCGGCGGCCGGCGCGATCTCCGAGTGGGAGGGACCCGGGTGGGCCGAGCGCCGGGAGCGGATCCCGTGGGAGGGGCACGAGGTGTGGCTCGCCCCCGTCGAGTTCGAGGCGATCCGGCTCGGACATCGGGGCGGAGGCCCCCGGTGGGAGGCGGTCCTCGAGCTGGCGGCCCGCCGGCCCTTCGACGGGGCGCTGATCGAGGCGATCCTGGGGGCCGAACCGCTACCGCCGCTCCTCGCCGAGGAGCTCCGGAAGGCGGCGGGGTACGCCCCTCCGACGTCTCGAACCGTACGTTGATAGCCTAGTCGCGCGCCGGTCGGCGCGATGAGTCTGAACGCGCTGGCCCCTCCGGTCGCCCTCGAGCACCTCACGCCGCACGACCTCGTGACGTACTTCCGGTGCCCCCACGAGCTCGAGCTCGCCCACCTGCGCCGGAGCACGGCGGCGGCGCCGACCGGTGCGGCCCCGGTGGCCCTTGCGGTCCGTACGCCCCCCGACGTCGTACCCCTCCGCCGCTCGCCCCTCGAGCCGCCCAGCACCGCGTCGCTCGTCTTCAACGAGGGGCGCCTGGACGTCTTCCCGACCGATGCGCTGGTCTACGAGGACGCCGGGGAGGAGGAGGAGCTGCCCGTCCTCTTCGCGCCCGGCCAGGTCCAGCCCGATCCGGCCTTCCAGAGGCACGGGGGCAACCTCGTCGACGACGAGCTCGGGCTGAGCGGGCGGCCGGACTTCATCCTGCGACGCGCGGGCGGCGTGGTCGTGCCGCTCGAGTACAAGGGGACCCACCCGTTCCACGACCTGCACGGGACCCATGGCCGGACGTTCGACGTCATCCAGATGCTCGCCGAGTGCCGGCTCGTCGAGGCGGTCACGGGACGGCGCCCTCCCTACGGCATCCTGCTCTACGGGGACGTCGCCGGGGAGGGGGCCCACGAGGGCTGGTTCCAGATCCCCTACGGCGACCGGGAGGCGGGCTGGATGCGGTACGCGCTCGCCACGGTCCGCCAGGACGCCGTGCGACCGCCGGTCCCCGCCGAGCGCAACTGCGCCTCGTGCCCGCCCCACCGGGACGGCCTCTGCCGGTACGCGGCCGCCCGGTACGACGGGGGCGATCTCCTCCGGGACCGCCTTCACCGGCAGCTCGGGCAGTTCCACAGGCCCTAGGACGCGCTCGTTCGCGCCGGTGATCACGTCGGACGGGGCCGCCTACGGGCTCCCCGCGGGGCCCGGACGGGGGGGCCCCGGGACCCCGACCGGGGGCTCCCGCCACCGAGGTACTCCTCGAGCGTGCGAGCGACCGGCTCCGCGGAGGGGTCCCCGCCGGGCCGCCTCCGCGCCCACCCCCTGGCCCCCGATCACGACCCGTACGCCGGGGCATCGGGCGCGCGGCGCGACGGCCGGAGTTCGTGCGCTCCCAGCCCCTGCGGTTGCGTGACCGAGATGAGCACGGCGACCGGATCGAGACCGCCGACGTACCGGGCGGTCTCCGCCGCGGGCGCCCCCCCGCCGGTGTTCAAGGTCCGGAACCCGCGCCGTCGAAGTAGACCCTCCGCGAAGAGCAGCGGCAGAGCGTGCTCTTCCGAATCGGGGACGCACAGGACCACGAGCGGGGCCGACGGACCGGGGTCGGCGAGCCGTGCGTTCGCCCGTTCCAGGACCCGGGCGACGATCCCCGTCGCCACATGCTCCGGGCGGACCGGTATCCGGCCCTCCCGCCCGCGGGCCCCGATCCCCCGGAGCGCCGGCCGGAACAGCTCCTCGGGGTGCCGGTCGACCCCCACGAGCCGGCGGGCGGCCCCGGCGAGCCGCTCGGCGCGCTCCTCCGAGCCGGCCCGGATCGCCCCGAGGAACGCGTGCCGGATGCCCCGCACGGTCGCTCGGCGGAGCGCCTGGCCGTGTTGCCGCAGCGCCGGGAGCTTCCGCAGGAGCGTCGGATCCCGAAGTCGGGCCGGTATCCGCCCCGGGTCGAGCCGATCGGGCCGTCCGAGGCAGCGCAGGACGCGCTGGCGCGGCGGGCCCCGATGGGGGTCCCACTCGGAGCCCACGAGGTAGACGTAGGACCGGTCCCCGCTCCGCCTGATCCTCAGGAACGCCACGGGGCCCGAGTCTCCGCCTCGTTTCCCAACGTTACCGGCCGGGCGCGCCGGCGGTCGCGGTACCGTTCGGCGAGCCCCAGCAGCGCGGGGAAGTAGAAGGGCCGGACGAGGAAGGTGTCGAGGAGAAGGGAGATCACGAAGGCGATGCCGATCTGTTCGAGGAAGGCGACCGGCTGGAGGGCCAGCGAGCCGAGGGAGGCGGCCAGGATGAGGCCGAGGGCGCTCACGACGACGCCGTTCCCCGCAATCCCCCGGCGGATCCCCTCGAGCGGCCCGCGAGCGACCTGCTCTTCCCGGATCCGGGTCAGGAGAAAGACCGTGTAGTCGTTCCCGAGCGACAGGAGGATGACGAACAGGATCAACGGGACGAGGTAGATCAGCGGCTGGTGCAGCACGTAGTTCGCGATGAGGGCGAGGAGGGCGGTCGCCGATCCGATGCTGAGGAAGACCCCCGAGAGCGAGAGGAGGGGGGCCGCGATCGAGCGGAACGCGATTCCCAGGATGAGGCCGATGAACAGGGTGAGCAGCAGCTCCAGCTCGGGGAACTGGACCGCGTTGATCGCCTGCTGGTCCAGGACCGCGCTCGTGACGCCCCCGACCAGGTAGGCCGGATCGGCCCGGAGCGACTCGACGAGGGTCATCGTCGAGGCGGCATACGGCCCGGCCGCGGTGTAGACCGTGAAGAGGGCGGCCCGGCCGTCCTCGAGCAGGTACGGGCCGACGGGTGCGGAGGCGTTGACCCCGTGCCCCGCGACGTACGGGCCTGCGACCGCAACCACGCCGGGGCGGGTTAGGAGGTCGCCGGCAGCGGATGCCAGCAGCGCCGAGGCTTCGGGGGAGACCGACCCGTTCGGGAGGGTGAAATTGTGCGGCGCGCGCACGATGACGAAGACCGGGAAGAGGACGTTCGCTCCGAACTTCTCCTCGAGGAGCGCCTGACCCTGGGAGCTCGGGAGTGAGGCGGGCAGGTTCCCCGTGAAATCGTAGGTGGTCGGGACGGCGACGAATGCGACGGTGGCCGGCAGGGCGACCGCCACGGCCGCGGCGACCACCCAGTACGGCCGGCGCACCGAGGTCGAGGCGGCGCGGTAGAAGACGGAGCGCTGCACCGGACCGGGGGCCCGGAGCCACCGGCGGAGGAAGATGCGGGGCCCGATCAGCTTCAGGAGCGCCGGCAACAACGTGACCTCCATGACCCCGATCCCGAGGACCGTGGCGAAGAGGACCGGCCCCCACGTTCCGAGGCCACCCAGGAGCGAGAGCGTCCCGAGCCCCACCGCGACGGTGAGCGCGCTGACGAGGATCGCGCCGCCCGAGGTCCGCGTCGCGGTCGTCAGCGCCTCCTCCGCCGCGACCCCCCGGGCAAGCTCCTCGCGGAACCGGTAGACCAGGAACAGGAGGTAGTCCGTCGCCACACCCAGGGTGACGGCGGTGAGCGTGTACGTGACCACGAAATCGACCTTCCCGACGATCAGGCCGGTGACCTCGATGGCGAGGTAACCGAGCACGGTCGAGAGCGAGACGAGGAGCAGCGCGACGAGGGGCGCGACCCAAGACCGGAGGGTCAGGGCGATCGCCACGGCCAGGAGGATGAAGACGAGCGCGAAGAGGACTCCCGCGCCGGACTCGAGCTGCTGGGCATCGTAGGCGGAGGCCCCCAGACCGGTCACGTAGGCCGACGGCCCGAGGTCCTGCCCCGCGAGCACCCGGATCTCGGGGGTCGCCTGCTGGGCCGGGTATCCACCGGTCGGGGTGCGGTAGCTGTCGGGGACCGTGAAGAGGACGCGAACGATCGAGACGGTGCCGTCCGGGCTGATGAACCGATCGGCCTCTGCGCGGTCGACGGCGGGGGCATACGCGGAGGCGGTCGAGGCGACGTAGGGAAGGTGCGCCGATGCGACGTCCGACTGGAAGAGAAGGGTGCGCGACTCGGCCTCGGCGCTGGTCCAGCCGGTCTGGTTCACCACGACAAGGATCGAGGAGTTCCCGTACCCCGCGGAGGCGAGGAGGGCATTCGCCTGGGCCGACTCGGAGGAGGACGGTACGGCGGTCGTCGAGCCGTAGTTGACGGAGTGAGCGTACCCGAGGGCCAACGGAGTCAGGGCGAGGAAGAAGGTCGCCCAGGCTCCAATCACCCAGGCCGGATGGCGGAGCGGGAGGGGTCGCGGATCCGTCCGGGGGCCCCGTCGCCCGCCCATGCCGCGATGGGTCGGCCCCGGGGAGATAACGAGTTCGGCCCTCGTCCCGGTCGATGGGCACTAGGCGCCATCGCACGGTGGACCCGGATCCGCGCCCGCCCGGGACGCGGGCGGCGGCCCGAAGCGCCACCATCGGCCTTCGAGGGGGCGGAGCAGGTGTCCTCCCCACAGCCGCGGAGGCCGGCCGAGCGCCCGCCGGTCCTCGAGCGCGCGGGCGACCGCGGTCCGGAACGGGGTGAGCGGACCCGGCAGGAGCGTGCGCAGCCGGTCGTCCGCACAGACCGCGTCGGAAAGCATGCCCTCGATGATCGGTCGGGCCACTCCCGCCGGTACGCTGGTGATGTAGGCCACCCAGTGGGAGGAGAGGGAGGGCGTGAACCGCGGGACCTCGAGGAGGGCCGGTCGGCGGCCGAGCGCCGCCCCCGTCCGCAGGAGCATCTCGGCATAGGTCAGGACCTCCGGACCCCCTGCGTCGAGGCTTCCCGGGTCGCCGAGGTCGACCGTTTGGCACCCCACGAGGTACCGGACGAGGTCCGCCAGGGCGATCGGTTGGCAGCGGGAGGAGATCCAGCGGGGGCAGATCATGACCGGGAGGTGCTCGGCGAGCTGCACCATCATCTCGAACGACGAGCTCCCGGCCCCGACGACGATGCCGGCGCGTAGCGACGCGAGCTCGGCCCGACCCGCCCGGAGAATCCCGCCCACTTCCCGACGGCTCGCCAGGTGGGGGGAGGCGGTCCCCGACTCGTCGCCCAGGCCGCCCAGGTAGATCACCCGCTCCAATCCGGACCGGCTCTCGGCATCCACGAAGTTGTGGGCCGCGATCCGGTCGCGTTCCGCGAAGGAGCCGGGCGCGCTCCCCATCGAGTGGACGAGGTAGTAGGCGACCCGCACGCCTTCGAGGGCGGATCCGATCCCGGTGCCCGACACCAGGTCGCCGGGTACCTGCTCGACCTCGGGCGGTAGCTGCCGACGGGCCCGGGCCGGGTCCCGTACCAGCACTCGGACCGGGACGCCGAGCGCCAGCAGCCGCTGAACGAGTGCCTGCCCGATGAAGCCCGTCCCGCCCAGGACCAGGACCGGTCCGCGCTCCCGGCGCGGGGGAACCGACCCACCGGGATCTTCACCGGTCATCGGCCGTGGACACCTACGGCCGCGGCGGGAGGGCCCCACGAGCCCGCCGCCCGGCATCCTCCATCACGGAAGCTCGGAGATCCGGGGCCGCCCACCGGGGGGGTCGGGACCCGGTCCAGCGTGCCGCTCCGCGGTCGAGGCGCCACTTCTCGTTCAACCGGCGACGGTAGGCGCGGGTGACGGGCAAGACTCGCGGGTGGTTCGACAGGTTCACGAACGGCTGCCGCCGGCCCCGGGGGAACCGGGGAAGCGCCTGCCAGAATTGGCCCGAAAGGCGGGCACTGGCGTGGGGCCGGCCGAACCGGCGACGGTACTCTAACGCGAGCGCGTCAAAGTGCCGGAGTACCCAACGGAAGTTGCCTTGGGTGCGACCCGTCCACCGGGTGACCGGGTGGTGGGCGTGCGTGGGGCGGTACGGCGCCGGGAGTCCACATTCCCGCAGGGCCGTCGAGAGCAGCTGGGCGGACTCGACCGTCATCTTGAGGAGCCGGCGGTCGTCGAGGGCCCGCGCCGACCGCTCCGGGGACGGCGAGCTCGCGAAGAGGTTCATGGACGTTCCCCGCTGCGGTAGAGGGTCGAATGCACCGTGGTTCATAGCTCCCCTCCCCCGGGCCGCCCTCGGGCTCTCGACGGGGGCGAGGGGCGGGCCCGCCGGGGACCTCGCGCCACGGGGCACCCTCCGTAAGGAAGTCGCCGCGGCTTTAGCAGCCGTTAAATAAGGAGCGACTCCTGCCATTCGCCTGCGCCTCCCGATCCGTCGGGGGTCGCATCGGTGCACCCGCAGAGGCCGGGGCCTCTCCGGGGAAGTGGCGCGAGGCCCGAGCCCCTCACGGGGCCGCGGGCTGATGACGCCGGTCACACGCGTTCTGGACGCTTGTCAAAGTATCAATAGTGTAGCTGACTCCTGTCAGTTGGGGAATGGCTGGGCTCGGGCGCCGATGAAGGTCGTGCCAAGCTGCGATAAGCGGTGGGTAGGCGCAAGGAACCTGTGATCCACCGATCACCGAATCGGAACTCCGGTCCCGCAA
>DAHUZZ010000020.1 GCA_027314915.1 Thermoplasmata archaeon | reverse complement strand
TCGTATGCTCCGCGACCTTGCGACGGAGTTCGGCATCGATGCTGGGGTCGCGCAGCCATCGGGCCACCTCATCTGGGACCGGGGCGCTCACGCGTTCCCTCAGGGAAGGATCGGGCACCAGGCGACGTAGCTCTTCGGGGGCGATGCGCCACGCCTCCTCACGGCGTCGCAGTGCGGTCCCCCGGCTTCCCGGGATGCGGTGCACACCGAGCCGGTCCGCTTCGTGGTGGAGCTCCGCGGCGACCCTCCGCAGTTCCGCATCGGTGCGGGCCTCGTCGTTGCGGAGCTCGACGAAGCGGTCCACCAGGGCGGTCAGGCGGGCCCGCTCGGCCTCGGGCACGGTCGCGAACTCGGGGCAGCGCGCCCGGAACTCGCACCGGGTGCACTGCCGTCCGGGCGTGGCCTCGTAGCGCTCCGCCCGGATCCCGTCGGCGACCGCCCCGACGTTCTCGGCGAGCGGCCCCAGCTCCCGCGGCGAGCGCTTCGGCACCCGGAGCGCGGAGCCGCCCCGGAGGTCGAAGAGCGCGAGCCGCTCGACGGGCGCCTCGTAGTTCTCCTCGACGAGCACCTGGTAGAAGGAGAGCTGGTCGGAGGCCTGCGCGTCGGCGCGCGAGAGCCCCCGGGTCGTCTTGTAGTCCAGGATCTCGAGGCCGCCCTCGGGGAGCCGGTCGATCCGGTCGATGTAGCCGTGCATCGGGACCCCCGCCCAGCGGGCCTCGAAGTGCTCCTCGACCGCGACGGGGACGGGCGGCGCCTGCACGAACCCGTCGTAGTAGCGGAGCAGGAGGTCCTCACCGAGGGAGCGGTACCGCGCCTCCTCCTCGGGGCTCTGGTAGCCCTCCGAGATCCACAGCCGCGCGTAGGCCGCGAGGAGCTCCCCGCGGCCCATGGGCACCCCGGGCGCGACGAGCGGGCCGGTCGGGAATTCGTCGAGGGTCCGCTGCGTCTGGCCGACGGGCGTGGTCCGGGCGAGGGGGACGACGAGCGGGCGGGCCAGCTCCTCCAGGACCGCGTGGACGGTCCGGCCGAAGGAGAAGTACCCCCGGGGGGCCTCGGGGATCCGGTCGATGTAGAGGAACTTCCACCGGAGCGGGCACTCGAGGTAGGCCCGCATCGAGGAGTAGCTCAGCGTCGGGAGCAGCCCCACGCCGAGGGGAGCGGCGGCCGGAGCTTAACGGTACGCGGGTCCCGGGGCCGCGGGGCCCCGGCCCGCGGGGCCGACCGGGTCCGCTACAGCGCCGCGGGGATCGCGTGCTCCTCGAACTTGGTGCCGGGCGCGCGGGGGAGCGGCGCGGGGAGCGTGCCCCGCGCCTGCGGGTTCGCCAGGTTCTTCGGGAGCCCCAGGAGGTCCAGGAGCTCCTTGTAGTGGTTGCGGATCGTCACCGGCGTCACGTTCGCGACGGCCGCGATACGGTCCTGGCTCCTCGGCTCGCCCATCAGGTTCGACGCGATGTAGATGATCGTCGCCAAGATCCCGTTCGGGAGCACCCCGCTCGTCGAGTACACCTGCTCGACCTGCTCGAGCAGGCTCAGCACCTTCGCCCGGACCTCCTTCGAGAGGTTCAGGTCCTGGGTGAACCGGACCAGGTAGTCGCGGGGCTCGACGGGCTTGAGGCCGAGCTTGAGCTCGCGAGCGAGCAGCGTGTAGGCGCGGCCGACCTCGATCTTGGTCGCCTTGGAGTGCGCGATGATCTCCTTCATCGTGCGCGGGACGTGGCACTGCCGGCAGGCCGCGTAGACGCTCGCCGCGACCAGCGCGACGATCTTCTTCCCGCGGGTCGCCTTGTGCTCGAGCGCACGGCGGTAGATGTACGTCGCCGACTCCTTGACCTCCCGGGAGAGGCCCAGGACGCCGGCGAGCCGGTTGAGCTCGCCGAGCGCCACCACGAGGTTCCTCTGGTGGGTGCGCGCGGCGCGGAGCCGATGGTTGAGCTTCCTCAGGTGGTAGAACTTGAGCGAGGTGTTCCGGGAGAGGGAGTTGCCCTGGAAGTCCCGGGTCGGGACGCCGATCTCGCTGAACAACCCCTTGTCGGGCATCAGCGGCGAGATGACGGGCCCCCAGCCACGGGCTTCCCGGCCCGTGTCCTCCTTGCTGCCGCGCTGGCCGCGGTCGGAGACGAGCGCGCTCGCGTCGACGACGAGGCCGCAGTCGGCGCAGACGATCTCGCCCCGCACCTCGTCACGGGTCAGATGGGTGGAGCCGCATTCGGGACAGGTCTCGGCGACGGCCGGCGCGTCCGCCGCGGGGACCGACTCCGGCGATGGCATGGGGATGGCACGCTTCATGAGGTTACCCGATGGGCCAGAGGCCGGGGGACTATATATACCTTGATGGGAAACGTGTACCCCATGTAACTACATTTGATACACCCTGCGCCGGTGTCGCACGGCGACGGCTTACGCCCTCACCCCTCGGTTAGGGCGAAGAGGCACCCGCGGGTGGCGTGGCGTGACGGGTCCGGCTTCGAGACGTCCCACGATCCGCCGAGCCGGCGCTCGAGGACCGCCCCGATGAGCGCGGGGCAGAGCACCCGGCCGATCTCGGGGGTGTTGCGGCAGGCGAAGCATTCGGTGATCTTGACGGTGAGCGGCGACTCCTTGACGAGCTGCATCTTCCCGCCGGACTTCTTCGAGTAGAACTCCGCGAGGGACCGGGCGACCTCCTCCGGGCTCCGCCCCTCGATCTCCTCGCCGATCTGGTGCCCGAGCTGGGCGGCGACCGCCTGGATCAGGTCCGGGAGGTCGATGCTGATCTGCTCCATCCCCGTGGCGGTCATCCCGAGCTCGGTGATCTCGCGGAGCCGCTGGAACGTCTCGCCCATCTGCTCGCGGGGGACCGGAAGGACGGCCCGGGGCGGGCTCTCGAGCTCGACCAGGCGCTCGTTGATGGGCACGGCGTGCGCCCAGAGCCGCTGGTGGTGCTCGCGGGTGAGCGCGAGGAAGTGCGGGTCGGAGGTCGCGAGCAGCAGCTCCGCATCACCGTTCCCACCGAGCCCCTCCTCGCCGGAGACGAAGAGGTAGGCCTGCTCGCGATCGATGAGGACGGCGCGGCTCGTCATGGGCCGGATCGCGTGCCGCATCTCGGCCACGTGGTCGAAGAGCTTCACCTCGGCCAGGTTCGAGGGGCTCGCCTCGGTGACGACCCGTACCTTGAGATGCCGCGCCTGGGCCTCCTTGAGGGCGCGGTCGATCCCCCCGTCGATGGCGCGTGCGAGCGCGAAGCCGGCGACCGAGATCAGGATCTCCTTCCGGGCGGCCCCGATCCTCCGCCGTAGGAAGGCGTGGATCGCCGGCCGGCCCTCCACGACGGTGAACCGGCGGCCGTCCGCGCCCGCCAGGCCGTGGGGACCGTGGAGCACCTCGTCGACGAGCCGCTCGCGGTCGTTTTTGAGCCGGTCGAGCTCCTCCGCGGTGCCCGCGATCCAGCGGTCGAGGAGCTCCGGCACGGGGAGCGCGGCGAACCGGGCCGGCCGTTGCCCCGCCGCACGAAGGAGCCCCTGGTCGACCAGGTCCCGGATGAACCGGTAGCCGTGGACGCGGTGGATCGCCGTCGCCCGGGCGAGCTCGGAGGCCGTGAGCGGCCCCTCCCGGCTCGCGACCAAGTAGATCCGGGCCGCCGGCTCGGGCACGCCGTGGGCCAGCAGCAGCTCGAGGAGCCCGCCCTTCGGCCGCGTCACGCCCTACCAGTCCCCGGTGCTGAATAAAGGCACCGGAGTTCGACCGGGCTCCGCGGCCTTAGAGGGCCGCCTGGAACTCCTCGATGGTGAGCGGGAAGGCGGGCTCGGTCCCCTCCGGCGCGCGGGCGCGGAGGAGCTCGCGGGCGAGCAGCCAGTAGACGGTGGCGAGCGCGACCCGCCCCTTGTTGTTGGCCGGGATCACGAGGTCGACGTTCCGGGTCTCGTTGTTCACGTCGCAGATCCCGACGACCGGGATCCCGATCGAGACCGCCTCGCTCAGCGCCTGCTGGTCGGTGGCGGGGTCGGTCACGACCAGGACCTTGGGCTCGATGTACTCCACCAGGCTCGGGTTCGTGAGGCAGCCCGGGACGAACCGCTCCGAGAAGGAGGTGGCCCCGACGGCCTTCGCGAAGACGCGGACCGGCTTCTGGCCGTACTGGCGCTGGCTCACGGCCAGGATCTGGTCGGGGCGGAAGTGGGCCAGGAACTTCGCGGCGAGGCGGATCCGGCGGTCCGTCTCCTTGATGTCGAGGACGTAGAGCCCGTCGTAGCGGATCTTGTAGACGAACCGGCGCATGCTCGCCGACTTCTGCTGCGTGCCGATGTGGACGCCGCTCGTGAGGTAGGTGTCCTCGGGGATCAGCAGCTCGCCGGGCTGCGTGTCCTGCCCCTCGTGGTCGGTGGGGGTGGACTCGGGGACCGGCTCGTCGGTAGTCATCACGTCGTCAGGCCTCGGTGGGGGCGGCCACACGTAGGAGTTCATTTAGCTTTGCTACCCGCTCGCCGCCGAGCAGGCCGCACTTGAGCCCCGCCGAGCCGCTCGCCACGGCGAGGTGGGCGAGCCATCCTTCCGGCACCTCCCCGCTGCGGTGCGAGGCGACGGTGGCGAGCCCCTCCTTCCGGGCGAGGTCGACCGTCGCGAAGGTCTCGGTGAGGGTGCCCACCTGGTTCACCTTGATGAGCACGGCGTTGCTCGACCCGGCGGCGATCCCGCGCGCGACCCGTTCCGGGTCCGTCGTGTACAGGTCGTCGCCGACCACGAGGGTGCGGCCCCCCACCTCCCGGGTGAACTCCGCGAAGGTCCCGAACTCCTCCTCGTCGAAGGGGTCCTCGACGTACCGGAGGCCGAACCGGTCGACGAGCTCGGCGAGGAACCGCCGCTGCCCCGACGGGTCGAGCGTCTGGTCCCGGTAGCGGTACCGCCCCTCCGAGTAGAACTCGCTCGCGGCCAGGTCGAGGCCCGGGTGCACCGGGAGGTGGAGCTCGTCCCGGACCGCGCTGCAGGCCTCCGAGAGCATCGTGAGCGCCTCCAGGCTCCCGAGCGGCGCGACCCATCCGCCCTCGTCGCCGCGGCCGAGGGCGGCGTTCGGGAACCGCTTCTTGAGCGCCGCGCCGATGCGCGCGTGCACCGCGAGCGCCGCCCGGATGCTCTCCTCGGGGCGCGGCGAGGAGGCGAAGGCGATGAACTCCTGGAACTCGGGGCCCCCGATCGCGTGGCGGCCGCCGTTCATGCAGTTGCCGACGATCGCCGGGAAGCTCCGCCCGTCGACGTGGGGCCGCTTCCAGGTCTCCCAGAGCGGTCGCCCCTCCTCGTTCGCGCGGGCGATGGCGAGCGCGAGCGAGAGCGCGGTCGCCGTGTTGCCACCATACTTCGAGAGGTCCCGGGTCCCGTCCCGGGCGCGCAGCCGCTCGTCCCAGGCCGCCTGGTCGGCGGCGTCGAGGCCGAGGAGCTGTTCCTTGAGCCCGTCGCGGAAGCCCGCGAGCGCCGCCGGGACCCCGCCCTCGGGGAACGCCCGGACCTCGTGGCGGCCCGTGCTCGCCCCGCTCGGCGCGGCGGCCCGGCCCACCGCGCCCCCGCGGGTCACCACCGTCGCCTCGACCGTCGGCTGGCCGCGGCTGTCGTAGACCTGGCGGAGCGCGACGCGGACCACGGCGCTCACTGCCCGCGCTCCACGAACTCGACGAGGACGCCCCCGAAGGCGGAGGGGTGGACGAACCCGACGCGCCGGCCGCGGGCCCCGGGCCGCGAGAGGGAGTCGATGAGACGGCCGCCCTCCGCGGAAACCTCGGCGAGCTTCCGGTCCACGCTGGGGACGAGGAACGCGACGTGGTGGAGCCCCTCGCCCCGGCTCTCGAGGAACCGGCCGATGGGCGAGGCCGGGTCGGTGGGCTCGAGGAACTCGAGGTGCGTCTCCCCGACCTCGAGGAAGGCAACGCGCACCCGCTGGCTCGGGACCTCCTCCGGGGGGCTCGCCGCGCTGCCGAGCGTGCGCTCCCAGCGTGCGAGCGCGCTGGCCAGGTCGTGGACCGCGATCCCCAGGTGGTCGACCTCCATCTCCTTCCTCCTCCCTAGAACGAGCGCGACGGCTCGTACTCCCCGAACCGGCTCCGCCAGAGCTCGGCGACCTCGCCCAGGGTCGCGTGCGCGGTGAGCGCGTCGAGCAGGGACGGCATCACGTTCTCCCCGCGGTCGGTGGCGCGGCCGAGCGCCTCCAGCGCCGACCGGGCCCGGCCCTCGTCGCGCTGCGACCGGAAGCGCCGCACCCGCCGGACCTGGGCCGCCTCCTGCTCGGGGCGGATCCGGAGCACCTCGACCCCCTTCCGCCCCCCCTTCGGGGGGAAGAGGGAGAACGCGGGGTTCCCCTCGGGATGGGCGTTCACGCCCACCACGAGCTCGGTCCCCGCCTCGCGCGCCCGGGCGATGCGGTAGGCCTCCCGGGCGATCTCCGACTGGAAGTACCCGCGCTCGACGGCGCGGAGCGCGCCCCCCAGGGCCTCGATGCGCTCGAGGTACTCGCCCGCCTCCTCGACGAGACGGTCGGTGAGCGACTCGATGGCGTACGATCCCCCCAGCGGATCGACGGTGGAGGGGACGCCGGACTCCTCCGCGAGGATCTGCTGCGTCCTCAGGGCGAGCCGGGCCGACTCGGCGGTGGGGAGCCCGAGCGCCTCGTCGAGCGCGTTGGTGTGGAGCGACTGGGTCCCCCCGAGCACGGCGGCGAGCCCCTCGAGGGTGGTCCGGACGACGTTGAGCTCGGGCTGCTGGGCGGTGAGGGAGGAGCCCGCCGTCTGGGTGTGGAACCTCAGCTGCTGGCTCCGGGGATTCTGCGCATGGAACGTCTCCCGGGCGATCGTCGCCCAGAGCCGCCGGGCGGCCCGGAACTTCGCGATCTCCTCGAGGAAGTTCCGGTCCGAGGAGAAGAAGAAGGAGAGCCGCGGCAGAAACTCGTCCACGCTGAGCCCGCGGTCGGCCACCGCCCGGACGTAGGCGATGGCGTTCGCGAGGGTGAAGGCGACCTCCTGGGCCGCCGTGGCGCCCGCCTCGCGCATGTGGTAGCCCGAGACGGAGATGTAGTTCCACTGGGGCATCTCGCGGGTCGCGAACTCGATCAGGTCGACGGTGAGCCGCATCGACGGCTCGGGCGGGTAGATGTACGTCCCCCGCGCGATGTACTCCTTGAGGATGTCGTTCTGGACGGTGCCGCCGAGCTTCGCGCGCGGCACCCCGTGCGCCTCCCCGACCGCCACGAGCAGCGCCGTCAGGATGGGCGCCGTCGCGTTGATCGTCATCGAGACGGTCGCCTGGTCGAGGGGGATCTCGTGGAAGAGCGTCTCCAGGTCCTCCACGGTCGAGATGGCGACGCCGACGCGGCCCACCTCGCCCCGGGCCCGCTCGTGGTCGGAATCGTACCCGATCTGGGTGGGCAGGTCGAAGGCGACCGAGAGCCCGGTCTGCCCGCTCGCGAGCAGGTAGCGGTAGCGCTCGTTCGTCTCGGCCGCGGTGCCGAACCCCGAGTACTGGCGGAAGGTCCAGAGACGGCCCCGGTACATCGTCGGCTGGATCCCCCGGGTGAACGGGTAGCGACCGGGGAACCCCTGGTCGTGGAGCGCCGGGACGAACGGATCCGCGGGCGGCGGGTCGAGGAGCGGCACGCGGCCCCCCTCGGCACGGTCGCCGATCGACTCCCGCGCGGCCCGCTCCCACTCGGTCCGGGCGGTGGAAGCGCGTCGACGACGGGCGGCCATCGCGCGCGGACCGGAAGCGGCTATAAACGGCTTCCCCGGCCCCGCCGGCTACGACCCGCCGAGGAGCGGGGCGAGCGCGTCGAGGTCGAGCTCGCCGTAGACCGCGGGCACCGGCACCCCCAGGTGATCCAGCACCGAGGGGTGGAGCTCGCCCATCTCCGCGATCGGCTCCCCCGCGAGCCGCACGCGGGCCGCCCGGCCCGGGATCGTCGAGGCGAGCTCGACCGGCTCCCGCACCCCCACGAGCTGCCAGCGCCGGAGGAGGTACTCGAGGGTCGCCGCGGCGTCGGAGAACCCGACCCCCTCGCCGGCGATGAGGAACCCCGCGTGGTAAACGGTGCGGGCCCCGGTCTCGGATCCGGGGGCCCGGAGCACCACCGGGCCCACCTCGCTGAGCCGCTGCGGGTAGCCGAACCGGACGTTGCGCCCCAGGCTCTGGACGAGCGAGAGGAGGAGGGCGTCGCGGAGGTGGGAGAGCTCGAGCGAGACCGGGTTCGCGAGCGCGACGGGGTCGCGGCCGAGCAGCGTCCCGATCGACCCCGCGACGAGCACCGGGTTGAACAGGGGCACGAAGCCGAGCCCGAGGAGCCGTTCCCTGAGCCCGCGGCGGAACGCCTGCGCCGGCAGACGGCGGCCGCGGCGCCGGCTCGCCGGCAGCCGGGCGGAGCCGATCTCGAGCCCCCGGGTGAGGAGCACCTCCTCGGCGAGATCGGCGGGCCCCTGGAGGTCCGGCCGCCAGGGCGGGACGTCGACCGACCACCCGCTCTCCGCCGGGTCGGCCCCGAGCCGGGCCCGCCCGAGCTCGCGGATCGCGTCGGTGCTCTCCCACGGGGCGCCCGCGACCGCGGTGAGGGCCGAGGCCGGGAGACGTTCGGTCCGGGGTCGGACGAAGCACTCCCCCGTTTCCGCGCGCTCCGGGTGCTCGACGTGGACCGGGCTCAGGCTCCACCCCCGGGCGACCAGCGGCAGCTCGAGCAGCCCGACCGCGTCCTCCACCCGGGCGGAGCGCCGGCCCGTCGATTCGAGGAGGAGGACCCGGTCCCCCACGCGCGCTTCGCCGCCCGTGGCGGAGTTCAGGATCGGTGGGAGGCTCAGGAGCTCGCCCGACCGGTCCTCGAGCACGAGGGCGCCCTCGCCGACCCGCCCGAGGTGGCCGTACCGTGCGGCCATGGGATGGCCGGCGAAGAACGCGGGGCCGTCGACCGGGGCGGTCCCGCCCAGCGGGGTGAACCGGATCTCGCGGAGGGGACGCACGGCGTAGCGGATCGGGGGGTGGAGCCGCTCCCACGGGTAGATGCCGAGGCTCGCCGAACGGCGATCGAGCCCGAGGGTGGCATGGAGAATCTCCTGGAACCGGACCAGCTCGCCCAGGAGGCCAACGTCGAGCGACCCGCCGGGCGGGGCGGTCGCGAGCACGGCCGCGATCGCCGGGCGCACGGGCGAGACCTCGGGCGCGACGCGGATGCGCTGCTCGGGCCCGGGGTCGTGCCGCGGGATCGCCGGCAGCCCGGAACGCTCGCCGAGGAGCCCCTCGAGGTGCTGGCGCAGTCCGCCCTCCGACAGCAGGTCCAGGCGGTCGGGCGTCACCTCGATGGTGAGCTCGTCGCCGTCGATCCCGGACGCCTCGGCCTTGGAGAACCTGAACAGGAGCTCGGTGAGCTCGTGGGGGCTCGGCGGACGGCGAAGCCCCTCGATCGTCCTCGCGAGGGAGAGCGTGCTCTGGGGCACCGCTAAGCCCCCCGTCCCGTGAGCCGGCCCAGGTCGTCGCTGAACAGCTCCCGGATGTCGTTCACGTGGAGCGCCACCATCGCGAGCCGGGTGACGCCGATCCCCCACGCCGCCACGGGCACCTCGATCCCGAGCGGTCCCAGGACCTCCGGCCGGAAGAGCCCCCCCGGGAAGACCTCGATCCATCCGAGCTGCGGGTGGCGTACGTAGGCCTCCACCGACGGCTCGGTGAAGGGGAAGTAGCTCGGTCGCAGCTTGAGCTCCCGGATGCCGATCCCCTCGGCGAGCTCGCGGAAGATCCCGATCAGGTCCCGGACCGAGATCCCCTCCTCGCCGAGGATCCCCTCGCACTGGGCGAACTCGATGTGGTGGCTCGCGTCCAGCGACTCGGGGCGGAAGTTCCGGTCGAGGCAGAACATCCGGAACGGCGGTTCCGGCTTCCGGGCGAGGTAGCGGGCCGACACGGCCGTGGTCTGGGACCGCAGGACGGCCCGCTCGGCGATGTCGGTGCGGTAGGGCACCCGCCAGCCCCGGGAGAGCGGGTGCGCCGTCCCCGGGAGCGGCCGGCCCTCGTGGGCGGCGGCCACGCGCTCGAGCAGCGCCGGGTCGGTGATCCTCCCCACCACGTCGCGGAGCGAGAAGGCGTCGTGGACCGAACGGGCCGGGTGCTCCTGCGGCATGTAGAGCACGTCGTTGTTCCAGAACTCCGTCTCGACGAGCGGCCCCTCGGCCTCCTCGAACCCGAGGCCCACCAGGATCTCGGCGAACTCCTCCAGGAACTGGGCGTAGGGGTGCGGCTCCGGGCCCGTCCGGTAGGGCACCACGGCGCGCACGTCGTAGGGTCGGAACGACGCACCGCGCCATCCCCCGTCGGTCAGGAGCGCGGGGGTGAGCGCGCCGATCATCGGCCCCCGGGACCGCTCGAGCTCGAGCGCGGCCCCCTCCTTCGAGAGCCGCCAGCGGCGGAGCGTGCTGTGGAGGACCTCGACGAGCCCGCGCCGGACGAGCGCCGGGAGCGCGCCCTCGTCCGGCCGCTCGCCCCCCGCGATCCGGTCGAGCGCCTGCTCCTCGGGCGTCGGGGCCCCGGGGTCGACGTTCGGGCGCAACCGGAGGGGCACGCCGGGCTCCAAGAGCCCGCGGCGGCGGAGGACGCCGATCGCGACGGAGCACTCCTCCTCGGTCAGGCCGGAGGCCCCGAGGGCGGTCGGGTCGAGGCCGCCCGGTGCGCTCGCGAGGAGCCGGGCGAGCCGCCGCTCGGGGAGTCCCGCCGAACGGGCCACGCTCCCGCGCTCCGTGAGCCGGTACCCGGTGCGGTGCTCCTCTTCGACGTCGAGGAGCCGCTTCGAGCGCAGCCGCTGGAGCGAGCCCCGAAGGGTATCCGCGGGAAGCCCGGTCGCGGGGGCGAGCTCCTCCTCGCCCAGGGGCGAGCCCGAGGACCTGAGGGAACGGAGGATCTGCTCCTCGGGCGGCGACAGCGTGAGCTCGGGGCTGCCGGAGGCCGCGCTCTCCTCCGGGTCCACCACGGCGTCCCGACCTGGGGCGCGGGATTAAACCCTTCGGGCGCGCCGGCGGGCGGACCGCGGGCGGCCGCCGGCTCCGCGGGCTCGGACGGCTCGACCGCTACCCGGTGAGACCGTTCCCGGTCACCCAGAAGTACGGGAGCGCCCCGCCCGCGCCGAGCGTCGGGTTCGTGTTGAGCGAGTTGATGTTGATCCAGGAGGAGGCCGAGGCGAACAGGTTGCCCTGGCTCTGGTAGGTGTAGAGTGCGAGCTGGTTCGCGATGTGCTCGGCCATGTCGTAGTACAGGACCCGGGTCGGGCCCGCCGGCGTCTCGCCCGCGATCTCGAAGAGCCGCACCATGGACTTGTAGGCGACCCCCTGGCAGCTCTGCGAGACCGGCTGGGAGAGGCTCGCGTAGTAGCCGTAGTCGGTCGCGGGGTGGGTGCAGCCCGTCGAGAACTGCGGGGTGAAGAGCCCCTGCGCCACCGCGTCGCTGTAGGTGTAGGTGCTGTTCTCAAGGTACAGCGGCTGGACGTAGTCGGTCGGGTCCGGATAGTCCGGCGCCCAGCCCAGCCCGTAGAACGGCATCGGGTTCTGTCCCGGCGTGGAGGCGTCGTTGATGAGCAGGTTCACGAAGCTCACGTCCACGGGCGAGACCTGGATCGCCCCGCCCGTGATCGTGGAGATTTGCTGCGCCCAGAGGTTGTTGATGATGTCCTGCACGGGCGAGCCGGTGACCCCGAAGAGCGGGAGGTTGCACGGGCTCGAGGCGGTGCAACTCGCCACCTCCTGGTCGTAGTAGGGGCTCGTCGTCTGGTGCATCTGGCCCCACCACCACGTAGGACAGCTCGCCGTGTTGGCCAGCGAACCGGCGCAGGCGAGCGACGGGTCGAGGCTCGGCCAAGAGATGTTCCCGGGGTAGTAATCGCCCATGAACTGGGGGATCGCCCCGCCGTAGTTGAACGCGAGCTGGATGCCGTTCTTGGTGTTGATCGTGTTCTGGATCGTCGTGTAGGGGTAGGCCCGGCTGAACAGCTGGCGCATCCCGAGGTAGCTGAAGAAGTCCGATGGGATCGAGATGGAGTTCGTCGTGTACTGCTGCGCCCGCTGGACCGAGAAGGAGAGGTCGAAGGCCGCGAAGCTCACCGTGAGCGTGGGCGCGCTCACGGCGTTCACCTTCCCCTCCTGGATGAGCTGGAGGAGGAGCGAGAGGTCGCTCGACGGGACCGACGCGAAGTCCGCGACCCCCGCGGCGAGCGCCTGCTCACCGGGGGTGGGCGAGCTCTCCCAGGTGACCTCGACGTTCTTGGCGAAGTGGCCCGGTGCGGGCCAGCAGGCCGCCCAGGTGCAGTACGGGTTCTGCACGTAGGCCGGGCTCGCGGTGAGCGAGTAGCTGAGCGCCACCGAGTACTGCGAGAGGTAGTACGGGCCGCTCCCGACCATGTTGAAGTTCACGTTGCCCTGGGCCTTGCCGGTCGACCCGGAGCCGATCGTCTCCCACTGATCCCACCCGGTCGCCGGTACCTGGCTCGGTGCCGCGCCCCAGCCCGGGGAGCCGGGGAGACCGCAGGGGTGGTCGCCCGACCCGGTCGAGTTGCCGCTCGTCCAGTACGGGATGCCCGCGGCCTGCGCGCTCGCCGAGAACCAGCCGCAGGGGACGATCGAACCGCCGAGCGGGTCGGCGATGAGCTCGAGGAAGTACGGCCAGGGGCGGTGGTTGCCGTCCGCGTGGAAGGTGACGCAGCCGTGGTCCTGGCTGATCGCCTGCGCCGGGCACGCCCCGCTCTCGTTCACCGTCATCGAGGCGAAGATGTTCTGCGGCGTGTTGTTGTACGAGGCGTGGATCGAGTCCCAGAGCACGTTGCCCGAGTTGAGCAGCGACTGGGCGAGGATCCAGCCGTTGTTCGACCCGACGGAGGGGAGGGTCGAGTAGCCGAGCGTCCGGGCGATGGAGAAGACCACGTCGGACGGGTAGACGCCCCAGGAGGCCCCGGTGCGGGAGTCGTAGAACCTCGACGCTCCGTTGATCACGAAGGTGTAGTTCGTCCCGTTGACGAGGGACTGGCCGTTGTAGAGGTGCTCGCACTGCGCGCTACCGGGCACGCACGTGGCGAGCACCGGGATGAAGTCCGAGGGGTTCGGACCGATGTCGGTCCCGTTGTAGTTGATGAGCGGCTCGTAGACGTTGGCGATCGGCTCGTAGCTCACCGTGTCGTAGGCGAGCGCCGGGTCCTCGGTGCGGGCCCCGCCCGGAGCGTCCTCGTAGCTGATGATGGTCCCGGGGTGCGGGCTCCGGGGGCTCGAGAGCCCCGCGACCCCCGCGTGGGTGCCGGTGGCCGCCACGAAGATGCTCCAGGTGAAGTTCTGGTAGGCCAGCGGAACGGACGAGGTGTTGGCCAGGTCCGTCGCGCCCCCGACCGCCGTGACCACGTACTGGCCCGCGCTGCCGAACGCGACCGTCTCGTTCGAGCTCACGTCGGTCGACGAGTTGGCCCGCACCGTCGCGCCGGTCGGGTTCTTGAACACGAGCGGCACCTCGCGCCAGAGCGGGTTCGTCGGCGCGTTGGTGTAGGTCGTGGTGAGCGTGACCGACTCCCCGGCCTGGAGCACCGCCGTGGGCGACGGGACGGAGGCCACGGCCGTGGAGTTCGCCGCGATGGCGCCGCCGATCGTCGGCAGGCTGTCGTTCGAGGCCGCGGCGAAGGAGGAGGTGACCTTGATCTGGATGAGGCTGCGGTCGTTGTCGTGGACGAGCCCGTTCACGGGCGCCTTCACGCTGAGCAGGTAGATCCCCGGCTCGGAGTAGGTGTGGTTGGTGACCGGCTGCGTGAGGGGGTGGGAGAGGCTGCCGTCCCCGAAGTTGAACGTGAAGGAGGACGCGGTCTCACCGACCGGAAGGCTCGCGGTCACCGGTACGGAGCTCCCTTCCTGGACCGACTGGTAGGGCACGATGAGGCTCACATCGTGCGTGTTGATGAGCGCCCCGCAGGCCGCCGCCGTCGGGGGCGAGCAGCTCGTGCCGCCGTTGGGCGTGAAGCCGCCCATCACGCCGTAGGCGATCACGCCGACCAGGGCGAGGACGATCACCACGACGATGACCGAGGAGATCGGGGACAGCGCGCGGCTCCGGGACAATCGGCGGACGCTCCGTGGAGGATGGTAGGGCTCGGACATGCCTTCGGCGCCCCGGGTCCGGGACCGGACCGGCGGGGACGTCGCTGCTACCTCGGTCCGTTATATATACCTCATCAGCCGCCGGCGACGGCTCCCGTCCTTCGACGGCCCCGGGACGACCGTGTCCGCGGGCCCGCACCGGTTCAGCGGGGGCCGCTCGGATCGGTCGCTTCCTGGCCCGGCTCGGCCGGGTGCACGAGCTCAGAGAGGACCCGGAAGGCGTGGAGCACGTCCCGTTCCCGGACCACGAAGGTCGAATCGGTGTAGACGCTCATCAGCTCCAGGCTGTTGATCCCCGCCCGGAAGAGCGCCCCCGCGAGGAAGGCGAGCACCCCCGGGGTCTCCACGATCGCCTCGGGGCTCCGCACCGTGATGGCCGAGAGGTGCCGGTGGACCGCGAGGGGGCCGCGGCGTCCGAGCGATCCCAGGATCGAGTCCGCGAGATCCTCCTCGCAGAGGATCGTGAGGGCGCCCGGACCCTGGAGGAGCTGCATCAGGTGCCGACGGTCGGCGAGGAGCGCCCGTCCGACCTCGAGGATATGCCCGAGGAGGTCCCAGTCGGTCGGCGCCGTCATGATCACGACGCGCGTCCGCACCTCGATCCGGCTGCCCTTGACCACCTCGAGGACCCGGCTCTCGAGCGGGGGCTCCGTGCGCATCTGGCGGCGGTACCGTCGGGCGGCGACCTCGACCGCCTCCTGGTTCGCGAGCCCGGTCTCGGCCCGGATCTTCCGGCCCAGCGAGGTGAAGTTGATGATGTCGTAGCCCAGGCAGTCGCGGATCGAGGGGTGGTCTTCGATGTACCGCCGCGCGATCTCGGCTGCGGTCGGGCCGGGGGCTTTGCTGACGGGCATCCGGGGACCAAGAACTGGGGCCCTCGGCAATGAAGGTTGTTATCCCATCGGAGGAGGGCTTCCGGGCCCATCCGCAGGTCGGTGCCGGCGACCCCGGGCCGCGCCGACCGGAGCCCGTGTCGGCGGGGCGACATGTCAGCTATATCCGCACCATCAAGTTCGACGACCCGAAGGGCCGGGCCCCCCCGGGGGGTCCCGCGTCGTACGACGCGGGCCTTCGGGGGCCGGGCCGAGCAACCCACCATGGTCACCCAGCGGCGGCATCTGAGGCTTCTCGCCTGTACCGGCTGCCACCATCTTCGCGCGAGCCATTACCTCCTCGCGCCGCAGGATGGACGGACCCGCCGGCATTTCGCGCGGCCCCGGGATCGCAGCACCCCGATGCCCTGCCACGTGCTCGGCTGCGTTTGCGCCCGGTTCGTGGGCGACTCCGCGGTCTTCCTCTGCCCGGTCTGCTCGCGGGAGTACGCGACCCGGGCGAGCCTCGAGATCCACCTGTACGGCCAGCATCCCGGCCTGAGCTCGCGCGAGCGCTCGAAGCTCCTCCAGGGCGCGCTGATGGGCCAGAGCGCCTGGGGCACGTCGCCCCCGACCGCGCCCCAGCCGGACGCGGCCCCCGCTCAGGCCTGAACGGCGCTGCCGTTCCCGCGCGGACCGCCGGTCGTTCCCGGGCTCGGGCCGGTGGCGCCGGATTCCGGGGCGGTCAGACGGGAGAGCGCCGCCAGGGCGCCCACCAGGTCGCTCTCGCGGAAGACGAAGATCGAGTCCGTGTGCACGCTCATCGTCTCGAGGCAGTTGAGCCCCCGCTGGTAGAGGCTCTCGGCGATCACGGCGAGGACCCCCGGGGTCTCCGCCACGGCCGGGCCGCTCCGGAAGGCCACGGTCGCGAGGCCGCGCTCGACGTGGAGGACGTTCTTCGGGGGGACCTCCTCGAGCAGGACCGGCAGGAGGTCGTCCTCGCAGAGGACGGTGAGCGCCCGCGAGCCCTGGAAGATCTGGAAGACCCCCCGGCGCCGCAGCTCGGGCACCAGTCCCTTCCCGATGTTGTACAGGCGGTCCATGATGGGAGGGTCCTCCTTGATCCTGAGGATGGCCACGCGGCTGCGGACCTCGAGCCGGCTCCGGGCGAGGAGCTCCTGCACCGCCCGGAGCGGGGGGGACTCGGTGCGCATCTCCTGCTGGTAGCGGCGGAGCGCGATCTCGATCGCCTCCTCGTTCCGGAGCGGGCGTTCCGACTGGATCTTACGGGCGAGGAAGGCGAAGTTCACCAGGTCGTCGCGCAGCGCGTCGCGGATGCTCGGATGCTCGTCGATGTAGGCCCGGGTGGCATCGGCGGTGGACGGGCCGCGGGCACGCTCGACCACGGGCTCGGGATGTCCGGCCTCGGTCTTGAGGGTACGCCTGCTCCGCGGCCCGCGGGCCCCCGGGCCCATCCCGGCGGGCCGGGCTCACGCCGGGGGAGGGGGTCTCGGCGGCGCGGGTCGCGGCGGCGGGGGTGCGAGGTAGTGGCCGCACCTGGGGCAGAACCCCAGGTCCGGCACGAACCGGAAGTTGCAGACGGGGCAGCCGACCATCTCCCGCCCTCCCGCCCCGGGAGCCGGCGCGCCCGGGGCCGCGGCCGGACCCCGGGGACCCGGGGTTCCCCCGGTCGGTGCGCTCAGTGGGGGAGCCGGAGGCGGGCCGGCTCCGGAAGGGGCGGCCGCCATCGGCGCGGAGGGGATCGCGCCGGCGGCCGCGAGCATCGCCGCCGAACGGCGGCGCCGCCGATAGGAGCCGATACTCCAGCCGGTGACGGTCGCGACGAGCATGATCACCGCGAACGCGATGAGGTTGTACGGGAACTGGGTGATGAAGGCGAGGAAACCGGCGATCCCGAGCAGGTTCACCGAGATGGACGTCGAGTTGCTGCCGAACAGGCCGCGTTCCAGCACGGAGGCGGTGAGCGTCGCGTGGGTGCCCAGGAAGCAGTTCGGCACGGAGAGGGAGACCACCGTGACCCCCGTCGCGTTCGAGACCTCGCTGCCGGACGATAGCGTGCCGCCGCACGGCCCGCTGTAGCCGTTGTCGCTCGAGAGCGAGACGTTCACCGTGAGCCCGGAGATCGGCGCCCGGTCGGTCGCGTTCAGGACCGTCACCTGCGCCGTGAACGAGCTGCCCGGGGTCGCGGTGCTCGTCGAAGGATCGATGACGACGGCGACGTAGGAGCCGGTCAGATCGTTGTAGAGCGCCCCGCCCCGGGGCGAGCCCCATCCCGTCGCCGTATCCCACCCGACGGTCGCGGGCCCGAGACAGTTCTGGCCCGTGGTGATGTCGGCGAGCCCGGGCGCCACGTGGCCGGTCGGCTCCGCCGTGCCGATGGCGTAGAGCCGGGCGTTGAGCTCGCCGAACGGGGTGCCGCGGAGGGCATCCATCTCCGCAATGATCCCGGCCCAGGTCGGCGCCGCGAAGCTCGTTCCGTTCCCCGCGCCCGACTGCCCGTTGAAGTAGAGGAAGTTGTACGAGGCCGGGCCGGACACGTCCGGGATCCCCCGGTTCCCGTGGGGCGCGATCACCGGTCCGGCGCCGCTCTGGAGCTGCCAGGACGGGGCCGGGTAGTCGACCGAGTACCCCCCGCCGGACCCGGACCAGGCCGACTCGCTCTCGAGGCCGACGACGTTGCCGGTCAGCGAGACGGCGAGCACCGGGGCCGTGCCGCCCACCGCGAGCACGTAGGGTGAGGCGGCCGGGAACTGCGGCTGGGGCGTCGTCGTGCAGGCCCCCTTCGCATTGCTCGTCCCGCCGTTGTCCCCGCTCGCGGCCACGATCGTGATCCCCTGGGCCGTGGCGGACGCGAAGGTCGTGGAGAACGCCGCCTGGAAGGACGGATCCGCCCCGTCGGCCGTCGCGAAGGACATCGAGACCACGTGGACCTGGGGCTCCCCGACCGCGGTGCTCAGGGCGTCCTCGAGCGAGGCGTCGCTCGGGGAGTACTGGTCGTTCGCCGGTCCGTCGGGTGCGTAGACCGCGTACAGGCTCGCTCCCGGGGCCTGCGAGCCGGACCACTCCAGGTCGAGCGTGAGCTCGAGCGGCGCCTGGCTCGGGTCGTTCACCGCGCCGGGGCCGGGACGGGGCGCGCCGTCGACCGGCACTCCGATGATCTGGGGAGCCGGGAAGCTCGAGGGATAGTACTGGCTGAAGAAGGTGGAAGTGTCCGTCGGGGAGAAGCCGTCCCCCCAGAGCACGAGGGCGATCCCCTGGCCGATCGCGTAGTGCGGTGCGCCGGAGTAGTTGTACAGCGAGTTCACGTCATAGATCGTGTGGATCGACGCCGGGGTGATCAGGGTGGAGGTCCGACCCTGCGCGGGTCGTGGCCCCGCGGCGGGCGCGTAGGGCAGCCGGGCGACGGGCAGGGTGAAGTGCGTGAAGCCGTTGGAGAGGCCGCTGACCGCCGAGACGAGCCCGGAAAGCTCCGCGGGGAGCCGGGGCACGGAGGTCGGGAAGTGGACCGCATCGCCCCCATACCAGCCCTGCTCGATCGTGGTGCCGAACGCCGAACCGACCTCGCTCGCCGGGCCCTGGAGGGTCATCGAGAGCCGGTCGGTCGAGACCTGGACGATCGTGAGCCCCTCGGACCCGAAGTAGGATTCCAGCGAGGCCACCGACGCCGGGCTCGGGCTGTACTGCGCCTCGAACGCGGCCGGGGAGAGCGCGGGGGCGAGCGGGGAGCGGTCGAAGAGGCCGGTCTGGTTCGGCCACAAGGTGACCGTGACGGTGATGCTCGCCGAGAGCGGGGCGATGCCGCTCACGTTGGTCGCCCAGCCGGACACGTAGCCCGAGCGCGCCGCCCAGGGCGCGGCGAGCGCGCTGGGGAGCGGAGGAGAGGCCGGGACGGTCCGGCCGCCCGCCTCGGCGGACCGGACGGCCCCGCCGCTCGGGACGGCCGCCGAAGCGAGCCCGGACAGGAGGAGGATCCCCGCCAGCGCGACGACCAGGCCCGGAGCCGCCGTTCGACCGTTCATCCCGTCCCTGCAGCCGAGCAAGGTCGGCGAGGGGCCATCAACCTTCTGGGCCCGGTCCCCCCGGTTCAGCTCCGGATGGGCCGGGTGTAGCCCGCCGGAAGGGTCGCGTGGCCCGCGCCCCCGAACGGATCGGGGCGCGGCCCAGTCGGCTCGCCCCGCTTCCCGGCGAGGTACCGGTCGACGGCCTCGGCCGTCTCCATCGCGGCGCCCATCGCGTACACCACCGACCGTCCGCCCACGGCGTAGACGCCCGGGATCGCGGTCGCGCGGCCGGGTCCCTTGCCCTCGGGCCACCCGCCTGTCGCGATCGTGAGATCGAGCGCGGCATCGAACCCGGTGAGGTCCGTGCGCTGCCCGACGGCGACGATGAGCGTGTCGCAGGGGATCGTCGCCTCCGATCCGGGAACGGGGAGGGGGGCGCGGCGGCCGCTCGAATCCGGCGGGCCGAGCTCCATGTCCTGGACCACGAGGCCCGAGACGTGCCCGCTCCCCTCGATCCGGACCGGGGCCTTCTGGAAGAGGAACCGTATGCCCTCCTCCTCCGCGCCGTGGAGCTCCTCCGGGTCCGCCGGCATCTCCGACCGGCTCCTCCGATACACCAAGGTCACGTCCTTGGCGGCGCAGAGCCGGATCGCGCTCCGGATCGAGTCCATGGCGACGTCGCCGCCGCCCACGACGACCACCTTCCGTCCGAGCTCGACGGGCAGTCCCTGGTTGATCCGCCGGAGCATCGTGAGCGCCGGGAGGACGCCGGGAAGCCCCTCGCCGGGCACCGCGAGGCGGCGGTGCTCGGAGGTGCCGATCGTGAGCACGACGGCCTGGTACCCCTCCCCGAGGAGCTTCTCGGGGGAGAACTCGGGGCCGATCTTGCGGAGCGTCGTCCAGGTCACGTCGAGATGCCGGTACCGCGCGCGGTCGGCCTGCACGTCGGCGTCGGTCATCCGGTAGGCCGGGATCGTCTGCAGGAGCCCGCCGATGCGGGCCTCCTGCTCGAAGACCGTGACGGGGTACCCACGGATCCCGAGCTCCCAGGCCATCATCATCCCCGCCGGTCCCCCCCCGACCACGGCCACCCGCTGGTGCTTGGGCGCGCTGGGCTCGTAGGTCAGGTCGGAATGGCCGAGCTCGAGCGCGGCCCGCTTCAGGTGCCGGATCGCGATCGGGACCCCCTTCTTCTTCACGACGCAGGAGTCCTCGCAGTACCGGTAGCAGACCTTGCACAGGCTCGTCGCGAGCGGGTTCCCGTCGAGCGTGACCCGCGCGGCGCCATCGAAGTCGTCCTCCGCCGCCCGCTTGAGGTACTCCCGGCAATCCTGCGTGATGGGACAGGCCTCGACGCACCAGGGCCGCCGGCACTGGATGCACCGCTTCGCCTCCAGGACCGCGTCCTCCTTGGAGTACGCGCGGAGGATCTCCCGGAAGTCGTCGATCCGGTCGGTGACGGGTTCCTCCGGGACCGGGACCCGGACCGGGTTCAGTTTGGGCGGGACGACCGCGGCCGGTCGCGGGGGAACGGCGGGACGGGCATCGTCCATGACTCCGCGGCGTGGACCGGGCGGATGGGATAAATCGGTTGCGCGGAGCCGGGATCCGGCCCCCCTGTGATGACCTAGCACCCCAAGGCTATGAGGTCCCTAAGCTCGTGGTGGCCCGTCGAAGGAGGCTCGGGAGGGGATGGTGCTCGACACGCTCGGCAAGTCGCTGCGCGGCGTGCTGCAGAAGATCGCGCGGAGCAGCACCATCGACGAGGCGCTCCTGGGCGAGGTGGTCCGCGACATCCAGCGCGCCCTCCTCCAGGCGGACGTGAACGTCCAGCTGACCCTCGACCTCACGAAGCGGGTCCGCCGGCGGGCGACCGAGGAGAAGCCGCCCGCCGGGGCGAGCGTCCGGGACTTCCTCGTCCGGATCATCTACGAGGAGATCCGGGGGATCCTGGGACCGGACCAGGTCTTCGACACCCGGCCCCGGAAGATCCTCCTCGCCGGTCTCTTCGGCCAGGGCAAGACCACCACCGCGGGCAAGCTCGCACGGTTCTACCAGAAGAAGGGGGTCCGGGCGGCGCTCGTCGCCGCCGATGTCCACCGTCCCGCGGCCATCGACCAGCTCGAACAGCTCGCCCGGCGGATCGGCTGCGACTTCTTCGCCGACCGGAACGAGCGCCGGGCGGAGGAGATCGTCCGGCGGGCGCTCCGCGAGTTCCCCGCCCATTCGACGATCATCGTCGACACCGCGGGACGGAGCGGGATCGATCCCGAGCTCATCGAGGAGCTCAAGCGGGTCAAGGAGGTCCTCGCGCCCGACGAGATCATCCTCGTCCTCGACGCCGCCATGGGCCAGTCGGCCGGCCGCAGCGCGCAAGCGTTCCACGACGCGGTGGGGCTGAACGGCGTCATCCTCACGAAGATCGACGGCTCGGCCAAGGGCGGCGGGGCCCTCTCGGCCGTGGCGGTGAGCAGCGCCCCGATCCTCTTCCTCGGCACCGGAGAGCACCTGGACGAGCTCGAGCACTTCGAGCCCACCCGGTTCGTCTCCCGCCTGCTCGGGATGGGCGACATCCAGACGCTCCTCGAGCGGTTCGACGAGCTCACCGACAAGGAGGAGGCGAAGAACGCGGCGGAGCACCTGATGAGCGGGAAGTTCTCGCTCCGGGACATGAGGACCCAGATCGACTCGCTGGGCCAGATGGGCTCCTTCTCGAAGCTCCTCAGCTTCCTACCGGGGATGGGATCGGCGAAGATCGCGGAAGGCCAGCTCGAGGAGACGCAGGCCCGGCTCCGCCGGTTCCGCGCCGTCCTGGACTCGATGACCGGCGACGAGCTCGACGATGGCCACCTCATCAAGGGCGACCGGATCCACCGGATCGCCCGGGGCAGCGGGCAGAAGCCGCAGGAGGTCCGCGGGCTCCTCAAGTACTGGGAGACCACCCGCAAGGCGGCGCACGGCATCTCGAGCAATCGCAAACTGCGCCGGCAGTTGGAACGCCAGTTCGCCCAGGGAGGACCGCCGCCCGGCTAGCGGCCGCGATGGCCCTCGAACCCCTCGAAGCGATCGCCGGCGGCGCGCTCCTGCTGGCGGCCCCGGGCCTCGCGTGGTGCCGGGCCCTCTTCCCCGAGTGGCGTCTCCGGGGCGAGCTCGCCTACCTCCGGGCCGTCGAGACCGCCACGATGGGCGTGCTGCTGAGCCTCTCCCTGACGGTCCTCGTCGGCTACGGGCTCACCTTCTCCTCGGCCGCCCCGTTCCCCGCCGGATGGTCCGATCCGATCCTCGAAACGATCCTGGCCGCCATCACGGGCGGGGGGCTCGTCGTCGCCGCGCTGCGCGGGGGCTTCGCCCGCGAGCCGCCCCGGGCCCCGGAACCCGAACCGGCCCCGGGGTCGGACTCCCCCGAGCCGCTGCTCCGGGACCTGGCGCGGCTGCAGCGCGAGGTGCGCCGGACCCAGCACGCGCTCCGGGTGGGCGCGAAGGCTCCGAACGAGACCGCCCGACTCGAGGAGCGGCTCCGGGAGCTCCGGGGGGAGATGGACGAGCTCCGGGTCCGCCGCGAGGAGGCGATCCGTGGCTAGGACCGGGCTTCCCCGCAACCACTGGAAGATGGTCCTCATCCTCCGGGGGGAGCTCCGGATGACGCCGGGGAAGGCGGTGGTGCAGGGCGCGCACGCGGCCGTCCTCCTCGTCGCCGAGGCCGAGCGGCGCCACCGGGACTGGCTCGAGGCATGGCGGCAGTCCGGCCAGGCGAAGATCGCGCTCCAGGTGGAGACCCTGGAGGAGCTCGAGACGATCCGCCGCAAGGCCATCGCGCGTGGCCTTCCCGCGGTCTTCGTCGAGGATGCCGGCTATACCGAGGTGGCGCCCGGCACCAGGACGTGCCTCGGGGTCGGGCCGGCCCCGACGAGCGAGCTGGACCCGCTCACCGGAGCGCTCGAGCTGTACTGACGCGGCCGTGGCCCGGTACTCGGCGGTCACGACCTTCCCGCCGCCCCCGACCCCACGGAATCCGGGTTGATTTTGGTTAATCGATATATACCCCATCCGAAGTCGGGGGACATTCCGAGTCACTTGCTAGCGCGGGGTGAGGGTCCGTGAAGCTATGGATCTACATCGTCCGACGACTCCTGTTGCTCATCCCGGTCATCATCGGCGTGATGACCATCACGTTCGTGCTGGTCTCGGCGCTCCCGACCTCCGTGCATATCCTGGCCATCCTGGGCCCCACGAAGGCGCCGTGCGGGTACCAACCGACCTGTGCGCCGGGAACGATCGGGAGCGCCTGCCCCGCGAACGGCCCGCCCTGCCAGAACCCCACCTACGTGCGCGCCATCAACCAGATCGGACTTAATCAACCGTACATCGTGCAATGGGGTCACTACATCTACAACGCGCTGACCCTCAATTGGGGCTACAGCGATGCGAAGAGCTTCGCCTCGGTGAACCTCTTCGGTTCGCAGAGCAACCCCGTGACCTCGATCCTGGGCTGGTACCTCCCCTACACCCTCGAGCTCGCCGCGTTGTCCCTCATGATCATCCTGCTGCTCGCGATCCCGATCGGCAACTACTCCGCCGTCTACCGGAACCGTCCGTTCGACCAGTCGGCGCGGGTCCTGTCGTTCTCGGGCTTCGCCTTCCCTGGCTTCCTGCTCGCGGTCCTGGTGCTGTACGCCGCGACGATCTTTTTAAGCGGAGGTGTCCACGCGACCTACTGCAGCACGCAATCCACGGCGTTCAACCAGTGGTACGGCAGTTGGCCGGTCAAAGAGTGCCTCATCAACAGCCAGTACCCCACCTGGATCGGCCAGCACCAGGCGACCAGTCCGACCGGCTTCCCGACCGTGGACGCCGTCATCAACGCCCTCATCGCGCCGAACGCGGCCCAGGCGCAGCAGAACTGGTACCTGGCCGCGAACTCGATCCAGCGGATGATCCTCCCCGCGCTCGTCATCGCCTTCGGGTCGATCGCGCTCATCCTCCGGTTCGTCCGCAACAGCATGCTGGAAGTGATGAACCTCGATTTCATCCGGACCGCCCGCTCGAAGGGCGTCCCCGAGTCCCGGGTCATCAGCTACCACGCGGGGCGCAACAGCCTGAATGTCACGGTCACGGTGCTGGGCCTGACCTTCGCCGCCTTCATCGCCGGCTTCCCCGTGATCGAGGACGTCTTCGGCCTGAACGGGATCGGGCTCCTCCTCGTCTACTCCGTCCAGCCGACGCAAGACTATGGGCTCATCTTCGCGACCACGCTCCTGTTCACCTTCATCGTCGTCTTCGCGAACCTGACCGTTGATCTGCTCTACGCGGCGCTCGACCCGCGAGTGAGGCTCGGGTAACGATGGTGGATGCGCAACCGGCCGCCCCCGAGAGCTCCGGGGGCCCCCCGCTCCCGAAGGGGCGACGGCCCAACCCGCAGATCGCCCAGCTCAAGCGGACCCTCTACTTCCTCCGCCGCAACACCCTCGCGCTCGTCGGGATCGGGATCCTGCTCTTCATGATCGGCGTGGCGATCTACTCGCCGCTCTTCCCGGCCCCGAACGACCAGATGACCTTGATGTGCGGCACGAGCGGCAACCCCCTCGCCGGTTCGGGCTGCTTGTGCACCTACCCGATCGGCACGCCCCCGCCCTCGCCCAACTGCATCGCCGTGGACCAGTACTTCCCCTCGCTGATCGCTCCGACCCTCACCCTGACCTCGGGCGGACCGCTCCCGCTGGGCTCGATCACCAACACCCCGGAGAACGGCTACTTCTACAACCTGGAGGCGGGGCTCGTGAAAGGCGCGCCCTGGTCGCTCGGGATCTCCGCCGCCGTCGTGGCCGCCGGCGCCTCCATCGGGCTCCTCCTGGGCGCCACCGCGGGCTACCTGGGCGGCTACTCGGACGAGGTGATCATGCGCTTCACCGACATCTTCCTCGCCATCCCCGGCCTCCTCCTCCTCATCGTGATCCTGGCCACCTTGGGCTCGGCGTTCCCAGGGCTTTTTGGTCGCCTCGGGATCCTGCTCTTCGCCTTCATCATCACCGATTGGCCGATCTACACGCGTATCGTGCGGGGCCAGGTGCTCGTCACCCGCGAGCAGAAGTACGTCGAGGCGGCGAAGGCGAGCGGGGCGAAGAACGGGCGGATCCTGCTGCGCCACATCGTGCCGAACAGCCTCTACCCGGTCTTCGTCCAGATGTCGCTCGACGTGGGCACCATCCCCCTCAGCCTGGGCGTCCTCGTCTTCCTCGGCTTCTCGATCTTCCCGGCCCAGTGGTTCCCCGAGTGGGGCAACATCACCGCCCACAGCGTGAACACCACGTTCCTCGAGGGGCTCTTCACCTACTGCGAGACCGCCCCGACCTGCGTCTTCCCCTGGTGGCAGATCTTCCTTCCCGGGCTCACGCTCTTCGCCTTCGGCCTGGCCGTCAATTTCCTGTCCGACGGGCTCCGCGATGCGCTCGACCCGAGGCTGAGGAGGTAGGGCGTCGGTGGCGAGCGAGGCGAGCCCCCGGCCGTTCGGGTCCCCGCTCCCGTCCGATCGGCCGCTCCCCACCGCGCTGTCCGGGCCCGCCCCCGAGCCCCGGACCGAGGAGATCACCACGATCTCCGGTTCGATCGGGAACGTGGTGCTGGACATCCGGAACCTCCGGACCTACTTCTTCACCTACGAGGGCGTGGTGAAGGCGCTCGACGGGGTCACCTTCAACGTCCGGCGGGGCGAGACGGTCGGGCTCGTCGGCGAGACCGGCTGCGGGAAGAGCGTCACCGCGTTCTCGATCACGAAGCTCATCTCCGACCCGCCCGGCCGCATCATGGACGGGACGATCCTGTTCAAGGGGGCGAACCTCCTCTGGGGGCTCGACCGCGAGGCCAAGTTCACCACCGACAAGAAGACCAAGCGGATCAAGGTCACGCGCCGGTTCCGGCGCATCCGCGAGGGCCAGGACCGCATGGCCGCCGTGCGGGGCGGGGGGATCTCGATGATCTTCCAGGAGCCCACCAGCGCCATGAACCCCATCTTCTCGATCTCGAACCAGATCTCCGAGGCGCTCCTCCTCCACCGGGGGCCCCAGATCGTCCAGGGCATCCTGGCGGCCACCCCCGGCGCCCACGGCGTGGCGCCCGCCATCGAGGCCGCGATTCAGTCGGCGAAGTCGAACGACCCGAAGGAGCTCCGGGCCGCCTGCCGCGCGCTCGGAGAGGCGGCGAACTCCCCGACGCTCGCGACCGAGGTGTTCTACATCCTCCGCAGCGCCTGGTCGAACCCCGAGGAGCACCGGGGGGAGATCGACGAAGCGGTCCGCCGACGGCGGCTCTCGACGCTCCAGCGGCGCTTCCTCCAGCGCCAGCTCAAGGTGCTCTCCTACGACGCGGACCTCAAGGGCGTCTACATGCAGGAGATGCGCCAGGGCCGGTCGGGCCGGGGGGCGCGCCGCGCCATCTCCCGCCGCCGGTTCGGTCTCCGCGCGCGGACGTTCTACTACGGCATCTGGGGGGTCCGGGGGCGGGTCCGGCGGCCCCTCGAGCACGAGACCTTCTGGCGGACGGTGCGGCTCCTGGAGGGGGTCAGCATCGCGAACCCCGTGCAGGTGGCCCGCGGCTACCCCCACGAGCTCTCCGGCGGGATGATCCAGCGGGTGATGATCGCCATGGCGCTCTCCGCCGAGCCGGAGCTCCTGATCGCGGACGAGCCCACCACCGCGCTCGACGTGACGATCCAGGCGCAGATCCTCGAGCTGATGCGGGACCTCAAGACGCGGATCGGCACGGCGGTGATGCTCATCACCCACGATCTCGGCGTCATCGCCGAGGTGGCCGACCGGGTCTGCGTCATGTACGCCGGCAACATCGTCGAGATCGGCCCGGTCGGCCGGATCTTCAAGCACCCGCTGCACCCCTACACGCAGGGGCTGCTCGCCTCGATCCCCCGGATGGACGATCCGACCAAGCGGCTCGAATCGATCCCGGGGAGCGTCCCCAACCTCATTTATCCGCCCTCGGGCTGCCGATTCCACCCCCGGTGTCCCCACGCCATGCCGATCTGCAAGGACGTCCGGCCCCCGATGACCGTCGAGGCCACGGGGCATGTCGTCGCGTGCCATTTATACCACGGACCTGTGGCCAAGGGATGAGGGGGGTCAGGGGTCCGGCGGATGGATAACGGGTCGAAGGAGATCCTGCTCTCCGTCCGGAACGTCCGGAAGTACTTCCCCATCCGGGGGGGCATCTTCTCCTCCCACATCGGGGACGTACGGGCCGTCGACGGGATCAGCTTCGACATCTACAAGGGCGAGACCGTCGGGCTCGTCGGCGAGAGCGGCTGCGGGAAGACCACCGCGGGCCGGCTCATCCTGAGGCTCATCGAGGCGACGAGCGGCCACACCTACTACCGTCCGCCGCCCGAGGTCTTCCGGCGGCTCAACGAGATCTACACCGCCCTGGGGGCGGCCGAAGGGTCCCCCGAGGGGTCCGCCGCGGGGAACGGCCATGCCGTCGCCGGCCAGGAGGGGCTCCTCAAGGAGCTCGACCAGATCGCGAACAAGTACTCCATCTACCGGATGAGCGGGCGGAGGCTCCAGCAGCTCCGCGGCAAGCTGCAGATCGTCTTCCAGGACCCGTTCAGCTCCCTCTCGCCGCGCATGCTGGTCCGGGACATCGTGAGCGAGCCGCTCGCGATCCACCACATGGGCACCAAGGCGGAGCGCTACAAGCGGGTCGCCGAGCTGCTCCAGGCGGTGGGGCTCAATCCGGAGCACCTGTGGAGGTTCCCGCACGAGTTCTCCGGCGGGCAGCGCCAGCGGATCGGGGTCGCCCGCGCGCTCGCGCTCCGGCCCGACTTCATCGTCCTCGACGAGCCCACGAGCGCCCTCGACGTCTCCGTCCAGGCGCAGATCCTGAACATCCTGAAGAAGCTCCAGACGGAGCAGGAGCTGAGCTACCTGTTCATCTCCCACCACCTGTCGGTCGTCCGGGCGGTCTCCCACCGGGTCGTCGTGATGTACCTGGGCAAGGTCGCCGAGACCGCGCCCACCGAGGAGCTCTTCACGCGGCCGCTCCACCCCTACACGCAGGCGCTGCTCGCCGCCATCCCGATCCCGGACCCGGAGCTCAAGCGCGAGCGGATCATCCTCTCGGGCGACGTGCCGAGCCCCGCCGCCCCGCCGTCGGGCTGCCGGTTCCACACCCGGTGCCCGGCCGTGATGCCGATCTGCTCCAAGGTCGAACCCCCGCTCCTCGAGGTCCGCCCGGACCACCTGGTCTCCTGCCACCTCTACCCCGGTCCCACGGCCCGGCCCGAGGCGGCGGGCGCCTCCGCCGCCGCCTCCACATCCCTCGCGCCCTCGGCCGCGCCGATGGCCCCGTAGGGAAGGCCGGTGGCCGAGGACGGCCCGATCCCCCTGGCCGATGCCGCCCCCGCGGGGTCGGCGCCCCCGAAGCCGCCCCGGCGCCATCACTGGTGGGACGGTTACATGGCGCCGCTCTCCGACGAGGAGCGGAGGCGCGCCATCGAGGAGCCCGGCCCGAGCTGGACCGAGTTCCTCCTCTTCTCCTACCTGAAGTGGCTCCTCGGGATGGGCTTTCTCATCGCCGACTCCACGATCCTCCTCACCTTCCTCCTCCCGCTCGATCCGTTCGCGCTCGCCGTCACCTTCGCGCTCGCGCTCTACCTCGAGTACCTGCTCTGGCAGTACCTCTGGCACCGGCCCCCGCTCCAGGAGGGACGCCGCTTTGTGGACCCGGACTTCAGGTCGAGCTGGCACCATCCCGTCGCCTACGGCCGGTGGACCCCCGAGGCCAAGGCGGTCCGCGAGGGCGCCGACCTGAGCCCCCGCAGGGGCCCGGATCCCCGGGACTTCCTCTGACCTAGGGATGGGCGTACCGCGCTCCGAGCCGGGCGAGCTGGGGCCCGTCGCGCCGGACCGGCGGGAGCCGGGTGCCGGTGCGGGGGCGCCGATCGAGCTACCCGCGCCGGGCCTCGAGAT
The DNA here is from genome assembly GCA_027314915.1 of Thermoplasmata archaeon. Lineage (GTDB taxonomy): Archaea > Thermoplasmatota > Thermoplasmata > Lutacidiplasmatales > UBA184 > JAKIVR01. The sequence goes on along the minus strand of DAHUZZ010000020.1, from coordinate 391 downwards.
CCGCCCAGCTCCACGCAGTCGGCCGAAGCAGGGCGTGGGCGGACTCCTCGAACACGAGGAGGACCCCCGGGTCCCCAATCCGGACAGGACGCAGCGGGCGCGTCAGGAGGACGACAGCATAGGCCGCGTCGAGCGTCGCCCCCACCACCCACGCGGCCCCACGCTCCGGGGCTCGCGACGGAGGTGAGGAGCCCCCGAGCGAGACGGCCACGAAGAACGAGGGCACGATGGCGAGGGGCCAACGGTACCGGCGGCGTTCCCAGAACCTGGGGGGCGGACGGGACGCGACCCACTCGATCGATCCCGCCACGTCCCCCTACTGCGGGCGAGGGAGTTCCTGGGCCAGGAAGGCTGGGGCGGGCCCGGCCCCGCGGCCCGCTCGGAGGGCGAT